>NZ_JBIRQF010000032.1:0-60959 GCF_044333065.1 Streptomyces sp. NPDC021115
CGCGCATTCAACTCCGCATACGACACGGACTCCCGCTCCGCACCACCACCGAACACCACCGCAACCGCATCAGGCGACCGCACCACCTGCGCCTCAAATAACTCCGGCAACGTCCCCGCCGACACCTCACGCGCCGTGTCATTCCACCCCGACACCACCAACTCACGCTCCCGCTCACCCAACACCTCCACCCCACCGACCAGGGTGTCGGGGGTGGCCTCGGCCATCGCGATCAGGGCGTTACGGAAGTGCTCGACCTTGCTGCGGTTCGACTCGGTGTCGTAGAGCTCGGGGTTCGCGTCCGAAGCGATTCCGATGAGGCCATCGGAGGAGTTGTCGTAGAGCGACAGCGAGAAGTCGTTGAAGTGGCTGCCACCCAGCGGCTTCAGTTGTACGGAGCACTCCCCGAGGGCGAAGTCGTAGTCGAACGGCATGGCGCTCACGACGAGGCTGAAGAGGTTGCCGCGGCCAACGAGCTTGAGGTCCCTGAGCATGTCCTCATAGCGGTACCGCTGGTGACGCAGTGCCTTCCGGATGGCCGATCCCACGCGGCTGACGAGCTCTTGAAGAGAGATGTCGGCCGACACGGCCACGCGGATCGGCAACATGTTCGCCGCCATGCCCGGGACGTCGATCTCCTTGCGGGTCCGGCCGAGAACAGGAACGCCGATGACGACGTCCTCCGCTCCGGTCATGCGGTGGAGGTAAAGCACCGCCCCGGCGATGGCAAGCCCTGACACCGTTGTCCTCAGTTTCCGTGAAGCACGGCGGAGGTTCGCGGAGGTTTCGGTGTCGACGGTCTCGACGTGTCGCGCCAGGGCGTGCGGAGTGCCGACGGGTGGTCGGCCGCCGCTGAGGCTCGACACCTCCGGGCGGCCGGCCAGCGCCTCAGTCCAGTACGCGCGGTCCTCGGCGTAGTTCTCCGAGGCACGGTACTCAGCGTCCGTGTCCAGCAGGGTGGCCAGTGATGCCGTGGTCTGCTCGGGCGCGGGGGCTCCGGCCGCAAGGGCAGAGTAGAGGGCGGCCACGCGGGAACTGACGATCGCCCCGCTGAACCCGTCGGCGGCAACGTGGTGGGCGCGCTGGTACCAGAAGTAGCGGTCGGCTGCGAGGCGGAACAGGGCGTGGGTGAAGAGGCGGTCGCCGTCCAGCCGGATCGGCCGGGCCATGTCGGCATGCATCCAGGCTTCGGCGGTGGCGACCGGGTCGTTCTCATCGCTGACGTCAAAGGTGTGCAGGGGCCAGTCGTCCGTGACGGCCACATACTGCCGCAGCGTGGTCCCGAAGCCGGTGAAGCGCACGTGGAGCGGCTCGGTCCGGCGGATGACCTCCCGCAGAGCGAACTCAAACAGCTGCGTGTCCAGGTCGCCCGTAATCTCCAGGTACTGGGCGACGCTGTAGATGGGATTGTCCGGGTCGATCTGCTGAGCGTTCCAGATGCCTCGCTGCGCGGCAGAGAGCTCCATGTGGACAGCGCCGACTTCTGATGTGCTCATACCGCTCCATCATCCCGTCAATAAAGATTTTTCAGGCATGCGCGAGTGCAGGGCTTGCGATTTTCGCCCCTGAAGACCTCCCCATGGGAGGTAGGCACGGCCGAAGTACGCGCGACCACCAAAGGGAATTGACAGCTTAGCTTCACGAAGGGTGCGCAACCGGCGAAGGACGCACAACCGTCGTGGCGAGGCGGCGCATCCACGCCGCGAAGAATTCAATATCAGCCGTGCCGAGCTTCGGCAACAGAGTTAGCGGGATCCATGCGGACCGACTGCCGCAGACACGCCAACAGAGAACTTTTGTGGCGGCCGTTCACGACCGCCGAGCCTCAAGGAGAGTTCCACCGAAACACGACACTCCGCGGCGCGGGGCCTCAGACCATTACCTTCGACGAGGCATGTAGAATTTGCTTGTGCACACATAGCTTCCCCCCGTATGGCTAGCGTGTTCACCGCACAGAAAACCACATCACGAACGACGTGCGACGATTACCCAAGACCCCGTCGCCCTGTACAAGCAGTAGGATCCAGGCCGGTTCCGAGCAGGCGGCGGTCCAATGTAATTGATCACCTCGACACGCGCAATGTGATCTGTGTCATATGAAAGCCCCCAGTGCGGCGTCTATGTTCTGCATCGCATGCATGCGAGCGTACGTACGTCAAGCGGGGGACGACGGGGGGTAGGGCCATTTTTAGGTTTATTTTCACCACGGTTGACATCAGGCGATCTCCTTGATATCGCCTCGCCCGAGCGCGTGCTTGGCCAGACCCTTCTGGCGCAGCCTCGATGGTGATCAATTTCGCTCAGTGCGCGAGCGTTCAGCCGGCACGGGAACACGCATGCCGATTTACGGCTGCCGCGCCTTTGCCATAGCTGGAACTACTCTCACTTCAAAGGTCAGCGAAGGAATCATTTAGCGCCTTTTTCCCTTTTTGCAGACCGATGTCATGCCGCCATGCGGGTTTGGCACCGGTGTGTCCGTCGAGTTCGCGCCACGGCATGCAATTGGCCGGGACGTAAACCTTTCGCAAAGTGCAGGCGCCTGCTCCGCAAAACCGTTGGACAGGTGGTGTGCTGCCTGGCGAGAACATTGTTCGATACGAAAGGAAAGCGCTCCGTGGAACCTGCTTGTCCCTACCTACTTGTGTGCGCCGGCTGCGATTGGGGGAGTTCCGACGACGGGCTCTGCATGAGTTGTCCGCGATGCGGGGACGACACCCTGCTGCGTACTGAGTACACGGCGAAGCAGTTCACTATCGCACCGGAGAAATCCGGGATCTTTCGCTACGGCTGGCTTCCGGTCCAACGTGAGATCGAGGGGTCCAGCCGGCCCGTGGTGTATCGCAGTGAAGGACTGGGGAGAGAGCTCGGTCTGACGGACCTGTGGATCTCCTTCAGCGGGTACTGGCCCGAACGGGGCTGCCGCATGGTCTCCGGTTCCTTCAAAGAACTGGAAGCCTTCACGGTGCTCGGGCGCACTCCCCAACGGGCCGGTGTGATGGTGGTCGCGTCGGCGGGCAACACCGCGGCGGCCTTCGCCGCCGCCGGAGGCGAAGACATCCCGCGCCTGCTCATCATCCCGAGCCAGGCGCTGCCCGTGGTGCTGGCCGCAGCCGACGGAACCTCAGCCGATGTACAGGTGGTGGCACTTGAGGACGCGACGTACAACGATGTCATCGGTTTCAGCCGGAAGGTCGTCTCCTCCAGCCCCGAGTTCTTCGCCGAAGGTGGTGTGCGCAACGTCGGCCGCCGGGACGGTCTGAGCGTGGTCGCCCTGGCCGCCTTCGAAGAGATGGGGACACTTCCCAACTTCTATTTCCAGGCGGTGGGAAGCGGCGCCGGAGCGATCGCCAGCCACGAGGCGTGGGAGCGCGTCATCGCGTCCGGTTCGGCCGACGGTCAGTCGGTCCCACGGATGTTCCTGTGCCAGAACGCCGACTACCCGCCCCTGAGCAGGGCGTGGAAACAGGAACCCGGCCTCGGCGACGTCGAGGCGCCGCTCGATCTGTACGCCCCGGAGCTGGCCAATGCGACTCCTCCCTACCTCGTAGCCGGTGGTGTCCGGGACATCCTGCGGTCGAGTTCGGGTGACGTGCTCGTCGCCGACCGGAGCGAGGCAGCAGCCGCTCGTGCGATGTTCGAAGAGCTGGAGGGGATCGACATCGAGCCGGCCCCCGCGGTCGCCGTGGCGGCGCTGCGCAACGCCGTACGAGCGAAGCTGCTGCCGTCCGACGCAAAGTGCCTGCTCAACGTGACCGGTGGCGGACGTAAGAAGATCAGCACCGGCACCAGGGCCGAGGAGCCGCAGGTCTGGCTGGTCAAGAAGACCGACTCCCCCGACGAGGTCGCGGTGAAGGTACTGGATGCCTTTACGTACGGCAGCAGAGCGCACACCCTCGCCCCCCACGGGCCAGCGCGATTACCGTCAGAAGGGAACCAGGAACGATGAGCAACCCGGCCGTGGAACGCTCTTGCCCGCAACTCGACGTGCGGGAGTTGCACGACTCTCTGAACTCCCCGGTGAGCGCGTCCATGAACTTCCTCAACGAGGTGGCGCAGGAGTACCCGGACGCCGTGTCCTTCGCTGCGGGCCGCCCCTTCGAGGGCTATTTCGACCTCGACGACGTTCACCGCTACCTCGATGTCTATCGCCGGTACCTGTCCGATCGGTTCGACGGTGACGAGGCACGAGTCCGGCGCACCGTGCTGCAGTACGGGCGCACCAAGGGCGTGATCCACGAGCTGGTCGCGGCCCACTTGGCCGTCGACGAGGGCATCACGGTGGACACGGAGTCCATCGTGATCACCGTGGGCTGCCAGGAGGCTCTCTATCTGAGCCTGCGGGCCCTACGGGCCACTCCCGAGGACGCGCTACTGGCGGTGTCGCCCTGCTACGTCGGGGTACACGGGGCGGCGCAGCTCGTGGACATGCCACTGCTGCCGGTCGAGGAGTCCTCGACCGGTGTCGACCTGGATGACCTCGTGGCTGTGGTGCGTAAGGCAAAGGCGGAGGGCCTGCGCCCGCGAGCCCTTTACCTGGTGCCGGACTTCGCCAACCCTTCTGGGGTGCGGATGAGCCATGAGGAGCGGCTGCGGACCCTGCGGGCCGCCTCGGAGCTCGATCTCCTGGTGCTGGAGGACAATCCGTACGGTCTGCTCGGCGACGACGGGCCCCGGACGATGAAGGCCCTCGACACCGATGGACGCGTCATCTACCTGGGCTCGTTCGCCAAGACGGGGCTGCCGGGTGCCCGGGTCGGATACGCCGTCGCCGACCAGCCCGTCATCGACGCACGGGGCGGGACCGGCTTGCTGGCCGACGAGTTGGCGAAGATCAAAAGCATGACGACGGTGAACACCTCGCCGATCGCCCAGGCCGTCATCGCCGGGAAGCTGCTGGAGAACAGGCACAGCCTGCGGGCAGCCAACACACGTGAGCGGGAGACGTACCGCAAGAACCTCCGGCTGATGCTGGACGGCCTGGCCACGCGCTTCGGCGACGGGCAGGTGCCGGGCGTGTCCTGGAACATCCCGGACGGTGGATTCTTTCTGCTGCTGGCCGTTCCCTTCGCCGCGAGCGACGAGTTGCTGGAGTTCAGCGCCGGCAAGCACCGGGTGCTGTGGACGCCGCTGCACCACTTCTACGCGGGCTCCGAGCCACGCAATGTGATGCGACTGTCCTTCAGCCATCTGCTTCCGGCGGAGATCCACGAAGGGCTGAACCGGCTCGCCGATTTCGTCCGGGAGCAAGCAAAGGCTTCCTGACACGCATCCGACGCCCGCCCCATCGCTGTGGGCACCAGGGCCCATCGAGACCGAGGCCGAGAGGAATGACGTGCGCCCAGCACAGCAGTGGCTACGAGTAGTCAAGCCGTCCGCGAACCCGCGGACGCGCATCGTCTGTTTCCCGCATGCCGGTGGCACGGCGAGCTTCTACCAACCGTGGGGGCCCCTCGTCCCCGACGACGTCGAGTTGCGCGCGGTGCGGTACCCCGGGCGGGAGGACCGGCTGGTCGATCCGCTCGCGGAGACGATGGAGGACCTGGTGGCACCGACAGTCGCGGAGTGCCTGGCGCTGCTGGACCGGCCGTTGGCCCTGTTCGGCCACAGCATGGGCGCGTCGGTCGCCTTCGAAGTCGCCAGACGACTGTGCGAAGTGCACGGCGCCCACATCGCGGGGCTGTTCGTCTCCGGACGGTCCGGCCCGGGGCGGGAGTCCACCCCGGAACAGGCCTACTCGACCGCTTCCGAAGCGGAACTCGTCCAGCACCTCAAGGAGTTGGGCGGCACGGATGCGGCCGCACTTGATCATCCTGACCTGCTGGAGCTGGCCCTTCCCGCCATCCGCGCCGACTACCGCATCGTGGAGGAGTACCGGGCAGGGCACACCAGTGCAGTTCTGGGCACGCCCGTCGTCGCGTACTACGGCGATGACGACGACGATGTCGACGCCGATTCGGTGGCGGCCTGGGCATCTGTCACCAGCGCCCGCTTCACCGCACGGTCCTTCGAAGGCGGGCACTTCTACCTCTCCGACTACCGGGCCGCCCTGCTGCGGGACGTGCTCTCCCGCATCGGTGCACCGGCCGTCACCTGAACCGACGGTCCGTCAGCCCACGGACCGTCAGCCCACACAGCAAAGGAACACGACAGTGACAAACCCGTTCGAGGACAACAACGCCACGTACTTCGTGCTGCGCAACGCGGAGGGCCAGCACTCGCTGTGGCCCGCCTCCGTAGACGTGCCCGAGGGCTGGGACACCGTCTTCGGTGAGGCCGGCCGCCAAGAATGCCTGGACTACGTGGAAGGGGCCTGGACCGACATGCGTCCCAAGAGCCTGGCCGACGCCATGGCCGACAGCTGACCGGCAGCGACTCTGCTTGCCTCGCCCAACGGTATCGGCCCCGGGTGAGAAGGCGTACGGCCGACGTCCCGCGTTCGGTTCTCGAGCCGGGACGTCGGCCTCGTACCGGCGTTGCACCGCGACACTTCTGAGGAGAACAAACACGTGAGTGAGTTTGCAGTTTACGGCGATCTCGGCATCGACTACGTCGAGCTCGGTGTGGAAGACCTCGATGCGAGCACGGCCGCGTGGGTCGAGCAGTACGCGTTCCAGGTGGTGGCCCGTGAGGTCTCCACCAGGGACGGCCTCAGGTGCATTGCCCTCGCGCAGGGTGGCATCACACTCGTCCTCACCGAGAGCCGGGCGCAGGACCATCCCATCGGCCAGTACACCCGGCGCCACGGCGACGGGGTGGCCGACATCGCCGTACGGGTCCCCGATGTGAGCGCGGCCTTCGCTGAGGCCGTCCGGCGCGGGGCGCGGCCAATGGCCGCCCCGGCGCCACATCCGGCGGGCGGGGAGACCGCGACCGTCAGCGGTTTCGGCGATGTCGTGCACACACTGGTTCCGGATGGCGGCACGGAGCCGACGCTGCCCCGGGGACTGGTCGCCGACCCTGCCGCACTGACGGCGGCGCGCACTGGCGCGCAGCCCGTCGGTCTCCAGGAGATCGACCACTTCGCGGTCTGCGTGAAGGCGGGCGAGCTGCAGCAGACCGTGGACTACTACTGCGAGGTACTGGGCTTCGACTCGGTCTTCAAGGAGCACATAGTCATCGGTGACCAGGGGATGAATTCCAAGGTCGTCCAGAGCACCTCGAAGTCGGTGACCTTCACCGTCATCGAGCCCGATGTCAACGCCGAACCCGGGCAGATCGACGAGTTCCTCGCCCGTCACGACGGTTCCGGCGTGCAGCACATCGCGTTCTCCGTGGAGGACGCCGTGCGCTCCGTCGGCGCGCTGTCCGGACGCGGGGTGCAGTTCCTGACCACGCCCGGCTCCTACTACGACCTCCTGGGAGGGCGGGTGTCGCCAAAGAACCATCCGATGGACGACCTGCGCAGGTGGAACCTCCTGGTGGACGAGGACCATGCCGGCCAGCTGTTCCAGATTTTCACCCGCTCCTCGCACCCGCGCCGCTCCCTCTTCTTCGAGGTCATCGAGCGTCTGGGCGCGGAGACCTTCGGCAGTTCCAACATCAAGGCGCTGTACGAAGCGGTCGAGCTGGAGCGGGCCAGACAAGGCGGTGCCGCGCGGTGACCACGCACTCCTCGTATTCCTCCGTACCCGGGCCGGTCCGGGAGGAGGACACCGCCTGGTCGCAGTCCGAGCCGGCCTGCCTGCAGGATCTGGAGCAGGCTGCCGCCGCAGTCCTGCCCACAGACATCTGGGACTTCATCATGGGCGGCAGCGGTACGGAGTCCTCGCTCCGTGCCAACCTCGCGTCCTTCGAACAGCTGCACCTGGTGCCGCGCGTCCTGCGGGACGTCGCCGACTGCTCGACCGGGTCCCCACTGCTGGGTCGGGAGGCCTCGGCGCCGCTGGCCATCGCCCCCATGGCCTACCACCGGCTCGCCCATCCCGACGGCGAACCGGCCGTGGCCCGCGCGGCCAGGGACGCCGGGGTGCCCTTCGTCACCGGGACCCTGAGCAGTTATCCGCTGGAGGAGATCGCTGCCCAGGGTGGTCGTCTGTGGCTCCAGCTCTACTGGCTCAACGACGAGGCGCGCCTGTTCGACCTCGTGGACCGAGCCGAGGCGGCCGGCTGCGAGGCGCTGATGCTGACCGTGGACCTGCCGTGGATGGGGCGCCGTCTGCGCGACGTCCGCAACCGGTTCACCCTCCCGCCGGACGTCCAGGCCTCGCACCTCGGTGACGGCGCCGCATCCCGGGCCCACGCCCACCGGTCCCGGACGTCCGCGGTGGCGGAACACACCAAGGCGTTCATGACGGCATCGCTCTCCTGGGAACACATCGAAAAGCTCCGTGAGCGCACCGGTCTCCGACTGATCCTCAAGGGGGTTCTCGACCCCGAAGACGCGCGGGAGGCGGCGGCCCGGGGAATCGACGCGATCGTCGTCTCCAACCACGGAGGGCGCCAACTCGACGGTGCGGTACCGCCGATGGCGGTGCTCCCGGAGATCCGGGACGCAGTGGACGACCGGTGCGAGATCCTGGTCGACGGCGGGGTGCGCACCGGCAGCGACATCGTCAAGGCGGTGGCGCTCGGCGCTCGCGGCGTCCTCGTCGGCCGACCCGTGTTCTGGGGGCTCGCCACGAACGGCCAGGCCGGAGTCGGCGACGTCCTGCGCATGCTGGCCGAGGAGCTGCGGGACGCGCTCGGGCTGGCCGGCTGCGCGTCAGTCGAGGCCGCGCGCTCTCTGCGCGTGGTCACCTCCGCGGCGTTGCGGACAGTATCCGCACCTCGCGGGTAGCGCCCGCGGAAGGCCGCCACTTCCACCCGATCCGACGCTCCGAGCGCCGTCAGTCTGAGGACCACTCCATGGATTTTGCGCTCCCGTTCCCCTCCGACCACCCGCTCTCCCAGAGCTCAGGCCCTGCCACCACGAAGGCCGTGCCAGCGCCGCTGCATCTGCTGCGCCGGCCAGCCACCGCCGAGGGCTTTGTCCTGGACACCACGGCGCCCGAGGAGCAGCACTTCGTCCTGTCCACGGAACTACCGGACGACCACGACCTGTTCACCGACGGGCCGGGGATCTTCCACGACGTACTGTTCCCTGTTGAAACGATGCATCAGGCGGCGCACTTCGTCGCTCAGCAGTACTTCCGGGTGCCCGCCAACCGGCCCAGAGCCTTTGTCTCCAGCAGCACCGACATCCTCGACCTCACCCCGTGGCGCCGTACCGGACGGGCCGCCCACCTGGCCATGGACCTCACCCTCACACCGAGTGACGTGGTCAACGGCATCCCGCGCTGTCTGGAGTCGGTGGCCAAGGTGACCATCGGCGGCATGAGCTGCGGGCTGAATCGGACCCGGCTGGTGTTCGTCATGCCAGGGGCTCTCCAGAGTCACCGCGCACGGGGCAGGCGCGAAAGCCTGAATGACACCTGCCCGACAGCACCCGTCGGCGCGGGCCAGTCCCTGCCCCCGGCCCGTGTTGGCCGCGACGACCCGCGCAATGTGCTGGTCGGGCCGCCGCTTCGGGTGCTGGACGGGGAGTACATTCTGCCGGTCGATCCGGCCCCGGAGCACGAGGTCTTCCACCCAACGTCCGGAGGGCCCATTCCGGGATCGCTGTTCCTCGAGGCGTCCCGGCAGGCGTCCGTACTGGTGGCCTCGGAACTACACGGCTTCGAACCCGGCCACGCCGTTCTGACGCACTGGCGGACCTCCTACCGCGGCCTTGGGGACACAGACCTGCCGCTGACCTGCACGGTCTCCCCTCGCCGCCCCAGCCGGGACACCGCTGGCCGTCCCGTCGCCCGGATGCGGGCCGTCTTCAGCCAGGGCAGCCGGATCGTGGCCAGCGCCTCCGTCTCTCTCCTACAGGACTGCTGACCCGCTACAGCCAGCGTGCTCACGCACGTGCCAGGACGCCGAATCTCGACGGCCCGAAGTTGCCCGGAGCAACCGGGAGTCCGTCCGGCGGCCCTGGGACCGGGCTGCCCACGAACCGTCCGTTTCCCCAACCGCCTACTGAGGACCGAACTGATGCGTTTCCGGATCCTGGGACCGGTTTCCCTGTCCCCACACACACCATCCGCCGCCAAACCGCGCGCACTGCTGGCGACCCTCCTGGTGCGAGCCGGGGAGGTCATCTCTGCGAGCAGCCTGATCGACGAACTCTGGGGAACCGAACCACCCCGCACCGCGACCACCACCCTTCAGGTTTACGTATCGCAACTGCGCAAGCTCCTGGCCGAGGCCGAACGCCCCCACCAGACGTCCGAAGGGCTCCTCCTCACCCGCTCACCGGGCTATCTGCTGCGAGTGCCCGACGAAGACTTCGACCTGGCGCGCTTCGAGGCACTGAACGCGGCGGGCCGTACCTCCTACGAAAAGGGCGAGTACGCCGACGCCTCCGAACTACTGCACGACGCCTTGGGGGTGTGGACCGGGCCGGCGCTCTCCGGGGTGCCGCACGGTGTACGCCTGGAGAGCTCTGCCATCCGGCTGGACGAGTTGCGGATGGAGACCCTGGAGCAGCGGATCATGGCGGATCTGCGGCTCGGGCGGCACAGGGCACTCACCGGGGAGCTGATGGCCCTGGCCACCGAACACCCCCTGCGGGAGTCGTTGCACGGGCATCTCATGGTGGTGCTGTACCGCACCGGCCGCCAGTCGGACGCTCTGCGCATCTACGGCAGACTGCGGCGCTCGCTGGTCGAGGACCTCGGCGTGGAACCCGGGCGCGCGGTCAGGCGTTTGCAGGAGCGGATCCTGCGCTCCGATCCGTCCCTGGACTGGAGACCGCTCAAACCGGGCGCCCCCGCGGTCGCCCCGTCCACGGTGCCGCTGCAGGAACTGCCTGTCGAGACAATCGGGTTTATCGGCCGCCACGAGGCGACCGCCGCGGCCGAACGAATGCTGCGCGGCGAAGTCGGAGAGCGTCCAGTGCAGCTGCTGACCGTGGCCGGGCACGCCGGCGTGGGCAAGACGGCACTGGCGATGCATCTGACCCGGCAGGTGGCGGACGCGTTCCCCGACGGCCAGGTGCTGCTCCGGCTGCGTGGTGCTCTCGGCCGACATCTGACCACCGAGGAGGCAGCGGCGTCGTTACTGCGGCTGCTCGGTGCGGAGGAAGAGCAGTGCCCGGTGGGTCCGCTCCCTGCCGACCGCGGACGGCTCACCGCGTCCCTGCAGGAAGCGGTGAGGGGCAGGCGACTGCTGCTGGTTCTCGACGACGCCGGTTCCGAAGCGCAGGTGCGGCCGCTGCTATCGGCGGTCGGCGACTGCTCGGTAATCATCACCGGCCGCAGGACTCTGTCGGCCCTGGACGGTGCCAGGCACCTCGTCCTGGAGCCGCTGCTACCAGACGAGGCGATGGAGATGCTCCATGCCAACGGGGGCGAGCCGATGGCGGCCGACCCAGTGGCCGCCGCTGAAATCGCCGGGCTCTGCGGCTATCTGCCGCTGGCCCTGCGGGTCGCGGCCGCTTCGCTGGTCGCCCGTCCGCACACCACCGCCGCGGGCCTGGCGGCCCGGCTGCGAGATGAACGCACCCGGTTGCAGCGGCTGCACGAGGGCGACCTAGACCTGAGGGCCTGCCTGATGACGGTCTATTTGGAGGCGAAACCGGAGCAGCAGCGAGCCTTCCGACTGCTGGGGCTGGCGCCCGCGCCCGACTTTGCGCTGTGGACGGCGGCAGCGCTCCTCGGTGTGTCCCTGCCCGTCGCCGAGGAGCTGGTGGAGGGTCTGGTCCGCGCACAGCTGCTGGAGACCAGGAGTCAGCCGGACGGACGTCAGGTCCGCTATGGGTTCCACGAGCTGTTGCGGGTGCTGTCTGTGCAACTGCGCCAGGAGGAGAGCGAGGAGTCGCTGCACGAGGCGACAAAGCGCCTGTGCAGCGCCTTTCTGACGCTCTCCCGACGGGCCGACGCGGTGCTCGCACCCGGCCGGATCCCGCGGAGCGGGGATGTGTCGCCGGAGCCTTCGCCGTACGTCGAGGATCCGGTACTGGACCGGTACTCGCCGCTTACCTGGTTCCGGGAGGAGGCGGCCGGGCTGGTGGAGTCGGTGCGGCTGGCGCACGAGGCCGGGCTGGGGGCCATGGTGTGGGAGCTGGCGAGCAGTGCCGCCGGGTACTTCCACACATGTGCGGCCTGGGAGGAGTGGGAGGAGACCCACCGGCATGCGTTGGACGCGGCGTGCCGGGCGGGCTCGCGGGCGGCCGAGGCGGCAGTGCTCCGTTCGCTGGGCGATCTCGCCTGGCAGCGGAGCGAGGCGGACCGGGCGCTCGGCCGGTACGACCAGGCCCGGCGGCTGTTCGGTCTGGTGGGCGACCAGCTCGGCGCCGCACGCTGCACGATCGGGGAGGCCGACGTGCTGCTGGGCCAGGGCCGTCTGCCGACCGCCGCCAGGAGGTACGGCAGAGCACTGGCGGTCTGCTCGGCCGGCCACGACCTGCGGGGGGTCGTGGTCGCGCTGAGCGGTCTGGCGATGGTGGACCTGAGTCAGGGACTGGCTGAGGACGCCTTGCGGCAGCTTGCGGAGTGCGGGCGGGCGGCTCAGCGGCTCGGTGACCACCGCTGGGCGGAGTACTCTCGCCGAGCGGCGGGACGGATCACTTCTCCGCAGGATCGGGTGGCGGCGGTGGAGGTGGGTCCGGGCATGTGGCTGCTGGCCCCGGGCCGGCATTCGTTCGCCCGGTCCGCCGCGGACCGCACCATCGGTGTCCCCGCCCAGCGGCTCCCTCAGCGGCTGTGATCTCGGACCGGCCGTGCGGCAGGGTAGGTTTCCCGTCGCACGGCCTCCGTTTTTCGCTCAGCCGGCGCGGACTGCCCGTCGTCCGCCGAGGCGGGCGCGCAGCAGGGAGAGAACCAGCCAGCGGCGCATCTCGCCCACGTGCTCCGGGGAGCCGTGGACATCGTCGAACACCTTGAACCGGGCCTGCGGCAGCAGCAGGGCGAGCCGACGGTGTTCGGTCTGCGGGATGATCTCGTCGCGCGAGCTGGCCACGTATCCGACGGGGATGTCCAGCGAACCGAGCCGGGGCGGCGTGAGCGGGAATTGGGCCAGTACGCTGCGTAGTTCGTCGTCGTCCTCGGTGCGGGTGAGGCGGCGCAGAGTCTCCACGGTGATCCCTGGCACCTCCGGCCACCAGGCAGGATCGGTGAAGAAGTCGGAGACGGGGGCTCCGACCGTGTGGACGCTGCGGATGCGGGCGTCTTCGGCGGCGGCCGCCAGGGCCAGGTGCCCGCTAAAGCTGAGGGCGAGCATCGCCGTCTCTGTGACCCGTGCCCGGCCCGCCAGCTCGTCGAGCAGGTAGGGCAGCAGGCGCCAGGAGTCGGCCCGGTACACAAGGGTGTTTTCGCCGACCCCGGGCATCTCGGTGGCCACAGCTGCGAAGCCCAGCCGGGCGAAGAGCGGGAGCAGCGGTGCCCACTGCTCCTTGACGCTGACGATGCCTCCCATGATCAGCAACAGGCGCCGCGGCCGGTCGGCCGACAGTCCGGCTGCCCAAGCGGCCATGGTGCCGTCCGGGTGGTCGAACTCCAGCCGCTCGATCCCGCCCCGGCCGCTGCGCCGCCAGGTGTCGAAAGCCTCGACGCAGCGGTCTTGGGCCAGCAGCCGGTCCTCGTCGCCATGGTGGGGGAAACGGGCGAGCGCGTAGTGGCGGCAGGCGTCGAGCGGGTGGCCTCCCTGCATCAGTGCGTCACCCTCGGCGGTCCACACCTGCGCCCAGGAGTGGGGGTCGCCGGGGCGGTCGCCGGTGATCCGGGACAGTACGGCCTGGACATGCTGCTCCGTCAGGCCTTGGCCGCGTCCGTGCAGCCGGGCGAACTCCTTGAGTTCTGCCAGATGGTCCATAGCGTCCGTCTCCGAGTAGGCGGGTGTCGGGCGGGTCCGGTCGACAGAGCCGTGCCGGGTGTGGGGTACTTCGGCACGGCGCCCGTCGCAACGATGGTGCGGTGGGGGGGCCTTAAGCCGTCCTTGCAGTCGTCGTCCCGTCCGGTACCCGGCGCTCGGGCTGCCGTCCGGTTCCAGGACCGGCAGGGCCGTCCTCGAAGGACTCCATGGTCTGCTTGAGATCGGCGAGGACGTCGGCGGCGGCCGCGCCGTCAATGACCCGGTGGTCGAAGGTGAGACCGAGTCGCATCAGCGGGGCGGCCATGATCCGGCCGTCGCGGACGACGGGACGGTCGACCACCTGTCCGGCGTTGAGTGTCACCGCAGTGCCGCCGCCGGCGTGGAAGCCGTCGACAGGGCGGTGCCCGAGCGAACTGACCGCGACTGTGCCCAGCACGGTGGGGCGGCGCCGCGGGTTGCGCAGTGCGGTGGCGAACGCCGTCCGGCCAAGCGGGACCGGCAGCCGACCCAGTATCCGCACGCCGCGGAATTCGGGGAGATCGGCCGCGGCCGGGTTCCGGTAGCGGTCGATCCGCTCCTGGATGGCGGCCAGGTCGGCGCACTCCAGACCGGGCAGCAGGGCGGAAAGTACGGTGCGTTCGCCGTCCACGGTGCGGTCAAGCGCGAGTTTCGCGGTGACACCGGTGAAGCGGACCGTTCGAGGACCGCGCAGGCCGGGCCAGCCCGGGGCCAGTACGGCGTTCGCCTCGGGGTGGCGCTCCAGCACTCGGCCGGCGGCGTGCAGCAGGTAGGCGACCACGGAGAAGCGGCGCCCTGATTCCCGGGCCTCGGCGCGGTGGTGCTGGATGCGAGTCATGTCGACCTCGGTGTCCAGGTGCACCAGGCGCTGTCGGGCGGCGTACTCCAGGAAGTAGAGGGTGTGCCGACGACGGCGTTCGGGGTGCGGGCCGGCCGTCACGGGGCGACCGCCAGCTTGTAGATCGCGTCCAGGCTGCGGGCCTCCAGTACCCGCCCCACCAGCAGTTTTCGGCCCGTGCTGCGCTCGAGGGCGGTGACCAGCTTGAGCATGTAGAGGGAGTCCCACTCGGGGAGCCGGTCGAGGTCGGCTGCCAGGTCCTCGTCTGCCAGGGGGATGCCCAGTTCCTCGCGGACCAGGCGGGCGAACTCGTCGATGGTCTGCATCAGTGTTTTCCAATCAGCGACGGAGTGTCAGATCTTTTCGAGGGCGAAGCCTGCCTTGATCCACTTACTGGACTCCACGGCCACCGCGAGTGCCTTCTGGCCGCTGGACATCTGTCGTAGCAGTTGCTCCAACTGGAGAAATGGCAGCGCGTTGCCGTTGTTGCCGGTGTCGGCGACGCAGGACACCTCCACGGCGCCGGGCACATCGAGTTCCTCGTGGATGCGACGGGTCATCCGGCCCGAGAGCTGTGGCGGCAGCAAGTAGTCGAGCTCCTCGGCGGACCAGTCGAGGTCGCCGAGTATCTCCCAGAGGATCTCCACCGCCATCACGGGGACGAACTCCTCGATGGCCTTGTAGTCCTCCTTGACCGCCTGTCGGTTCTCGTGCCGGTCGGCGAGACCGAACCAGTCGATGACCTGGCCGGGCTCCCGCCCGAGGCCGGTGAACCGGTTGAGTACACGGCGCAGGGCCACCGCCTCCGCCGCAGGCTCGGCGGTGAGCACCGCGGCCCCGGCGCCGTCGCCGAAGAGGACGAAGTTGACCAGGTCGCTGGGGGCGGCGTCGGCAAGGTCCCGGTTCAGGTCGAGGTGCTTGCTACAGACATCGCCACCGATGACCAGGCCGGCCCGGTGCCCGTCACCCGCGATCAGAGTCCGGCCGAGTCCGAGTGCCTGCACGGCACCGGCACAGCCGGACTGGAGCTGGTACGTGGGCACCTGGTCCAGGCCGAGCTGGTCGGCGATGTGGTTGACGGTGGCGGGCATCAGGTTGTCCGGGGTGGCGGTGCCGAGCACCACGAAGTCGATCTCCGCCGGGTCGACCCCGGAGGCGGCGAGCGCCCGCGCACCGGCCTGGGCGCAGAGATCGGCCAGTGACCAGCGCACCGTCCCGGTCCCGAGGTCCCGGGCGAAGTGGCGGGTGCGGGTGCCGATGAAGTGGTCGATCCACTCCTCGTTGATCTTCAGCGTTTTGGCGAGAGTGGCGTTGTCGATCGGGTCGCCGGGCAGGGCGGTGCCGACCGAGGCGAGGTACACCTGGGCGGGATCGCGGTCGGGCGGTGACTGCATGGTGGGGTCCTTTCGACGGGACGGGTTCAGGCGGCGTCGGGGCGTCGTTCGCTCACGAAGCCGATCAGGTCGCCGATCGAGGAAAGCCGGGGCAGTAGGTCCTCCACGCTCAGCGGCTCGAGGCCGGGCAACCGCTCCTCGATCTGACTCTTGAGCTCCAGCACCATCACCGAGTCGAAGCCGAGGTCCTCGTAGAGCCTCGACCGCGGGACGATCGCCTCGGGCGCGTAGCTGCCCACCCGGGCGACGGCGTCCAGCACAGCCTCGGCCACCGGATCGACGGCGTTCTGACAGTCCGGGGAGAGCACCACGGGCCGCGACGTGTCCGGGCGTTGGATGCTTGTCTGTACGCCGTCCCGTTGCACGGACTGGATGGGCTGTGCGACGGGTGACGGCCCGCGGGCCCAGAACCGGTGGTCGTCCGCGAAGACGTACGGAGCCAGGCGGTGTGCCACCCGGTGCTGATCGGCGTAGGCCGCGTCCCAGGCGATGTCGGCTCCCCCTCGGAAGAGTTCGGCGACCGCCTCGGCAAGCTCCCGGCCACCGGCCTGTTCGCCCGGGACCGGGTGGACACTGCGGGCCTCGGCCCTCTGGGGGGCTGTGAGCAGTCGGCGTGTCATGGGAGCGAGCACCGGCCGCGGGCCGATCTCCAGCAGGTGGGTCGGTGCCTCGTCCAGCAACTGCCGCGCGGCGTCGGCGAAGAGCACCGGAGCTCTGACGTGCTCCACCCAGTACGCGGCGTCCATCGGCTCGTCCCGCAGCAGCCTGCCGCGCAGCGTGGAGTGGACCGGCACAGCGGGAACGGTGCCGCTGACCTGCTCCGCCACTGCCGCGAAACGTTCCAGCATGGGGTCCATCAGCGGCGAGTGGAACGCGTGCGAGACCTCCAGGCGGCGGGACTTCACTCCCGCACGGGTCAGCTCCTCCTCGATCCGGGCCAGCGCCGTCAGATGGCCGGAGAGCACGGTGGACGTCGGCCCGTTCACTGCGGCGATCCCGACCAGCGGCTCGGCGTCGACCTGCTCCGCCAGCGCGGCAGCGCCGACCCGGACGGCCAGCATCCCACCGCCCTCGGGAAGTTCCTGCATCAGTTGCCCGCGAGCGGCGATCAGCCGGGCTGCCTCCTCCAGCGGGAGTGCCTCGGCGACCACCGCGGCCGCGTACTCTCCGACGCTGTGCCCGAGCAACAGCGCGGGGCGCACCCCGAGTTCGATGAAGGTGGCTGCCAGTGCGTAGCCGACGGCGAACAGGGCGGGCTGCGCCCAGCTGGTGCGGTGCACCGCCGGGTCCGCGGAGAGCAGCAGTTCGCGCACCGAACCGCCGGTGTGTGGCAGCAGCGCCTTGTCAGCTCGGTCGAGGAAGCGCCGGAAGAGCGGAGCGTCGCGGTAGAGAACGGCGGTCATGCCCGGGTACTGAGAGCCCTGGCCCGTGAAGAGCAGCGCGGGCCGCACCGGTCCGGCGGACTCGCTGGTGAGGTCCGCCAGATACTCCTCGTCCCCGGCGGTCTGGCGCAGTGTGGCAACCAGGTCGCCGATGCTGTCGGCCGTTGCGGCGAACCGGACCCGGTGTCTGGTTTTGAGCCGGTTGCTGCTCCAACCCACCGCGCCGGCCGGCACCACCCGGTGACGCTGAAGGGCGTCGGCCTGCGCCACAAGATTGCGGCGCAGCGCCTTGGCCGTGGGTGCGGTCACAGTGAAGACCGCGGTTCCGATGCCGGTGGCCCCGTCAGATTCGCCTTTTCTCGGCCGTGCGGCATACGCGGGCACGGACTCCAGCACCGCATGGGCGTTGGTGCCGCCCATACCGAAGCTGCTGAGGCCTCCGACGGTGGTTCCAGTGGCCAGCCGCAAGGGTGCCTTGAGCAGCCGCAGGCCGTGCCGGGAGAGCTTGAGCGCCGGATTCTCTCGGGCTGCGAACCGGCTGGCCGGCACCACGCGGTGGTGCAGGGAAAGGGCGACCTTGATGAGCCCGGCGACCCCGGCGGCGCCTTCGGTGTGGCCCAGGTTGCCCTTGACCGAGCCCAGTGCCATCGGCTTGCCGGCCCGGTCGGCGTGCAGTCCGCCGAGCGCCTTGACCTCGATCATGTCGCCCAGCACGGTGCCGGTGCCGTGGCCTTCGGTGAACGCCACGTCAGACGGTTCTACCCCGGCCCGCCGGTATGCCGCAGCCAGCACCTCCTGCTGCGACCAGCGGTTGGGGGCGACGATGCCGTTGCTGCGGCCGTCCTGGTTGACCGCCGTTCCGCGGATCACCGCGTAGACCGACTGCCCGTCGGCGATCGCGTCCTCCAATCGGCGCAGTACCACCGCGCCGACGCCCTCGCCGCGGCCGATACCGTTCGCGTCGCTGCTGAAGGGTTTGCACCGGCCATCGGGCGCGGAGAGCCCTGCCTGCGTGTAGAAGATGCCCAGGGCCGGGGTGAGGGCCACATTCACACCGGCCGCGATAGCGGTGTCGCACTCACCCGCCAACAGGGCGTTGCAGGCCAGGTGGACGGCGACCAGCGAGGAGGAGCAGGCAGTGTCCACCGCCAGACTCGGCCCCTTGAGGTCGAGGTGGTAGGAGATCCGGTTCGCGGTCATGCAGTAGCCGTTGCCGGAGCCGACGTGCGCGGTGACCCGTGCGTAGTCGGTGAGATGGAGATGGGCCCACTCGTTGCCCATGACGCCGACGAAGACCCCGGTGGCGGTTCCGGCCAGGCTCTGCGGCGCGACACCGGTGTCCTCGACCGCGCGCCAGGCGCACTGCAGCAGCAGCCGCTGCTGCGGATCCATCGCGGCGGCCTCGCGTGGCGAGATCGCGAAGAACTCGTGGTCGAAGGCGTCCGCATCGGTGATGAAGCCGCCGCTGGTGGTGTTGGAGTGCCCGTCGGTCCCAGCAGCCGAGTAGAAGTCATCGGAGTTCCACCGCTGTTCGGGTACGGGTCCGACCCCGTCGCCGGACCGCATGAGCAGGTCCCAGTACGCAACGGGGTCCGGGGCCCCGGGAAAGCGGCAGTCGATGCCGACGATGGCAACCGGCTGCATCACGCCTCTCCCACGGTGGCGCGCAGCTCCTCCACCAGATACCCGGCGAGCGCGTCGATCGTCGGGTAGTCCCAGGCCACGGTGGGCTCCAGGACGAGGTCGAAGTCCTCCTCTATGTCGCCGCACAGGCTCAGTGCGGCGACCGAGTCCAGGCCGTATTCGGCAAGGGGCACGGTGGACGCGATCTCGCCGGCCGGTCGCTTCAGGTAGAGCGAGATCCGGTTGGCGATCCATTCGCTCAGCGTCTCGACGGTGTGCTCATGGACGGTGTCCGGGCGGCCGGTGGGGACAGTCATGGCGAACTCCTCGCTGCGTTGGTGCATCTGACCGGCGGCTGATCAGCCGGCGAGTGGTGTGTCGTACAGGTCGTAGCTGCGGTGTTCGTGGAAGCGCCGCAGCACTTCCCCATGGGCCTGCTCCGCGCAGCCGACGGGCAGGTCGGTCGGGTGCTGTCTGAGTCATTGGGCGAGCCGGTGCAGCGTGGCCGCTGCCCAGCCGGGATCAGCCAGGAAGGAGTCGGTGCCGTAGCGGAGCCCCAGCGCGACATCGCGGCGGAAGACTGGTCTCAGGACCCGTGCGAAGGTGTCGATCCGGGTGACGGGGAGCACCGGAGCCCGCTCGAAGGCGCTACCACTGATGTCGGCGCCCCGGATGCCGTGTGTTCGGATCTTGTCCAGGCAGCGGGCATGGGAGAACACCGTCTCGGAATCGGCGGGGTCGCCCGGGTACCGCTCCAGTACCCTGGCGTGCCGATGGGGCAGACGTGCCATGTCAGCTCACCGGCTCCAGGCCCAAGGATCCGATGAGCTCGCGTACTGCCGGATCGAGCACGGCGTGCAGCGGAGTGACGGCACCGTCCAGGAAGAGCTTGCGCATCAGAGTCCGCTGGATCTTGCCGCTGGTCGTCCTGCGGACGACGCCCGGGCGCACCAGCAGAACGTTACCCGCGGGCACGGCGAACTCGCGGCTGATCAGCTCTTGCACTCGGGAAGTCGCGCTCATGAGGTCCCCACCGGCGAGGGCGCTCGGGTGGACCTCGTGAATCACCACCAGGCATTCCTGGTCGGTATCGACGGAGAAGACGGCTCCGGGCCCGAAGGCCGGGTCCAGTGCGCGCACTGCGCTCTCCACGTCAGAGGGGTAAATGTTGCGCCCGTTGATCAGAACCATCTCCTTCAGACGGCCCGTCACAAACAGCTCGCCGTGCTCCGTCGCCCCCAGGTCACCGGTCCTCAGCCAGGGCCCGAGTTCCTGTGCACCGGCGATCCTGGCGTCGAAGGTCTCGGCGTTGACCTCGGGTCGCCCCCAGTAGCCGGCGGACACACTGGCGCCGCGCACCCAGATCTCGCCGACCCCGCCCTCAGGGCGCTCCTCGCGGGTCTTCGGGTCGACGATACGTACCTCGAAGTCCTCCGCACGTACCACGCCGCTCGACACCAGAGTCCGTGTCGGTGCCTGTAGGAACGGCCCGTCCAGCCGACCCGCTTCCAGTCCGGCGGAATCCACCTCGCGCAGCACTGCCGTGCAGCCGGGCCGCTTGCCGGAGACCAGCAGCGTGGTTTCGGCCATGCCGTAGCAAGGGAAGGCGCTGTCGGCAGAGAATCCGTACGGTGCGAACCGCTCGGCGAACGCCCGCAGGGTGTCAGCCCGGACGGGCTCCGAGCCGTTGCAGGCGACCCGCCAGCTGGACAGATCGATGCCTTCCAGACGCGCATCGGGCACTCGCCGGACACACATGTCGTAGGCGAAGTTGGGGGCGGCGGAGAGGTTCACCCGGTGCTCGCTAAGCAGTTCCAGCCAGCGCACGGGTCGACGAAGAAAGGAGGTCGGCGACATCAGCACGGCGCTGGAGCCAAGCCAGAGAGGCAGCAGTACGTGCCCGATCAGGCCCATGTCGTGGAAGAAGGGCAGCCAGCCGCCGACGACCGTGTCCCCGTCGCTGCCTGTGGAGCGCTGGATGGCGGCCTCGTTGGCCAGTAGATTGCCGTGCGAGACCATCACCCCCTTGGGCTCACTTGTCGACCCGGAGGTGTACTGGAGGAACGCCAGGTCGTCGGAGTGCAGCTTCGGGTCGACCCAGGCGGCGGGGTCGCCAGTGAAGGCATCCGTCGCGAGGCAGCGCACATCGGAGAAGCCCTCCTGCGCCAGCCATACCTCCATGTCCGGCGCGTGCTTCCCGAGGGTCAGCACCGCCCCGACCTGGGCGTCTCGGATGATTCCGGACACTCGCTGGAAGCCCTGGCCCTGCTCGGTAGGCAGCGGCGCCGGAACGGCCACCGCGCCGGCGTACAGGCACCCCACGAACGCCTTGAGGAAGTCCAGCCCCGACGGGTACAGCAACAGGACCTGGCGACCGCTCAGCCCCCGATCCTGCAGCAAAGCCGCGAGTCCTTTCGCCGCGCGGTCGAGGCCGGCGTACGAGAGCCGCTCCGGTTCCGCCCCTCGCGCCCCGTTCTCCAGGAACAGGTAGGCGTCCGCATCCTCACGTTGCTCCCCCCGCGCAAGCACCAGCTCCGCAAACGATCGGAAGTCCGCCATCATCAATCCCCTCGTTCGGCCGACACAACCAGGCTGATCCTTCGTTCGGGCACTAAAGCCGTCTTTGAAGCCGGTGGTAGGGACCCTGGATGCGCTGACCGAGGCGGCCCGGGAGGCCGGCATCGACATCCACCGATCCCCGGTCCGCCGCGTCCTGCTGGCCGGGGGGGGTGTGATGACGTCGCTCGCGGTCATTGACCAGCTCCACGTACCTGGAATGCACAGCAAAAGAGCCCGGATCGAAAATCTCTACGCGCACCCTCTCCAGGGCGCGGGATCAAGGCGATGCTGGACAACTCCCGCGGCCCGAAGAAGACCTGGGTATACGGTGCGCTGCGGGTCACGGGCGGCGCGGCGGTGACCATGACCGCACCGTCCCGGAGCAGCCCGCACCACCAGCACTTCCTCGCCGAGGTCGAGGCCGCGGCCCCGGGCCGCGGCACCATCTTCGTGATCACCGACAGCCCCTCCAGCCACCACAGCTACTCCACCCGCACCTGGCTGGAGGGCCATCCCCGCATCCAGCACGTGTTCATCACGGTCGGAGCCTGCTGGCCGAACCTCCAGGAAGGCTGGTGGCGGATCTTCCGCCACCACGCCAAGCGATGGATCCGGGGACAGCCACCACCGCCCCCGCAAGACCTGCGGCGACGATTCGTCCAAACCTTTCGAGGAACGCAGCACTGGGTGCGCTTGTCGAGTCCGCCCAGCTGCGCCCACAGCTCCCGCTCCCGCGCCGAGAAGGGGGCTCCTCGGGGCAGGCGCTTGGGGTGGGGCCGCCAGCGGCTCATCCAGCGGTACGACGGCCGGCTCCGGTACGGGGCGGGCGGCCAGGCAATTCTCGGTGACCACGCCGAACATCACGCCGAGGTCGGCCAGTGTCCAGCCCCAGCCGCTGGCCGCACGGCGCACCGCTGATCTCCATCGCCTTCCCGATTCCACCGCCACCCCCTCAGTCCGTGTCCATGGCAAAGTCCACGGCCAGGCGGACGTGGCTCGGCACCTCGGGCAGGGTGCCCAGGCCGTGCCGGAACGTCATCTCGCCGGTTGCGCTCTCACCCGTCTTCGTGAAGCCCAGCGACGGATAAAGGCCCCGCACCTTGCGGTTCTTAGCGGTCGGCCGGTAGCGGGCGTGGACGGCCGGCGCCCCGGCCTCGCGGGCACGTCCCAGCACGGCCGCCAGGGCAGCCTGCTCGATGCCTCGGGCGAAGACCCGGCAGCTGAGCAGCGCGTTGTCGATGTGCCACCCGTCCTCGGCGATCCGCATCAGCACCAGGCCCACCAGTCCGTTGTCACCGAAGCGGTCGGTGGAGCGAACGGCGAGTACCTGATGTTCGGCGGAGTCCAGCCGGGTCCGGATGTCGGCTGCTTGCAGCCGCTCGGTGGTGAGGTTGAACTGGTTGGTTCTCAGGGTGATCTGAGAGGCCCTGGCCACCTCGTGGTCCCGCACCGGGGAGAGGGCGACGCTCACGTCGAGCTGGGCCAGATAGTGCTCCATCGAGCCGACACTGTCCAGCAGGTCCTGGCGAGCGGCCTCGGCCCCGTACTGGCCCGCGCGGGTCCGGTCCTCCATGGTCAGCGCGGCGACGTCGAACCAGCCGTCCGCGAGTAGTCGCTCCACGTGCAGGGCCGGTTCCTCATCCAGCCGTACGACCGCCACCTGGGACAGGTTGCTCGCAACTAGCCCACACTCAAAGGGAGAATCGTCAGCGAAGACGAAGCTGTCCACGCCGAGGTTGAGTTTCCTGGCGATGTCCAGCAGATTGCCGTCCTTGGGCTCCCAGTTGGCGTTTACCCGAACGAAGTCGTCCTCCCGGAGCACCATGTCGGGGTGGTCGCGAAGCACTTCGAGCACCCGTTCCTGGTCGTTCTTGCTGGCCACAGCCAGCAGCACGCCCTGGGAGCCGAGCTGCGCCAACACCCGCTGGAACCGCCCGAACGCCTCTCCCCGGTACGTGGTGGCCGCGGCGATGCCTTCGGGTCCGTCGTCGCCCAGGATGCCGTCCCACAGGGTGTTGTCGAGGTCCACCACCAGTACCTTCTTGGCCCGCCCGCGCAGGTCGCGCGCCAAGTGACCGACCTCGCGGGCGTACGCCGCGAGCAGTTCCTCGCCGAGGTGGGCCTTGGCGTATGCGGCCAACCGGGGCTCGTTTACCGGGCCACCCGAGGCAATCAGCGGGTCCAGGTCGACCATGCGCACCCGCTCATGGGCAGCTGCGATACCTAGCAGACCGGCGTTGAACTCCCGCCACGCGATCCCGAGCCGGGCCCGGGACCGCGCGTCGACCAGCTGACGGGTGTGAGTGGAAGACAGCGGCAGGGTGTTGAGCACCAGGGTTCCGGTGCCGTTCTCGACGTAGCGGGCGGCCAGCGATTCCAGCAGGCACAACTGCACCGAGAGGACCCGTTCCAGGTCCTCCACCCGCCAGGGATTCGGCAGTTCGTCGAAGACCACTTGGGCGTCCAGAACACACAGGACGAGGTCTATGCCCGTGGCGTACAAGTCGCTTTGAGTGTCCTGGAGTTCGCGTAGCCAGGAGCCGAAGTCGCCGGAATGCACCTTCGGTACGAAGCCGTGGCGGGCGAGTTCGGCGGTGAGCGGGGCGACGAGGGCGCCCAGGGTGGAGTGCCCGGTCACCGCCACGGTGACCGCCTCCAGCCCCTCGCCGCTATCCAGCACCTGTGCCGGGTCCAGCCGGGACAGCAGCTGGCCGGCCCGGACCAGGTCACCCCCGGGCGCCCCGGCCGGTTCGGCCGCCGTCGCCATTTCGGCCAACAACCCGGGCACCTGCCGAAACTCCTGGGTCAGCCGCCCCTCGTCGTACAGGACGCGCAGTCGGTCCAGCGGCCCGGTTCGTTCGCCGGTGACGGTGTTCACAACCGCGGTCACAGCCTCTCCTTCGCCGCCCCCTGATGGACGCGCCGAGCCTGCGGGACACCACTTAAGCCTTCCTTGCGCGCGTCCCGGCCCGCCAGGTTCTGTGCCGTGCTCGGGTCGACGACCCGCACCGCGAAGTCCTCGGCGCGCACCACACCGCCGCTCACGAGGGTTCGTTGCGGACTTCCCTGCCGGGGTGCGGCGAGTCCACCGGGCTCCAGGGCGGCCGCATCGACGGTGCGGGTGGCGGGGCGGCTGCCAAGGGCTCCGCGCCCCGCCACCGAGCGTGACGCCGTGCTCGCCGATCATCTTCAGCCAGCCGCTGCAGGAAGGCCAGATCGTCGGGGCGCAGCGCGGGTGCGCGTCACTGCGCCGCGTCACTGACCCAACCTGCGCCGGTGGCGATGCACGGCACCGGGTCCGGCCGACCGGCCGGGCAGGCTGTGCGTCGACGTACGGGGCGGTCGTGACGACCGCCCCGATCCCCGCGTCCGCAGCTGTCCGGGACAGCCGCTCGAAGTGGCGCTCGCGGTTGGACGGGACCGCAGCGGGGACGGTCACGGCACCCGCATACGGGCAGCCGCGTACAGGCAGCCGACGAAAGACGTCACAAAGGACGGGTCCGAGGGTGGGGAAGCAGAATCTGCCGACCGGACAGACCGCTGTGCTGCGGCCACGACGCGAAGTCCTTGGCCTGCCGGCCCAGCTCGGCGCAGCTGAGCCGTTCGGTGCCCGCGTCACGGACGAAGACGAACGCCTCCGCCTCACTGCGTTCGGCGGCCCGCGCCAGCCCCCGTTCGGTGTAGGACTCCTGGTATGGCATCAGTTCATCTCCCGGGCGGTGGGCGGCTCAGGAGGACAGGGCATCGGCGAGAGCTGGCTCGTAGGCGTACCGGCAGGTCAGGTTGGCGAGTTCACGCAGGAAGGAATCCTCGTGGGCCCGGATGAAGAAGTGCCCTCCGGGCATCACCCGCACCTCGCAGCCGCGTGCGGCATATCGCCTCCAGGCCAGCAGCTCCGGCAGCGACACCAGCCGGTCCCGGGCACCGACGAACAGGTGCAGCGGTACCCGCACGGACTCGATGTCGGACCCGCTGGAGGTGGTGCACAACAACAGGTCGTCACGGGCAATGGGCAGCAGTGCAGCAAGAAAGTCGGGGTGCTTCAGAATGGCCTTCGGAATGCCTCCCAGCCTGGCGAGTTCAGCGGCCAGCTCTTCATCACTCGCGCCCGGGTCGGCGATCTCCGGCGCAGGCAGATGAGGGGCCCGGTAGGAGCTCAGCACCAGAGCGAGCGGGAGCGGGGCACCGCGCTGCTGACGGCGGCAAGTGAGCGCATAGGCGATCAGCGCGCCCATGCTGTGACCGTAGAACACGTGCGGGTACTCCAGCTCGCTTTCGAGCTGCTCGTCCAGGTCGGCAACCAGGTCGTGCAGGTCGTGGAAGCGGGGCTCGTTCATCCGCCCCTCGCGGCCGGGCAGTTGAACGGGCATCACCCGCGCCCCCGCGCCATAGGCGTCGAGGCCGCGCTGCCAGCGCCGGTACGCCGACGCCCCGCCACCCGCATACGGGAAGCAGAGCAGCCGCAGCCCGGCACTGTCGTCCGGTCCGGACAGGGAAGTCTGGGACAGGTAACGCGTCATACCGTTCCGCCTCGGGCTCGTCCGATGTCGGGATACCCACCGGGACCAGCCCGAACTGCGTGGCCGCGGACGGCCGGCCGGCGGGCGGTGCACGGCCGGGCTCCGAACGCGGTGATTCGAAAGGGCCGATTACAGAGCCCCTGGGGGAACCGGGTCACACGGACACAGGCGGATCACCAGCCCGGCCAGCCGGATACCTCGACGCACGGTTGGGCAGGCCCCGGCAGGCGTGCGACAAGAATGGGGTCTCCTGCTAAAAGACAGCCAAACCGGAGGCGGCTGAGTCCAGCGCGGGGTCGTCGCGGAGGATGCTCGATGCCCGGCCACCGCCAGCCGCTCGAAGATCCGGGCATCGACCTCTGTGCCCTGACCATTGCGCTCCCACCTCATCCCCGAAAGCGTATTCGGCTGTGCCCGGTCACTGGCCATCCTGCTGCTCTCGGAGTGCGCGGTGGTCGCCCGGCAGGCGGGCGGCCGGCGCTGACAGGAACACACCGCCCGGGGCTCATCTTGGCGCTCTCCGCCGGACCACCGGAGGACGTCGTCGGCCCGCTGGAGGTCCGTCCCGGTGTGTGGCTGCTGCCGGACGCCTGTCGCTAAAGCGCAACTAAGGGGGCGTTCCGGCACGCTAGGGGAACCAGGTTGTCCTGGCTACCGTGGATTCCCGATCCCCCTGTGAACGGTTCCCGACGGGGCCGTGAAAGGAGCGCAACACCATGCGCCGCATCTCCTCCGAGGTCCAGATCGACGCCAGCGCCGAAGAGGTGTGGTCCGTGCTGACCGACTTCTCGCGGTTCCATGAATGGAACCCCTTCCTCGTGGAGGCCTCGGGCCGGGCACTTGTCGGGCAGCGCCTCAGTCTGCGGTTCCGCCTGCCGAACGGCGGTCGCGAGATGACGTTCAAACCGACCGTGCTCGTCAGTGAACCGGGACGCCTCCTGCGCTGGCGCGGCCGCCTCGGCACTCCAGGAGTCTTCGATGGCCTGCACAGCTTCGCACTGACGCCCCGTGACGGGGGCACGCACGTCCTGCAGACGGAGACGTTCACGGGCATACTCGTACTTGTCACCGGTCCGGTCATCAGACAGAGCGAAGTGGGTTTCGGCCAGCTCACCGACGCCCTGAAGACTCGAGTTGAGGCCCGGGCCACCGCCTGAAGCCCGCTCTGCCAGCCTTGAGTGAGGCATCCCGCCGCCACCACCGCCCGGTGTCCGCGATGTACCGGATCCTGCGCAGGGAAGGGCCAGGTGGGCGAGCGCCGGCGGCAGGCCGGCCACCTCGCCAAGATGGTGCCCGAGCTGGTGGCCACCGGCCCGTCGCAGGTGTTCACCCGGTCGCACCCGCACCCGCAGGTCTCCACCGACATTCCCTACAGCGAGGCCCAGTCCACGACCACGACGTACATGTCCGACCACCCCGAGCGCTTCGGCTCCCTGGCCCACGCCCGCGACTGGATCAACGACCCGACCACGTGAAATCCTCCGACGCGCTGCGTTTCCGCGAAAGAAGAGGTCCGCAAGAGCCTCTTTAGCCCATGTCGGGACGATCGACTCACCGTGACTCCTCCGGAAAGGCAGCATTGACGATGACTAATGGGCTAACGGCACAGGTGTGCGTAGTCGGAGGAGGGCCCGCGGGACTCACGCTCGCCGTGGAGCTCGCCAAACGTTCGATCTCCGTCGTGGTCGTGGAGCAGAGCGGCCACTTCGACCGGTCGTTCCGCGGCGAGTCCATCTCCCCCGACTCGGTCTGGCTTCTGGACCGGCTGGGGCTCCTCGGCCGACTCGACGGCTCCTACCAGCAGATGCACCACATGGAGATCATGGACGCGGGCAGCACCGTGCTGCGCGCCGACTTCACACGGTTCCCGTACCCACACCCCTACCCGGTGGAGCTGCCCCAACCCGCGTTGCTGTCGGCCCTCGCCGGGCTGGGAGAAGAGCACCTGGAGCACTTCACCCTGGTACGCAAGGCAACGGCGACCGGCCTGCTACAGGAGGGCGACGGGCCGGTGACCGGGGTGCGGGCTCGTACCCCGGACGGCGAGATGACCGTTCGGGCAGCCTTGACGGTGGCGGCGGACGGCCGGTTCAGCAAGGTACGAGAGATGTCCGGACTGCCGTACACCCGCGTCCCGTTGGAGCGGGACGTCGTGTGGCTGAAGCTCCCCTTCCCCAAGGAGTGGGACGATCGTACGTACCGCATCCGCATCCATGGCGACCAGCACGGGCTGTTCATCCCTACGCAGCCGGACAGTGTGCGGGTCGGCTTCAACATCCCCAAAGGCGGCCTCAAGGAGTTGCGTGCCCAAGGGCTGCCCGCCCTGTACTCGCGCCTGGATCGGCTCGCTCCCGAACTGTCGGCCGCTGTGCGTTCGGAGATACGGAGCTGGTCCGACACCTCCATGCTGGACATCTTCACCACGCTGATGCCGCGCTGGCACCGTCCCGGGCTCATCCTGACCGGCGATGCGGCGCACACCCTGACACCCATTCTTGGGCAGGGCGTCAATCACGCCATCATCGATGCGGTGACCCTGGCGCCGCTGGTGCAGCAGGCCTTCACGGCCGGTGGCACGCCCGAGCAGCTGACGTGCGCGGCCGAGAGGTTCCAGCGGGCGCGTGAAGCCTCGGTGGGCAAGTCCCGTCAACTTCAGCTGCGCCAGGAACGGCTGTTCGCGCTGCACGGCGCGGGCAGTGTGTTGCGTCGCGCCCTCTACCGCGTGATGGACCACAGTCAGCCGCTGAAGCAGCGGGTGCTCGCGGGCGCCTACTTCCAGCTGCAGAAACCCGGCCCGCACCAGGCCGTCGCCCAGGGGCCCAACTCGCTCGTGTGAGGGCACACCCAGCCCCCGGTAGTTGCCGCAACGACACCGGCACCTTCCCCCATACGTCATCGGCCGTCACCTCCCCCATCGGGTAGTGACGGCCGACGATGTCATCCGGCAGGCCGGCTTACCAGGTCACGGGCAGCCGGGTCAGTCCGTGCACCATCATTCCGCTGGTCATGCGCAGCCCTTCGACTTCCTCGGCGAGTTTGAGTCCGGGGAAACGGCGCAGCAGCGTCCCAATGACGATCTGCAGCTCGGCTCGGGCGAGTGCGGCACCGAGACAGTGGTGCGGCCCGTGCCCGAAGGCCAGATGCTGTCCCGCAGAAGGCCGGGCCGGGTCGAAGTCGGACGGCAGCCCTTCCGGGAATCGGCCAGCGTCCTGGTTGGCCGAGCATATCGCCGCGATCACCGCGCTTCCCTTCGGGATCACTGTGCCGCCCAGCTCCACGTCCTCCAATGTGACGCGCAGCGGGCCCCCGTCTCCGATCGGGTTGATCCGCAGCAGTTCCTCTACCGCATGCTCGATCATCTCGGGGCGCTCACGCAAGGCGGCGAGGTGCTCAGGATGACGCAGCAGGGTGAGGACAGAGGTTCCGATCATGGAGACGGTCGTCTCATGGCCGGCGACGAGCAGGATGATGCACATGGTGATCAGCTCTTGCTCAGTGAGCTTGCCGTCCTCGTCGTGCGCGGCGACGAGCGCACCGATGAGGTCATCGGGGCGCTCCTCGCGTTTGCGGTCGATGAGCTCCTTGAGATAGGCGATCATCGACGCGCGCTGAGCCGCGGACTCCTCCTCGGTGTGCGAGGTGAGCGACACGAATGCGTCCGACCATGTGCGGAAGCGGTCCCGGTCCTCGAAGGGCACTCCGAGCAGCTCACAGATCACCATGACCGGCAGGGGGAAGGCCAGCTCGGTGTTGAGGTCGACTGGTGGGGACAGCTGTTCCATGGAGTCGAGCAGGCCATCGGTCAACTCTTGGATGCGCGGGCGCAGTTGCTGTACACGGCGGTTGGAGAACTCCCGTAGCACCAGCTTGCGCAACCGGGTGTGCTCGGGCGGGTCCATGGTGAACAGCCCACCGGCCAGCGGCGGGGTCTTCGAGAGCTGGGGCGCACCCGGAGCCACGGTGGCTGCACGGCTGTACGCGCCGTCGGCGAGCACCGTGCGCACGTCGTCGTATCGACTGACCACGTACCCCGTGTCGCCGCTGGGAAGTCGTACGTGCGCGACGGGGCACTTGTCTCGCAGCTCGGCGTAGACAGGGGGTATCTCGATCGCTGACGGTCGGTGGAACGGGTAGCTGAGAGCAGGGCCGTCGGTCGCGGAGGGCTCGTGGGCCGTCCGCTGATTCGTGTCCATGGAGAAAGCCTCCTGAGATGAGCCTTGGTCGAGGTCGTGCGGAGCTTCGGTCGCCGCGTCCAGGCCGCGGAAGCCGCTCGGTCGGCGCTCAGCGCTGCCAGCCGTCGGCAGTGCGCAGTCCGTAGCCCAACGCCCGATCAGAAGCGATGTGCAGCAGCCAGCCGAGTGCCAAGGTGAACAGCCCCGTGTTGGCACCCGGTCCGTCGCCCGGCAGGAAAGGGATGACGACGAGCGCCAGAATCGGGACGATCGGCCGGTGGACGAGGTTGTAGGCGGCCACCTTGCCGCGTGGGAGCTGCCCGGGTTCGTGCGGCCCCGACGGCCCGACGATCAGCGTCAGGTCAGGAGCGATGAAGCCCACAATGCCCAGCGGAATCGTCGCGCCGGGGTGGTTGACCATCTCGAGCACGGTCCAGGCCAGCAGAAATACGGCGAACAGGGCCCAGGCTCCACGGACCGAGCCCGAGGCTGAACTCCGGGTGGCGTTATGGCGCGTTGGGGATGTCATGCATTCACTCCTTGCAGGGAGACGGCGGCCGAGATCCAGCTTGGGGCGGGGTGCTAAACGGTTGGCAAAGCGACGAGCCCAGCGGTACGGGATTTGGCCATGCATTAGCCGTGAGTCACACCCTTCTCGTCGTGCCGGCCGGGATCCGCATCGTGTGAGCAGACGACGTCCTCACGGTCGGGTGTCTACCTCCGTGAGGTTGCCCCGGCGTGCGGGAGGTGTTGGTCAGCTGGTCAGGGCTGATTGACGGAAACTCAGATTCGTTCTGTCGTTGCCTGGTTAGCGTAGTGCTGCTCCTCGGACTCGACGGGGCTGAGGTAGCCGAGCTGCTTACGTATGCGCCGGGAGTCCGACCGATTCCATGAACGCCTCCACTCCCGCTCCCGGCGGGCGGGGTGTGCGTCTCACGGACGTGTACTGACACCCGTGGTCGGCGTGCTGGACCGGTGGCCCCGGTTCGATCCCGCGGCAAGCGAGCACGTACTCGAGCATGGCCGGCACCAGGTCGGCGTCCGCGCGGGCGAACGTCTCCCACGCGACCACGCGGCGGGAGAACGCGTCGCGGATCGCGGTGTATAAAGCCCTTGCGGCCCGCGCCGCAAACCCTCGCGTTCGAGGACGGCGCACCCGCAGCGAGCCGCACACCCCGCCGGAATGCGCGTGGATTTCCCTGACCCACCAGGTGAGTTCGGCGTCCCGCCACTTGTGCTGCGCAGCGCGGCGAGTTCGGCGCGTTCGTCGGTGGTGAGCCGGTCGTCGCGCTCGCCGGCATCCTCCTCGGCCTGGCGGATCCAGCCGCGCAGGGCCTCCGGATGCACGCCGAGGTCGACGGCCGCTTCTTGATCTATGGCTTCGGATCAGAGGTGCGATGGATCCGCACCGCGCGCTCACGCAACTCCAGCGAGTATTTCCGGGGTGCAGCCATAGCCAAAGGTCTGCTCATGAATCCCAACTGATTTTCCGTCACCGTTTGCCGCATCTCGGGGGAACCTCAGTCGTCTGGGTCCCCACCAGGCTGATGTCCGCACACCGCAAACTGCACGCCGCGATCGCCACCCCTGGCCTGGACCGTCACCGCATCGACGACCACGTGCGCGAGCTGCGCGAGCTGGTCGGCTCACGTGCTGGCCACATCCGACGCCACACCATGGTGATCAACCAGCTCAAGGCATGCGCCCCCGGCGGACGTGGACGCTCATGTCCGTGGTGTCCACCAGCTCTGTAAGCGAGGTCATGCCGGGCCGGCGGGTGAGGTCGCCCGGAGGGTGGTCGAGCGGGCTACTCGGCCAGGGCACTGCCCAGAGTTGAACCGAACCCATGACCTGGAACGACAATTCGTCGCTATGCTCGACGCCCGTGACGCCGCATCGCTGCCGGGCTGGCTCGAGCAACTCGCGGCCTCCCGGCTCCCAGCCGTACCGGGGTTCCGCTCCTCCGGCAACGCGTCATCCTCATGGCCCACCTCCGACGCCGCCACACCTCCGACCGCAGTACTTGTACCTCCCTTGCTCCGACCCACGGCATGACGGCGACAAGGACTCTGGTCAGCAGTGGCAAGTCAAGTCGCTCGTGCAGTTCGGCGTACTCAAGTCCGCGCCTGAGCGGCACCCGGCGAGACCGGCCCGCGGTAGCGGGGCCGCCCGCCGCGCCCGATCCTCGCGGTCAGGCGCGGCCGAGAACGACCACTGCGTTGTGCCCCCCGAAGCCGAAGGAATTGCTCACGGCCGCGGACAGCGGCGCGGACCGGGCATTGCCGTGGACGATGTCCACCCGGGCGATGTCCGACCCGGGGGTGTGGAAGTTAGCGGTCGGCGGTATCAGCCCGTCACGTATCGACAGGGCTGTGAACGCGGCCTCGACGGCTCCGGCCGCGCCGAGCATATGGCCGGTGACCCCCTTGGTCGACGTGACCGCGACATCGTCCCCGAAGACCCGCTCCAGCAGACGGGCCTCGACGGCGTCGCCCTGTGGTGTGCCGGTGGCGTGGGCGTTGACAAGTCCGATGTCCGCGGCGTCGAGCTGCGCGTCCTCCAAGGCCCGCAGTATGGCGAGTTGTGCCATGCGGCCCTCTGGATCCGGGGCAGTGAGGTGATGGGCATCCGTGGTCGATCCGTACCCCAGCACCCGTGCGTAGCCGCGGCGGCCGCGGGCCCGGGCATCCTCGGACCGCTCCAGGACGAGGACGACGGCGCCCTCCGCGAGCACGAAGCCGTCCCGGTCCCGGTCGAAGGGACGCGACGCGCCAGACGGGTCGTCCTGCCGTCGGGACAGGGCCTTGAGCCGGTCGAAAGCCGTGGCGACCAGCGGTGTCACGGCGGCCTCGGTGCCGCCGGCCAGCACCACGTCACAGCGGCCTGCCCGCAGCAGGTCCAGGGACAGCCCGAGCGCCGTGGTTCCGGTGGCGCATGCGGTGGACGTGCTGAACGACGGCCCGTGCAGCCCGAGATCCATGGCGATGGTTGTCGCGGCGATGTTACCGATGGCCTTGGGAACCGTCAGCGGGTTGACCGCACGCGGGCTCTTGTCCCGCATGCGCGCGCCCTGCTCCTCCCATGTTTCCTGTCCCCCGATGCCGGTTCCCACCACGACGCCGACCCGGGTCGGATCCCAGACGTGGTCGGCCGCCCCAGCGTCGGCAACGGCCGCTCGCGCGGCGGCGACAGCGAACTGGGTGAAGGGGGCCATCCGCCGGGCTTCCACACCAAGTGTCAGTTCGGCGTCGAAGTCCGTCACGGAACAGCTGAACGGAACCCCCAGGCCTGCGAGGCGTGGATCTGCCGCCGCCGTGGGCCGCCCCTCACACGTCGTCTTCCACGCCGACTGGGTGTCCACGCCGGCCGGCGTCACCAGCCCGAGGCCGGTGATGGTCACATCGGGGCGGGAGTGAGTATGGCGGGTCATGCCGACAGGACCGCCCCCCGGGTCTCGAGGAACTCGGACAGCTCGATCACCGTGGTCTGCGGTCCCAGTTCCTCCTCGTCCACGGTAATCGAGAACTCGTCCTCCAGCTGCGCGGCGAGCTCGGCCAGAGACAGCGAGTCGACCTCCAGTTCGCGGAAGGACTTCGCGGCGTCAATGGTGCCGGGGATCTGGTACACGCCGCTGAGCAGGGTGGTGAGGTAGTCGACGAACATCAGCGTATTCCCTTCGATAGATGAAGTCGGGGGTTCAGATCTCCGAGCCGACAGGTGTGGTCTCGGGCCAGGTGAGGGCGACGGAGCCCCAGGTCAATCCGCCTCCGAAGGCGGTGAGTACGGTTCGGGCACCGGGTTTCAGCTGCCCTGACCGGACGCCGTCGGCCAGTGCGAGCGGGATGGAGGCGGCCGCCGTGTTGGCGAGCCGGGCCACATTGGTCACCGCCGCCCGGGGCGGCAGCCCCAGGCGGTCCCCGACCGCGTCGATGATGCGGGCGTTCGCCTGATGAGGTACGAAGGCCTCGATGTCCTCCGGACCCCAGCCGCAGTCCTTGGTCACCCGCAGCGCCGATCCCACCAACCGGTCGATGGCCTGTATGTAGACCTTCCGGCCCGACATACGGAACCAGCGCTCTCCGGTCGGTTGTTCGGCAACGCCCGGGATATGGATCAGGTCGCCGCCCGCCCCGTCGCTGCCGAGATCGAAGGCGAGCAGGGCGCCCTGCTCGTCCGCGGTGCCGCGGCGCAGCAGAACCGCACCCGCGCCGTCCCCGAACAGCACGGCCGTGGCGCGGTCGGTAGGATCGACGATGCGGGAGTAGGTCTCCGCGGCCACGACGAGGACGCTGTCGAGTATTCCGCTGGTTATCAGGCCCGCCGCCGAGGCGGTCGCGTAGATGAAGCCGCTACAGACCGCGGCCACGTCGAACGCTGCCACCTGACCGAGACCGAGGCGGGAGGCGACCTCCGGGGCGCTGGCAGGACAGGGGCGGTCCGGAGTGGACGTGGCGAGGATCAGGCCGTCGGCCGTGCTCACACCTGCCGAACGCAGGGCGTTCGCGCCGGCGGCACAGGCCAGATCGCGCATCGAGGTCTGTGGATCGACCCGGCGCCTGGCCTCGACACCCGTGCGGGTGCGGATCCACGCGTCGCTGGTGTCCAGATCTCTGGACAGAGAGTTGTTGTCGATCTCGGCGGTCGGCAGACAAGTTCCGAGACCGGCGATGACCGCTGCGGCCGGCATCCGCCTTCCGGTTACGACGCTAGTGGTGAGATCTGTTGCGGACACCTGGCAACCCCCTGAGCTCTCACAGCTCATCACGATGCGTGAATCCGTTCCCGCTCGAGGAGGCGAGCGTTCGGCGAACTTACATCGCTGTCAGCGGACGTGAAAGATTGGCTTATCCAAGGCTTTAGTGAACGCCGGTCATGATGGTGCCGCTGGTCAGCCTTGGCGAGCGGCCGGCCTTGACGGACAGCGCCATGGAAGCGCCTTGATGCATTCCCCCCTGGATCCACCGCGCAGAAGCCGACGAAGAGATTTCGGGGCTCTCACGGTGGTTTTCTGCTGGTGGGCAGAGATGGGCGCCGGGTGACCGCGGGCTGTGCACAGGTTCTCCAGGGCGTCCTGCCAGGGACAGCGCTCGGGGAAGTACCCGGTCAGTGTGCGGATTTCCTGCGTCAACCAGGCCGCAAAACAGCGGAGTTGACGGCGCATGCTGCCGGCCCGGCCCTTAGCGTGGAAGGCGGAGGCCGGGGTGCCCAGCGCGCGGGGGAGGTACTTTCGGCCTCCACCAGCGGCAGGCAGCTGTCGGTGAACACGGCGTGGAAGCGCCAGGCGGCGAACAACTCGACCTGTCCGTCGGGGACCCAGCGGTTCTCGTCCCTGTCCCAGATCGCCTTGGAGTACTTGATCGCAGTCCAGGCGGTCTCGGGGGGCTCCTGCCCGGCGGCAGGCGGCGACGACCTTGGCGGAGGAGAACGCGGAGTCGCCCCGCACCCCGATCATCCCGGTGGCGCCCCTCACCCTCACTGCTCTCGACTGACACTCCCGGCCCACGGCGTCCGTCATGTCCGAGGGTTAGCGCGGCCGACGGTCGGGCTGATGGTCCGCTTTTCCGAACCGGTGCGCGAGGCAATCGCACGACACGTCGGATGAGTTCAGATCAGCAGGGCATCTACGAAACGGACAACATTTCACGTACCGCACTCTCAGAACCGAACTTCACTGCTGAGCCGTGTCGGCCATCACCAGGGCGCGCAACGCCTTGCTGTCGGTCTGACCGTTGGCGATGAGCGGCAGGGCGGGCAGCACCCGGCACAGGTCCGGCACTTTGGCGGCCTCCAGCCGGTCGGCGAGCCTCACCAGCACCTGTTCCGCCGTGAGTTCACCGACGACGAAGAGCACCATGTCTCGGTCGTCCTCCGGAGCCAGCAGGGCCGACTCGCGGACCCCGTCGATATCCAGGACCGCTGTCTCGATCTCCACCGTGCTCATCCGCGAGCCGCGCCGCTTGAACAGGTCGTCCCGCCGCCCCTGGAAGTACAGGTATCCGTCCTCGTCCAGCCAGCCATAGTCACCAGTGTGTAGCGTGACCCTATTCTCCTCCGGGCTCGGCCGGAAACGCAGCGCTGTGGCCTCCGGGGCCCGCCAGTACCCCGCCATCACATGTGGTCCGCGCACCGCGATCTCGCCTATCTCGAATGGGGACAGCCGCCGCCCGTCTTCGTCCACGACCAGCACCTCGGTGCCGGGCAGCGCACGCCCCACCGAGGCCGGTCGTGCCAGGTCCCCGTCGGGTTCCAGGGCGGTGATCCGCTTGCACTCGGCGGTTCCGTACATCGGAACCACGGCTGCGCCAGGGAAGGTGTCCCGCAGCGAGGTGATCAGCGAAGTGCTGAGCGCCGCACCGGTGTTGGTGAACAGCCGGATTCGAGTCGGCCGCGGATCGCGGGAGGCCAGGCGCACCAGCAGCTCACCGAGCGAGGGCACCAGCGGCACGACGGTCGCACCGTGGTCGCGGGCGAACCCCAACAGCCGGGCGCGGCTCTCCGGGCCCGACAGCAGCAGTTCGGCACCGGCCAACGCGGAGAGCAGGATCTGGTAGAGGCCGTAATCAAAGGAGAGCGGCACCGCGGTGAGCACGACATCGTCCGAGCGGTAGTTCAGCCGCTGCGCGACCGCGCGAGCGGCGAAGGCCACCTGCGCGTGAGGGCACGCTACCGCCTTGGGCGCAGCGGTGCTGCCGGAGGTGTAGATCAGCAGTGCCAGTCGGTCGGCAGGCACCTCGGCCTGGGTACGCCCCCCCGGATCCGCGGGCCCAGTAAGGTCCAGCTCGGAGCAGACTACGACCGGCGCCCCTGCCGGCCAGCGCTGCCCGTCGGCCTCCTCCCGTTCCGCTGTCTCCGCCACGATCAGCGCCGGCGCGGAGTCGGCCAGCACCGGTTGCAGGTGGAAGGACTTCATTGCGGGGTTGATCGGGACAAGGACCGCTCCACGCCTCCAGGTACCGAAGAGCAGCGCGGCAAACTCTCGGATACTGCCGACCCGGACCATCACGCGGTCACCCGGTCGGATGCCGTATCCGTCCAGGATCCGGGCGAAGGAGTCGGCCGCCGCGTCCAGTTCCGAGTAGGTCCAGACGCCGTAGCGGTCCCGCACCGCCGGTGCGCTGGGATGGACAGTGGCGGCCTCGCCGAGGAACACCTCGGCTGCATTGGAGATCCGATCGGCGTGCTGGGAACCGACTGCGTTTGCGGTCCCGGCCACAGTTGCCGTTGCGGCTACAGAGTCAAGCGTGCGTGTGGTCAATGGTCCCCCTAAACGATGACAGCCTGCCGGGGACGGCGGACCGTCCAAGCGGCCCCACCCCTTGTTCGCATGGTCAGAGGTCCTGCTTTGGAGCCGCTAAAGGCGGCTGGTCTAGAGGTGAGGTTCCCCCGGTGTGCGGGAGGCGTTCATCCGCTGGTCAGGGCGGGTTGACAGGACGTCAGGTTCGTTCGTTCAGTCATTGCCTGGTTGGGGTGCTCCCGCTGGTTGCTTTGGCTGACTGGCCGCTCGGCGCCTTGCAACGACTCGGCTGAAGGCGATGACGGGCACCCGGTCGTCGATGAGGTCGCCCTCGGTCAGGAGCGGGGTACGGTCGGCTGGCGGGTCGCTGGACCGGATCCCTCCGGCGCATCCTTCTCCACCTCCGCTCCCCCGTGAACCGGAGCCCGACGCCCGGGCCACGCCGGTCCCGGCAGCAGCACGCAGGCCAGCACGACGCCCACGGCGACGATCGCCGCAGCGGCGCCGAAACCGGCGGCGGCAGAGCTCTCGAAGTCGGACGGGGCGGCACCGTGCGGGTCGCCGGCCCGCTGGGCGAGCACGGAGCCCACGACGGCCACACCCATGGCGTTGCCCAGCTCCAGCATGGTGTCGTTGAGCGCGGACGCATTGCCCGAGCGCTCCGGCGGCACCAGTCGCAGCACGGTGTCCGTCGCCGGGGACAACGCCACACCGGTGCCGATACCCAAGAGGGCCAGTCCGACCAGAATGCCCGGGTACGCTCCGTCCGCGGCCAGCGTCAAGATGCCTGCGGCGGCCACCACGAGGCCCGTCGTCACCCCGCCGCGCGGGCCGGTGCGCCGGGCCAGCCAGGGTGAGACGGATGAGCCCAGCCCGACCGCGACCGCGAGGGGGGCGATCGCCAGTCCGGCCCGCAACGGGCTGTATCCGAGGCTGAACTGGAGGTACTGGGTCAGCACGAACAGCGTGCCCGCCACACCGCTGAACAGCAGCGTGATCCCCGCGCTCGCACCTATGAAGACCGGCCGGCGCAGCAGCCCGAAGTCCACCATCGGGCTCGGATGCCGCCGCTCCCAGACGGTGAACGCACCACCGGCGACGAGCGCCGCGCCGAACGCGCCGAGCACCGGCGTCGACGTCCATCCCTCGCCCGATGCGTGGATGGCGCCGTACACCAGCCCCACCATGGCGGCGCCGCCCAGGATGGCGCCCACCGGGTCCATCGGGCGCGGTACTGTCGCCGCCGACTCCGGCAGCAGGAAGACGCCCGCGGTCAGCACGACGGCTACCGGCAGCAGGTTCACCAGGAACACCGAGCCCCACCCGAGGTGGGCGGCCAGAGCGCCGCCGAGCACCGGGCCCACTGCCACCCCCAGGGCGGATGTGCTGCCCCACACGGCGATCGCCCGGGGCCGCTCCCGTTCCGGGAACACGTCCACCAGGATCGACAGAGTGCCCGGCATGACCATCGCCGCGGCCACCCCCATAACGGCCCGAGCGGCGATCAGCTGGCCGGTGCCCTGCGCGGTGAGCGCGATCAGGCTGCCCCCTCCGTACAGGGCCATGCCGAGCAGCGTGGCTCGCTTGCGGCCATAGCGGTCGGACAGGGTGCCGGCGGTGAGCAGACCGGCTGCGAGGACCAGGGCATAGCTGTCGACGACCCACTGGGTCTCGCCGATGCTCGCGCCCAGGTCCCGCCTCATGCTGGGCAGGGCGACATTGAGCAGGCTGTTGTTGAGGACGATCACGAAGAGGGCGAGGGACAGCACCCCGAGCACCCACCAGCGCCGCGGATCCGGCCGGTCCTCTGCGGCTGCTGGCGCCCGGGCCTTGTCCGTCTCCTGTATCTCCTGCATTGCGGTCCTTCCGTCATGCTCCCGAGCGGGCGGCACGGGGCGTGCGCCCGGCAGCAGCGTGCTGGCGCGTGCTGAAGTCCCGCTTGTACGGCCGGCGTCCGGCCCCGCGCAGTCTGCGGCGGGCGACGGCCACTACGGCCCGGAGAAGCGCGTCGCCGACAACCTGGTCTCGCTCCGGCTCGCGGGCGAGGTCGTCTCCGCCACCCGGCTGGCCACGGGACCCAGCGGGCGCAGTTGGTGCTCCGCCTACCCGGAGGGAGCAACGGGGGATCGGGCAGACGGAGCGGCGGCGGCGGCCTGAGCAGGGCACCGGCCCGCATGGCTCAGTTTCACCCGCGCCGCTAAAGCACTGGCTGTGTTCCACCGTCGCACCGCACCGCGTCAGTGACCGTATGCCCCGCTGCTCACAGGCTCGTTGTGCGACCGCCGGCCGAGCAGGTCGTCCGCCAGAACCGGCAGGAAGCCGTCCGGGTCGTCGTGCGGGAAGAAGTGCCCGCCAGGGAAGAGACGGATAGTCGTATCGGCAACCGAATGCTTTGACCAGGCCGCGAGTTCCTCCCTCGTGGTGGAAGCGTCCGATCGGCCGCCATAGACGGTAACCGGACAGCCCAATGCCGGGCCGGGACGGTGGGTGTGCGTCTCGGCTACCGCGAAGTCGGCCCGCAGGGTGGGCAGCATGACGTTCAGCATCGGGTTGTCGGCGTGCGGCTCGGCCAGTCCTCCGTGCAACTCTCCCAGTCGGGAAAAAATCTCTTCCGAAGGAGCGTCATGCACAGGGGTCGCCCGGCGTGGCACGTGCGGCGCGGGCAACCCGGCGACGAGCAGCCTGACCGGCTCGGGCAGGCCGAGCCGACGCTGTGCCCGGCACAGCTCGAAGGCGATACCGGCGCCCATGCTGTGACCGAACCAGGCGTGCGGCCGGTCGAACAGCGGGGTGACATCCCGTAGGAGCGGCGGCAGCAGGTCGTCGAGGCGCTTGTAGGGGCGTTCCCCGAAGCGGGACTCACGCCCCGGGAGCCGGATCGGCACGACCTCGATCTCCGGCTCCAGGCGCTGCCTCCAGGCGCGGAAAACGGTCGCGCCTCCACCGGCGTGGGGCAGGCAGAGGAGCCGGATCCGGGCCTCCGGCAGCGGCTTGCGGCGGACGGCCCACGCGCCGGACCGGGCGAGAGCCGGGGTACGGGTCAGCTCATCCATCGTGCCGCCCTTTCTGCGAGTGCGAGACAGGTCAGGTTGGGCGGGGTGCTGGTCATCGTGGGGAACACCGAGGCGTCGACGACGTACAGCCCTGTAGCGCCATGGACGGCGCAGCGCTGGTCCACCACGGAGCCTGGGTCATCCGCCGGGCCCATCCGGGCCGTGCCGACGGCGTGCCAGCTGGGCGAGACGAAACGGGTGACGGCGCTACGCAGCATCCGGTCCTCGCGTACCATCCGGTCGGTCCAGACGAGCACCCGTTCCAGCAGCCCGGCCATCGGTGACGACCGCAGTACCTCCCATGCCTGCCGGACGGCGGCCATCAGCAGCTCGACATCGGCCGACTCGCTGGCCAGGCCGAGCACGATCTCCGGTGCGGTTTCGGGGGCAGTGTCCCGGATCGTGACCCTGCCCCGGGAGACAGGCCGCAGCACCATGGCGGACAGCCCTACGGCGAGCTCGGCCCGGAGCATGCCTCCGATCAACGGATTCGCCGCAGTGGGTACCGCGTCCAGCAGAAACAGCCCGATGTCCGGCGTTCCGCGAGCCGGAGCGGACGTGCAGCGGGCGGTCACCTGGTGCCAGCTGTCTCCCGCCCGGCAGACGCCGGGGCGGGGTTCGGACCAGAGCACGACCGCGGGGTGGTCGGTGAGGTTCTGTCCTACTCCAGACAGGTCCAGGGCGGGGGTGATGCCAAGTCCAGCCAGCAGCCCGGGGTCGCCGATGCCGGAACGCTGGAGCACCGCAGGAGTGTTGATCGCTCCAGCGGCCAGCGTCACCCGGCCGGCCGCCACGCGCTGGAGCCGTCGGTCGCGCCATACCTCGACCCCGGTGGCCCTGTTCCGTCCGTCCAGCAGAACCCGGGCCGCCAGGGTCTTGGTCCAGAGCGTCAGGCCAGTCCGTGCGCGAGCCGCCGCAAGGTGGCTCTCGGCCGACGAGATCCGGCGGTCGCCGACGGCGTTGACCGGCGTGACCCCGGCCCCCAGCGCAGCGCCGGAGTTCAGGTCCTCGAGGACCGGCAGCCCACGTCGCGCACAGCCGTCGAGGAAGGCCGCGGCCGTGGTGGCAAGAGAATCCACGGCGGCCCGGCGGATCGGTACCGGCCCGTCCGTGCCGTGCTCCGGCCCGTTGAAGTCCAGGTCCGTCTCCAGGCCGATCAGATACGGCCGCAGCTGCTCCCAGCCCCACTCGGTGTTCCCGGCAGCCGTCCAGGCGTCGAGGTCCGCGGGCAAGGGACGCAGCGCGAGCGCGCCGTTGACGGCGGAGGAGCCACCGACGACTTTGCCGATCCTGTACGGGAACTCCCGTCTGCCGCCCTCCGATGGCAGTGCCGTGTAGTCCCAGTTGCGGCCGGTGAGGACCGGCGCTCCGGCCCGCTCGTCCGCGTTGCCGGGGAGCTCCCCGGCCTCGATCAGCAGGACCCGGCGTCCGGGCTCCTCCGACAGGCGGGCGGCGAGCACCGCGCCGGCCGAACCCGCGCCGACGACCACGTCGTCCCAGTACAGGACTTCCGTTTCCGTACTCACCGGGTCATGCCTCCTGCCGGGCCTTGAGCAGGGCGGCCAGTCCGGCGACCGTGGGGTTCTCGAAGAGCAGTTGGAGACCTTCTTCGGTGTCGCCCTCCCAGTGGAACTCCTTCCGCACCCGGGTCAGGATCTGCACTGCGTGCAGGGAGTCGCCACCGATCTCGAAGAAGTTGTCCTCCACCCCGAAGCCGTCGAACTCCATGGCCTGTGCCCAGATGGCTGCCACAGCCACCTCGGTCTCGTCGCGGGGAGCGACGATCTCGTAGGCGTCAAGCTCGCTCCAGGGTGTGGGCAGCCGGGCTACGTCGACCTTGCCGTTGGCGCTGAGAGGGATGGCGTCGATGAACAGGCAGTGCTTGGGGACCATGTATTCGGGGAGTAGCTCCGCCAGCTCCGCGAGCAGCTCCGCGCTCTCCGCCGTCCCGGCCGCGGCCGGGACGGCGTAGGCGACGAGCTGACGACGGCCGGTGGCGGGGTTGGTGTGCACCCGGGCGATCGCTCGGCTCACTCCGGAGAGCCGCTCCAGGGTGGCGGCGATCTCGCCGAGTTCCACCCGGTAACCGTTGATCTTCACCTGAAAATCGCGGCGGCCGAGGAACTCGATGTCTCCGTCTGGCAGATAGCGGCCCATGTCGCCGGTGCGGTAGAGCAGTTCACCCGACTTCGGGTGGGGCACGAAGCGCTCCGCAGTGCGCTCCGGGTCGGCCCAGTAGCCCTTGGCCACGCCCGTGCCACCGATCCAGATCTCGCCGGTAGCCCACACCGGGCGTGCCTCGAACCGGTCGTCGAGGACATGCAAGGTCTGGTTGGCCAGGGGCTTGCCGTACGGGATCCTGGTCCACTCCGGCGGGACCTCGCCGATCGGGTGGTGCACCGACCAGATGGACGCCTCGGTGGCCCCGCCCAGGCTGATGACCTCGGCCCGCGGGTGCCGGGCGCGGACCGCGTCAGGCAGCGCCACCGGGATCCAGTCGCCACTAAGCAGCACGAGCCGCAGATCACCGGACCGCCCCTCGGACAGGCGAGCGGACGAGTCGACCCACAGCTGCATCAGAGCAGGCACCGAGTTCCACACGGTGACGCCGTGGCGCTCCGCCAGCTCGGCCCAGCAGCCGGGGTCGTGTGAGCGTTCGGCGCTCGGCAGCACAAGGGTGCCGCCGGCCGCGAGCGTGCCGAAGACGTCGTAGACAGAGAGGTCGAAGGTCAGCCCCGAGAGGCCGAGCACACGGTCCGCCGGGCCCACCGAGAAGCGCCGGTTGAGGTCCTGGATGGTGTTCACGGCTCCGCGGTGGTCGATCATCACGCCCTTCGGGACGCCGGTGGAGCCGGATGTGAAAATCACATAGGCAAGATCCTCAGGGGACGGTCCGGTAGCCGGGGCCGAGTCCGGCTGCGCCAGCGTCTCGGCGTCGTCCAGGGTCACCAGGACCGTCCCGTCGGGCCAGGGCAGCTCGTCGCGGTACCGGGACGACGTGACCACGATCCTCACCCGGCCGGACTCCATCACCTGCTGGCGGCGGGCCGCGGGCCACTGCGGATCGACCGGCAGGTAGGCCGCGCCGGAGGCCACCACTCCGAGGACCGCAGGGACTTGCTCCGGGCTTTTGTCCAGCACGACGCCGACCAGTGTGCCGGTGGCGGCACCGAGCCCCGCGAGCCTGTGCGCGAGCCGGTACGCCGAGGCCATCACGTCGCCGTAGCCGAGCCGGCATTCATCGGACAGCACAGCCGTGGCGTCCGGGGTACGGAGCGCCTGCTCGGCAACGATGCCGAGCAGGGTCCCGCCGGGCAGATCGAGACCGGTGGCGTTGACTCCGTCACGCTGTTCGAGCTGCGGGCGCGGCGCCGAGACCGTCGGGCCGAGGGCGTCCCAGAGGCTCGGCTCGCTGCTCAACCGGCCCAGCAGTGTGCGGAAGGCGGCGAACATGTCGTCGAGCAGGCCCTCGGGGAACAAGGCCTCCACCGCGTCCCAGTTGAAGACCAGTTCCCCGTTCTCCTCCATCACCTGGTGGTCGAGCCAGACCTGGGGGGTCTGACTCACTCCGTGGCGGTACTCGCCGAAGAAGGCCATACCGTCCATCGCGTCGGCATCGCCCGAGAAGCCGAGCGCGCTGGTGAAGACGATCGGCATCCCGGCCCCGGGGCCGCTGCCGAGCCGCCGCGCCCGCTCCCGCAGAACCCGAACACCGCTGTACGACGCGTGTTCCAGGTCCTTCATCAGCTGCTGCTGGAAACCCGCGGTCCGCAGCGCGAAGGACTGATCCTGGGCGCCACTCACCTGAAGCAGGATCAGTGAGGTGAAGTCGCCGATGATCTCGGCGAGTTGCGGGTGGATCTCGGTGGGCCGGTTGAAGAGCGTCAGGTTGAGGGTGAAGTCGCTCTGCAGCGACCAGAGGCGCAGCACGTCGGTGAAGGCCGCCAGCAGGACGGAGGACGGGGTGAGGCCACGTTCCCGGGCAATCTTCTTGACCAACTCCCACTGCTCGCGGGGCAGGCCGGCCCGGCGCCGGGTGAAGACCGTGCGGTCCGCCGAACCGGGCTGGTTCGCCAGGGGCAGGTCGGGGGCGGGCGCCAGTTCGTCGAGTCTGTCCAGCCAGTACTTCTCGGCGGCCCGGTAGCGGGCCCCGTCACGCTTTTCCTCCTCGGCAAGGACAAAGTCCCGGTAGCCGATCGCGAACGACTCCGGCTGCCAGGTCTCGTCCTCGTAGTGGTGCTGCCAGTCACGGAAGAACAGGTTGAAGCTGTAGGCGTCCATGATGAGCAGGTCGAGGCTGATGTGCAGGCGGAGCCCCTCGCGATGCCGGGTCGCGCGGATGTCGAACAGCGGCCAGGTGTCTGGGGCGAGGACCTGGTGGTCGAGCTCGCCCCGCAGGGTCCGCAGGTGCTCCTCGAAGGCGTTCTCGGTTGCGTCACTCTTGTCGTAGAACCGGATCCCGTACTCAGGGACTTCGGGGAGCACCCGCTGGCGGCCGTCCGGCCCGATCACCGCGCGCAGCATGTCGTGTCGGGCGATCACCTTCCGCAGGGCCCTCTCCAGGCGTGCCACATCGAGGCCGTCGCGGTCGAGCTCGAAGTAGAAATGTGTCGCAACCCCGCCCAGTTCCAGGGCGCGGTTGTGGCCGATCCAGTAGGCATGCTGAATGTCCGTCAGAGCGAACGGCTCGTTACGCTCGCCCGGCCGGGCGGTGAGCGTCACCGGCTCGGCACCCTTCTCGGTGGCACGCAGCAGGGTCACCAACTCGTCGCGCCGCGCTCGTAGTTCGTCACGAAGCGAGGCGGTGAGTGCGCCGGGCGGCGCAATCACATCGAGACTGTCCCCGGAGAGCCTCAGCTTGATGCCGAGCTGCTGGAGTTCCGATATCAGATCGTGGTCCATCGCGGGTCCTCCCCTGGGGTCAGTGCTGAGCGGGACAGCTGGTCATGAGCGCGGCGACGGCCGCGACGTGGGCGTCGGTGAGCAGTGTGTGGTGGGTGCCGTCGGTGCGCGTGGCGGCGGCCCGGCCGCTGGTGAGCGAGGCCCAGCCCCAATCCGCCGAGCCCGTGTGCGGATGGTCCGCGAACTCGCTCACTGTCCCGTGCGCCGCCCGGACCACGGTGATGTCGGCCGCGACCGTAGCCGCCCGATAGCGATGGCAAGCGGTGATGACCCCTCGAAACACCGGCCAGCTCTGTGCCAGGTCGGCGGCGTCAGGGACGTCGAGGCCTTGTTCCTGGGCCAGTGCCACGACCCGGGGCAGCCGCTCCGGCACCGGGGCGGCGGCCAGTTCGGCCGCCACGGCGGGGCGAACCGCCGCCGGGGCGAAGCCGACGTCCAGATCCTCCAGGAACCACAGGAGCATGGCCGCATCGTCGGGCTCGGCCGCCTTGGAGGCCCCCTGGTCCGGAGCTGGTGAGTCGATCACCACGAGCCGCTCCACGGTTTCGCCCCGCTGCTCCAGCAGCCGGGCCAGCTCGAAGGCGATCACGGAGCCGGACGACCAGCCAGCCAGCCGGTAGGGACCGTGCGGGTGAGCGGCGAGCAGCGCCTGGGCGTAGCACTCGGCCAGTGCCTCAACGGAGTCCAGTGGCTCCCTGCCCACGCCCGGGCCGGGCGCCTGGAAGGCGTACGCGGGCCCGTCCAGCAGTTCCGCCAGTCCCCGGTAGCAGAGCACGTTCCCGCCAGCCGGGTGCACCATCACCCAGGGGGTCCCGTCACCCGTGTCATCGAGCGCCACCAGCGGGGACCACTCGTCCTGCCCGGCCTCCAGCAGTGCGCCGAGCGCGGCGACCGTCCGGTGCTCCAGCAGTGCCCCGAGCGGGGCGCGCAGACCCAGCCGGGTGCCGACCAGGCCGATGACGCGCAGCGCCGCGAAGGACTGCCCGCCAAGGTCGAAGAAGTCGTCGTGGACGCCGACCGGTTCGACTTCAAGGACCGACTCCCAGATCTCCACGAGGACCTTCTCGGTCTCCGTGCGGGGCGCCGTGTACGAACGGGTCGGGCCGTCCTGCGCCGGGCCCATGGCCTCCAGCGCGCGGCGGTCCAGCTTGCCGTTGGCCGTGAGCGGCAGCCCGTCGACGACGACGACGAAGCTCGGTACGAGGTGGCCAGGCAGCCGTTCCGCGAGATAGGTACGCAGTTCCTCCGGCTCCGGACGCAGTACGTCCGGCTCGGCGACGACATAGCCGGCGAGCTGCTGTCCCGAGCCGGAGGCGCGGGCGACGACGACCGCATGCCGCACGGCCGGGTGCTGGGCCAACGCATGCTCGATCTCGCCCGGTTCCACCCTGAATCCCTGGATCTTGACCTGGAAGTCGGCGCGTCCCAGAAATTCGATGTCGCCGTTCGGCAGATAGCGGCCGAGGTCGCCGGTCCGGTACAGCCGCTCGCCGGTGACCGGGTCGGTGACGAAGGAGGCCGCCGTCCGGTCGGGGTCGTGGAGGTAGCCGAGTGCGACACCGCAACCGCCGATGAACAGGTTGCCGGTGACCCAGTCGGGGACGTCACGGCCCACCGCGTCCAGTACCCGCCAGGTCTGGTTTCCCAGCGGACGACCGTAGGGGATGCTCGACCAGGCCGGATCGACCCGGTCAATCGGGTGGTGGATGGACCAGATCGAGGCTTCGGTGGCGCCGCCGAGGCTCACGACCCGCGCATGGGGCGCGATCCGGGCGATCAGGTCCGGGAGTCGGACCGGTATCCAGTCGCCGCTCAGCAGCACCACGCGCAGTGCAGGGAAGGTGAGCCCGGCCTGCTCGGCGGCCTCCGCGAACAGCTGCATCATCGCCGGTACCGAGTTCCAGACCGTGACACCGTGTTCCAGCACCAGATCCGCCCACTGTCCCGGGCTCGCGGCTCCGGCCGGGGGCAGCAGCAAGGTCGCACCGGCCTCGGCGGTGCCGAAGACGTCGTAGACGGAGAGGTCGAAGCAGAGCGAGGAGACGCCGAAGACCACATCGTCCTGGCCGATGCCGAATCTGCGGTTGATGTCGACCACGGTGTTCAGCGGCCCACGGTGGTCGAGCACCGCACCCTTGGGCTTGCCGCTGGACCCCGAGGTGTAGATGACGTAGGCGGTGTCCCCGGGGTCACCCTCGTGCGTGGGCACTGAGCCCTCCACCAGCTCCGCGTCGGCGACCGTCAGCACCGGGCAGCCGGCGTCCAGAGCAAGGACGTTCCGTGCGTCCGGCGAAGTGAGCACTGCGGCGACCCGCGCGTCCACCAGGAGTTCGCCCACGCGCTCGCGGGGCCAACCGGGGTCTATGGGCACATAGGCGGCCCCGGCCGCGAGCACCCCGTGGACAGCGGCGATCTGTTCACCGCCCTTCGGCAGGACGACGGCGACCTTGTCGCCGGGCCGGACACCGTAGCGGTGCAGGATGGCGGCCACGTCCCGGGCGCGGGCGTGCAGTTCCGCGTAGTCCGTGACACCGTCCGCCGCCACCACGGCCGGAGCCCCGGGACGTCGGCCGGCCTGCCGGGCCAGTGCGCGGCCGAGCAGGCCCTCGGGTATTTCACAGACCGTGTCGTTGACCACAGCGCGACGTTCGCGCTGTCCGTCCGGCAGCAGGCCGAAGGAGCCGCGTGCCCAGGCGGCCGGGTCGTCCGCGAGCAGCAGGAGCAGGTCACGGTAGGCCGTGTGCATGGCATCGACCAGCCCGGCTGGAAACATGGTCTCCACCAGGTCCCAGACTACCCAGAGGCCGCCATCGCTCTGCTCCCAGAACTGGTTATCGAGCAGCACCTGTGGCGTTTCCAGATGGCTGAAGACCGGCTGGTCGAGGTGGCCCATGAACAGTCCGCTGCCGATCACGAACGGGCATGTCGCGCGACCGGGCGTCCGCCGTACCTGATTGAGCGTCTGGAGGACCTTCACCCCGCTCCAGTAGGTGTGTTCCATGTCGGTCATGACCTGGCTCTGCAGCCGTCGTGCCCGGTCCCGGAAGGTCTCGTCGTGCCGCCAGTCGACCTCCAGCGGGTACAGCGAAGCGAAGTTGCCGACCACCTCCGAGATCTGCGGATGGATCGGCAGCCGGTGGGTCATCATGTTGTTCAGCAGGAAGTGCCGGGACCCGGACCAGTACGCCACAAGTTCGGCGTAGACCGCATACACGGCATTGGTCGCGGTGACACCGTTGTCCGTCGCCCGCTGCTTGAAGCGGGTCCACTGGCCGGCGGTCAGGGTGAACTCGCGGCGGGTGAGCTGCACCCTGGTACGGGTGTCCGTGCCGCTCACCAGCGGCAGGTTCGGCGCTTCCGGCCAGTCGGCCATCCGGCCGCACCAGTACTTCCTCGAGGCTTCGCCGCGCTCCGACTCTTCCAGGGCGGCCAGCGCCAGCACGCAGTCGCGATAGGCCAGTTCCAGTTCCGGCAGGGTCTCGGACGGGTGGTGGTAGCTGCGCAGCACACTGTCGAGGAAACGGCCGGTGCCGGGGCCGTCGCTGAAGAAGTTGTTGTTGTTGTAGTGCAGCCGGGCCCGGCCGTCACCGTAGCGAGTGATCCGCACGTCCATCCAGGGCCAGGTGTCCAGCGGGAGTTCGGCCGCCTGCATCTCGTCCCGGGTCCGCTCGACAACGGCGCGCGCCTCGGCCTCGGGGGCCTGCCGGACGTCCGTGACCCGGACCTTCACGGGCACGGGGTCACGGACGGTCTCCAGCTGGAGGTCGTCGCGCACCACCACCAGGCTGTCGCGCTGGCGGTGCAGCATGCGGTTGAGCGCGGCCTCGAAGCGCGCGGCGTCGAGTTCCGCGAAGTCGAACTCCATGTACTGGTGCGGCCGGACGTGGTACTCGAACTGAGCAGTGCTGCCGACCAAGAACGACATCTGGAGGTCAGACGGCGGGAACGGTTCGTAGCGCCGCTGCTCGTCGCGGACGACCTGCGGGAGCGCGCCGGTCTGCCGGGCAGCGTCGCCCTGCTTGAGCAGGGCGACCAGCTCCGCCTTGTGCTCGGTGAGTTCCTGCCGAATCTGGTCGGGGAGCGAGCCGGCGGTGGCGCGCACCTCGATGTGGTCACCGTCGACCAGCCGCAGGCGGATGCCCTGCTGGGCGAGCCGGCCCAGCAGCTCGGCAGGGTCGGCGTGGCCTCCGTGTGCTGTCATTCCGGGAACTCCATTTCGGACGATCGGGGGCGCCTGACCCGGTCGGGCCGACACCGCCACGGGGAAGTGGCACGCAGCCGGGGCCGGGGCATGGCGCCCAGGGGCACGACGCCACGGGTCCGAGGCGCGTCTGTTCGTCCGCCGACCGGTGAACCGACGGGCGAACAGACGTGGGACGGCGGCGCGATGTGGGCGTGGATCGGATTCAGATGGTGAGAACCTCGACATCGTCGGCCCCGCCGTCGCCGACCTCTCCGTCGTCGGCGACCAGGCCGCGGAGCGTGACCTGTCGGTGGATCAGATCGACCACGTCGGCGACGGTGTTGCCTCCGAACACGAACGAGGGTGGGACATCCGCCGAGAAGTCGGCCAGCAGCCGGTTTCGAAGCCGTACGGCGCTCAGTGAGTCAAGGCCGAGCTCGCTCAGCCTGCGCTGCCCGAAGGTGGGCCGCAGCTCGTCCCGCTGCCGCGCCGTGAGGCCGAGCAGCTCACCAACTGCCCCGAGAAGGTCCTCGCCGATCGCGGCCTTCGCGGCCTGGGGATCCCGGCGCGCGAGTTCAGCCACGCAGTCGGCCGCACGGCCCTCCAGGTCCGCGGCCGGTTCCGCCGGGGTTTCGGGCAGACGCCCGCCCGGGGTGCGGTCCGGAGCCAGGTCGCTCAACAGGGTGTACGGCAGCCGGTGGTTGTCCATGGCGGTGAACCGGGCCCAGTCGACCGTCGCGAGCCCGGCTGTCGGAAGGGCGCCGTCCAGCAGGCTGCTGAGCGCTGCCAGGGCCTCGGCGGAGCCGATGCCGGTGATGCCGGTACGGGCAAGCCGGGCGAGCAACTCGGGATGAGCGGCCATGCCGGCCTCCGCCCAGGGGCCCCAGTTGACGCCAAGCGCCACCTGTCCCTCGTGACGCCGCTGTTCGGCGAGCCCGTCCAGGAAAGCGTTGGCGGTAACATAGGCGGCTTGTCCTGCCGAGCCGGTCAGGGCCGCGAGCGACGAAAAGAGCACGAAGAAGTCCAGCTCGACGCCCGCGGTGAGCGTGTGGAGGTTACTCGCGCCCTGGGCCTTCGGCCGGAGGACGGCATCGAAGCGTCCGCGGTCGAGATCGATCAGCGGGACGTCATCAACGACACCGGCAGCATGGACAACACCGCGCAGCGGGGGCAGTTCCCGGTCGATCCGCCCGAACAGGCCGGTCATCGCCGGGCGGTCGGCCACATCGGCCGGCCAGAGCTCGACCCGTACCCCGGCGGCCCGCAGCTCCTGAACCTCACGCGGGATTCCGGATGGTATGGAGCGGCTGGTCAGCACCAGGCACCGCGCGCCCCGGTCAGCCAGCCACAGCGCGGTGGCCAGGCCCAGCGCACCGAGTCCGCCGGTCACCAGATAGCTGCCGTCCGGACGGACGGATGCCGTTGCCGCGTCGCCGGGCCCGGATTCCCTCAGTCGGGCGGTGAACCACCGGCCGTCACGCACCGCCAGATGGCCGCGCCCCGGCAGTCCCGCGACACGGGCGAGCACCCCGGTCAACGGCGGCGGCGTCCCGCCCGGCTCGAAGTCGACCTGGACACACTTGAGTTCCGGGTACTCTGCGATGACCGCCTTGGCCAGCCCGGTGAGCATCGCCTGTCCGGCATCCGGACGCGTCGGCACCTGCGGAACCCGGACCGCGCCGGTCGAGCAGACCACGAAATCAGGGCGTTCAGAGCCGAACTCCCGCATGAACTGCCTGAGAGTCGCGAAGGCCGTACCCGCGGGCCCAAAGAGATCGCTCCCGGCTTCCGCGGGGGTGCCCCAAAGGACCATTCCGGCGACCGTGCCCGCCCGGTCACGGGCTTCGATGAACAGTCGGGCCAATTCCTCGTCGGAAGCGTCCGGAGCGACTACCAGTGCCTGGGCCATGGTTCCGACCCCGGCGCACCAGTCGTCGATCGGCGCGGCGTCCGTCCCGCAGACCAGCCAGATGCCCGGACGCTGGTCAGTGGCCTCCGGTGGGGCCGGTACCCAATCCGTCCGAAGCGTCCGCACCCCGGCCCCGGCCGCAGCGGCGATCCGGTCCGGCGCGACCGGCCGCAGCCGCAGCGCCTCGACGGTCGCCAGCGATTCACCGTCGTCCGACAGCAGGTCCAGATCGAAGGCGCGTGTGCCGTCGTCCTCGGATCCCACGTCACGGACCACGCACCACACGTGTGCGGGCAGTCGGCGGTAGACGGTGATCCGGTCGATGCCGACCGGCAGGAACAGCTCCTCCGTGTCGCCGAGGAAGGCCGAGGTCACGTGGAAGCAGGCGTCGAGCACGACGGGGTGCGCCTGGTACGCAGCGCGGTCCTCGGCCGGGAGCGTCACCTCCACACGGCCGACGGCCCGCGTCCCAGCCGCCCAAAGCCGACGCAGTCCGCGGAAGGCCGGACCATAGTCAAGTCCGCGCTCACGCAGCGTCTTGTACAGCATCCCGACGTCCAGCTCGGTAAGGCCGTCGCGCAGCCGGTCGAGGTCGGCCCGGGTGTCCGGGGCCGGTTCCGCCGCCTGCACGGCGGCCACCGTGACGTGCTCCGTCCACTCGTCCCGCCCAGACACCCGGCTGAAGCCGCGGATCCCGTGCCCCGCCTCGGCCACCATCTGGGTGGCGACCGGTGCGTCATCGGGCAACGGCAGAAAAGCGGTCAAGGACACCCCGCGAAGCGACCACGGCCCGTCACCCGCGGCCGCGCGGACGGCCGCGTCGGCCCACTCCGTCATCGCGGCACCGGGCAGCACCGGCCGGCCCGCCACCCGGTGCTGGTCGAGGTACCAGGGCTGTTCGGCGGTCAAAGTACGGGAAAACCAGTGGGCCTCGGCACCGGCGAGCTCGACGGGGGCGCCGAGCAGCGGGTGTCGCCCATCGGCACCGTCGGTGAACCAGTGGCGGGTCGGCTCGAGCGGGTGGCCCGGCAGCCGGACCGGCAGCGGCAGCCGCCCGTACGTCCCGTCCCGGTCCCTCAGCAGCCCCGTCCAGTCGACCTGCCCGCCCCTGACGTACCACTGGGCCAGTCCCTCGTTGAAGCGCCGGTCGTCGGTGTCGTCCCGGTGCAGACTCGGCAGGCTGACCGCGTCGGTGAGCACGGCGTCGATGAGGGGGCTGAGCACCGGGTGTGGTCCGCACTCCACGACGGTGGTGCAGCCGAGCGCGGCCAGACTGTCCAGGCAGTCACCGAACCGCACCGGCTCCAGTGCGTGCCGTGCGAGATGACCGGCCGAGAGCTCCGGTACGGCGACGCCGGTCAGGTTGGACACCAGGGGGATCTCGGGGGTGTGGAAGGTGACCGTCGAGGCGAAGCGCTCGAACTCGGCGACGGCGTCCGCCATCAGTGGGGAGTGGAAGGCGCGGGTGCCGTGCAGACGGGTGACCCGGGCACCCCGCTTGGCCCAGCGGGCGGCGAGCCCCGCCGTCGCCTCCTCGGCACCGGAGATCACCAGGTCCTCCGGCCCGTTGAGGGCGGCAACCACTACCGAACGGTCCGCGGGAAGCTCCGCGCGCACCGCCGCGAGCAGTTCGCTGTCCGCGTGGACCGCGAACATCGTCCCGGGCCCGGCGAGGTCCTGCATGGCGGTGGCGCGGGCGACGACCAGCCGGACGGCGTCCGGAAGGCTCAGGGCGCCGGCGACGCAGGCCGCCACGTACTCGCCGAGGCTGTGCCCGGCCACGGCGTCGGGTTCCATCCCGCTCGCGCGCCACAGGGCGGCCAGCGCGTAGTCCACGGCGAAGAGGGCCGGCTGTGCGAAGCGGGTCTGTTCGAGGTCCACCTTGGGGCCCGGGGCGTCGCACAGCGTCGGCAGCAGGGAGACGCCGAGCTCTGCGCGCAGCACCGCGTCCACCCGGTCGAGCGTTTCGCGGAAGGCGGCATGCCGGAAGTACAGGGCTTTGGCCATGCCGTGGTATTGCGCGCCCTGGCCGGTGAACACGAAGGCCACCGGGCCGTCCCCTGCGCGGCCGGCAACGCCTGACGCCACCGCGTCGGTCGGCAGGCCGTTCCGGTACGCGGTGAGTGCCTCCGCCGTATCCTGATGCGACCGGGCCAGCACGGCGAGGCGGTGGTCATGGTGGGGGCGCCGGGCTCCGGCGGTGTGGACCAGCGCGTTCGAGGCCGGAGTCGCGACGTCTTCCCCTCCCACCAGCCGCGCGTAGTCACCGGCGAGTCGGTGCAGGGCGGGCCCGCTCTTCGCGGAGACCGGGAGGAGAAACCACTCGCCGCTGTCCGCCACCTCCACGACGGGTTGCCGGGTCGGCGCGCCGGAGAGGATCACATGTGCGTTGGTGCCGCCGAAGCCGAACGAGCTGACGGCCGCGGCCTGTCCAGGGCCCTCGGGCCAGTCCGTCGCCGAACGAGCAATCCGCAGGCGGGAGCCCTCCAGGTCGATCAGCGGGTTGACCGTGCCCACGTGCAGCGAGGCCGGGATCCGGCGGTGTTCCAGGCAGAGCACCGTCTTGATCAGGCCTGCCATGCCGGCTGCGGCCTCCAGGTGGCCGATGTTGCTCTTCACCGAGCCGACGTGGAGTTCGGGGTCGTCCGGTTCGCCGTAGACGGCACGCAGCGCGCCCATCTCGATGGGATCGCCGAGCCTGGTTCCGGTGCCGTGGGCCTCCACGTAACCGATCTGTCCGGCCGTCAGGCCGCCGGAGGCGAGCGCCGCGCGCAGTGCCGCCTCCTGAGCCAGTCCGTTCGGCGCCGTCAGGGTGCTGCTGCGTCCGTCGGAAGAGACCGCCGAGCCCTGGACCAGGGCTCGGATCCGGTCGTCGTCGGCGAGCGCGTCCGAGCTACGTCGCAGCACGACCACACCGCAGCCCTCGCCGCGCACGTAGCCGTCCGCCGCGGCGTCGAACGTCTTGCACCGGCCGTCCGGGGCCAGCATGCCGGCCTGAGTGAAGCCGGTGGTCAGCGCGGGGTCCAAAAGCAGGTTGACGCCGGCGACGACGGCGCGATCGCACGCGCCGCGCCGCAGGTCTTCGCATGCCTGATGGAGAGCCACCAGGGAAGACGAGCAGGCCGTGTCCACCACCTGGCTGGGGCCTCGAAGGTCCCAGAGGTAGGAGATGCGGTTGGCCGCGATGCTGGACGCGTTGCCGGTGCCGTCGTGGGCGGTGACGGAACGGTGAGCACGGTCCTGGAGCCGGCCGTAGTCGTTGGTACTGATACCCACATAGACGCCGGTCCTGCCCCCAGCAAGCGCCGCGGTGTCCGTTCCGGCGTCTTCAAGGGCCCGCCACACGGTGGTCAGCAGTAGGCGCTGCTGCGGATCCATGTGCCGCGCCTCGTCGCGGGAGATACCGAAGAACGCGGCATCGAACTCATCCACGCCGTCGATGAATCCGCCCCACGCCGGTTCACCGTGCTCCAGCCGGTAGCCGAGCAGCTTGCGGCGTGGTGGCACCTCGGTCACCGCGTCCCGCCCGTCGAGGAGCAGCTGCCAGAAGGCATCGACGTCCTTGGCACCCGGCAGGCGGCAGGCCATGCCAATGACAGCGACCGGCTCGCGGTCGTCCGGCGGTTGCGGCGCGGCCGCCTCGGCCCGCTGCCACGACCGGGTTCCGTCGCCGCCAGTGAGCGCGCCGGCCAGTGCCGCGACTGTGGGGTGGTTGTAGAAGGCCTTGACGTCAACCGGGTCGCCGAGCCAGGCGCGGAGGTCACCGGCGAGTCCGGCCAGCCCCAACGAGTCGAGTCCGAAGGAGCCGAACGGAGCGTTCACCGGGATCGCGCGGGGGTCGAGCCCTCGGAGGTGGGCAATCCGCCCAGTCAGCCAGTCGGTCATCTCCTGCCGGGAGCGGCCCGGTCCAGCCGGTACGGGGGTGGGCAGGCCGACCGCCGCGGAGGTGGAGGAGGTGTGCACCGACTTGAGCTCGCCCGCCAGATGGAGCCGCTTGCACTCCTGGCGTCGGACCTTGCCGCTCGATGTCAGCGGGAGCTGGGCCGGGCGGATCAGTACGACGGTCTGCGGATCGACCTGATGGGCTTCGACGACGGCGAGCCGAATACTCTGCACGACCTCGTCGCGGTCGGCGTCGCGGAAGCCGTTCCGCGTCAGTTCGGTGACCACGACCAGCTGTTCCACACCTTCAGGGTTCTCTACCGAGAAGGCGACACCCTTGTCTCGTTCGAGCGCCGGGTGGGAGTCGGCGACGGTGAGCTCGATGTCCTGCGGGTAGTGGTTGACACCGCGGACCACGATGAGGTCCTTGCGCCGTCCGGTGATGTAGGTGTCCGTGCCGAGGCGGCCGCCGAGGTCACCGGTGCGCAGATACGGGCCGGCACCGTTGGCAAGGCGTGCCCCGAACGTGGCCTCTGTCGCGTCGGGATTCTGCCAGTAACCGGGGGCCACGGTTTCGCCACGCAGCCAGATCTCGCCGCACTCGCCGTCCGGCAGCGGAGTGTGTGTCTCCGGGTCCACGATCAGCAGTCCGGTGTCCAGCAGAACATCGCCGTTGCTCGGGAGCCGACGGCTGCCGGGGGTACCGTCGGGCACGCGCCGCAGTCGGCCGTGGCCCAGTTCATCGCCGTCGAAGGAGTCGATACCGAGTGTCTCGCCGGAGTGCCGCATCGTCACGGCGAGTGTGGACTCAGCCATTCCGTAGGCCGGGGTGAAGATGTCGGTACCACATCGGGACGGCCCGAACTCGGCCGCGAAGCGCTCGATCGACTGGGGCCGGATCGGCTCGGCACCGATCATGAAGGTACGGAGCGCCGAGAGGTCCAGGCCCTCGCGGTCCTCAGGGCGGATGCGCTCGCAGCACAGGTCGAGCGAGAAGTTGGGGCCGAAAGTCAGCGCGGCCTGGTAGCGAGTGGCCGCGGTGAGCCAGCGCAGCGGCTCCTGGACGAAGTCGATCGGCGCCATCAGGACGTTCGTCGCACCGGCTCGCAACGGATACATGAGCCCGGCGACCAGACCAAAGTCGTGGAAGAGCGGCAGCCAGGACAATGACACCTCGTCCGGCCCCAGCCGGATCACATCAGCGAGCATGTCGAGCTGATGGACGAGGTTTCGGTGGGTGACCATCACGCCGCGCGGGCGGCCCGTCGAGCCGGAGGTGTACTGGAGATAGGCAACGTCGTTGGGAGCTGCTTCGGGCCGCTGCCATGTCTCCGGGTCCGCCGACAGCTCGGCCGTCGTCATCACAGCGCAGGATGCGGGGAGTTCGTGACGCATCGGCTGGACACGGTCGACGCCGACCACGGCGAGCCGCGGAGTGCAATCGTCGACGATGCCCCCGACCCGCGCACCCTTGCGACTCTTGGTCGGCGGGAAGGCCGGCACCGCGATCGCCTTGGCATAGAGGCAGCCCAAGAAAGCGACGGCGTAGTCGACACCCTGCGGCAGCAGGATAAGTACGCGCTCGCCGGCCATCCCCTGGGCCTGAAGCCCTGCGGCGAAGGACCGGGCGCGTCGATCGTACTCGGCGAAAGACAGGCGCTCGGCCTCGTTCTCTCCCTCGGCCAGCATGATCAGCGCGGGCTTTTCAGACGACTCGACAACCCGCGCACGAACAGCATCAATAATGAACACGAAAATACCCCACCGAGACTCTATTGGCACGCTTCCGCCCGCCTTTGAGTAGCCGGAAGCGGCACACATGAGACCCACCAAAAAGGGTCACCGATAACCTGCCAGAACGGCAGGGAAAAGAATTCGATAAGCCGGAAGCCAGGGCTGGCGACACCTTCAGCCAGCGAGCATCTCAGCAGGAACTGCGCGCATCCATTCGCACTACCGCCACCACCCTCGAACACTCCCCCGTCCGAGACTTGGCCCGCTCGATCGCCGCCTGATTCGCGGTCCGCTCGGCCAAAATCCTTCTACCCTGATGATGGCGATCACCCTAATGAGCGAACCGGAGACATGTCAAGCATTTTCGGACTCACCCATAATCGGAATACAAAGCTCCCCTTGCCGAATTGCGGCCACCCAAGCCGCATACAAGTGTGGGAAGCATGCAAAAACCGACATCTCGACGCCTTGGGTCAAGAGAGTCCGAAATGGCGAACATTCAGATACGTGAATCCGTGCATACGGCTTGAAGAATGAGAGAAGTCACACACAGTATCAAGATCAGTGAGTAGCACTCCCCACAGAAGACACCTATGCTCTGTCGCGACCGCAGGGCCGAACGGGCTGTCCAACAGGGGGAGATGGACGCAAAGGCCGACCATCGGCCAGCTCGGTACTTTCCGACTACGACTGACTTAATCGCTTGTCGGTCCGCGACCTTTCGACGGGTCCGACAATCCAAGTCGGCCCATTCCGCGATGCCCTGGGATCCGTCGACCGCGCGCCGGTCCCGCCAGTGATGACGCCCGCACCTCGTTCAAGCCCGGACGTTTCCCGCCGGTCACCACAGCACACCGGTGGTCGTCCGGCAGCCCTACGGGCGACGTCGACTGCCGGGACCGGACAGCCTGCCGCAGCTGGCAGGACCGAGTGCGGCGCCCGTTCCTGACAGCTCGTCAACTCACCTTCTGGAGAACATCACCGTGACCACAGCCGACACTCCGGTCGCCGGGGAAACCGACGTGGCGGCCCCCGCGTGGCCGTCCCCTTCGAGCGTGGTGCCACGATATGGCTGACCGGACTGCCCAGCGCGGGCAAGACCACTCTCGCCCTCGCCCTGGCCGAGCGGCTGCGCGCCGATGGACACCGGGTCGAGGTGTTGGATGGTGACGAGATCCGCGCCTTCCTGTCAAAGGGGCTGGGGTTCACCCGGGAAGACCGGCACGCCCATGTGACCCGGGCCGGGTTCGTCGCCGAGAAGCTGGCTTCCCACGGAGTCAAGGTGCTGGCCCCCGTCATCGCCCCGTACTGAGCGTCCCGCGCTGCCGTGCGAGAGCGGCACACCGCCGGAGGCGCCGCTTCCCTTGAGATCCATGTCGCCACACCGGTGGAGCTCTGCTCCGAGCGTGATGTCAAGGGCCTGTACGCCAAACTGGCCGCGGGCGAGCTCTCCGGACTGACCGGTGTGGACGACCCGTACGAGGCTCCGGTCGACCCCGAGCTGCGGATCAGCACGCAGGGCCGTTCGGTGGCCCAATCCGCCGCCGAACTGTACACCTTCCTGATCGAAAGGGGACTGGCATGACAACCACAGCCCAGCGTCTGGTGGACAAGCAGCAGAACCCGTTCGTGCTATCGCACCTGGACGCCCTGGAGGCCGACTCGGTCCACATCTTCCGCGAGGTAGCGGGCGAGTTCGAACGACCGGTGATTCTGTTCTCCGGCGGCAAGGACTCCATCGTGATGCTGCACCTGGCGCTGAAGGCGTTCGCACCCGCGCCGGTGCCGTTCGCACTGCTGCACGTCGACACCGGGCACAACTTCCCCGAGGTACTGAAGTACCGCGACCGCACGGCGGCTCGGCACGGGCTGCGACTCCATGTCGCCTCCGTACAGGAGTACATAGACGCCGGAAGGCTCCGTGAGCGTCCGGACGGCACCCGCAACCCGCTGCAGACCGTGCCGCTGTTGGACGCGATCGAGACGAGCAGGTTCGATGCCGTCTTCGGCGGCGGCCGGCGCGACGAGGAGAAGGCCCGCGCCAAGGAGCGGATCTTCTCGCTGCGCGACGAGTTCGGCGCCTGGGACCCTCGCCGCCAGCGCCCCGAACTGTGGTCCCTGTACAACGGCCGGCACGCGGTCGGCGAGCACGTCCGCGTTTTCCCCCTGTCCGACTGGACCGAACTGGACATCTGGCAGTACATCGAGCGCGAGAACATCGAACTGCCGTCGATCTACTACGCACATGAGCGCGAGGTCTTCAGCCGCTCCGGCATGTGGCTCACCGCGGGCGACTGGGGCGGCCCCAAGGAGCACGAGACAGTCGAACGGCGCCTCGTGCGGTATCGCACCGTCGGCGACATGTCCTGTACCGGTGCTGTTGACTCCGGCGCGACGACCATCGCCGACGTCATCACCGAGATCGCCGCCAGTCGCCTCACCGAGCGCGGCGCGACGCGGGCCGACGACAAGATGTCAGAGGCCGCCATGGAGGACCGTAAGCGCGAGGGGTACTTCTAACCATGAGCACCGCCATCGGCACCAGCATCACGTCCCTGCTCCGATTCGCCACCGCAGGCTCCGTCGACGACGGCAAATCCACTCTGGTCGGCCGTCTGCTGCACGATTCCAAGCCGTTACTGGCCGACCAGTTGGAGGCCGTCGAACGCGCCTCGCGCAGCCGTGGCCAGGAAACGCCCGATCTGGCCCTGCTGACCGACGGCCTGCGCGCCGAGCGCGAAACGGGCATCACCATTGACGTCGCGTACCGCTACTTCGCTACCACCCGGCGTCGTTTCATCCTCGCCGACACCCCGGGGCACGTGCAGTACACACGGAACATGGTGACCGGCGCCTCCACCGCCGAACTCGCCGTCGTCCTGGTCGACGCCCGCAACGGTGTCGTCGAGCAGACCCGGCGACACACGGCCGTCGCCGGGTCTGCTGCGTCGCCTCCGGTGTCCTGCGTACCGGCGACACTGTCACCGTACTGCCGTCGGGCCACACCACCACAGTTGAGGGTATCCACACCGTTGGCAGGGAAGCCGACATCGCCTGGGCCCCCCAGTCGGTCGCCGTTCGCCTCGCCGGGGACACCGACATCTCGCGCGGCGACATGATCGTGGCGGGCACCGTCCCCGTCCCCACCAAGGACATCGAGGCGACCGTATGTCACCTCGACCAACGTCCCCTCCTCATCGACCCAGCCGACGGCACCACCCTCACCGCCGGCATGGCGGGCGAGACGTTCCCGAGCGCCGGGGACAACGTCTGACGCGACGGGCCGACCCGCTTGTCATGCGGTGGCGTCGGCTCCCGGCCGGATCGCGCCGGTAACGCGAGCGCCGAAGGAATCAACCGAATCGCATCCAACCGTTCCAGGGACGTGAACCACTCATGCTCCATGCCGCCGTCATCGGCACCGGACTCATCGGCACCTCGGCCGCCCTCGCGCTCACCCGGAGCGGGCTGCACGTGTATCTGGAGGATGCCGACCCGGACTCGGTCCGGACGGCTGCCTCGCTCGGCGCGGGCACCACCGAACGGCCCGGGTACCCGGTGGATCTAGCAATCATCGCGGTGCCCCCGGCCCTTGTGGGCAAGACACTCGCCGACTGCCAGCACCGTGGCCTAGGCAGTTTCGTTTGGATCAGCGTGCTGACCAAAGGAAGATGCCCGCGATGTGGAGTCCGGCCAGGTAGATGGTCGCGGTCTTCTCGTAGC
>NZ_JBIRQF010000033.1:0-60622 GCF_044333065.1 Streptomyces sp. NPDC021115
CCCCGATCTTCGACCTGGTCGACTACGGCGTGGTCGGCGACCTCTTCGAGGTCGTCCCGCAGCTCACCGAGGAGGTCAAGACCCGCAAGGGCTGACCGTCCGGCCGCTGTCGCCGAGGCCCCGTACGCACTGCGCGTACGGGGCCTCACGTGCGTCAATGGGGTGTTGACCTCCACTCGGGGCCCGTATAACTTCGCACTGCGGATACTTTTTTCCGCAACACGGAAAAGCTTGCAGTCGGACGACCTGAAAGGCGGAGGTGCGGGCATGACTCAGCACGAGAAGGCGGGGACCAGCCTGCCGCGTGGCGTACGCGAGGGGATCAGCGCGGACCTCGCCGCCGTCGACGCGGACCTCGCCCGCCGCTACCCGGGCGACTCCGGCACCCGCCAGCCCGTGCACACCGTCTACGTTCCCGCCGACGCCTTCACCGAGGGCACCGTGCGCGACTGGGGCGACCAGGCGCTCGCCGCCCTCGACGCCCACGCGCCCGACGCCGGGGCCCTCGCCGCCGTCCTCGGCATCCCCGCTGAACTGGCCGAGCCGGTGTACCGGCGGGTGCGCGCCAAGCTGGAGCGCGAACCGGTGGAGGATCTGCGCATCGACTTCGAGGACGGCTACGGGCCGCGCCCCGACGACGAGGAGGACGCCGCGGCCGCCCACGCCGCCACCGTGGTCGCCGCCGCCCACGCGGCGGGCACCGCGCCGCCGTACACGGGCATCCGCATGAAGTGCATGGAGGCCGCCGTCCGCGACCGCGGCATCCGCACCCTCGACATCTTCCTCACCGGACTGATGGACTCCGGCGGGCTGCCGGACGGGCTCGTGCTCACCCTCCCCAAGGTGACGTACGCCGAACAGGTCACCGCCATGGTCCGGCTGTGCGAGGAGTTCGAGAAGGCCCGCGGGCTGCCCGCGGGGCGGCTCGGCTTCGAGATCCAGATCGAGACCACCCAGTCCATCCTGGGCTCCGACGGCCGCGCCACCGTCGCCCGGATGATCGACGCGGCCCAGGGCCGGGCCACCGGACTGCACTACGGCACCTTCGACTACAGCGCCTCCTGCGGCGTCAGCGCCGCCCACCAGGCCATGGACCACCCGGTCGCCGACCACGCCAAGGCCGTCATGCAGGTCGCCGCCGCGGGCACCGGCGTACGGCTCTCCGACGGCTCGACCAATGTGCTTCCCGTAGGCCCCACCGAGCGCGTCCACGACGCCTGGCGGCTCCACCACCGCCTCGTCCGGCGGTCCCTGGCCCGCGCGTACTACCAGGGCTGGGACATGCACCCCGGCCATCTGCCCACCCGCTACGCCGCCGTCTACGCCTTCTACCGCGAGGGCCTGGAGACGGCCGCGGCCCGGCTCGCGGCGTATGTGAACCGCACCGGCGGGGACGTCATGGACGAGCCCGCCACCGCCAAGGCGCTCAGCGGCCATCTGCTGCGCGGTCTGGACTGCGGAGCGGTCGACGCCGCCGAGGTGGAGCGGCTGACCGGACTGGGCCGCGCCGAACTCGACGCCCTGGCGGGCCGCACCCCGCGCTGAACCCGCGCGGTCCGATGCCGGCACTGACCCGGCGGCCACATTCGCTCACCCCTCCGTGTCACCCGGGATGCGGTGCCGCCGGGGAGGGCGGGAGATGGTGGCATGGTCAGAAGTGCCGTGTCAGCCCTGCTGATCCTGCTCGGCTGCCTGCTCGTACCGGTGTCCGTGCTGACCGTGTGGGTCCACGGCATCGTCCTGGACACCGACCGCTACGTGGCGACGGTCGCCCCGCTGGCGACCGATCCGGCGATCCAGACGGCGGCCGTGGACCATGTCAGCGATGCCGTCGACCTCCGGCACAACAGCCGCAGGGTCACCTCCGACATCGCCGACTGGCTGCGCCACCAGGGCCTGCCGCCCCGGGCCGCCGACACCATCGAGAGCCTGGCCCCCCAACTGGACGCGGCCCTCGACCAGGCGGTGCGCAAGGTCGCCACGCACATCGTGCACACCGAGGAGTTCGCCGCCGTGTGGACCGGCGCCAACCGCGCCGCCCACGCGGCGGTCGTGCGCGCCCTCACCGGTGAGGGCGGCGGCCCGGTCGGGGTACGCGGCGACACCGTCACCCTGAACGTCGGCGCCGCCGTGGAGAAGGTCAAACTCCAGCTCGTGGACGCCGGATTCCCCTCCGCGCGCGACATCCCCGACATCCACCGGCGGACGATCCTCTTCCACTCCCAGCAGCTCCACCGCATCAAGCGGGCCGTGCGCCTGCTCGATGTGGCGGGCAACTGGCTTCCCACCCTGACCGTCGTGCTCGGCACCACCGGCGTCCTGCTCGCCCGGGGCCGCCGTCGCGCGCTCTCCCGCGCCGCCCTCGGGGTCGCCGTCGCCTCGCTCGCGCTGGCCCTGGCGCTCACCGTGGCCCGCCGGTACTGCCTGGACCATGTGCCGCCGGGCGTGCTGTCCCGGGCCGCCTCCTCGGCCCTCTTCGACACCGTCGTGCGCTTCCTGCGGGTCACCGTGCTCACCGTGCTGGTGCTCAGCGCCGCCGTCGCGGCCGGCGCCTATCTGGCCGGGCCCGGGCGGCTGCCGCGCACCCTACGGGCCACCGCCGAGCGCGCCGCCGACGCCGCCGCGCGGTGGGGCGCGGCCCGTGGGATGCGCACCGGGCGGGCCGGGGTGTGGACCGCGGAGCACCGGCGGGAGCTGACGGTCGCGGCGCTGCTGGCCCCGGCCGCCGTCTTCGCGCTGTGGAACCACCCCACGGTGCTGACCGTGCTGTTCCTGGTGCTGGTCCTGCTGGCCGTCCTCGCGGTGATCACGCTGCTGGCCGCGACGGGCCGGCTCAGGGAACGTCTCAGGGAGCGAGGATGAGCACGATGAACAGCAGGCAGGCGGCGACGTTGACCACCCAGCTGTGGGTGTTCAGCCACTCCCGCAGCCGGGGCATCGCCCGCCGCGCCCGGGTACCGAAGACCAGATAGACCAGCAGCGGCAGCGCCGCGATCAGCACGGTGGCCCCGATGAACGGCAGGGCCTGCACCAGGGCCGCCCGGTGCTGCTCCAGGGACGCTCCCACCGTCAGCATCACCATGATGTCCGACGGCATCAGCAGGATGACCAGCAGCCCGGCCCGCAGGGCCCGCAGAGGGCCCGCCTCCATCAGCGAGCCCAGCCACTTCGGCGGCTCGACGGACTCCCGGCGCACCATGTTCTTCACCGCCACCAGCACCAGCAGCCCCACCAGCACCAGCTGCACGATGGTCGCGGCCGCCCCCGGGTCGGACGGGCTGCCCGGCGCGACCGCCTCGCCCAGCAGCGCGAAGATCCCCCGGGCGATGGCGACCCCCACGGCCGTCGCGATCGCCACCCCCAGCAGAAACGCCGCTGACACCCGCACCGGCCGCGCGGTGGTCACCAGGATCACCGCCGCCACGATCTGCGGCCCCGCCATCATGGTGACGGCCAGCGGGAGAATCTGGAGGTCCATGGCCCGCCCTTCCGGCCCCGTCCGCCCTGCCTCCATTGGTACGCGCCCGGGCCCGCGCCGCACCCGCTGCTGCGCCGACCGGGTCGTTCCGCGCCCCCGGACGCGGCGCCCGCCGCCGTACTCTGGAAGCGTCGGCTCCGGTGGTGGCCGTCGGTGGTGGCGGTCGGTCCCGTCCGGCGCGTCCGGCTGGGAGGCAGACGATGGACTATCCATTGCTCAACGTGTTCTGGACCACGATGTGGATCTTCTTGTGGGTCCTGTGGCTGATGCTGCTGTTCCGGGTGATCGGGGACGTCTTCCGCGACGACTCGCTCAGCGGCTGGGCGAAGGCGGGCTGGTGCGTCTTCGTCATCGTCCTGCCCTTCCTCGGCGTCTTCGTGTACCTGATGGCACGGGGCCGCGGAATGGGCACGCGCGAGATGAAGCGGGCCGAGCAGGCGGAGGCGGAATTCCGGGAGTACGTCCGGGACACCGCCGCAACCGGTCACGCCGAGGAGCTCTCACGGCTCGTGGAGCTGAAGAACCACGGTGACATCACGGCCGAGGAGTACGAACGCGCCAAGGCCAAGGTGCTCGCCGCCTGAGGAGGCGGTAAGGCCGGATCAGGCGCGGAGGCCCGGGACACCGCCGCCGACGGGGTGCCGCCCTCCTGTGAGCGGCCCGCGGTGACCGGCCGCGCGGATCGTTCGCGTACGGCGCCCGGCCATCGCACCTCCTCCGTCCCGTCGGCTGAGGTCTCCCGGCCCTCCGCACCCCACGGTGCCGGGGGCCGGGAGCCGGGGCAACCGGGGCGGGGCCGTTCAGGACGCCGTTCCGGGCGGATCAGGGCCGCTCAGGCCGGGGGCGGCGGCAGTTCGCCCGAACCGCGGGCGATCAGGCGGGTCGGCAGCACGACCCGTCGCGGTGCGCCGCCCGCGCCGTCGAGACGGCGGAAGAGCAGATCAGCGGCGGTGCGGCCGAGACTGCCCGCGTCCTGGGCGACCACGGTGATGGCGGGGGAGAGCAGATCGGCCAGCTCGAAGTCGTCGAAGCCGACCAGCGCGACGGGGGCGGCGGGCGCGGGGCGCTCGGCGAGGACGCGTACCACCGTGACCGTCACCCGGTTGTTCCCCGCGAAGATCGCGGTGACCGGCTCGGCCGCGTCCAGCAGCGCGGCGGCCGCGCCGCGCACCCGCCGCGGGTCGGTGGGGCCGAGGGAGACCCAGCCGTCGTGGACCGGCAGCCCCGCCGCGGCCATCGCGGCGTGATAGCCGCGCAGCCGCTCGGCGGCGGTGTGGATGCCCGGCTGGTCGCCGAGGAAGCCGATCCGGCGGTGGCCGTGGGCGATCAGATGCGCGACCGCGTCCCGAGCGCCGCCGAAGCTGTCGGAGAGCACCGCGTCGGCGTCGATACGGCCCGCCGGACGGTCGACGAAGACGGTCGCCACACCGGCCGCCATCTCGGGCGCCAGGTAACGGTGGTCGTCGCCCGCCGGGATGACGACGAGGCCGTCCACCCGGCGCGCGCACAGGGCGAGCACCAACTCCTGCTCGCGCACCGGGTCCTCGGCGCTCGACCCGTTGATCAGCAGCGCGCCATGGGCCCGGGCCACCTCCTCCACGGCGCGGCTGAGCGGGCCGTAGAAGGGGTCGGCGAGATCCTCCAGGACGAGGCCGACGCTCGCGGTGCGCCCCTTGCGGAGGATGCGGGCGCTGTCGTTGCGGCGGAAGCCGAGCGCGGTGATCGCCTCCTGCACCCGGTGCTCGGTGTCGGGCGTGACGCCCGGCTCGCCGTTGACCACGCGCGAGACCGTCTTGAGGCCGACCCCGGCCCGGGCGGCGACGTCCTTCATCGTGGGCCGGGAGCCGTAGCGGTGCGGTGGGGTGCTGTCGGCGAGGTCCCGGGCGGTGTCGGTCACGGTGTGCTCGTCCCGTCGCTGGTCGTCGTGGCGGAAGGGGTGTCGAGCATAGCCTCTGGACAACGTTGTCAGCGGCAGGGAAGACTGTGGCCCCACACTGATGACATCGACTGATGACACCGACGCCCACCAGGAGAGCCGACCGCCATGGCACGTGACCTCATCGCCGCGCTCGACATCGGCGGCACCAAGATCGCGGGCGCCCTGGTGGACGGCGGCGGCAAGCTGGTCGTACGGGCCCGGCGCGCGACCCCCGCGCAGGGCGACGGCGCGGCGGTGATGCGGGAGGTCTCCGCGGTGCTCGGCGAACTCGCCGCCACCGCGCACTGGTCCCTGGTGGCCGCCGTCGGGATCGGCAGCGCGGGCCCCGTGGACGCCTCCGTGGGCACCGTCAACCCGGTCAACATCCCAGGATGGCGCGACTTCCCGCTGGTCGCCGGGGTCCGGGAGACCACCGGCGAACTGCCGGTCACCCTGGTCGGCGACGGACCGGCGATGACCGCCGGCGAGCACTGGCAGGGCGCGGCGCGCGGGCACGCGAGCGCGCTGTGCATGGTGGTGTCCACCGGCGTCGGCGGCGGCCTGGTGCTGAACGGACGGCTCCACCCCGGCCCCACGGGCAACGCCGGACACATCGGCCACATCAGCGTCGACCTCGACGGCGATCTGTGCCCGTGCGGCGGGCGCGGCTGCGTCGAGCGCATCGCCAGCGGCCCCAACATCGCCCGCCGGGCGCTGTCCGGCGGCTGGCGGCCCGGCCCGGACGGCGACACCAGCGCCGCGGCCGTCGCCGTCGCCGCGCGCGACGGCGACCCGGTCGCACGCGCCTCCTTCGACCGCGCGGCCCAGGCCCTGGCCGCCGGGATCGCCGCGACCGCCGCGCTCGTCGAGATCGAGGTGGCGGTGATCGGCGGCGGGGTCGCGGGCGCCGGTGATGTGCTCTTCGCGCCCCTGCGGCGCGCCCTGCGCGACTACGCGACCCTGAGCTACGTACAGGGCCTGGAGGTCGTACCGGCGCAGATGGGCACCGACGCGGGCCTCGTCGGCGCGGCCGCCGCGGCGGCCCAGGAACAGCGGCTGGAGGATTTCGGCCCCCTGGGCGCGCCTGCCGGTCCGAGTTGAGCCCCACTGTCACCGGCTCCGCCTAAGCTGTTCGCTCACTGCTTGCGATGCGAGGGGACCGATGGTGGCACCGGGGGACATGGGCGGTGATCTGTCCGGCAGGCTGCTGGGCGGTCGCTACCGGGTGACGGAGCAGATCGGCCGCGGCGGCATGGGCGTGGTCTGCCGGGCGGTGGACGAACTGCTGGGCCGTGAGGTCGCGGTCAAAGTGCTGCGCGCCTACACCGACGCGTCCGGCGCGGAGCTGGCCGATCTGCGCACCCGGATGCAGCGCGAGGCGCGCGCCGCGGCCCGCATCCGCCATGCGGGTGTCATCACCGTGCACGATGTGGCCGACGAGGGCGGGCTGCCGGTCATCGTCATGGAGCTGATCGACGGCCCGTCACTCGACGACCTGATCGACGAGCGCGGCGTCGTCGACCCCCTGGAGGCCGCGCGGATCGGCGCGCAGGTGGCCGACGCGCTCGCCGCGGGCCATGACGCCGGGGTGCTGCACCGCGATGTGAAGCCGGGCAACGTGCTGCTCGACCACAGGGGCCGGGTCGTGCTCACCGACTTCGGCATCGCGAGCATGGAGGCGCCCGACGACGGCGCGACCACCAAGCTGACCCGCAGCGGCGAGCTGATCGGCTCGCTGGACTACCTGGCGCCGGAGCGCGCCCAGGGCCAGGAGCCGGGCCCGGCGTCCGACGTATGGGCGCTGGGCATGACGCTGTACGCGGCGGTGGAGGGCTCGTCGCCGTTCCGCCGCACCTCCGTGTGGTCGACGCTGACCGCGATCGTCACCGAGCCGCTGCCGGAGCCCCGGCTGGCCGGTCCGCTGACGCCCGTCCTGCGCGAGCTGATGGACAAGGACCCGGAGGGGCGTCCCACGGCGGCCGAGGCGCGGCAGCTGCTGGCGGCCGTCGCCGCCGGGGCCGCGCCGCAGCCCTCTCCTCCACCGGCGCCGCCGCGGGCGCCGCGGGTGACGCGGACCCCGACCGCACCGGATGTCGCGGCCCGGCCGCCCGCGGGCGCCCCTCCCGGGGAGGGCGGCGTGCCGGGGCCGGGACCCGGGCGGACGCGCGCGCTGGTGGCGGCGGCGGTCGCCGGGGTGGTGCTCGTCGGGGGCGGGGTGACGTACGCGCTGCTCGGCGGCGCCGGCGACCCCACGGCGGCGGGCCGCTCGCCGGACCCGACGAGATCCGGGTCGCCGGAGTCCGGGGGAGGGGACCGCGCGGCGACGGGCGAGGCGGGCACGAGCGGCCCGCGGGCGAGCGGGGTGGCGTCCCCCTCGGCCTCGCGCGCACCGGGCGGCTCCGACGACGGGCCGGAGGACGGCCCGTCCGACGCCAAGGGCGGCGGGGCGGAGGACGACGACGGCAAGGGCGGGACCGGGAAGGGCAGCAGCGCCTCCCCGGCGTCCAGCCCCGGCACCGCGCCCGCGTGCCGTGACCTCGGCGGCGGCAAGTACAACTGCGTGGTGTGGCGCGACGCCACGTCGTACACCCACGGCGGCGAACCGGTCGGCACCCTGAAGCAGGGCGTCAACTACTTCTACTGCCAGGAGAATCTGAACCGCCCGGAGCGGTACGGCAAGTGGACGAACATCTGGTGGGCGAGGACGGACGACGACAACGGCAACAAGGACGTGTACGTGAGCGATGTGTACGTGCGGGGCGGCGACAACGACCAGCCCCTCCCCGGGCTGCCGGTCTGCTGAGACGGCGGTCAGGGGGAGCGGGCCGGTCGCCGGGGCCGGGCGTCAGCAGCTGAACGCCGCGTCCGCCCAGTCCCCGTGGTCGCTGGTGACGTCGTCGCCGCCGTCGGTGACGACGAGCCGGACCGTCGTCGCGCCGTCGATCGCGGCGCTGATGGCCTTGGCCGGATCGGCGTTGGCCAGCGTCCCGGTCGACAGCACCTTGGTGCCGTCCGCCCACACCTCGAAGGCGACCGTTCCCGCGGTGCCCTCCTCGTCGTCCACGCCGACCTTCGCGGTGAAGGCGGTGCAGCGGCCGCCGGTGTAGTACGTGACCTCACTGGGGGCGTGCACGCCCAGGCCCTTGGCGTGGACGGTCCCGTCGAGGGTGATCGGATGACCGTCGCCCGCCGCGTTCTCGCCGACGCTGGTGTCCTTCTCGGCCGGGCCCCAGCCGTTGGCCGCGCTCAGCCACGGCAGATCGCTCGCGTAGGTGGCGCCGGAGGGCGGCGCGACCACCACGTGGACCGGCACGGGCAGTTCGGTGGTGACCTCGTCGCCGCGCGCCGAGCGGTAGTCGGCCCGTACGGTCAGCTCGTACGCCCCGGGCTCGGCGCCCTTCGGAGCGGTGACCTGCCAGCGGGTGGCGAGCCTGCTGCCGGCGGGCAGGGTGGCGGCCCGGGTCGGCCCGGTGGTCCTGATCCGCCAGCCTTCGGGGCCGGTGAGCCGGACCCGGGCCTGATGGGCCGGGGTGCCGCCGACGTTGCGGAGCGCCGTCTCGACCGGGGCGGTGGCTCCGGCCTCGGTCAGCGGGGCGGCGCCGACGCCGAGTTCGGCGGCGGGCGGGTAGGAGGCCCAGCGGCGGTCGGCGGAGACCCGGTAGAGCACCGTGCCATGGGCCGGGACGGTGGCCGTGACCGAGCCCGCGGTGTTGTGGTCCTCGTGCCGCCACAGATCGCGCAGCCGGTATCCGTCCGCCTGAGGCAGGCCGAGCCGGGCCGCGGTGGTGGTGATCCGCTGCGGCTGATCGCTCTCGTTGAAGAGGGCGACGGCGCGGCTGCCGTCCGCCATCTCCTTGGAGATCACCCAGCGGCCGCCCTCGGAGGAGAGCACGGTGCCCTGCTTGCCCAGCGGGTCCTGGTCCACGGCGATGACATCGCGGTTGCCGAGGATGTCGAACGCCTTGGCGTCGGCCTTGCGCAGATCGGTGCCGATCAGCAGCGGCGCGGCCATGATCGACCACAGCGAGAAGTGGCTGCGGTACTCGGTGTCCGTCATACCGCCGTTGCCGACCTCCAGCATGTCGGGGTCGTTCCAGTGGCCGGGCCCGGCGTACGGGGCGAGCGGCAGGTTCTTCTTGGCGATCGACAGCATGCTGCCCCAGCTGTCGCTGATGTCACCGGTGGTGCGCCAGAGTTGGCCGACATCCGCCGCCCATTCCCACGGCTTGTTCTGCCCCCATTCGCAGATGCTGTAGACGATCGGACGCCCGGTGGTCTCGGAGGCGGCCTTCAGCGCGTCCCGCATGGTGCGGTAGCGCTGCTTGGCGTCCACGCCCTGGTTATTGCAGTTGTCGTACTTGAGGTAGTCGATTCCCCAGCCGGCGAACTGCTGGGCGTCCGACCTTTCATGGCCCAGCGCCCCGGGGAAGCCCGCGGTGTTGCAGGTCTTGGTGCCCGCGCTGGTGTAGATGCCGATTTTGAGGCCCTTGGAGTGGACGTAGTCGGCGACGGCCTTGATCCCGTTCGGGAAGCGCGCCGGGTCCGGGACGAGCTTGCCGTCCGCGTCGCGCTGCGGCAGCGCCCAGCAGTCGTCGAGGTTGACGTAGGTGTATCCGGCGTCCTTGAGGCCCTTGTTCACGAAGATGTCGGCGATGCCCTTGACCATCGCCTCGTTGAAGTCCGCGCGGCAGTGGGTGGAGTTCCAGTTGTTGAAGCCCATCGGCGGGGTGAGCGCGAGCCCGTCCGCGGCCGGGGCGGGCTGCTCGGAGCGGCCGGGCTGGGCCGCCGCGGCCGGGAGGGTGAGACCGGCCGCGCTGAGCAGCGCGGCGGCCAGACCTCCGATGACTCGATGTCTCGCGGTGCGTAAAGAGCGGTGGCGCATGATGCGGGTCCTCCGTTCTCAACGGGTGACGCAGCGTCGCGAGCGCGTCACATGCGAGCGTTTACGGTAGGCCGTGTTGGAGTCTGTTGGAAGAGATGCGATAACAGTTGTTCGATATCTCGTCAAAACCCTTGACTGCGCCGCCTCTTGCTCGATGTGATCCAGCCACTCGCGTTCGGTTGTGTTTGATTGATCCTCTGTGGAGGGCTCGTGGCACAGTCATCGTCAGGACATCGGATCTCCCGTCGGGCGCTGCTCCGCGGCACCGCGGTCGGAGCCGGGGCGGTCACCCTCCCCGCGCTCCTCACCGCCTGCGGCGGTCCGGGCAACGAGGTGAAGATGGGCTCCAACGCCTCGGACGCCGTGCCCCGCAAGGCGTTCGCCGAGGTGTTCGCGGCGTACGAGAAGAAGTCCGACAAGAAGGTCAAGGTCAACACCGTCAACCACGAGGCCTTCCAGGAGGGCATCAACCGCTATCTGAAGGGCACCCCCGACGACGTCTTCATGTGGTTCGCCGGATACCGCATGCAGTTCTTCGCCGAGCAGGGGCAGCTCGCCGAGATCGGCGATCTCTGGAAGGGCTTCAGCGGCTTCTCCGACGCGCTCAAGAAGCAGTCCACCGGCAAGGACGGCAAGCAGTACTTCGTGCCGTACTACTACTATCCGTGGGCCGTCTTCTACCGGAAGAGCGTCTTCGAGCGGCACGGCTACGAGATCCCCAAGACCTTCGACGAGTACCGGGCGCTCGCCAAGCGGATGGACAAGGACGGCCTCGACGCCATCGCCTTCGGCGACAAGGACGGCTGGCCCGCCATGGGGACCTTCGACTATCTCAATATGCGGGCCAACGGCTACGACTTCCATGTCTCGCTGATGGGCGGCAAGGAGTCCTGGACCGATCCCCGGGTCAAGCACGTCTTCGACCTGTGGCGCGGCCTCATGCCGTACCACCAGCAGGGCGCCAACGGGCGCACCTGGCAGGAGGCCGCGCAGAGCCTGGCACAGAAGAAGTCCGGCATGGCGGTCTTCGGGCTGCCCCACCCCGGACAGCAGTTCTCCGCCGCCGACCGCGACGACCTGGACTTCTTCCCCTTCCCCGAAATCGACTCCGCCTACGGCCAGGACGCGGTCGAGGCGCCGATCGACGGATTCCTGCTGGCGAAGAAGTCCAAGCGGCAGAAGGAGGGCAAGGAACTGCTGAAGTACCTCGCCACGCCCGCCGCCGAGGAGATCTATCTGAAGCGGGACCCCAACAACATCGCGTGCAACGACAAGGCGGCCACCTCCTCCTACAACGCGCTCCAGAAGAAGGCGGTCGAACTCGTCTCAGGGGCCAAGCAGATATCGCAGTTCATGGACCGCGACACCCGCCCCGACTTCGCGTCGCAGGTGATGATCCGGGCGATCCAGCAATTCATCAACAAGCCGAACGACATCGACACCCTGACCAAGGACATCGAGTCCCAGAAGAAGACCATGTTCGCCGACAGCTAGGAGACTCGCGCCGTGCCGCTCACCACCGCGCGGCGTGCCAAACGGCGGGGGCCGCGGAGGTTCACCTCCCGCGACCTCGCCGTCATCGGCGTGCTGCTGGGCATACCCGTCCTGCTCGACCTGGCCCTGGTCTGGGGCCCGACCCTCGCCTCCATCGGACTGTCCTTCACCAGTTGGGACGGGATCGGCGACCTCCACTGGGTCGGTTTCGACAACTACCGGAACCTGTTCACCGACTATCCGCCCTTCTGGCCCGCCGTACGCAACAACCTGCTCTGGGTGGCCTTTCTCGGCCTCGTCGCCACGCCCTTCGGGCTGCTGCTGGCCGTCCTGCTCGACAAGGGCGTCCGGTTCAGCCGCTTCTACCAGTCCACGCTCTACATGCCGGTGGTGCTGTCGCTCGCCATCGTCGGCTTCATCGCCCAGCTGATCTTCTCCCGCGACCAGGGCGCGCTGAACGCGATTCTCGGGAATAAGAGCCATCCGGTGGACTGGATCGGCGATCCCGACCTCAATATCTGGATGGTGCTGCTCGCGGCCGCCTGGCGGCACACCGGGTATGTGATGATCCTCTATCTGGCGGGGCTCAAATCCGTCGATCCCTCGCTCAAGGAGGCCGCCGCGATCGACGGCGCGAGCGAGTCCCAGACCTTCTTCCGGGTCGTGCTGCCCACGCTGCGGCCGGTCAATGTGATCGTCGGAGTCATCACGGTCATCGAGGCGCTGCGCGCGTTCGACATCGTCTACGCCATCAATCACGGCCGCAATGGGCTGGAACTGCTCTCCGTACTGGTCACCGACAACATCATCGGTGAGGCCAGCCGGATCGGATTCGGCTCCGCCATCGCCGTCGTCCTGCTCACCGTGTCGCTGGGATTCATCGTGACCTATCTGGTCCAGGAGCTGCGAGGGGAGAAGAAGGGATGATCACCGATATCCGCCCGGCCTCCGCACCGGACGCCGCCACGGTGACCGGTCCGGGGCGGCGCCGGGTCCGCCCCGGGCGGCTCGGGCTGCACGCCTTCCTGATGACCGTCTCGCTGGCCTTTCTCGCCCCGCTGCTGCTCGCCGTCTACGCCTCGCTGCGGCCGTACGAGGAGACCGCCGAATACGGCTATTTCTCGCTGCCGCGCCATCTGTCCTTCGACTACTACAAGCAGGCGTTCACCGACTCCGGAATGAGCAAGTATTTCCTCAACTCGATCCTCATCGCGGTCCCCGGAGTGCTGCTGACGCTGTTTCTCGCGTCCTTCGTGGCCTTCTCCGTCACCCGGCTGAAAATGCGCGGCGGGCTGGTCCTGCTGATGGTGTTCACTGCGGGGAACCTGCTGCCGCAGCAGGTCATCGTCACCCCGCTCTATGTCCTGTTCACCAAGATCGATCTGCCCTACTGGATGTCGGACTCGATGACGATGTACGACTCCTACTGGGCCGTCATCGCCGTCCAGGTCGCCTTCCAGGTCGGGTTCTGCGTCTTCGTCCTCGCGAATTTCATGCGCACCCTGCCGATCGAGATCATCGAGGCGGCGGTGGTGGACGGCGCGGGGGTGTGGACGCGGTACTGGCGCATCACGCTGCCGCTGTGCCGACCGGCCCTCGCCGCGCTCGCCACGCTGCAATTCACCTGGATGTACAACGACTTCCTGTGGGCGCTCGTCTTCATCTCCGACGGCGACAAGCTGCCCGTCACCTCCGCGCTCAACAATCTGCGCGGGCAGTTCTTCACGGACTACAACCTGCTGGCAGCGGGCTCGGTGCTGGTCGCACTGCCCACGGTGCTCGTCTTCCTGCTGCTCCAGCGCCACTTCATCGCCGGGCTCACGCTCGGGGCCAACAAGGGGTGATGGGGGAGGGGTCACTGTGGCGCACGGGGCCACAGTGACCCCTGGGATGCGGGCGATCCCTCACTCAGTCGTATTCGGGCGTTTCCGTGGCAGGGTGATGCGGGCAACTGTCAGGAGGCGATGGATTAGGGGGAAATGTGATCGTCTGGCTGAACGGTGCGTTCGGCGCGGGGAAGACCGCCGCGGCCCGTGAGTTGGTGGACTTCATGCCCGGCAGCACGTTCTACGACCCGGAGCTGGTCGGCAACGGTCTGCGCATGATGCTGCCGCGCAAGCGTCTGGAACAGGTCTCCGACTACCAGGACCTGCCCTCGTGGCGGCGGCTCGTCGTGGACACCGGTGCCGCGCTGATCGCGGAGGTCGGCGGCCCGCTCGTGGTCCCGATGACGATCCTCAGACAGGAGTACCGGGACGAGATCTTCGGCGGCTTCGCCGCCCGGCGGATTCCCGTGCGGCATGTCCTGCTGCACACCGACGAAACGATCCTTCGCCGGCGCATAGCCGAGCGCGAGGAGATACCCGGCGACGCGGAGGCCAGCGAGTCCGTGCGCCGCTGGTGCCTGGACCACCTCGCGCCCTACCGCGCGGCCCTGAGCTGGCTGACCACCGACGCCCATGTGGTCGACACCACCGGGCTCACTCCGCGCCAGACCGCCGAGCGGGTCGCCGACGCCGTCCGCGAGGGCGCCGGGAGCTGCGACATCGTGCAGACGCCCGAGCCGACGGCCGAAACCCTGGCGGCCGGGGTCCTGCTCTTCGACGAGGCCGACCGGGTGCTGCTGGTCGACCCCACGTACAAGCCCGGCTGGGAGTTCCCCGGCGGCGTCGTCGAGCGCGGCGAGCCGCCGATGTGCGCCGGGCGCCGGGAGGTGGCCGAGGAGCTGGGCGTACGGCTGAAGGAGCCGCTGCGGCTGCTCGTCGCCGACTGGGAACGCCCCCAGCCGCCCGGCCACGGGGGCCTGCGGCTGCTGTTCGACGGCGGTCGCCTCACCACAGGGGAGGCCCAGGAGGTGCTGCTGCCCGGCGCCGAACTGCGCGGCTGGCGCTTCGTCACCGAGGCCGAGGCCGCCGACCTGCTGCCCCCGGTCCGCCTCAGCCGCCTCCGCTGGGCCCTCCGCGCCCGCGAACAGGGCCGCCCGCTGTACCTGGAGGCCGGAGTCCCGGTGGGCTGACCGCCGCCCGTACCGCCGTCGCCCCGGAGGCCCGGCCTCCGGGGCGACGGCGCGGGGCTTACCTCAGGGCTTCTTGCTGGTGGCGTACGTGGTCAGGAACAGGGCCTCGGTGAGGGACAGCTTCTCCAGCTCCTCCGGGGACACGCTCTCGTTGACCGCGTGGATCTGCGCCTCCGGCTCGCTCAGGCCGATCAGCAGGATCTCCGCCTCCGGGTACAGCGTGGCGAGCGTGTTGCACAGCGGGATCGAGCCACCCTGGCCCGCGGTCGCCATCTCCTGGCCGTCGTACGCCACCCGCATGGCCTCGCGCATCGCCTCGTACGCCGGGCTGCCGGTGTCCGCGCGGAACGGCTGGCCCTGGCCGACCTGTTCCACCGCGACCCGCGCGCCCCACGGCGCTGCCGCCTCCAGGTGGGCGGTCAGCAGCCGGTTCGCCTCGGCCGCGTCGACGCCCGGCGGCACCCGCAGGCTGACCAGAGCCCGCGCGCTTGCCTGGACGGAGGGGGTGGCGCCGACGACCGGCGGGCAGTCGATGCCCAGCACCGTGGCTGAGGGGCGGGCCCAGATGCGGTCGGCGACCGTGCCCGAGCCGGTCAGCTCGACCCCGTCCAGCACCCCGGCGTCCTTGCGGAAGTCCTCCTCCGGGTACTGGAGGCCGTCCCAGGACGTGTCCGGGCAGAGGCCGTCGACCGTGGTCGAGCCGTCCTCCGCGCGCAGCGAGTCCAGGATCCGGATCAGCGCGGCGAGCGCGTCCGGGGCGGCGCCGCCGAACTGCCCGGAGTGCAGATTCCCCGCGAGGGTGTCCACCGAGACGCGCAGCAGCGTCATCCCGCGCAGCGTCGCGGTGACGGTCGGCAGCCCCACCCGGAAGTTGCCCGCGTCGCCGATCACGATCGCGTCGGCGGTGAGCAGTTCCGGATGGGCCTCGGCGTACCGCTCCAGGCCGCCCGTGCCCTGCTCCTCCGAACCCTCCACGATCACCTTGACGTTGACCGGGACGCCGCCGTGCTCCTTGAGCGCGCGCAGCGCCGTGAGGTGCATGATGAAGCCGCCCTTGCAGTCCGCCGCGCCGCGCCCGTACCAGCGGCCGTGCCGCTCGGTCAGCTCGAAGGGCGGGCTGAGCCAGGCGTCCTCGTCCAGCGGCGGCTGCACGTCGTAGTGCGCGTAGAGCAGCACCGTCGGGGCGCCGGCCGGGCCGGGCAGGAAGCCGTAGACGGACTGGGTGCCGTCCGGGGTGTCCAGCAGCGCCACGTCCTGGAACCCCTCGGCGCGCAGCGCGGCCGCGACCCACTCCGCGGCGGCCTCGCATCCGCTGCGCGGGAACTGCGCCGGGTCCGCCACCGACGGGAAGGCCACCAGCTCGGCCAGCTCGGCCAGGGCACGGGGCTGGAGTGCGGCGACGGTGGCGGCGAGGTCCTGTGCCATGGGGGAACGCTCCTGGGATACACGGCGTCGGGCGGTGAGGTGCGGGTTGCGCGGTGGGGCGATCATCCCACAGCAGGTGCGCGCGGAGGTGAGCCGTAGGATGCCCGGTAGGCGCATGCAGGACGGGCGATTGGGAGCGGAAGCACACGTGAGCAGCGACAACGCAACCCCGGACAAAGAGACGGTATGGGATGTCGTCGTGGTCGGCGCGGGGCCCGCGGGTGCCTCCGCGGCCCACGCCGCGGCGTGCGCCGGCCGCCGGGTGCTGCTGTTGGAGAAGGCCGAACTGCCGCGCTACAAGACCTGCGGCGGTGGCATCATCGGCCCGTCGCGCGAGGCGCTGCCGCCCGGTTTCGAACTGCCGCTGCGCGAGCGCGTGCACGCGGTGACCTTCTCGATGAACGGCAAGCTGTCCCGTACCCGCCGCTCCAAGCACGTGCTGTTCGGGCTCATCAACCGACCGGAGTTCGACGCCGGTCTGGTCGAGGCGGCCAAGGACGCGGGCGCCGAGGTACGTACCGGCGTGGCCGTCAGCCGCGTCGAGCAGCACGGCCCGTCCGTGCCGGACCGCCGCACCGTGGCCGTCGTGCTCGCGGACGGCGAGACGGTGCTGGCGCGGGCCGTGGTCGGCGCGGACGGCAGTGCGAGCCGGATAGGGGCGCACGTCGGGGTGAAGCTGGACCAGGTCGACCTCGGCCTGGAGGCGGAGATCCCCGTTCCGGAGACGGTCGCCGAGGACTGGGCGGGCCGGGTGCTCATCGACTGGGGCCCGATGCCCGGGAGCTACGGCTGGGTCTTCCCCAAGGGCGACACGCTGACCGTCGGCGTCATCTCGGCGCGCGGCGAGGGCGCGGGCACCAAGCGCTACCTCGAGGACTTCATCGCCCGGCTCGGCCTCGCCGGATTCGAGCCGAGCATGTCCTCCGGCCATCTGACCCGCTGCCGCGCCGACGACTCGCCGCTCTCCCGCGGCCGGGTGCTGGTGTGCGGGGACGCGGCCGGGCTGCTGGAGCCGTGGACGCGGGAGGGGATCTCCTTCGCGCTGCGCTCGGGCCGCCTCGCGGGGGAGTGGGCGGTACGGATCGCCGAGGCGCACGACGCGGTGGACGCCCGGCGCCAGGCGCTCAACTACGCCTTCGCGATCAAGGCCGGTCTGGGCGTGGAGATGGGCGTCGGACGGCGGCTGTACGCGGTGTTCGCCCGCCGACCCGGGATGTTCCACGCGGCGATCACCGGCTTCCGCCCGGCGTGGCGGGCGTTCACGAAGATCACGCGGGGCACGACGACCCTGGCCGACCTGGTCCGTACGCATCCGGCGGCGCGGCGCGCCCTGGCGGCGATGGACAAGAAGTAGTAGCGGACGCCTACTTGCCGGTGGCGTCGACGCGGAAGACCGGGTGCATGGGCGCGATCCGGGCGAGTTCGGCGTCCGGGGAGGTGGCGGTCACGCTGTCGAAGAAGGCGCCGACCTCCCACCCCCACCGCCGCAGATAGGCCCGCAGCACCGCCGCCTTCTCCTCGCCCTCGGGCAGTTCGGCGGCGGTGAACGGCCGTGTTCCGCGGCCCTGGCGCAGCTGTCCGCCGCCGGACGCCCGCAGGTTGCGCACCCACTGGGATTCACCGCGCGCCGAGACGAGATAGCGCCCGCCGTCCAGGGCCAGCGGGTTGACCGGGACGCGCCGCAACGCCCCGCTGGACCGGCCGGGCACTGACAGCTCCGCCGCGCCGAAGAGGCTGAGCCCATGGCGCGCCAGCCAGGCCACGGCGCGGTGGACGGGCACCTCGAAGCGGCCGGGCTCGATGTAGTGGTGCGATGTCATGACGTCCTCCGCAGGCCGTGAGCCACGATGAGAGCGGTGCTCTCGTTCTAGAGCATTGTTGCGCGGTCGCCCAGCCTTCGCAAGAGCAGTGCTCTCTTTTTGGGGCGCCGATCCGAAAGGTGGCAGACTGGCCGCATGACCGCGATCCGAGGGGCCAGGGAACGGGCCCGCGCCGAAGTGACCGCCGCCATCAAGGAAGAGGCCCGCCGCCAGCTCGCCGACCAGGGCGCGGCCAAGCTGTCGCTCCGGGCCGTCGCACGCGAGCTGGGCATGGTCTCCTCCGCGCTCTACCGCTACTACCCGAGCCGCGACGAACTGCTGACCGCGCTCATCGTGGACGCGTACGACGCGATCGGCGCCGCCGCCGAGGGCGCGCTCGCCGCGACGCGCGGCGACGACGCCCCCGTGGCGCGCTGGACCGCGGTCTGCCGGGCGGCCAGGGGCTGGGCGCTCGCCCACCCGCACGAGTACGCGCTGATCTACGGCTCCCCGGTGCCGGGTTACTCCGCGCCGCAGACCACCGTCGCCCCCGCGTCCCGCGTCGCCCTCGCCCTCATCGCCGTCATCCGCGACGCCCACGCCGCGGGCGCCCTGCGCGTACCGGAGGGGACGGAGGAACTGCCGGAGGAGGTGCGGGCGGACGTGGCGCCCCTGGCCGACGCCCTCGGCACCGAACTGCCCGCTCCGGTGCTGGCGGCGCTCGTCGCGGCGTGGGCGCAGCTGTTCGGGCTGATCAGCTTCGAGCTGTTCGGCCAGTTCCAGAAGGTCGTGGAGGCGCGGGAGGAGTTCTTCGCACACACGGCCGCCGCCCTGGGACGGCAGGTGGGCCTGGGGTAGCGCGCCCTCGTAGCGCCGCCTACTCCGGCGGGAGTACGGGCGGCCACCACGCGCGGGGGACGCCGTTCGCCGCGGCCGGGTCTAGCGTTGCCGGTATGCACGCATTCACGGGGGAGCCGGGGCGCGGGCCGGGCAGATGGTGGCGCGGCGGGCCGTGGCCCGCGGGGCCGTTCGGGCCGCCCGGCACCGGTGTGCCCTGGCGCTCCTCGCTCGCCGTCGCCGTCGTCCAGCTGATGGGTACCGGGTTCGCCGCACACCGGCAGCCCGAGCGGGCGGACCTGGGCCCCGGCGTCTACGCGCTGCTGCTCGCCGGGCCCGCGCTGCTGCTCCTGCGCCATCGCCATCCGCGGCTCACCGTCCTGGGCGTCGCGGCGGTGACCCTGGGCTATCTCGCCGCGGGCGGCCCGGGCGGCCCGGTCTTCCTCAGCGTCGTCGTGGCCTGCGTCGCCGCTGTCGCCGCCGGGCAGCGGGTGGCGGCCTGGTGCGCGGTCGGCGCGCTGTGGGCGGGACGGCTGCTCATCGCGCACTGGCTCTACCGCTGGCTGCCGCCCCCGGGCGACAGGCCCGCCGGATGGGGACAGGAGGTGGCGGTCGCGGCCTGGGCGGTGGCGGTGCTCGCCGCGGCCGAACTCGTGCGCGCACGGCGCGAGCAGTGGGCCCGTGAACGGGCGGAGCGGGCCGCGGCGGTACGGCGCCGGGCGGACGAGGAGCGGCTGCGGATCGCCCGCGAACTGCACGACGTCCTCGCCCACAGCATCTCGGTCATCAATGTGCAGGCGGGGGTCGGCCTCGCCCTCCTGGACCAGGACCCCGAACAGGCCCGCACCGCGCTGACCACCATCAAGGCGGCCAGCAAGGAGGCGCTGGGCGAGGTCCGCCAGGTCCTGGACACCCTGCGCGCCTCCGGCGCCGCGCCGCGCCAGCCCGCCCCCGGCCTCGACCGGCTGCCGGAGCTGACCGAACAGGCCGCGGGCGCGGGGCTGACGGTGGAGGTGGAGACGGAGGGCGTACGGGCCGTCCTGCCGCCGGGCACCGACCTGGCCGCGTTCCGCATCGTCCAGGAGGCGCTGACCAACATCGTCCGCCACTCCGGCGCCCGGACCGCGCGCGTCCGGTTGTCCTACGCCCCCGGCGAGCTGGCGCTCCGGGTGGACGACGACGGCCCGGCGACCACGGACGACAGAGCGGACAACAGGACGGACGACACGGCGGACCGTGCGACGGGCGGCGGCAACGGCCTGGTCGGCATGCGCGAGCGCGCCGCGGCCCTCGGCGGCACGGTGGACGCGGGCCCGCGCCCCGACGGCGGCTTCCGCGTGCACGCCCGCATCCCGCGCACCCCCAGGACAGCCACGCCCGACGCGACCGAGGAGCCCCCGTGAGCCGAGTGATCCGCGTCCTGCTCGCCGACGACCAGATCCTGGTCCGCGCGGGCTTCCGGGCGCTGCTGGCCGCTCAGCCGGACATCGACGTGGTCGCCGAGGCCGCCGACGGGGAACAGGCCCTGAAGGAGGTGCGGGAGCACCGCCCCGATGTCGTGCTCATGGACATCCGCATGCCCCTCCTCGACGGCCTCGCCGCGACCCGCCGGATCACCGAGGACCCCGCCCTCGCCGAGGTGAAGGTGGTCATGCTGACCACCTTCGAGCTGGACGAGTACGTCTTCGAGGCCATCCGCGGCGGCGCCTCCGGCTTCCTGGTCAAGGACACCGAACCGGAGGAGCTGCTGCGCGCCGTACGGGCCGTGGTCGACGGCGACGCGCTGCTGTCGCCCGGGGTCACCCGCCGCCTCATCGCCGAGTTCGCCGCCCGCTCCAAGGAGCCCGCGCCCGCGTCGGTCCTCGGCGAACTGACCGAGCGGGAACGGGAGGTGATGGCCCTGGTCGGAATCGGCCTGTCCAACGAGGAGATCGCGCGGCGGCTGGTCGTCAGCCCGCTCACCGCCAAGACCCATGTGAGCCGCACGATGGTCAAGCTGGGCGCGCGCGACCGCGCCCAACTCGTCGTCCTCGCCTACGAGTCGGGCCTGGTGCGCCCGGGCTGGCTGGGCTGATCCTCCCGGGGCCCCGCCGCGTCAGAACAGCGCCTCGGGGCGCGCGGCCTCCCGCGCCGGAGCCTCCACCGGGGCCGTCGTCCCCGCGTCCGCCGGGGCCGCGCCGAGCGCACGGCCCGCCAGCAGACGGCCGTCCAGCAGCAGGGCCCGGCCGTCCGACGAGGTCAGATGGATGTCCGGGCCCGCCACGCCCTCGATACGCCCCGCCACCGTGCGGTCGGCGGCGAGCCGCACCACCCCTTGCACCGGACGCAGCCGCTCCAGATGGAACGCCTCGTCGTGGTGGACCGGCGCGAAGGCGGCGAGGGCCAGCGACTCCGGCAGACCGCCGAGCCCCCGCGCCCGCGCGTGCAGCGCCGCGAGCTCCGCGGCGCGGTCCTCCCGGGGCGGCGGGGCCTCGCGCGCGATGCGCTTGGCGGCGTACGGAAAGCGGTCCGGGACGCCGAGCGCGGCGCCCAGCACGGCCTCCGCGCGGCGCGCGGCCATCAGCGGGCCCCGGCCGAGCAGCGCGTACGACAGGGCGGCCTGCTCCAGCAGCCGTACGCCCTGCCGCTCGGCCGCCGTGATGCCGACCTTGACCAACCCCGGCCCGAACCAGGCGAGATAGACGTCGTACGGGCGGGGGTCGTCGCTCCGGGTGTCGGCGGCGACCGAGTACGAACGGTCGAGCCGGGCGCAGTCAGCGCACTGCGAGGAGACGGCGGACGCCGTCACCCCGGCCTCGTCCGGGCACGGCGTGTGCCGGGCGCCCCGCCACACCCCGGTGCAGTGGCGACCGGGCCCGGTGGTGAAGGCCAGCGGACGGTCCGCCGTCAGCGCGGACGTCCGCTCACCACGGGCCGGGTGGCGCCAGACCAGCGCGGGGCCGGAGCCGTAGGACCAGCGCAGCCCCGCGCACCACCACCGCCCGTCCCAGGTCATCCGCGCCCCTGGCGGGGCAGCCCCTGACGCGGTGGCCTCTGACGGGGCGGCAGCCACAGCACCCTGGTGACGCGGTAGACGAACCCCACGGTGGCCACCGCGGCCGCCGCCGTCCGCCACGCGGTCTCCTGCGCCCGCCCCAGCTCGCCGAAGAGCGCGGGGCTCGCGACGGCGACGAAGAGGGCGGCCGCCAGCAGCGCACCCGTGACGACGGCGAACACGATCTCCACGGTGAGCGCGTCCCGTTCGGCCTGGCTACGCGGTCCGGTCGTCATCCGGCATCAGTCCTCCGTCGTGTCCGTTCGCTGGTCGCTTCTCTCCCGGGAGCCGCTCACACGCGCGAGTGCTCCCGCCACACCTGCGCCAGCGACAGATCGCCCTTGCCGCTCAGCGCGCTGTACGGCAGCCGGTTCCACGCCACGAGATACAGCTCGCCGACCGGCCCCGTCAGCTCGCAGTCCGCGTCCCCCTCGGCGCCGCGCGTGGTGTGCGGGGGCTCCTCGGAGAGCTGCACCGTCCAGACGTCGTCGGTGTCCGTGGCCCGCAGTCGAAGCGTGCGCGGGGTGTCCATCCGCACCCGGCTGCGGTCCCTCCCGTGGAAGCGGACCAGCAGCTCGTCGATCCCGTCCACCGCGAAGCGCGGATCGAAGGGGGAGTGGTCGGCGCCCAGCGCCGATTCCGCGTCGACCCGGTGGATCGCCGTCTCATGCGCCTGGCGCCGGGCCCAGAACGCCAGCGGTGAGGGCGCGGGCAGAAAGGCGAAGGACTCCAGGGCCGGATCGGCGTCGCTCAGCGCCTTGACCAGCGCGCGATGCCCCTCCCGGTACCAGGCCACCAGCTCCGCGCCGTCCAGCTCCGGATCGTCGCCCAGCTGCATCCGCTCCTTCAGGCTCTCGGTGACGTACCGGGTCGCCCACCGGTGCACCCGCCCGGTGTGCGACAGCAGCTCCCGGACCTGCCATCCGGGGCAGGTGGGCACCCGGGCGTCCATGCCCGCCTTGGCCGCGGCGTCGGCCAGCAGCTGTCCCTCACGGTCCAGGACGTCGATCAGCTCGGCAATCTCCATGGCGGAATTCTGCCAGCCACCGCCGACATACGGGGTGACCTGGCCAAATTCAACCGTCCCCGGGGTGGGCGGCGTTGCGTGTGCCGTACGCGACGACCGCCGCGACCGCAGCCAGCGCCGCGACCGTGGTGAGGGCCGCGGGCAGCGAGAACCCGTCGGCGAGGAAACCGATCACGGGCGGGCCCAGCAGCATGCCGCCGTAGCCGAGGGTGGAGGCCGCGGCGACCCCGCTGGGGCCGGTCAGCGCGCCCGCCCGGGCGATGGCAACGGGGAAGAGGTTGGCCAGGCCGAGCCCGGTGACCGCGAAGCCGAGCAGGGTGAGCCAGACCGTCGGCGCGAGCGCGCCCAGCAGCATCCCGGCCGCCGCCGTGGCGCCGCCCGCGGTCAGCGTCGTGGTCTGGCCGAGCCGTTCGAGCAGTGCCGTACCGGACAGCCGCCCGATGGCCATCGTCAGCGCGAAGACGGAGTAACCGGCGGCGGCGACCCCGGCGGACGCGTCGAGGTCCTGGTGCAGATGGAGCGCGGCCCAGTCCGCCATCGCGCCCTCGCCGTACGCCGTGCACAGGGCGATCAGGCCGAATACCGCGACCAGCCAGCGCGCGCGGCCCGGCCGCGCCCCGCTGGATGCCTCGGCCGCAGGGCCCGTCCCGGTTTCGGATGACGAAGGCGGCGAAGACGACGGAGGCGGCGAAGACAGTGAAGACGGCGAAGGCCCCGGCACGGGCGACGGCGGCGGAATGGACAACAGGGTCCGGCCGGCGCCCGCCGCGAGCACCAGCCCGACGGCGGCCAGCAGCGCCAGATGGCGGGTGGGGGTGAGCTGGTCCGCGATCAGCCCGCCGAGCCCCGCCCCGGCCATGCCGCCCAGGCTGAACGCCGCGTGGAAGCTGGGCATGACCGGCCTGCGCAGCGCGGCGATGAGGTCGACGGCCGCGCTGTTCATGGCGACGTTGAGCCCGCCGAAGCCGGTGCCGAAGACCAGCAGCACCAGCCCGAGGGCGGTCGCGGAATGGGTCAGCGGCGGCAGCGTGACGCTGAGCGAGAGCAGCACGGCGAGGGCGACCGTGGTGGCATGGCTGCCGAAGCGGCGGCAGAGCCATCCGGTGGTCATCATGGTGGCCGTGGCGCCCACCGATACGCACAGCAGGGCCAGCCCCAGGGCGCCCGCGGAGGCGCCCGTCTGGTCCTTGATCGCGGGGATACGGGCGACCCATCCGGCGAACACGAAGCCGTCGAGGGCGAAGAACACGGTCAGGGCGGCACGGAGTTGGGAGAGAGCGCGCTCTGGAGCGGCGGTGCCGCGCTTCCCCGGAATGGCCGTCCATGTTTTGTTTGGTGTCGGCACAAAGTGAGAATAGGGGCGTGACCCAGACACGGACAAGGCTTGAGCGGGGCCGGGGCGCTCTCGGCCCGGCACTGGCGCTCGTACACACCGGCCGCGCGCCCACCCGCGCGGTGCTCACCACCGAACTCGGGGTGACCCGCGCGACCGCGGGCGCCGTCGCCGCCGAACTGGAGGCGCTCGGCCTGATCGAGGTCGATGCCCGCCCGCTCGGTTCCGCCGGGGCGCAGGGCCGCCCGTCGCACCGGCTGGCGATCGCCCCGCGCGGGCCCGTCGCGCTCGCCGCCCAGGTGCACGCCGACGGCTTCCGGGCGGCGCTCGTCGGGCTCGGCGGGAAGACCGTCGCCACCGCCCCCGGCTGCATGACGGTGCCCGCCGACCCGGCGCACGTCATCGACGCGGTCGTCGAGGCCGGAGCCCAGCTGCTGCGGGAGACCGGCCGCCGCTGTGTGGGCGCCGGGCTCGCGGTGCCGTCCGCGGTCGCCGAACCTGAGGGCACCGCGCTGAACCCGCTGCACATCGCCTGGCCCGCGGGCGCGCCGGTGCGCGAGCTGTTCACCCGCAGCCTGGCCGCCGCGGGCATCCACGGCGCGGACGGGGGACCCCTCACCGGGCACGCGGGCAACGACGTCAACCTCGCCGCCCTCGCCGAGCACCGGCACGGCGCCGGGCGCGGCGCCCAGCATCTGCTGTGCGTCGCCACCGGGCACCGCGGCGTCGGCGGGGCGCTCGTCCTCGACGGGCGGCTGCACACCGGCAGCGCCGGGCTCGCCCTGGAGGTGGGCCATCTGACCGTCAACCCCGAGGGGCCGCCCTGCCACTGCGGCAGCCGCGGCTGTCTGGACATCGAGACCGACCCGCTGGCCTTCCTCAACGCCGCCGGGCGCGAACCCGGTCCCGAGGTGTCCCTGCTCCAACAGGCCCGCGAGCTGATCCGCGACGACTACGCCGATCCGTCCGTACGGGCCGCGGCCGAGCAGCTGATCGACCGTCTGGGCCTCGGGCTCGCCGGGCTCGTCAACATCCTCAACCCCGACCGCATCATCCTCGGCGGCCTCCACCGCGAGCTGCTGGAGGCCGACGAGGAGCGGCTGCGGGCGGTCGTCGCCGAGCGCAGCCTGTGGGGGCGCAGCGGGGGTGTACCGATCCTGGCCTGCTCGCTGGACCACAACAGCCTGGTGGGCGCGGCGGAGCTGGCGTGGCAGCCGGTGCTGGACGACCCGCTGACGGCGCTGGGCGTCGCGTAGCCATGACGGGCTCACATCACCACTGACGGCCCTCGGGGAGCGCGGCCGTCCCCGGGGCCGAGAGGTGGAGCACCTGGCAGCGGTCGCCGGGCTCCTCGGGCGGCGCCGAGTCCGCCCAGAGCGTGAACCGCACCAGCTCCCAGCCGCGCGGGTCGATGCCGAGCGCCGCCGTGTGCACGCCGTCCGCGGCCGCCCGGTGCCGCAGCTCCTCCACCGCGCCCTCGACGGCGGTCGCGGGGTCGGCGGCGGCCGGGATGGGCTCGGTGTGGCGGACGGCGGTGCGCGGCGCGGCACCGGCGGCGGGGCCGCGGTGGAAGGCCAGCCCCTGCCAGTGCTCGACGGCGGGGCGGCCGAAGTCCTGGACGATGCCGCGGAATCCGGGACCCCACAGGAAGCGGTTCATGGCGTCCGGGGCGGCCCAGAGGTAGAACGGCGCGTAAGCGTTGACCGGTGAGCCGTCGACCCCGCGCTCGCGGATGGCGTACGCCTTGAGGCCGAGCCCCGGGAAGTCGTCCAGGAGCGGCCCCTTGGACCCCACCCGGCGCCGGATGATCTCCATGTCGTAGTCGGCGGGCAGCGTGATCCGGTACTGCATCGCATGCATGGGCGAACTCCCTCAGGCGGAAGGCGAATCGGCCGTCCGGTACGCGGCCAGCAGGGCGAGCAGCCCCTCCACGGCACTGTCGAAGGGCGCCGCCGACTCCGCCGCGCGGGCCAGCACATAGCCGCCCTGTACGGTCGCCACGACCGCCGACGCGGTACGTGCCGGGTCCAGGGAAGGCGTGAACTCGCCGCGCTCCCGCCCCTCGGCGAGGACGTCCGCCAGCCGCCCGCGCAGCCAGTCCAGCGTCTCGTCCACCGGCTGCCGCAGCACGGGATCGGCGATCACGTCCGGATCCATCGTCAGCCGCCCGATCGGACAGCCGCGCAGCACGTCGCGCTCGCGCAGCAGATAGCCGCGGACGCGGTCGTACGCGCCACCGGGGCCGGACAGCGTCGCCTCGGCGGCGGCCCGCAGTTGCTCGGCGGTGCGGCGGATGGCCGCGAGCGCGAGATCGGGCTTGCCCGTGAAGTGGTGGTACATGCTGCCCTGGCCCGCGCCCGCCCGCTGCTGGATCGCCTTGGGGCTGGTGCCCACGTAGCCGCGCTCCCACAGGAGCTCCCGGGCGCTCTCGATCAGCCGTTCCGAGGTGGTCATGCGGTCAGTGTACATACCAGTAGGTACAGAGTCGCGTACTCCCCGCGGACTACACGAACTGCCCTCGGTCGTACGACGACCCGGGCGCCGCCGGGCGGGACGCTCGGAGGCGAACCCTGCGGAACGACCGAGGAGCGCGATCACCATGAACACCCTGGCGCACGGCTTCGCCGACGGACCCGGACCCGGTCCGTGGATTCTCTTCTTCCCCCTGATGTGGGCGCTGGTCGTCGGCGGCGGGATCTTCCTGCTGCGGCGGACGGTGTGGCGCGGACGCGCGCCCTGGCAGCAGGGCCGCCCGATGCTCGGCGAGCAGTCTCCGATCGTGGTGCTGGGCCGCCGCTTCGCGGCCGGGGAGATCGACGAGGACGAGTACTGGCGCCGGCTGTCCGTCCTGGACGAGCAGTTCGGCCGTCAGGCCAAGGGCGCCCCGTAGAACCGGTCGGGCCGTCCCGTCCGCGTCGGGGGCGGGGCGGCCCGAATGACCGGTGCCGACGATCCGTTCAGTGGGATACGGCCGATCGGGCGGCCGGGGCCCGCTCCCGTACGGGCGGTGCGGGGGCCGCCGCCGCGGGGGCGGGGGCCGCCACGGGAGCCGGTGCGGATACCGGGGTCACCGGGGACACGGGGGACACCGGAGTCACTGGCGCGACCGGAGCGACCGGAGTCACCGGGGCCGGTGCGGAGGCCGGGACGGACGGTGCCGCCGGGCGGGACACGCTCGCGCGGTGCGGCGGCGTGGTGCGGCCCGCCGCGTACGCCGCGCAGGGCGAGCCGGTCACGGTGGCGGGCTGCGGCACGGCCAGGGTGAACCAGACGACCTTGCCGCCGCCGTCGTCCCGTACGCGCATCCCCCAGGTCTGGCTGACCGCCGCGACCAGGGCGAGCCCCCGGCCGTGCGTGGACGCGGGGTCGCATTCGCGGACCCGGGGCAGCCGCGGGTCCTGGTCGCGGACCGATACCGTCAGCTGGTCGAGCACGAGGGCGATCTCCACCGTGCACTGCTTGTCCGGCTCGGCATGCCGGTGCACATTGGTGAGCAGCTCGGTGACACCGAGCGCCGCCGGGTCGATGAGCGGATCCAGATGCCAGTAGCGCAACTGCGCCGACACGATTCTGCGGACCTGACCGATCCGCGACGGCAGGGCTTGCAGCTCCACCGTGCAATGCCTGCTAGGACGACTGATCACGGCTGCGACTCCCTGAAGAAGTTGGGGCTAGCCTGATGCAGATGCGGGCGACGAACGCGTGCGGCAGTGGTGGCAGCCGTGCGCGACCGGTGGGCCGGTTCTCAGCGTCACCGCTTGTTGACCCTCAGTGATACTGATGCTCGTCCAGGGTCGGTCCCTCCGCGCGCATGCGCAACTCGGCCGCCGTCACCCCTTGCGGACGCGCCCCCGGGCGGACCGGACGGCGTCGAGGAAGCGGCTGGCGGTGCCGGACCCGGAGGGCTTGGCCGTGTCGTGCTGGCCGAGGGTGAGGCGGTAGCGGGTGCCGTTGACGGTCGCCATGGCCTGGTCGCCGTCCACGAACCACGGCTTGCTCGCCCGGACCGACTGCACGGGGGCGCTGTCGATCTCGCGCCCGTAGCTGGTCAGCAGCTCGAGCCTGCCGTCCTTGATCGAGACCTGGCCGGCGCGGGTGACCGAGCGCAGGAATCGCTCGATCCGCACGCCCCTGGCGTTGAATTCGGTATCGGCCATCACGACCGCCTCCCCGGTGGCTTCCGACTGGCAAGCGCTGCTGCCTCATTCTCCCTGCTGCGCAGTGTGCCCGGGACCGGGCCGGGGCACCAGGGCGCACCGGGGTCCATTTAGGATCGAAATGGACCGAGTATGCCACTCGGACCGGGCACGGGGCACAAGCACGAGGAGCGGCGTGGACAGTACGACGCGGGCGGTCGTCGACATGGTTGACGTGGACCGCAGCGACCACGACTACCGGAACTGGCTCAAGGAGGCCGTCCGGAAAGTGCAGGCGGACGCCCAGCGTTCCGCCGATACGCATCTGCTGAGCTTTCCGCTCCCTGAGCGGTGGGGGATCGACCTCTACCTCAAGGACGAGTCCACCCATCCCACAGGGAGCCTCAAGCACCGGCTCGCCCGCTCGCTGTTCCTCTACGGGCTGTGCAATGGCTGGATCCGCCCCGGCAAACCCGTCATCGAGGCGTCCAGCGGTTCCACCGCCGTGTCCGAGGCGTACTTCGCGAAGCTGATCGGCGTCCCCTTCATCGCGGTGATGCCGCGCACGACGAGCCGGGAAAAGTGCCGCCTGATCGAATTCCATGGCGGCCAGTGCCACTTCGTGGACGACCCGCGGAAGATGTACGAGGAGTCCATCGCGCTCGCGGCGGAATCCGGCGGCCATTACATGGACCAGTTCACCTACGCCGAAAGGGCGACCGACTGGCGCGGCAACAACAACATCGCCGAGTCGATCTACCAGCAGCTGCGGCGCGAGCGCTACCCCGAACCGGCCTGGGTGGTCGCCACGGCGGGCACCGGCGGCACCTCGGCGACCATCGCGCGCTATGCGCACTACATGCAGTACGACACCCGGGTGTGCGTCGCCGACCCGGAGAACTCGTGCTTCTTCGACGGCTGGGTGCGCCACGACGCCCACGCGTGCAGCGAGTCCGGCTCCCGCATCGAGGGCATCGGCCGCCCCCGGATGGAACCCAGCTTCGTGCCCGGTGCGATCGACCGGATGATGAAGGTCCCGGACGCGGCGAGCGTCGCGGCCGTACGGGCGCTGGAACGGGTGATCGGGCGCAAGGCGGGCGGGTCCACGGGGACCGGGCTGTGGAGCGCGCTGAAGATCGTCGCGGAGATGGTGGCGCAGGGGCGCACGGGGAGCGTGGTCACGCTGCTGTGCGACCCCGGCGACCGGTATCTGGACAAGTACTACTCGGACGCCTGGCTGGAGGAGCAGGGGCTCGACATCGAACCGTACGCGAAGGCGATCGACACCTTCCTGACGACCGGCCACTGGCCGGGCGTGGGGGGCTAGTCAGGCCGTCGTCAACCGCCGGTCCAGGCACCGCACCGCGTCGTGGAACGCCTTCCGCAGTCCCGGGCGGAAGGCCCGCGCCGAGGCCCGTACGACCGCCGTGCCGTCCAGCGCGAACGTGTAGCGCACCACCGTGCCGGAGTGCCACGGCACCAGCCGCCATTCCTCCAGCAGCGCCCGCAGCCCCGGTACGTTCGTCTCGTCGACCCGGTACGCGTACCGCTCGCAGGGGTCCTTCGCCATGATCGTCTCGCGGAAGCGGGTGCCGCCCAGGAGGCGGATCTCCCGCTCCGTCCCGTCGGCCGACGGGCGGGCGTCGGACACCTGGTGGAACCAGCGGGGCCAGCCCTCGACATCGGCCAGCGCCCCGAACACGGCCTCGGGCGGCGCCGACACCTCGGCGGTGAAGGCGAGTCGGACCGGGGCGGTTTCGGTGTAGTCCAGCCCCACGGAACGCAACCGGTATGCCATGGGGCCACGATAGCCGCACGGCTGTCGCACCGTCAGATGTCCGACGCCGCCTCGGCCGGCTCGCCCGCCACCACCAGCCGCGGCAGATACTCGGCGATCTCCTCCCGCGCCCCGGCCGGCAGCCCCGGGTCCGTCACCAGCGCGTCCACCTGGTCCAGCGAGGCGAACGAACTCAGGCCCACCGTGCCCCACTTGGTGTGGTCGGCGACCACCACAACCCGTCGCGCGGACCGCACGAAGTGGCGATTGGTCTCCGCCTCCGCCAGGTTCGGCGTGGACAGCCCGGCCTCGACCGATATGCCGTGCACCCCGAGGAAGAGCACATCGAAGTGGAGCGAGCGCACCGCGGCGTCCGCGACCGGCCCCACCAGCGTGTCCGACGGGGTGCGCACCCCGCCCGTGAGCACCACGGTCGCCGCCCCGGGGCGCGGCGCGGCCCCGCCGAGCGCCGCCGACCGCTGCGCCGTGTAGAACACGTCCGCCACCCGGACCGAGTTGGTCACCACGGTCAGATCCGGCACCTCCAGCAGCTGCTGGGCCAGCGCGAACGCCGTCGTGCCCCCGGCCAGCCCGATCGCCGTGCCCGGAGTGACCATCGCGGCGGCGGCCTTCGCGATGTCCTCCTTCGCGGTCAGCTCGAGCCCGGACTTGGCCTCGAACCCCGGCTCGTACGTGCTCGCCTCGGCGACCGGCACCGCGCCGCCGTGCACCTTCTCCACCACGCCCAGCCGGGCCAGCGCGTCCAGATCGCGACGGACCGTCATGTCCGACACATTGAGCTTGCGGGTCAGCTCGTTGACCCGCACTCCACCGCGCCGTCTGACCTCGTCGAGAATCAGGGCGCGCCGCTGCTCGGCGAGGAGATTCTGGTTGTCGCTCACCCTGCCCGTTCCCTTCCGGTCGGCGCACGTCGCCCGCGCGGACATCTTCGCATGTGGGGCGGACAGCCGGTCCCCTGAGCGCCCGGGGGTTACGATTTCGCCACGCCCGGCCTGTCATGGTCCGTGACCCACCCCGTTGGGCACAATCCTGGAGCGAACACGAGCGGGCACCGGGACGGAACGGCCGCACGGCACACCGCACGGCACCGGGATCGGGGGAGACGGTGGCATCGACCACGGGTACGGGCGCATCGGCAGCGGGGGCGGACCGGGCGCTGGGGGCACCGCCCCCGCCCAGGAACGGTGAGCCGCCGCCCGATCTGGAACTGCTGGTCCACGGCGTCGGCGGCACCACGCCCCAGGAGATGCTGAGCGATCCGCGCACCACCGCGGTCACCGGCGACGAGACCGCCGCGGTCTACCGGCGCATCGACGACGTCGACGCCGAGTCGCGCCCCGAGGACTACCGGGACGCCCCGGTCCGCGAGGCGTACGTCTGGTCCAACCTCACCTCCGGCAACAGTGCCCGCGCCCTGTGGCTGCTCCTGCTGCCGTTCATGGTCGTCAACCTGGCCCACTGGATGCGCCCCGCGGCCGACCGGCGGGAGCGCACCGTGCGCACCTACGGCCTGCTCGTGCGGCTGGTCGCGCTCAGCCTGACCGTGCTGCTGATCGCCGGGGCCGGTGAGGTGGCCCTCGACCTGGTCGCCTGGCAGTGCGCGGGCACGCCCGACTGCTCCGACGGCACCTGGATGGGCTTCCTGTCCGCCGGGGACGACGGCTGGTGGAGCCAGCCCGGCCGTCGGCTCGCGCTCACCGCCGTCGTACCGGCGGCCCTGGTCGGCCTGCTGTGGTACCTGTCGAACCGCACCTGGAGCGCGTACGAGTCGCAGCCCCCGCTGGAGCTTCCGGTGGACGAGACCTGCCCCGAGTCGGGCAACAGCCCCGCGCTGTGCCTGCCGGGCTTCTGGTACGGCCGCCGGATCGTCGCCCGGCTGCGCGCCGCCCACACCGCCGCGGGCTTCCTGACGATCGCCGCGGCCGTCACCGCGGCCACCGTCGGGTACGACCGCGGGACGGACGGCAGCGCCCTGCTGGCCGCCGTGGGCTGGAGCCTGATCACCCTGGTGGTGGCCGGCGGGTGCGTGGTGGTGTTCGTGGTGTGCCACCGGGGCCGCAGCGAGACCAAAGTCGACAGCGGCCTGGACCGCCTCACCATCTCCGCGCTGCCCGGCGCCGCGCTCGGCGTGCTCGTGCTGTCCGTCCTGTACGCGGGCTGGTCACGCCCCGGCTGGGTCTCCCAGGACAGGCTCCCCGGGGACCAGACCTTCAGCGTGATCGCGATCGTGCAGGGCGCGCTCATCGTGGCCATCGCGGTGTGCGCCCTGGTCCTGTATCGGGAGGCGCCCACCGCGCGCACCCCGCTGCGCGGGCTGGCCGGTCCCGCCACCGCCATGCTCGCCTGCGGGCTCGGCTCGGTGCTCGCGGGCGGCGTCGCCCAGCGCATCGCCGACTGGCTGGACGGCGGCGCCACCCCGGGCGAGGGCGGCACCATAGGGCCGCCCATCCTGCTGTCCTGGTGGGCCACCGCCATACCGGTCCTGCTGCTGATGATCCTGCTGCTGGCCGTGATCTTCGCCCTGCGCGCCTGGCGGATACGGGAACGGCTCATCCCCGACGTCCTGGACAGCTACCCGGGCGAACCGGCCGACGCGGTGCGCACCCGCCGGATCGCCGGCACGATCGCCCGCGCCGGGCTCACCGACTCCACCCCCTGGCTGATCGGCCCCGTCGCCCTGTTCACCCTGCTCCTCGGCGGGCTCGCGGTCGCCGGGACCCTGGCCACCAACGAGGTGCCGGGGCGGGCCGCCGACGACACCCCGGGCATCGTGGACGCGGCCACGCAGACGGCCCAGGCGCTCGGTTCCTGGATGATGGGGTTCGCGGTCCTGATGCTGGTCACCTGGGCCCGCCGCGCTTACCGCAGCCCCTCGGCCCGGCGCACCATCGGCATCCTGTGGGACGTCGGCACCTTCTGGCCGCGCGCCGCGCACCCCTTCGCCCCGCCCTGCTACGCCGAGCGCGCCGTCCCCGACCTGACCTGGCGGATGGAGACCTGGACCCGCACCTACGGCGGCCGCCTCGTCATCTCCGGGCACTCCCAGGGCAGCGTGCTGGCCGCCGCCGCGGTCTGGCAGGTCGACGTGCGCACCCGCGCCCAGGTCGCGCTGCTCACCTACGGCTCACCGCTGGAGCGGCTGTACGGGCGCTGGTTCCCCGCCTACTTCGGCCCCGCGCAACTGCGCTCGCTCCACGGCGAGGTGCGGTGCTGGCGCAACCTGTGGCGCTACACCGACCCCATCGGCGGCCCGATCCGGCTGCCCGACGGCACCGGGCCCGAGGTGGACTGCGACGCCTTCAAGGACCCGCTCGCGTACGGCCGTACCGCCGAACACCCGCTGCCCGCACCGATCCTGGGGCACTCCGAATACCAGGCCGACCCGGCGTTCGACCGGGAACGGGCCGAGCTGCTCTCCCGGCTCCCCGAGCGGACCCCGGCGGACCGCGCTCCGGTACCGAAACCGGCCCGGAGCGATCCTCAGACGCCTCAGGGCAGTTCGGGCAGATCCTCCGGGTAGAGCAGGGTCAGGTCTTCGGTGGTCGGGTCGCCCAACTGGGCGACCCGGCCCGCGTGCCGCTCCACCATCGCCTCGAACGTCTGCCGGGCGGTACGGCCGTTGCCGAACGCCGGGCCCTTCGGGAGCACCGTGAAGTACTTCAGCAGCGCCTCCGACGCGCCCTCGCCGATGCGGTACTCCTGGTCGTCGGCCTGCTGCTCCACGATCCGCAGCAGCTCCTCGGGCGCGTAGTCCCCGAAGGTGATGGTGCGCGAGAAGCGGGACGCCACCCCGGGGTTGACCGACAGGAAGCGCTCCATCTCCGCGGTGTACCCCGCGACGATGACCACCACCGAGTCCCGGTGGTCCTCCATCAGCTTCACCAGGGTGTCGATCGCCTCGCGCCCGAAGTCCCGGCCGGAGTCCTCGGGCGAGAGGGCGTACGCCTCGTCGATGAACAGCACCCCGCCGCGCGCCCGGTCGAACGCCTCCTGGGTGCGGATCGCCGTCGAGCCGATGTGCTCGCCGACCAGGTCGACCCGGGAGACCTCCACCAGATGGCCGCGCTCCAGCACGCCCAGGGAGGCCAGGATCTCGCCGTAGAGCCGGGCGACCGTCGTCTTGCCGGTGCCGGGGGAGCCGGTGAAGACCAGATGGCGGCGGACGGAGGCGGCCTTCAGCCCGGCCTGCTGACGCCGCCGCCCGACCTCGATCATGTCGGTGAGGGCGCGCACCTCGCGCTTGACGCTGTCCAGCCCGACCAGCGCGTCCAGTTCGCCCAGCACCGTGGTGGAGGGCCGCACCGACACCGGCTCGGCGGGGGCGGCGGCCGCCGCCGCGGCCGGGGGCTGGGTGGCCCGCTGTGCCGGGATGCCGCCCAGCAGCCCGCCCGTCGAGGCGGCGGTCTCCACGGCGGGCGCCGGGAGGGCGGGGGCCGTCGCCGGGGTGGTGACGGCGCTGGTCGCGCTCTCGTCGCTGGTGCAGTCCTCGACGGCCGGGCCCGCCTCGGAGAACTCGTAACCGCCGCGCGCGCACCGCTCAGTGCGGCACTTGGTGAGGGTGGTGCGGCAGCCGTCGATGATGTGGAAGCCGTAGCCGCTGCTGCCCGTCACCCGGCAGCCGGTGAAGGTGCCGCGGCCCTCGGCCGACACGTAGAACCCGGCCTCCGTCGGCGAGGAGACCGTGGTGCGCTCGACCGTGGGGTCGGCGCCCTTGGTGACGATCACTCCGGTCGCGGCGCCGTCGATGGTGCAGTTCGCGAGGGTGCCGCCGCTGCCGTGGTCGCGGAACCAGGCGCCGGTGGCGGCTTCCCGGATGCGGCAGTCGTCCAGCTGCGCGGTCGCCCCGTCGCTCACCGACACCGCCGTGTTGCGCACCTGCGCCAGATCGCTGTCGACGACGTCCACGCGCGAGCCGCGGTCCAGGACGAACAGTGCGTCGGGGACGTCGCGCACCCGGCACGAGTCGAGCACGGCCGTGGCGCCGTCGCTCACCCACACCGCCGGATAGTCGCCGGTGCTCTCGTGCAGTTCGCACTGGTTGGCGTCCACCCGGGTGCCCGGGTCCCACACCGAAAGCCCGTTGCGCCCGAACCGGCGCACCGTCGAGCGGGTCAGCGTCAGCACCGAACGGGACCGCAGGTCGACCGCGTTCTCCGGGACGTCGTGGATCTCGCAGTCCGCGAGCGTCAGCACGGCGTCGGTGTCCAGGTTGACGCCGTCGCCCGTGGTGCGGTGCACCCGGCAGTCGGTGAGGTGCCCGGTCGCCCGCGAGGAGACCGTCACCCCCGCGCCCCGGATCTCGTACACCTCGCAGCCGACGGCCTCCAGCGAGCTGCCCTCGCCGGTCAGCGCGACCCCGGCCCCGGACGCGTGGTGGATGCGGCACCGCTCCAGGCGCGGGCGGGCGCCGCCGCGCACCGCGACCCCGGACTGTCCGGCCGCGACGACCTCGCAGTCCTCGAACACCCCGCCCGCGCCGTCCAGGACGCTCAGGCCCACGCCCGCCGGGTTGTCCACGGTGCAGCGCCGCACGGTCGGCCGCGCGCCGCCGCGCACCTCGATGCCTACGGCGGAGCGCGTCGCGACCCGTACGTCCGACAGCTCCGGGGTGCCCTCCTCGACCAGCAGCGCGGGCGACGCCGAGTCCATGCCCTCCACGTGGAGGTCCTGGACCACGGCGGACGCCCGTATCGTCAGCGCGACACCGTCCGCGGGCGCGATGCGCACCGAACCGCGCGAGGAGCCCTCCGGGCCGCGCAGGGTGACGGCCCGTCCCACCACGAGATTCTCACGGTAGGTGCCGGGCGAGATGGAGAGCACATCGCCGTCCCCGGCGGCCTCCAGGGCCGCGGCGAGGGAGGCGTACTCTCCGGTGCGGCGCCGCCACCGCGACGTTCCGCTGTGCGTCACCTGGACGACCGAGCCCTGTGCCATGGTGCTGCTGTGCCCCCACCTCGTGCGAATGCCGGATGTGCGCGACTGTGCCGCTGTTCACGTGAAGGCCCCACCGTAGCGTGCGCGTGGCACGCCGAGTTGACCTGCCCGGAAGGCCCGGCGCACGAGGCGTCCTGAGGACGGGGAGCGAACCGGGGCAATACCCGGCCTACGGTACTGGTCCGCCTCAGCTGTCCGCGTCGGCGCGGCCCCAGTCCTGTCCGGCGCGCTCCCACGCGATGTCCCACTGGGTGTAACGCCGCCGCACCAGCCGCCATACGACCAGCCGCCGGGCGCCGTCGACGAGACCCGCCGTCATCGCGCCCGCGCCGATCCCCGCCAGCACCGCATGGGTGGCCGCGGTGGCCGAGTCCAGCGGACGGCTCTTCAAGCGGCCCTGGTCGTCCGTCCAGATACGGAACGACTCGCCCGCGTCGGCACCCGGGTGGGCGCCCAGCGTGCCCTCGTGCCTGCTGCCGTCCGGGCCCGTCCAGCGGGCGTGCACCCGGTGGTGGGCATCGCGGGCGGAAGCGGTCTCCGGATCGGAATCGATGGGTGGCTGCGGCAGCACCTCGACCACCGTCGCCTCTACAAGGTGGCGCTCGGCGCGCTGCTCCTGTGCCGTTCTCACCAGCGCCCCATGCGCCAGTGAACCCGCTGCCCAGCCCACGGCTGGGGCCGCGAGCACGATCAGCACAGCAGCGACCAGCGCCGCGTACGCCTCGGCCAAGTCGGTCTTACGGCGGAGCGGATTACGCCGCCAACGCCACAAGCCCCTGATCATTTGCATCATCCGCACGTGTTTCGACAACCCCCTTCCCCATTCGTGGATACCGCATGGCAGGCCGGATATGCGCCGATTCGGCGAAGAGAGAGCCATATCACGGGCTGAACCCTTTCGCCGCACCCGCGGGGCCGCCTACGGTGCGTGGGACACGCCACACCACCCGGGTACCGCCCGCCTCCGGAGCCTCGATGCTCAGCGTGCCGCCCAGCAGCTCGGCCCGGGACCGCATGTTGACCAGCCCGCCGCTCGGGACGGCGTCCCCGACGCCCACTCCGTTGTCGGTGACCGTCAGCGCGACATCGGCGCCGACCGTGAACCGCACGTCGACCCGCTGGGCATGGGCGTGCCGGACGGTGTTGCTGAGCGCCTCGGCGAGGACCGCCAGCGCCTGGTCGCCGGTCTCGTCCGGCACATCGGTGTCGACCGGCCCGTCCATCAGCAGCGACGGCGTGAAACCCAGGATGTCCGACGCCGACCGTACAGCCTTCACCAGCCGCCTCCGCAAACTGGCAGGTTCGCCGTCCTCGTCCCCGACCGCCCGCAGCGCGAAGATCGTCGAACGGATGATCTTGATCGTCTCGTCCAGGTCGTCCACCGCCCGGCCGACCCGCTCACCCGCCTCCGGATGCTCGATCAGCCGACTCGCGCTCTGGAGCGTAAGACCCGTCGCGAACAGCCGCTGGATCGCCAGATCGTGCAGGTCACGGGCGATCCGGTCGCGGTCGTGCAGCAGCGTCAGATGCTCGGACTCGGCACGGTGCCGGGCCAGTTCGAGCGCGAGCGCCGCCTGCGCGGCGAAGCCCGACAGCAGCTCCACCTCGTGGTCGTCGAACGCGGGCCGCCCCGCCAGGCGGCACAGCCGCAGCGCCCCGGTGGACCGCTCATGGGCGACCAGCGGTACGGCCACCAGCGGGCCGAACTCGCTCTCCTGGTCCGGCAGCGGCCAGGCCCGCGCCCGGGCGTCGGTCCGTACGTCGCTCGCCACCGCGGGCCGCCCGGTGCGCACCGCGAGACCGGCCAGCGAGCCGTCGGAGGGCACCACCAGGCCGCCGACGCGCTCCGCGTCATGCCCCTCCGCGACCTCCACCATCAGGCTGTCGGTGCCCGGGGCGGGCAGCAGGATGGCCGCCGAATCGGCCAGCGAGACCTGGAGGGCCAGCCGGGCGATCAGGCTCAGCACCTCGGCCGCCGGGGTGCCCGCCAGCAGTGTGCGGGTGATCACCCCCAGCGCCTCAAGCCACTGCTCGCGGCGGCGGCTCTCGTGGTACAGCCGCGCGTTGTCGATGGCCACCCCAGCGGCGACCGACAGGGTGGTCAGCACCGCCTCGTCATCGGCGTCGAACTGCGCGCCACCGCGCTTCTCCGTGAGGTACAGATTGCCGAACACCTGGTCCCGGACCCGGATCGGCACCCCGAGGAACGAGCGCATCGGCGGATGGTCGTCCGGGAAGCCATGGCTCGCCGGATGCTCGGACAGATCGGTCAGCCGCAGCGGCTGCGGATGGCGGATCAGCTCGCCCAGCAGCCCGTGGCCGCTCGGCAGCGGGCCGATCCGGTGCGCGAGATCCTCCGATATGCCCACCGGCAGGAACTGCGACAGCCGGTTCCGGTCGACCACGCCCAGCGCCCCGTACTCGGCGTCGGCCAGCAGCACCGCCGCCTCCACGATCCGCCGCAGCACCTGCTCCAGATCCAGCTCGCGGCCCACGCTCAGCACGGCCTCCAGCAGGCTGTGCATCCGCCCCTGCGTGGACCGGGCGGCGTCCAGCCGCGCCTGGAGCTCGTCGAGGAGCTGATCCAGCCGGAGTTGGGGCAGCGCGGGGTGACGCCCCTGATCCGCAGACACCTGTCAGCCCCCCCTTGATGCTTCCCCCGGACAAGGGTAGCGAGCGGGTGGGACAGTCAGGGCTGCGGGACCACCGCCACCGGGCAGCGGGCATGGTGCAGTACGGCGTGGTTGACCAGGCCCAGCTGCATCCCGAAGTGGCCCTGCCGCCGCCGGGCGCCCACCACCAGCAGACCGGCCCGCTCCGACGCGTCCAGCAGCGCCTTGCGGGCCGGGCCCTCGACCGCGCGGTAGGCCACCGGTACGGGCGGCCGCGCCATCTCCGTCACCCCGCCCAGCGCCTCGTCCAGCAGCTCGGCGGCGTGCCGCGCGTGGTCCTCGTGCGGTCCGTGGTCCTCCGGCCCCGCGCAGCGCCAGGCGTGCACCGCCTCCAGCTCACAGCCGCGCAGCCGGGCCTCCCGGAGCGCGAAGGCGACGGCGGGGGAGGGCGGGACGGGGTCGTGCTCACCGGGGCGCTCGCGTTCGGCGATGCCCACCGCGACGCGGTGCGTCCCGCCGTACCCGCCCTCAGGGCGGCCGCGGACGACGATCACCGGGCAGGACGCGCGGGCCGCGATGCCCAGCCCGACCGAGCCCAGCAGCAGGGAAGCGAACTCGCCGCGTCCGCGCGACCCGACGGCCACCGCCTCCGCGCTCTGCCCGGCGCGCAGCAGGGCGGTCACCGCGTCGTCGGCCGCCAGATCGGTCATCACCTTCAGCGCCGGTGCGCGCCGCCCGGCCCGCTCGGCCGCGGTGGCCAGCACGGCCTCGCTGTGCAGGCGCTCGGTGGGGCGGTCGGCGGCCGTGGCGGAGACATAGCCCTCGTACCGCTCCCACAGGGAGGCGTGCACGATGCGCAGGGGGAGCCGCCGCAGGGCCGCCATGTCGGCGGCCCAGTCCAGCGCGGCGGAGGCGGCGTCCGAACCGTCGACCCCGACGACCACGGGGAGCTCCACGCTGCCACCGCCTCTCCTGTCGGCACATGGCTGTATTCCCGCTCATTGTCCCCTCGAAGCGATGGCCATCACGCGCTGTCGGGGCACACTCGCGCATACGGGCTAGCGCAGCCGCATGGCGAGCGTCACGACGGCGCCCATGGCCCCGGCGCTGATCGCCAGCCGGTCGGTGACCAGGCGGGTCAGCCACAGCCCGCGGCCGCTGGTCGCGCCGTCCAGGCCCGGCAGGATCTGCGGGATGACGTCCTCGGAGAAGCCGGGTCCTGAGTCGCTGATCCGGCACTCCAGCTCGTCGCCCACCCGCAGCAGCAGCAGGGACCCCTTCCCGCCCGCGTGTTCGATCGCGTTGCTGGCGATCTCGTCGACGGCGAGGACGAAGTCACCGCGGCGGGTCTCGCTGAGCCCGGCCCAGGCGGCGCACTCCTCCACGAGGACGCGCAGCCGTGGCAGCTCACCGGCGGTGAAGCGGCGGTGCAGAAGATGCTCCAGGTGTGCTGCGGCTCGGTTGGCGGACCGACGGCGACAGTCGGCTGGCACCAGGGCCTCCCGGGTGACGAGGGCGAGTGACCTCAGGGTCGGTGAAGCAGCCGAGGGTATGGGGCGCGGGATGCCATCGGGAGGTGTGACCATAAATGACGTGTCATATCGGCAATTCGACTGGAAATGACTAAGAGAGAGTCGGTACGCGCTCATCGGCGTATCGCTTCGGATCGGCGGCACCTCGCACGCACGGTCACTGCCGAGGGGCGAGGCGGGGGAGGAAGCGGCAGAGTGAGGCCATGATGGGACTTCTGGGCGCACTGAAGACCGAGCACCGCGAGCGGCTGATGGCGCTCGCCCATGAGGTGTCCTTCCCCTCGGGCGGCCGCATCTTCGAGGAGGGCCGGAAGGCCGACCGCTTCTGGATCATCCGCACCGGCGCGGTCACCCTCGACCTGCGGGTCCCGGGCCGCCGGGCCGCGGTCATCGAGACACTGGGCCCCGGCGAGCTGATCGGCTGGTCGTGGCTGTTCCCGCCGGACACCTGGCACCTGGGCGCGGAGGCGCTCAGCCCGGTGCGCGCACATGAGTTCGACGCGGAGGCGGTGCGCCGGCTGTGCGACGAGGACGCGGAGCTGGGCTACGCGCTCGCGCTGGCCTGCGCCCAGGTGATCGGACGCCGCCTCCAGGCCGCCCGCAGCAGGCTGCTGGACCTGTACGGGCCTTACGCGGGCGGCATGTCCCCCTGACCGGGCCGCTCCGCCGATCGCGGAGAGGGGCGCCAGGGGGCCGAATGGCCCCTTACTCCTTCCCGCGGCAGGACGGTAAGAGTGGGCAACCGGATCACGACCGGCGCCCCGCGCGCCACGGAGGAGAGGGCAGTGCCCGAAACAGCCGACACCGCCGAGGCCGTGGGCGTCGACTCGCCCGCCGAGCCCATCGGGGTCTTTCTGCTCGACGACCACGAGGTGGTGCGACGGGGCTTGCGCGACCTGCTGGAGGCGGAAGCCGATCTCACGGTAGTCGGCGAGGCGGCGACCGCCCGCGAGGCCATCGCCCGCGCCCCCGCCGTGCGGCCCCGCGTGGCGGTGCTCGACGTACGGCTGGGCGGGGCGGGGGAGAGCGCCGACCACGAAGGGATCGCGGTCTGCCGCGAGTTGCGGGCCCGGCTGCCGGGCCTCGCCTGCCTGATGCTCACGTCCTTCGACGACGACGAGGCACTCTTCGACGCCATCATGGCGGGGGCCGCGGGCTATGTGCTCAAGCAGATCAACGGCTCCGACCTGGTGTCCGCCGTACGCACCGTGGCGGGCGGCCGGTCCATGCTCGACCCGGGCGCGACGGCCCGCGTCATGGCCCGGCTCCGCGGACCCCAGCCCAGCGCGCCCGATGAACTGGAGCGGCTGTCCCCGCGCGAACGGGAGATCCTGGAGCTGATCGGCGACGGGCTGACCAACCGGCAGATCGCCGAGCGGCTGTTCCTCGCCGAGAAGACCGTCAAGAACCGGATCTCCGCGATCCTGTCCAAGCTGGGCGTGGGGCGGCGCATCCAGGCCGCGGTGATCGCCGAGCGGATCAGGGAGCGCGAGACCGGGCAGTGACGCCCTCCCCGGGCCCCCGGGTCGCGGGGGGCACGAGGCCGGCTCCCCATCCGGCCCCGCACCCCACGCCGAACGGGGTCGGCCCATCGTGGAGGCTCATCACCGCAGTGGAGTGAGAGCCCGGCCGCCCCGTGGTCAGCCGGGTCACACCGCTTCCCGCCAGCATCCCGCGCCTCGGCCCCCGGCGGGGAGGGCCGAACGGCCCCTGGAGCGGGGCCATTTGGGCCGCCGTGCGCCAAGGGACGCCCCGGCGCCGTGGCTAGTCCAGGATCTCGACCGGGTCGCCCAGCCGCAGCCTGCCCGTGCCCTCCGGAACCAGGTTCTGGCCGAAGAGCAGGCGGTCACCCGACCGCCGGTGCCGCGCCAGCGTCCGCAGCGGCTCCTTGCCGCGCTCGCCGGTGCTCTGGTCGGTCGTGGTGATCACACAGCGGGAGCACGGCTTGGGCACCCGGAAGACGACCTCGCCGATCCTTATCCGCCGCCAGTCGTCCTCGGCCCAGGGCGCGGTGCCGTCGATCACGACATTCGGCCGGAAGCGGTTCATCGGCAGGGGGCCCTCGTCGGGGTGGTCACCCTGCGCGATCAGCGAATTGAGCGCGTGCAGCGAGGCCGTGGTGGTGAGCAGCAGCGGAAACTCGTCGGCGAGGCTCACGGTCTCCCCGCCGCGCGCGTACTCCGGGGTCAGGGGCCGCCGCCGGGCGGGATCGTCGAGGTGGACCAGCCGCGCCTCGGTGCCCAGGAAGGCGCTGAACCAGGCGTCGGCGGCGGCGCCCGCCGACACCACCTCGACCTCCGTCCGCGCCAGCATCGCGGGCACGGTGACCGATGACGGCACCGACGGGTCCCCCGGCCCGGGTGCGGTCACGGTCAACGGCTCGTGGCCCTCGGCGGTGAGCCGGACGCCACCGTCCGGCAGCGGCTCGGCCGAGGCGAGCGCCAGCCTGGGCTGCTGACGCTGGGTCACATAGCGCCCGTCCGGCTCGACGACCATCCATCTGCGGTCACCGGCCAGCCCCCACGGTTCGACGGTCGCGGCACCGGGTGCCGACCCCGCGACGGACTTGACGGGGTAGACATTCAGGGCGCTGAGCTGTGGGTCGACCATGCTGAACATCCTGCCAGCAGGGTCCGACAGGCCGGTGGGCCGCAGGGTGAACACGAGCCGAGGCCCGGCGGTCCGGAAGCCGGACCACCGGGCCCACGGGGCGTGCGGTGAACGGTGCGCGAAGAGTGCGCTGGGGTCAGTAGCCGCCCCCCGGCTGCTGGGGACGCCCGGGGTACTGCTGCTGACGGCCGTACGGGTCGTCGTACGGCGACGGCGAGGGAGCCGCCGGGCGGGGCGCCGCGGGACGCGGCATCGCCGGGCGCATCGCCTCGTACCCGTTCGGCGCCGCCGGGCGCTGCTGCTGCGCCCCCGGGTAGCCGCGCGGGCCCGCCTGCGGCGGGATGTACGGGGAGGGCGTCTGCTGGAGCCCGCCCGGCTGCATGCCGCCGGGCTGCATGCCCTGCTGCGGGGCCTGCTGCTGATAGCCGGGCGGCGGGGTCTGCTGGGACGAAGCGGCCGGGAGCGCGGGAAGCGCCGAGGGCAGTGCCGGAAGGTGACTTCCGCTGTCATACGCGGAAGGCACCCGGATGGGTGCGATCTGGGGCGTTCCCCGCTCGGCGACAAGGCTGTCGTAGATGGGGGTGTCCGGGAAGGACGGCGAGGAGTAGTAGCCGCCGCCGTAGGTGCTGCGGGGGGAGGTCATAGACCATAAGTTAAGCCCACCATGTGCTGATTGGGGAGCCCGGTAGGTGGGTTGTTTTCAGTGTTCGGAGCGGTCCCGGATCCCCAATGCGATCGAACCCGGGAAAAACGGTCGTCAGGGTACGTTGAGATCCTGTAAAGGGCGCGTTTTCAGAGGGTCACATGCCCGTCCAGAAGATGAAGCGAACAGAAAGACAGGGGGACCACATGGCGATGCGCAAAGGCAGCAACACCCAGGTCGCGGCGGGGGTGGTGAGGGTCGAACTCGGCTGGCGCACCGGCCCCGGAGTGCCCGACGTGGACGCCTCCGCGCTGCTGCTGGTGGCCGGAAAGGTTCGCTCCGACGCGGACTTCGTGTTCTACAACCAGGCCGTGCACGCCTCGGGCGCCGTACGGCACGAGGGCAAGCGCACCGCCGGTGACACCGTGACCGACGCCCTCACCGTCGATCTGGGCCGGGTCGAGCCCGCGATCGAGACGGTGGTGCTCGCCGCCTCCGCCGATGGCGGAACGTTTGGCCGCGTGCCCGGCCTGCACATCCGCGTCCTCGACGCGTCCGGCGGCGCGGAGATCGCCCGCTTCGACAGCGAGGACGCCTCAGTGGAGACCGCGTTCGTCCTCGGCGAGCTCTACCGCAGGCAGGGCGGCTGGAAGTTCCGCGCGGTCGGCCAGGGCTACGACAGCGGGCTCGCGGGCCTCGCCACCGACTACGGCATCAGCGTCGACGAACCGCGGCAGGCGCCCGCGCCCGCCTCCGTCGCCGCGCCCCCGGCTGCGCCTCCCGCGCCTCCCGCCGCGCCCCCGCCCCCGCCGTCGGGGCCTCCGGCCGCCGGCTTCCCGCCGCCGTCCGCGGCCGCCTCCGCGCCCTTCCCGCCGCCCGCGGGTGCCGCCGGCGGCGGTGCGCCCGTGAGCCTCAGCAAGGTCACGCTGACCAAGGACGCGCCCGCCGTCTCGCTCACCAAGCAGGGCGGCACCTCGGGCGCCCTGCGGGTCAACCTCAACTGGCAGGTGCACAAGCAGTTCCAGGGGTGGGGCCAGAAGCTCGGCAGGGCCCTGGCCATGCACGGCGATCTCGACCTCGACCTGGGCTGCCTGTTCGAACTCGCCGACGGCAGCAAGGGCGTGGTGCAGGCGCTGGGCAACTCGTTCGGCTCGTTGCACCAGCCGCCGTTCATCCAGCTCGACGCCGACGACCGGACCGGCGCCCGCTCCGCGGGCGAGAACCTGACCGTCAACCTCGACCACAAGGACGCGTTCCGCCGCATTCTCGTGTTCGTCACCATCTACGAAGGTGCACGCAGCTTCGCGAACCTCCACGCCACCGTCACTCTTCAGCCACAGTTCGGCGCGCCGGTCGATTTCTCGCTCGACGAGTGCACCGTCCCGTCCACGGTCTGCGCGCTCGCGCTCATCACCAACAACGGCGGCGACCTCGTCGTTCAGCGCGAGGCTCGCTATCTGGTGCCGGACCGCGGCGTCAGCCCGCAGCGCACCCTCGACTACGCGTACGGCTGGGGCATGAACTGGACCCCCGGCCGCAAGTGAGAATCCGGCCACATTCCCGTCAGGGCGCGGCGCTGGGACGGGCGTAGGTGCGGCCCTTCCAGGCCGCGCCCCGCCCCCGCCAGTGCCGTACCGCCGAGTCGACGGTCATCAGCAGATAGAGAAGGGCCGTCAGCGGCAGCAGCGGCGCCAGCCACAGGGTCTGCCGGTAGTAGCGCAGCATCGGGATGTACGTGGCGGCCATGAGCGCCCACGCGGCGGCGCCCGCCGCCAGCGGCGCCGGGCGTCCGGCGAGCGCGCCCGCGCACAGCGCGACCGGCGGCGTGAGATAGACCACCGCGAGCCCCACGACTGTCCCCACCAGCAGCAGCGGATTGTGCCGCAACTGGGCATACGCGCTGCGCGCGACCATCCGCCACAGCTCGCCCAGCCCCGGATACGGGCGCACGCTGTCGACCCGGTCGGCGAGGCCCAGCCAGATCGTCCCGCCGGAGCGCTTGACCGCCCGGGCCAGCGCCACGTCGTCGATGACCGCCTGCCGGACGGCCTCCGGGACCCCGGCCCGCTCGGCCGCCTCCCGGCGCAGCAGGACGCATCCGCCCGCGGCGGCCGCCCAGCGGCCCCCGGGCCGGTTGACCCAACGGAACGGGTACAGCTGGGCGAAGAAGTACACGAACGCGGGGACGATCAGCCGTTCCCAGCCGGTCGTCACCCGCAGCCGCGCCATCTGCGACACCAGGTCCAGGCCGTGGGCCCGGGCGGCCCGCACCAACTCCCGCAGCGAGTCCGGCTCATGAGCGATGTCGGCGTCCGTGAGCAGCAGAAACTCGGCCTCATGGGCATGCTTGGCGAGCGCCATACCGTGCCGCACCGCCCACAGCTTCCCCGTCCAGCCGGGCTCCGGTTCGCCCGGTGAGCCGACGGTCAGCGGCAGCCCGCCGAAGGTGTCGGCGAGTTCACGGGCCAGCTTTCCGGTGCCGTCGGAGCTGCCGTCGTCGATCAGGAAGACCTCGGCCGGTCCCGGATAGTCCTGCGCGAGCAGCGACGGAAGGCTGCGGGGAAGGACGGCGGCCTCGTCCCGGGCGGGCACCACGATGGCCACCGAGGGCCAGTCGCCCGGCTCCTCGCCGCCCGGGGCCCCGATCGGGGGTCCGCTCGGGGGGCCGTTGTCACCGAGCGGGGTCCGGGGCAGCCGGACGTCCGTACGCCAGAAGAACCCCTGGCCCAGCAGCAACCACAGCCACACCAGCAGGGCTCCGGCGGCGATCCACGTCAGCGCGCTCACCCGCCGCAGTCTGCCCGAACCGGCGCCCGGGTGCCGAGGGCTCGGGGCCGATCCATTAAAGTGACGGGGTGAAGATCGCGCTAATGGACTCCGGATTCGGCCTGCTGCCCGCCGCGGCGGCGATGCACCGCCTTCGGCCCGACGCCGATCTCGTCCTCTCCTCCGACCCCGACGGCATGCCGTGGGGGCCGCGTACGTCCGAGGACGTCACCGAACGCGCCCTGGCCTGCGCCCGCGCTGCCGTCGCGCACCGGCCCGACGCGCTGATCGTCGCCTGCAACACCGCCTCCGTGCACGCCCTGCCCACGCTGCGGGCCGAGCTGGAGCCCGGGCTTCCGGTCATCGGGACCGTACCCGCGATCAAGCCCGCGGCGGCCGGGGGCGGGCCCATCGCCATCTGGGCCACGCCCGCCACCACCGGCAGCCCCTACCAGCGCGAGCTGATCCGTGACTTCGCGGACGGCGTCGACGTGACGGCGGTGGCCTGCCCCGGGCTCGCCGACGCCGTCCAGCACGTCCACGAGGCGGGCATCGACGCCGCGGTGGCCGCCGCCGCTGCCCGCACCCCGGACAATGTCCGGGCCGTCGTCCTCGGCTGCACCCACTACGAGCTGGTCGCCGAACGCATCCGGGCCGCCGTCCAGCCCGCCGGCGCGCCGCCCATCGCCCTCCACGGGTCGGCCGGGGCCGTCGCCGCGCAGGCGCTGCGGCGGATCGGTGCCGAGCCCTCCCTGCCGGCCGGCTCTGCCCGTGGCACGCTCACGGTCATCCTCAGCGGCCGCGAGGGCACGCTTCCGGAAGGCGCGCTCGCCTACGCCGAGGGCGGCCTGCTGGCCCCCGCCGCCCCGGCGCGCGGCTGACCTCCCGCACCCCTCCCACCGGCCCGAACGGTGCCGTCGGCTGCCGTGGTACCGGAATCTGAGTACCCTGCCAGTCATGAGGCCCCACGCCGAGGACCCCGACCACCACGGCAAGCAGACCCCGGGCCAGGGCACGCCCGCGGTCTGGACCGGGCATGCCCACAACCGGGTGCAGTGGGTGCTGGCGATCGCGGGCGCCGCGTGTGTGGCGCTCGGCATCGACCTGGCCGTCGCCTCCCCCTGGACCACCGGGCTCGCCCCGCTCCTGATGTCCGTCATCGGCTGTCTCGCCGCCGGCCTGCTGATGCTCTTCGGCACCCTCGCCTTCGTCCACGTCGCGGTGCGGGTCGACGAGGAGTGTCTGGAGGTCCGCTGCGGCCACATGGGGCTGCCCCGCCGCCGCATCCCCCTCAGCGACGTGGTCCACGCCGACGTCGCCCCTCGCGTCACCCCCTGCCAATGGGGCGGCTGGGGCTACCGATGGCGCCCCGACAAGGGCACCGCCGTGATCGTGCGGCGCGGTGAGGGGCTGGTGCTGAAGCTGGGGGACGGCCGCATCTTCACGGTGACGGTCGACGACGCGGAGGCCGCCGTCCGCGTCATCCGCGACCGCCTCCGCCGCATCGCCACCCCCACCCCCCAGGTCTAGCCCTCAAGCCCGGGCTGCCCCCGGCGGCGAGGCCGCCCGAGTCCGGTGGTGGTTGTTCCCCTACCCCGCCCCTTCCCGAATCCGGGGGATACCCCCGGCCCCGTTCGAGGCTCAGTCCGGGGTGGGGCCGGGCGTCGGCTGGCGCCGGGCGCGGTTTCCTGTGCCGGGGCCCTCGCTGAACCGGGCGCCCGCAGCGCCCCGGGGCGTCCTCGGTGACCGCCGGGGGCTGGGCGCCCCGGCCGCCCTGGGGACTGGCCGATCCCGCCAGGGCGGGGGCCGGGGTGTCCCCGGTTTCGGGGAGGGGCGGGGTAGGGGAGAGGAGCCTCGGCGGAGTGGGTCAGGGCAGGGGCTGGGGCGGGGGGTCTGGGGGGCGGGCTGTGGCTAGGCCTGCTAGGAGGCCCGCACCGGCCGTGACCTGCGGAAAGCTCAGCGCATTGCCCAGCGACGCCTCGACGGCCAGGGCCGTCAGCGCGACCGCCGCCGTCAGGACGGCCGGCGTGGAGCGGGGCGAGCGCCACAGGCCGTACAGCAGCCAGGCGAAGGCCGCGCCCAGCAGGGCCACCCCCGGCAGGCCCTGTCCGGCGGCCTGCTGGAGCGGGGCGGAGTGCGGGGTGGTCTCCGGGGCGGGGGACCGCGCGGCGGTCGGGCTCAGCTCGGTGAAGAGGTCGGGTCCTGCGCCGCGGACCGGGTTCGCCCCGGCGAGGTGGGCCGCGTCGTGCCACAGGCGGATCCGGTGCTCGGTGAGGTGGGACCGCAGCGAGCGCGGCAGCCCGCCGGGCACCGCGTCCGCCGCGACGGCCCAGCAGCCGACGACGGCGACCGCGGCGACGAGCGCGAGCACGGTCAGTGCGGCGAGCCGCCGCCGCAGCCGGGCGGCGGCCAGGGAGCACAGCAGGACCGCGCCGCTCGCGGCCCACCCCGCCGGTGGCGCGCTCACCACGGCGGTGAGCGTGATCGTCAGGGCCAGCAGCCACAGCGCGAGCCGGAGCGCGGGCCGCCGGGCGGCCCACGCGGCGCAGCAGGCGGCGCCGGTGGCCAGGGTCGGCTGGGCCGCGCCAAGACCCTGATGGCCGTTCGAACCGGTGGCCAGGGTCAGCCCGAGCCCCGCGAGCGCGGCGGCGGCCGCGCAGGCGACCGGCAGGAGCGACCCGGCGATGCGGCCGCACGCGTACCCGGCGCCCACGGCCAGGACGGCGAGCAGCACCCCCTCGGGGCGCGCGGTGCGCCCCATGGCGGTGATGAGCGCCCAGAGGGCGCAGGAAGCGAAGATCGCCACGCCCGCGATGTCGGGCGCGCTGCCCAGGGCCTGGCTTCGGTGATCGCTGTCGTGACCTCGGTCGTGATCCTGTACGACCGGACCCAGCGCTGATGACGTCATCCCGTCGACCCCCCGTCGTGACGGGCATCGCGCAGCGACGGTACGTCGCGTCGCGAGCCATGCTCCGGGAACGGTAGCGCTTGGCATGAGGTATGTGTATATGTTGCGCAGAAACGATGTGTCAGTGGTGAAACGCACCCCGAGCGCGCAGAACGGACGCCCGGCGCGGGCGACCGGCGCGGATTCCCGTGCGGCGGATACCCTCGCCGCATGGCGACCCCCGACTTCATCCTCGGCCTGCGGGCCTCCATCGGCCATCAACTTCTCTATCTGCCGGGCGTGAGCGCCGTCGTCTTCGACGACCAGGACAGAGTGCTGCTGGGCCGCCGCGCCGACAACGGAGGCTGGGCGATCATCTGCGGCATCCCGGAACCGGGCGAGCAGCCCGCCACGGCGGTGGTGCGCGAGGTGTACGAGGAGACCGCGGTGCGGTGCGTGCCGGAGCGCATCGTGGTCGTACGGACCCTCGCGCCGGTGACGTACCCCAACGACGACCAGTGCCAGTTCATGGACGTCTGCTTCCGTTGCCGCGCGGTGGGCGGCGAGGCGCGGGTGAACGACGACGAGTCGCTGGACGTGGGCTGGTTCCCGCTGGACGCGCTGCCGGAGCTGGAGGACTTCTCGCTCACCCGGATCAAGCAGGCGCTCGGTGAGGGGCCGACGTGGTTCGAACCCACCCCGGCGGAGTGAAGAGTGTGCCGCGCCCCCATCGGTCCGGGCGCGGCCGCCGCCTAGTCTGCCGCTCATGAGCGCGTCCCCCGCATCCAGTTCCGAGGCCCCCGGTCCCGCCGGCCGTACCGCAGTCGTCACCGGCGCCGCCGGGGGCATCGGGCGGGCCTGCAGCCTGCGGCTGGCGGCCGCAGGGGCGCGGGTCCGGGCGGTCGACATGGACGCCGAGGGCCTGGCCGACCTGGTCGCCGCCGCCGAGCGGACGGCCGACGCGCCGGGCACCGTCGAGCCGTACGTCCTGGACCTCACCGACCTCGACGCGGCCGAACGGGCCGCCGAGGGCGCCGACATCCTGGTCAACAACGCGGGGCTCCAGCTCGTCCGCCCGATCGAGGACTTTCCGCCGGAGGTCTTCTCCCGGGTGCTCACGGTGATGCTGGAGGCCCCGTTCCGGCTGGTGCGCGGTGCGCTGCCGGCGATGTACGAGTGGGGCTGGGGGCGGATCGTGAACATCTCGTCCGTGCACGGGCTGCGCGCCTCCGCGTACAAGTCCGCGTATGTGGCCGCCAAACACGGGCTGGAGGGCCTGTCCAAGGTCGCCGCCCTGGAGGGCGCGCCCCACGGGGTGACGTCCAACTGCGTCAACCCCGGCTATGTGCGTACCCCACTGGTCGAGCGTCAGATCGCCGATCAGGCCGTGGCGCACGGCATCTCCGAGGAGCGCGTCGTCTCCGAGGTGCTGCTGGCAGACGCGGCGGTCAAGCGGCTCGTCGAGCCGGAGGAGGTGGCGGAGGCCGTGGTGTATCTGTGCGGTCCGCACGCCTCGTTCATCACGGGTGCCTCGCTCACCATGGACGGCGGATGGACGGCCCACTGAACGGACCACCGGACGACCGGCCGGAAGGACCGCTGCCCGGCCGCCCCGCGCACCGACCGCCGGGCCGCGCGACTGCCGGTGCCGCCGCCTCCGGCGGGAGCGCGCCCCCGCCCGACGACCACCCCGAGGCCCCGTACCTGGAACTCCTCGCCCGCGGCGCGCCCGCCGAGGCGTACGAGCGCCCAGGCTTGCGGGCGCGCGCCGAGAAGGCCCCGGCCGAGCGGCTGGCCGCCCTGGAGCGCGCCAAGCTGCTCGCCCTGCGCGTACGCGGCGAACTGGAGGGCCGCAGGCGGCGCGAGGCCGAGCTGTCCGCGCTCTTCGAGACCGCCCACGACCTCGCCGGGCTGCGCGATCTGGACGCCGTCCTCCAGGCCATCGTGCAGCGCGCCCGCTCGCTCCTGGGAACCGAGGTCGCGTATCTGACCCTCAACGACCCGACCGCCGGGGACACCTATATGCGGGTCACCGACGGTTCGGTCTCGGCGCGCTTCCAGCAGCTGCGGCTCGGCATGGGGGAGGGGCTGGGCGGGCTCGTCGCCCAGACCGCGCGCCCCTATGTGACCGACAGCTACTTCGACGACCCACGGTTCCAGCACACCCGCACCATCGACGCGGGCGTCAGCGACGAGGGCCTGGTGGCGATCCTCGGGGTGCCGCTGCTGCTCGGCAGCGGCGTCATCGGGGTGCTGTTCGCGGCCGACCGCCGCGTGCGCGTCTTCGAACGCGAACAGATCGCCCTGCTCGCCTCGTTCGCCGCGCATGCGGCCGTCGCGATCGACACGGCCCATCTGCTCGCCGAGACGCGGACGGCGCTGGCCGAACTGGAGACCGCCAACGAGATCATCCGGGACCGCAGCGGTGTCATCGAGCGCGCCTCCGAGGTCCACGACCGGCTCACCGAACTGGTGCTGCGCGGCGGCGGAGTACGCGACGTCGCCGCAGCCGTGGCCGAGGTGCTGAGCGGATCGGTGGAGTTCCTGGAGGCGGATCAGGCGCCAGCGGACGCCCTCGACCGCTCGCGGGCCGACGGCCACGCCGTACGCCACGGCGAGGACTGGATCGCGGCCGTCTCCGCGGGCGGCGAACTCCTCGGCGCGCTCGTCCTGCACGGTCACCCCCGGCTCGACCCCGTCGACCAGCGCACCCTGGAGCGCGCCGCCATGGTCACCTCGCTGCTCCAGCTCGCCCGCCGCTCGGCGGGCGAGGCCGAACAGCGGGTGCGCGGCGAGCTGCTGGACGATCTGCTCGACGCGCCCGACCGGGAGCCGCGGCTGCTGCGGGAGCGTGCCGCGCGGCTGCGGGCGGACCTGGACGCGCCCCATGTCGTCCTCGCCGCGGCCATCGACGCGCCGGGCGCCGCGGCGGGCGGCGAACCCGGAGCCGAACCGGCGGTCGCGCCGGGCCCCGGCACCGCCGAGGACGCCGCCGACCGGCAGCGCCTGTGGTCCGCCGCGTCCCATCTGGCCGCCACCCGGCAGGGGCTGGCCGCGGCGCGCGACGGCGGCACGGTGCTGCTGCTGCCGCTCGCCGAGGGCGACACCGCCGACGCCGTAGCCCGCCGCACCGCCCGGCAGCTGGGCACCGCCGTGCACGCGCCCGTCACCGTCGGCGCATCCGCGGCCGTCGCCGCGCCCGCCGCCCGCCCCGGCGAGGTCGCCGCCTCGTACGCCGAGGCCCGGCGCTGCCTGGCCGCCCTGCGGGTGCTGGGCCGGGCCGGTGAGGGGGCCGCAGCGGAGGATTTCGGCTTCCTCGGCCTGCTGCTCGCCGGTACCCGGGGCGGCGCCCCGGACGGTACCCGGGTGCGGGACTTCGTCACGCGCACCATCGGTCCGGTCGTGGACTACGACGCGCGGCGCGGCACCGGACTGGTCCGCACCCTCGACGCGTACTTCGCCAGCGGGATGAGCCCGGCCCGCACCAAGGACGAACTGCATGTGCACGTGAACACCGTGGCGCAGCGGCTGGAGCGGGTCGGGCGGCTGCTCGGCGCCGACTGGCAGTCGCCCGCCCGGTCGCTGGAGATACAGCTGGCGCTGCGGCTGCACCGGCTGACGGAAGCCGTGGAGCGCTGAGCCCGGCAGGTCCTGAACCCGGCCGGGCCTGACCCCCCCCCAGGGCTCAGGACGACGCCGAGGGGGATGTCGCCGACGCCGTCCGCGGCTCGTCCTCCGCGCCGATGGCGGCCAGGTCGCGCTCCCGGGTCTCCTTCGCCGCGCCGACCGCCACCACCGTCAGCAGTGCCGCCGCGATGACGTACAGGGCGATCGGGGTGGCGCTGTCGTAGTCGGCGAGCAGCGCGGTGGCGATCAGCGGGGCGGGCGCCCCGGCCGCGACGGAGGAGAACTGGGCGCCGATCGAGGCGCCCGAGTACCGCATCCGGGTCGCGAACATCTCCGAGAAGAAGGCCGCCTGGGGCGCGTACATCGCACCGTGGAAGACCAGCCCCACCGTGACCGCGAGGAGCAGCGCCCCGAAGTCCTCCGTGTCGATGAGCGCGAAGAAGGGGAACGCCCACGCGCCGACGCCCACCGCGCCCAGCAGATAGACCGGGCGGCGGCCGATACGGTCCGACAGCGCGCCCCAGGCCGGGATCGTCGCGAAGTGCACGGCGGAGGCGATGAGTACGGCGTTGAGCGCGGTCTGCTTGCCGAGGCCGACGTGGTCGGAGGTGGCGTAGACGAGGACGAAGGCCGTGATCACGTAGTAGCTGATGTTCTCGGCCATCCTGGCGCCCATCGCGACCAGGACGTCCCGCCAGTGGTGGCGCAGCACTGCCACCAGCGGCAGCTTCTCCGCCACGTCGGACGCCTTCCGCGCCTCCGCCTGCGCCAGCGCGGCCTTGAAGACCGGTGATTCATCGACAGAGAGACGAATCCACAAGCCGACCAGCACCAGCACACCGGAGAGCAGGAACGGCACCCGCCACCCCCAGGACTCGAAGGCGCTCTCGGAGAGCAGCCCGGTCAGCGCCGACAGCACCCCGGTGGCCAGCAACTGCCCCGCGGGGGCGCCGGTCTGCGGCCAGGACGCCCAGAATCCGCGGCGTCGAGCGTCCCCGTGCTCGGACACCAGCAGCACCGCCCCGCCCCATTCGCCGCCGAGCGCGAAGCCCTGCACCAGCCGCAGCGCGGTGAGCAGCACGGGCGCGGCCGAGCCGACGGTGGCGTGGGTCGGCAGCAGACCGATCGCACACGTCGCCCCGCCCATCAGCAGCAGGCTCAGGATCAGCAGCTTCTTACGGCCGAGCCGGTCGCCGTAGTGCCCGAACACCAGGGCGCCGATCGGCCGGGCGGCGAAGCCGACCGCGTACGTCAGGAACGACAGCAGGGTGCCGACGAGCGGGTCGGAGTCGGGGAAGAAGAGCTTGTTGAACACGAGCGCGGCGGCCGACCCGTAGAGGAAGAAGTCGTACCACTCGATGGTGGTGCCGATGAGGCTCGCCGCGACGACGCGGCGCAGCGATCCGGGGCTGGTCGGAGGAGCCATGGTTACCACTTCCGAGCGGGTGCGGGGACGGATTCGTGTGCCACACCGTAGAAATGCGCATGTCAGCTCGGATATGTACGCGGACTCCACACTTCGGCCGTCCGCTGCGGGTCCCGCGCCCATACGAACGGGCCCGGGGGCTTCCACGCCCCCGGGCCCGTTCGCGTGACGTCACACCTTGCGGTAGTCGTACGCCTCCGACGCGGCCCCCGCGACCGTGTCCACGTCCGCGCCGGTGGATGCGGTGACGACGGCCGCCACCGCGCCCTCCACCAGCGGCGCGTCCACCAGGCGCGAGCCCTCCGGCAGCTCGTCCTCCTCGGCCAGCAGCGCCTTGACGGTCAGTACGGCGCTGCCGAGGTCGACCAGTATGGCCACCCCCGCGCCCTGGTCGACCGCGTAGGCGGCGTCGCGTATCAGCTCCTCGCTGGTGCCGAATCCGCCGTCCGGGGTGCCGCCCGCGGCGCGCACGGGCGCGGTGCCGCCGCCCGCCAGCGCGGTGGCCAGCCGGGCGACCGACTCGGCGACCTCCCCGCTGTGCGACACGACCACGACCCCGACCAGCTTCTCGTCGCCGCTCCCGGTGGTGTCGGTCATCGGACGGCCTCCGCGAGCGCCGTGACGATCAGCGCGGACGAGGTGGCGCCGGGGTCCTGGTGGCCGACGCTGCGTTCGCCCAGATAGCTGGCCCGGCCCTTGCGCGCCAGCATCGGTACGGTGGCCAGCGCGCCCTTGTCGGCGGCCTCGCCCGCCGCGGTGAACGACGCGGTGTCGCCGCCCAGCGCCTCCACCGCGGGGAGCAGCGCGTCCAGCATGGTCTTGTCGCCCGGCGCCGCGCCGCCGAGCTGGGCCACCGCGTCCACCCCGGCCCGCAGCGCGTCCGCCAGTTGCTGGGGCGTGACCTCCGCCGCGTCCCCCAGCGCCTTGCCCGCGCGCCGCAGCAGCGTCCCGTAGAGCGGCCCGGAGGCGCCGCCCACCTTCGAGATCAGCTGGCGCCCGGCCAGGATGAGCGCGGCGCCGGGCGAGCCCGGCGGCTCCTTCTCCAGCGCCTCGGTCACGGCCGTGAAACCGCGCTGCATGTTGGTGCCGTGGTCGGCGTCGCCGATCGCGGAGTCCAGTTCGGTCAGCCGGGTCGCCTCGCGGTGCACGGACTCGGCCGCTGCGGTGAGCCAGCGTTGGAAAAAAGAGGTGTCGAGCGCGTGTTCGACTGCGGATTCACTGCTGGACACAGACGCCTCCTCATGACGGTAACCGACGGCGACAGCGTACGTATCGGGCCAGGTGGTGGGAGGTTCCGGGTCAGCAGCCCCAGCGCAGCCCGGCGGTCCGCACGGGCGCGTCCCACAGCCGCAGCAGGTCCTCGTCGACCTGGCACAGCGTGACCGAGGCGCCCGCCATGTCGAGTGATGTGACGTAGTTGCCGACGAGCGTACGTGCCACCGCCACGCGGCGCTCGCCGAGCACCCGGTGCACCTCGGCCGCGAAGCCGTACAGCTCCAGTTGCGGGGTGGCGCCCATGCCGTTGACCAGGACGAGCACCGGGTTGTCCGGGCGCAGGTCGTCCAGCACCGCGTCCACCGCGTAGTCGGCGATCTCGCGCGAGGTCATCATGGCCCGCCGCTCCCGCCCCGGCTCGCCGTGGATACCCACGCCCAACTCCAGCTCTCCGGCGGGCAGTTCGAAGGTGGGGCCGCCCTTGGCCGGCGTCGTGCAGGGGGCCAGTGCCACGCCGAAGCTGCGCGAGGACGCGTTGACCCGGCGGGCGATGGCCTCGACCCGCTCCAGTGGTGCGCCCTCCTCGGCCGCCGCACCGGCGATCTTCTCGACGAACAGTGTCGCGCCGGTGCCGCGCCGCCCCGCCGTGTGGGTGCTGTCGTTCACCGCCACGTCGTCGTCGACGAGCACCTTGGCGACCTGGATGCCCTCGTCCTCGGCCAGTTCGGCCGCCATGTCGAAGTTGAGCACGTCGCCGGTGTAGTTCTTGACGACGAACAGCACGCCCTTGCCGCTGTCCACGGCGGCCGCCGCGCGCACCATCTGGTCGGGCACGGGGGAGGTGAAGACCTCGCCGGGGCAGGCCGCGTCGAGCATCCCGGCGCCGACGAACCCGCCGTGCAGCGGCTCATGTCCGGAGCCACCGCCGGAGACCAGGGCCACCTTGTCCGGTACGGGCGCGTCCCGGCGGACGATCACCCGGTTCTCGATGTCCACGGCCAGTTCGGGATGGGAGGCGGCCAGGCCGCGCAGTGCGTCGGCGACCACGGTTTCGGCCACATTGATGAGCATCTTCATGGGAGCGTTCGTCCTCCACCGGCTGGGAGCTGTGCACCGCTGCAACAGCGTACGGATCCGGCGCGGTCATGGCACCCCTGGGGCGTTGAGCCGAACAGCCTAATAAGCCGAAAAAGGTACATAGACATCATATGGTGCGCGCATGGAGAACACTGCCGCACCGGCGGCCGCCGCCGCGCATCCGCGCCCGCATCCACCCCGGCCGCAGCGCCACCGGCGCCGCGCGCCGTGGCTCGCGGTGGTCGCCGTCGGCTATGCGGCGGTCCAGCTCGCGGTGGTGGTCCCGCACGTCGGACACGCGCTGGGCTGGGACGAGTCCGTGTACGTCTCCCAGGTGGACCCGCGCACCCCTGCCGCGTACTTCAGCGCGCCCCGCTCCCGCGGCATCAGCATGCTGGTCTCCCCGGTGGTGGCCGCCACGTCCTCCATCACGGTGCTCCGGGTCCTCCTCACGGTGCTTTCCGCGGGCGCGCTCTACGCGGCCTTCCGCGTGTGGAACAGGTTGCTGCCGCGCGGCCCGGTGGCGCTCGCCGCGCTGCTCTTCGCCGGGCTGTGGATCACCACGATCAGCGGCCCCGCGGTGATGCCCAACCTCTGGGTCGCGCTCGGCGCGGTGGCCGCGGTCGGCTGGTTCCTGCGCCTGCCCGCCGAACGCAACGCCCGCTGGTGGCTCGCCGCCCTCGTCGTGGGGGTCACGCTGGTCCGCACCCCCGACGGCGGCTGGCTGGCCCTTCCGCTGCTGGTCGCCGCCTTACGGGTACGGAGCTGGCGGCCCGCCCTGCTACCGCTGGCGGGCGGGCTGCTGCTCGGCGCCGCGCAGTGGATCGGCGAGGCGTACGACCGCTTCGGCGGCATCGGCGGGCGGCTGGACGTCTCCAGCGAGGTCGAGGGCGGCATGGGCCTCCACTTCGCCGTGGGCGCCGCGCTGCGCAGCCTCAACGGACCGCAGCTGTGCCGCCCGTGCGAGGTGCCGCTGCACCATCCGGAGCTGACCCTGTGGTGGCTGTCGCTGCCGCTGCTGACCCTCGCCGCCGTCGCCCTCGTCCTGCGGGACCGCCACGAACGGCGGACCCGGATGCGCGTCGGGCTCGGGCGGGCGTACGCGCCCCAGGAACCCGGTGTGCCGGTCACCGTGCTGCCCGTCGTCTGCGCGGCCGCCCTCGCCGTCCCCTATCTGCTGCTCATCGACTACTCCGCGCCGCGCTTCCTGATGCCCTCCTACGCGCTGCTCGCCCTGCCCATCGCCGCGCTGGGCTTCCGCGCCGTACGCGCCGCGCGCTCGCCCCGCCACATGGCCATGGCGCTCGGGATCGTCGTCCTGCTCCACCTGGGCAGCCAGCTCGCCGTCCTCACCCACACCGCCACGGTGTCCGAGCAGACCACCGGGCGCTACCGCACCGCCGCCGACGGGCTGAAGCGGCTGGGGCTGCGGCCGCCGTGTCTGGTGGCCGGCGACCGCGCCCTGCCCGTCGCGTACCACGCGGGCTGCGGTTCCGCCCAGACCAGCGGCAACAACCGCTCCACCAGCGTGTCCGGGCTGCTGCGCCGGGCCGCCCACGAGCCCACCGCGCTGCTCGTCCGGCGCGACCACGGCGCCCGGCCCCCGTCGTACGCCCGCACCTGGATCGGGTTCCCGCTGCCTGGGACGGCGTGGAGCGCCTATCTGCCGCCGCATCAGGCGCGCCAAGTGGCCGCGCGCGGCGCGGGGGAATCCCTTCAGTCCCGGAAATCCGGACAGGAGGCGTCGGGTAAACCCACGAGCATGGGTGCCATGACGACGCTTCCGATCAGCAGCTGGGCCGGATTCCAGGCGGCGGAGCCCGACTTCGCCACCGCGGCGCAGGAGCGCTTCGAGCGCTACCGCACCCATGTGCTGGCCACCGTCCGCCAGGACGGTTCCCCGCGGCTGACCCCGCTGGAGGTCACCTTCCGCTTCGGGGAACTGTGGCTCGGCATGATGCCCGACTCCCGCAAGGCCGTCGACCTGCGCCGCGACCGGCGCTTCTCCGTCCAGGCCAACCAGGGCCCGGACACCGGCACCCCCGGCGGCGACGTCCGGATCAGCGGCCGGGCCGTCGAGGTGACCGACCGGGGCTCGCTCGCCCGCTTCGCCGCCGAGGTCCATCCGCCCGAGCCGTTCCACCTCTTCCGCGCCGAGGTGACCGAGGTCGTGCGGACCTCGGTGGAGGGCCCCGACCTGGTGCTGCGGACCTGGCGCCCGGGCCATCCGGTCCAGGTCGTACGGCGCGGCACCGACGACAGCCCGCCCCGGGTGGACGAGGCGGGCTGAGCCCCCGTCCCCTGGTCCGCAGCCCTTCCGAATTGGTGGAACACGTTCTACCGTGCCCCTCGATCCCAGGACGCTCCCCGACCGCCGTCGTGGCGCACGCGAGACTCCAGGAGGGGCCGTGGACCTCGAATACACCCCTGAGCAGCGGCAGTTACGAGCCGAGCTGCGCACCTACTTCGCCGAGCTGGTGCCCGACGACGCGTACGCACGCTACGCCGACCCCGCCGGGCAGAAGCGGTTCTACCGCGAGACCATCCGGCGCCTCGGCGCCGACGGCTGGCTGGGCGTGGGCTGGCCCCGGGAGTACGGCGGGCGGGGCCTCGGCCCGGTCGAGCAGTTCATCTTCTTCGACGAGGCCGCCCAGGCGGGCGTACCGCTGCCGCTCATGGCCCTCAACACGGTCGGCCCCACGCTCATGCGCTACGGCACCGACGAGCAGAAGCGGTACTTCCTGCCGCGCATCCTCTCCGGCGAGATCGACTTCGCGATCGGCTACAGCGAACCCGACGCCGGAACCGACCTCGCCGCCCTCAAGACCCGCGCCGTACGGGACGGCGACGACTACGTGGTGAACGGCCAGAAGACCTGGACCACCAACGGCGACACCGCCGACTGGGTCTGGCTCGCCGTCCGCACCGACCCCGATGCCAAGCCCCACCACGGCATCAGCATCCTGCTCGTCCCCACCACCGACCCCGGCTACTCCTGCACCGTCATCACCACCCTGGCCTCCCACGACACCACCGCCAGCTACTACGAGGACATCCGCGTCCCGGTCGCCCGCCGCGTCGGCGCCGAGAACGAGGGCTGGCGGATGATCACCACCCAGCTCAACTACGAACGCGTCACGCTCGCCGCCCACGGCACCATGGCCATCCGCGCCCTGCGCGGCGTCCGGCAGTGGGCCGCCGACACCAAGCTCCCGGACGGCCGCCGGGTCATCGACCTGCCCTGGGTACGGGCCAGGCTCGCCCGCACCCACGCCCGGCTGGACGCCATGAAGGTGCTCAACTGGCAGATGGTGGACGCGCTCCAGCGCGACACCCTCACCCCGCACGACGCCTCAGCCGTCAAGGTCTACGGCTCCGAGGCCCGCCGCGACGCCTACGCCTGGCTCATGGAGATCGTCGGCGCCGCGGGCCCCCTCAAGGAGGGCTCAGCGGGCGCGGTCCTCCACGGCGAGCTGGAGCGCGGCTACCGCAGCAGCGTCGTCTTCACCTTCGGCGGCGGCAACAACGAGATCCAGCGGGAGATCATCTCCTGGATCGGCCTCGGGATGCCACGCGTGCGCCGCTGACCCGCTGTGACGAGGATTTTTAGTTGGCACAAAAGAGGGATAGTTGGCACTGTGAAGTTTCCCCGTGATCCTGGACACTCTTCTTCTACGCTGCGAGTGTGTGGCTGTTGCGGAACCGTTGGCGCGTCTCGTGTGGTGTGAGATACCCGAAGACAGGGTGCTTGCGCAGGCGGCGCCGGTTGTAGAAGGTCTCGATGAAGGCGAAGACCTCGGCGCGGGCGGTGGCTCGGTCGGGCCAGAGCCGGGTGCCGATCTCCTCCTTGAGCACAGCCCAAAAGCTTTCGGCTGCGGCGTTGTCAAAGCAGGAGCCGGTCCGGCCGGTACTTTGCCGAAGGCCCAACGCGCGTATCTCCGCGCGGAATTCGGATGAGGTGTATTCGCTTCCGCGGTCGCTGTGCGTGATGCAACCGGGTTCCAGGCCACCGCGGCCGTGGGCCATCCGCAGCGCGTCTACCACCAGCTCGGCGCGGTGGTGGTCGGCCATCGCGTAGCCGACGACCTCGCGAGTGGCCAGGTCCAGCCAGCAGGC
>NZ_JBIRQF010000034.1:0-58660 GCF_044333065.1 Streptomyces sp. NPDC021115
TGCGGGAGGTGATGTGGGGCGGGGAGCCGGAGGTGCTGGATCGGACCGGGTTTGCGCAGCCCGCGTTGTTCGCGGTGGAGGTGGCGCTGTTCCGGTTGGTCGAGTCGTGGGGTGTGGTGCCGGATTATGTGGCCGGGCATTCGATCGGCGAGGTCGCGGCGGCGCATGTGGCGGGGGTGTTCTCGCTGGGGGATGCCTGCCGTCTGGTGGCGGCTCGGGCGCGGTTGATGGATGTGCTGCCGGTCGGTGGGGCGATGGTGGCGGTCGAGGCGGCCGAGGATGAGGTGGCGCCGCTGCTGACCGGACGGGTGTCGGTCGCGGCGGTGAACGGTCCGGGGTCGGTGGTGGTGTCCGGGGATGAGGGTGCCGTCCTCGAAATCGGGGCCCATTTCTCGGAGCTGGGCAGGCGGACGAGCCGTTTGCGGGTGTCGCATGCGTTCCACTCGCCTTTGATGGACCCGATGTTGGACGAGTTCCGCCGGGTGGCCGGGGAGCTGGAGTTCCGTGAGCCGCGGCTGGCGGTGGTGTCGAACCTGACCGGCACGCTCGCCACGGCCGGTGAGCTGTGCTCGCCGGAGTACTGGGTCCGGCACGTCCGGGAGACGGTCCGCTTCGCCGACGGTGTCCGGGCCCTGCACGACGCGGGCGTGGGCGCGTACGTCGAACTCGGCCCCGACGGGGGGCTCTCCGCCGCGACGGGGCAGCTGGTCGAAGGCCCGCTGGTGGTGCCGGTGCTGCGCCGCGACCACGGTGAGGAAACCGCGCTGGTGACCGCCCTGTCCCGGCTGCATGTGCACGGCACTTCCATCGACTGGCGCGCCTTCTTCGCCGGGACGGGTGCGGGATGCGTCAGCCTGCCGACGTACGCCTTCCAGCGTCGGCATTTCTGGCCCGAACCGGCGACGCCGAGCGCGTCGGCCGACCCGGTGGACGCCGAGTTCTGGTCGGCGGTGGAGAGCGAGGACCCGGAGGCGCTGGCCGCGACGCTCGGCCTCGACGGCGAAGCGGCGACGGCGATGGCCCCGGCGCTGTCGGCGCTCTCGTCGTGGAACCGCCGCAGGCGCGAGGTCGCGGTCGCGGATGGCTGGCAGTATCGGGTGAGCTGGGTACCGGTGCCGGTGCCGGTGCCGGACGTGGTCGCCGATCAGCCGGGTCGGTGGCTCGTGCTCGCGGAGGCGGGCGACCCTTGGGCTTCCGCCGCCGTCGATGCCCTGGGTGGTGACGCGCCGGATGCTGAGGCCGTCTGCGTGGTCCGCCGGGTGTCCGACGCCGACCGTACGGACTTCACCGGTGTGGTCTCGCTGCTTTCGTCCGAACCCGGTCCGCTGGAGCTGCTGGATGCGCTGGCGGAGGCCGGGATCGCCGCGCCGCTGTGGTGCGTTACGCGGGGCGCCGTGAAGACGGGCCCCGATGACCGTGTCGATGACGCCCGCCAGGCGGCGGTGTGGGGTGCGGGGCGGGTGGCCGCGCTCGAGCGGCCCGAACGGTGGGGTGGCGTGATCGACTTGGCCGAGGCGCCGGATGCGCGGTTCGCCGCGCTGCTCGGCTACGCCTCCGCCGGACCTCTTGCGCTGCCCGCACCGGAGGACGAGCTCGCGGTGCGGCCCTCCGGGGTGTTCGCGCGGCGCCTCGTCCGGGCCACGGCGCCCGCCGGGAGCTGGACCCCGTCCGGCACCGCGCTCGTCGTCGGCACCGGACCGATGGGCGTCCGGGTCGCCCGCTGGCTGGCCCGGGAGGGCGCCGGGCATCTCGTCCTCATCGGGCGCGACACAGCCGGCCTGACGGATGCGGATCTCGCGGCCGAGTGGGGAACCCCGGTCACCGTACTGGCCTGCGACACCGCCGATCGCGACGAGCTGGAGGCCGTACTCGCCGTCCTCCCGGCCGGTGAGCTGACCGCCGTCGTGCACGCCGAAGAACCCGTGGGTGCCACGCTCTCCGAAGCGCTCGTCGGGGTGACGAACCTCGACGATCTGCTCGCCGACCGGGAGTTGGACGCGTTCGTGCTGTTCAGCTCGGTCGCCGGAGTGTGGGGTGTACGGGGCCGAGGCGCCGAGGCGGCCACGGGGGCCGTTCTGGAAGCCATGGCGCAGCGGCGCCGCGACCGTGGCATGGCCGCGCTGTGCCTCGCGTGGGGCGCGTGGGCGGAGGTCACCGAGCGGTCGATGACCGGCCACCTCCGGGCGAGCGGGCTGCCCGTGCTGGACACGGAGGTGGCGCTCGCGGCCCTCGGCCGTGCGGTCGCGGGCGGCGAGGCATCGCTGACCGTGGCCGACGTGGAGTGGGACAGCTTCGCGCCCGCTTTCACCGCGGCTCGGCCCGGCGCGCTGCTGGCCGGCCTGCCGGAGGCGCGCGCGGCGCTCGACGCCGCGCTACGGGACCGCGAGACCGCGGACATCGCAGGGATCACAGGGATCGCGGGCACCGAGGGATCCGCCGCGACCGAGCTTCGGGGCAGGCTGCTCGGCCTGCCCGAAACCGAGCGATTCGGTGAACTGCTCGCCGTGGTGCGGGAGAAGAGCGCCCTGGTGCTGGGGCACGCCGACGCCGGTGCCGTCGAGGCCGATCTGCCGTTCCGGGACCTCGGGTTCGACTCGCTGACCGCCGTCGACCTGCGCGGCCAGCTCGCCAGGGCGACCGGACTGAGCGTTCCCGCCACCGCCGTATTCGACTTCCCGACCCCGAACGAACTGGCCGACCACCTGCTGGCCACCCTGCTCGGCGAGCGGACCGTCCCGGCAGCCCCGGCTGTCCCGGCGGCGCTGTCCGCCCGTACGGCCGACGATCCGATCGCGATCGTCGGCATGAGCTGCCGCTTCCCCGGTGGGGTGCGGTCGCCGGAAGACCTCTGGGAACTCGTCGTGGCCGGCACCGACGCCGTCGGAGACATGCCGGTGGACCGGGGCTGGGACTTCGACGCCCTTCTGAACGGCGGTACGGGAGGCAACGGCGGAAGCGTCACCCGCAGTGGCGGCTTCCTGCACGACGCGGCCGACTTCGACCCCGGCTTCTTCGGGATCTCTCCGCACGAGGCCCTGGTGATGGACCCGCAGCAGCGCCTCGTACTCGAATCGGCCTGGGAAGCCCTGGAGCGGGCGGGGATCGACCCGGCCGCGCTGCGCGGGACCGACGCCGGAGCGTTCGTCGGCGGCGGCAGCGGCGACTACCGCCTGCCCGAGCACCTCGGCCGGTGGGAGACCGCGCAGTCGGCGAGCCTCCTCTCCGGCAGGCTGGCGTACACCTTCGGGCTGCAGGGCCCCACCGTCTCGGTGGACACCGCCTGCTCGTCGTCGCTGGTCGCCCTCCACCTGGCCGCGCAGGCGCTGCGGTCGGGGGAGTGCTCGGTGGCTTTGGCCGGCGGTGTGACCGTGATGGCGACCCCGGTCGGTTTCGTGGAGTTCAGCGCACAGGGTGCGCTCTCGCCCGACGGCCGCTGCAAGGCGTTCTCCGAGGACGCCGACGGTACGGGCTGGGCCGAGGGCGTGGGCATGCTGGTGATCGAACGCCTCTCGGACGCGCGCCGCAGCGGTCACCCCGTGCTCGCCGTGCTCCGTGGCTCGGCGATCAACCAGGACGGTGCGTCCAACGGCCTCACCGCGCCGAACGGGCCGTCGCAGCAGCGGGTGATCCAGCGCGCGCTGGCCGGCGCCGGACTCTCGCCCGCCGACATCGACGCGGTGGAGGCACACGGCACGGGCACCTCGCTGGGCGATCCGATCGAGGCGCAGGCCCTGCTGGCAACCTACGGGCAGGACCGGAAGCGTCCGCTGCTGCTCGGTTCCCTGAAGTCCAACATCGGGCACACCCAGGCCGCCTCGGGCGCGGCGGGGGTGATCAAGATGGTGCAGGCGATGCGGCACGGCCTGCTGCCGAAGACCCTGCACGCGGAGACGCCTTCGTCCCATGTGGACTGGAGCGCCGGTGCGGTCCGGCTGCTGACCGAACCGGCCCAGTGGCCGGACTCCGGCCGCCCGCGCCGGGCGGGCATCTCCTCCTTCGGCGCCAGCGGAACGAACGCGCACGTGATTCTTGAGCAGGCACCGCCGGCCGAGGACCCCGTGCGACCGTCTCCCGCCGACGGTGAGATCGTTCCGGTCCTGTTGTCCGCCAGGACGCCGGACGCCCTGCGGGCGCAGGCACGACGCCTGTTCGCCCACGCCGAAGCGCGGCCCGAGCTCGGGTTCGCCGACGTGGCCTACTCGCTGGCCACCACCCGCTCGCTGTTCGAGCACCGGGCCGCGCTGCTGGCCACCGACCGAAGCGAGCTGCTGGCCGCGCTGGCCGCCCTCGCCGACGGCGAAGACGGCCCGCGCATCCTCCGCGCGGACGCGCCACGCCCCGGGAAGCTGGCGTTCCTGTTCTCCGGGCAGGGCAGCCAGCGGCTGGGTATGGGGCGGGAGTTGTACGGGCGTTTCCCGGTGTTCGCGGAGGCGCTGGACGCCGTACTGGCACGACTCGACCCCGCACTGCGGGAGGTGATGTGGGGCGGGGAGCCGGAGGTGCTGGATCGGACCGGGTTTGCGCAGCCCGCGTTGTTCGCGGTGGAGGTGGCGCTGTTCCGGTTGGTCGAGTCGTGGGGTGTGGTGCCGGATTATGTGGCCGGGCATTCGATCGGCGAGGTCGCGGCGGCGCATGTGGCGGGGGTGTTCTCGTTGGAGGATGCCTGCCGTCTGGTGGCGGCTCGGGCGCGGTTGATGGATGTGCTGCCGGTCGGTGGGGCGATGGTGGCGGTGCAGGCGGCGGAGGATGAGGTGGCGCCGCTGCTGAGTGAACGGGTGTCGGTCGCGGCGGTGAACGGTCCGGGGTCGGTGGTGGTGTCCGGGGACGAGGACGCCGTCCTGGCGATCGGAGCCCACTTCTCGGAGCGGGGCCGGCGGACTACGCGGCTGCGGGTGTCGCACGCGTTCCACTCGCCGCTGATGGATCCGATGTTGGACGAGTTCCGGCGGGTGGCCGGGGAGCTGGAATTCCGTGAGCCGCGGCTGACCGTGGTGTCGAACCTGACGGGTACGCTCGCCACCGCCGATGAGCTGTGCTCGCCGGAGTACTGGGTCCGGCACGTGCGCCAGGCCGTCCGCTTCGCCGACGGGGTACGCGCCCTGGCGGACCGCAAGGTCACGGCGCTACTGGAACTCGGCCCGGGCAACGTACTGCTGGGCATGGCCCGCGACACACTGCCCGACGATGCTGCGACGGTGCCGACGCTGCCCCCGGAGCGGCCGGAGCAGGCGTCCGTCGCGGCGGCCCTGGCCCGGTTGCGGCTGCGCGGTGTCACCGTCGACTGGCCGGCGTACTTCGCGGGCGCCGCGCGGCAGGTGGACCTGCCGACCTACGCCTTCCAACACGAACGGTTCTGGCCGGACGCCACGCCCGCGCCCGCGACCCGTACGAGCGAACGGGACGGGGCAGGCCAGGCGGACGACGCCTTCTGGTCCGCCGTCGAGGGCGAGGACTTCGCCTCGCTCGAAGCGGCGCTGAACGTCGAGGGCGACGCGCTGTCGCGGGTGCTGCCCGCGCTGCTGGACTGGCGCAGGCAGCGCCAGGAGGAGTCCACGGTGAACGGCTGGCGCCACCGCATCGTCTGGAAGCCGGTCTCCGGTGCTCCCGCCGACACCCCGACGGGGACGTGGCTCGCCGTCCTCCCTGCCGCCTACGCCGATGATCCGTGGGTCACTGCGACCCTGGACGCCCTGGGCACCGATGTGGTGCGCGTGCCGGTCACGGCGTACGACCGCGAGAAGCTGGCGGCCCGCCTCCGTGACCACGCCGACGCGCCTTCCGATGCCTACGCCGGTGTGCTCTCGCTGCTGGCACTGGACGAAGCGGATTCCGGCACCGGTGTCCCGTCCGGCACGGTCGGCACCGCGACGCTCGTGCAAGCGCTGGGCGACGCCGGTATCACCGCCCCGCTGTGGTGCGTCACGCGCGGTGCGGTGTCGGTCGGGCGCTCGGATGCCGTGACCGGGCCGGTGCAGGCGGCCGTCTGGGGCCTGGGCCGGGTCGTCGCGCTGGAGTACCCGGACCGCTGGGGTGGCCTGATCGACCTCCCGGGCGAACTCGACGAGCGGGCCGCCGCCGGATTCGCCGCCGTGCTGGCCGGATGGGACGGCGAGGACCAGGTAGCGGTCCGCAAGAGCGCGGTCTTCGGCCGCAGGCTGATCCCGTCCCCCGACGGCCGGTCCACCGAACAGCCCGACCGGCACGGCGCCGCGCCTGCCGGCACGGGGGCCTGGGAGCCGACCGGCACGGTCCTGATCACCGGTGGCACCGGTGCGCTCGGCGGGCAGGTCGCCCGGTGTCTCGCCCGCGCGGGTGCGCCGCATCTGTTGCTCGTCGGGCGACGGGGCTCGCAGGCGCCGGGGATGGGCGCATTGTGCGAGGAACTGGCCGCGCTCGGGACACGGGTCACCGTCGCCGCCTGCGATGTCGCCGACCGGGCGCAGCTGACCGCGCTGCTGGAGGGCGTTCCGGCCGAGCACCCGCTGACCGGGGTGGTGCACGCCGCCGGTGTGCTGGACGACGGCGTGCTCGACCGGTTGACCCCGGAGCGGTTCGGGACCGTGTTCCGGTCCAAGGTCACCTCCGCGTTTCTGCTCGACGAGCTGACACGAGGGGCGGACCTGTCGGTGTTCGCGCTGTTCTCCTCCGCGTCCGCCGTCGTGGGCAACCCCGGTCAGGCGAACTACGCGGCGGCGAACGCCGTGCTGGACGCCCTGGCCGAGCAGCGGCGGGCGCATGGCCTGCCCGCGACCTCGATCGCCTGGGGTGCCTGGGGCGGTGGCGGCACGGCGGGGAAGGCCGAGGCCGAAGAGGCGGCCCGCCGGGCGGGGGTCCACGCGATGGACCCGGAGCTGGCGAGCGAGGCGCTGCGCCGGCTGGTGACGGAAGCGGAGCCCACCGCGCTGGTCGCCGAGATCGCCCCGGAACGGTTCGCCCAGGCGTACAGCGGGGTCCGGCCGAGCGCGCTGCTCCGGGAACTGCCGGGCTACCAGGAACTGGTGGCCGCCCGCGGCGAACCCGCGGAATCCGCGGGCGACGCGCTGCGGGAGCGGCTGGTGAGGCTTCCCGCGGGCAGGCGCCTGGAGGCCGTGCTCGACCTGGTCCGCACCCGATCCGCGTACGTACTCGGCTACCGGGACACCGACGCGGTCGGCGCCGAGCGGCCGTTCCGGGACCTCGGGGTGGACTCCCTCGGCGCCGTCGAACTGCGCAACCAGCTCGGTGCCGCGACCGGCCTGAGCCTGGCGGCGACGCTGGTGTTCGACTACCCGACGCCCCTGGCGCTGGCCGAGCACATCACCGGACGGCTGGCGCCCGACGGCTCCGGGGCCGGGGCCTCGGCCGCCGAGGCCACCGAATCGGCCGAGGACGCGGAGATCCGGTCGGTGCTCGCCTCGGTGCCGGTCGGCCGACTCCGCGAGATCGGTCTGCTGGAGCCGCTGCTCCAGCTGGCGGGCGGCGGGACCGGGGCCGGGGCATCGGACGCCGAGCCGGATGAGGAGTCCATCGACGCGATGGCTCTGGACGACCTGGTACGAGCCGCCCTCCAAGGACAACCCGACGGTGAGTCACGCCGAGGACCCGACGACGGCGCGTTCCCCGACGACGAGTCACCCGAACGACGGAGGCAGTCATGAGCACGCCCAGCGAGCAGGTCGTCCAGGCACTGCGCGCAGCGATGAAGGAGACCGAGCGCCTCCGGCGGCAGAACAGGCATCTGGTCGCCGCGGCCACCGAACCGGTCGCCGTCGTCGGCATGGGCTGCCGCTATCCCGGCGGCGTGCGTTCCCCGGAGGACCTGTGGCGGCTGGTGGCGGCCGGCACCGACGCGATCTCCGGATTTCCCACCGACCGTGGCTGGAACCTGAGCGCCCTGCACGGCGCCCAGGTCGACGAGCGCGGCAACGAGATCAGTCGGCAGGGCGGATTCCTCGACTGCGCCACGGAGTTCGATCCCGGTTTCTTCGGGATCTCGCCGCGTGAGGCGCTGCGGATGGATCCGCAGCAGCGGCTGCTGCTGGAGACCTCGTGGGAGGCGATCGAACGGGCGGGCATCGACGCGAACCGCCTGCGCTCCAGCCGGACCGGCGTGTTCATGGGCACGAACGGCCAGGACTACGCGTACCTGATGGTGCGCTCGCTGGACGACGCGACCGGCGAGGTCGGCACCGGGATCGCGGCGAGCGCGGTGTCCGGGCGGTTGTCGTACACCCTGGGGCTGGAGGGGCCCGCGCTGACCGTCGACACGGCGTGCTCGTCCTCGCTGGTCGCCCTGCACCTCGCCACGCAGGCGCTGCGCGGCGGCGAGTGCTCGCTGGCGCTCGTCGGTGGGGTCAACGTGATGTCCACGCCGGGGCCGCTCATCGAGTTCAGCCGTCAGGGCGGCCTCGCCCGTGACGGGCGGTGCAAGGCGTTCGCCGACTCCGCCGACGGCACCGGCTGGTCCGAGGGCGTCGGCGTGCTGGTGCTGGAGAAGCTGTCCGACGCGCGGCGCAACGGGCATCCGGTGCTCGCCGTGGTGCGCGGCAGCGCGGTCAACCAGGACGGCGCGTCGAACGGGTTCACCGCGCCCAACGGCCCCGCGCAGCGGCGCGTCATCCGGCAGGCGCTGGCCGCCGCCGGACTCGCCCCGGCCGACGTGGACGTGGTGGAGGCGCATGGCACCGGCACCCCGCTGGGCGACCCGATCGAGGCGCAGAGCCTCCTGGAGACCTACGGCCAGGAACGGGATACGCCGCTGCTGCTGGGGTCGGTCAAGTCGAACCTCGGGCACGCCCAGGCCGCGGCCGGGGTCGCCGGGGTGATCAAAACGGTCATGGCGATGCGGCACGGCACCGTGCCGAAGACCCTCCACGCCGACACTCCGTCATCTCGTGTGGAGTGGTCCGCCGGAGCGGTGGACCTGCTGAGGGAGTCGCGCGAGTGGCCGGACACGGGCCGCCCCCGGCGCGCGGGAGTGTCGTCGTTCGGGGTGAGCGGCACCAACGCGCACGTCATCCTCGAACAGGCGCCGGACGCCCCCGCCGAGGAGACCCCAGGGACCCCCGGGACCTCCGGGGCCTCCACGACGGCGGAGCGGCGGCCGACCGCGCTGCCCTGGGTGCTGTCCGGAGCCACCGAGGCCGCCCTGCGGGACCAGGTCACCGCTGCGCTCTCCCTGCTGGACGAGGTATCCGGACCGCGCCCGCTCGATGTGGCGTTCTCCCTGGCGACGTCCCGGACGAGTCTCGAACACCGGGTGGCCGTCGTCGCGGACGGCCGCGAAGCGCTCCGGGACGGGCTGGTGGCCTGGGCCGAGAACGGCACGGCGCCCTCCGTGCTGGACGGCACCGTCCCCGGCCGCACGAAGCTGGCCATGCTGTTCTCCGGGCAGGGGGCGCAGCGGCTCGGCATGGGGCGGGAACTGTACGACCTGTTCCCGGCGTTCGCCGAGGCTCTGGACGCCGTCCTCGCCGCACTCGATCCGGGTCTGGACCGCCCGCTGCGCGATGTGATGTGGAGCGGACACGCCGACGAACTCGACCGGACCGGATACGCGCAGCCCGCGTTGTTCGCCATCGAGGTGGCGCTGTTCCGGCTGCTCGAATCGTGGGGGGTGCAGCCCGATTTCGTCGCCGGGCACTCGATCGGTGAGGTCGTCGCCGCGCACGTCGCCGGTGTGCTGTCGCTGACCGACGCGTGCACGCTGGTGAACGCGCGGGCGCGGCTCATGGACGACCTGCCCGCCGGCGGGGCGATGGTCGCGGTATGGGCCACCGAGGACGAGGTCACGCCCCTGTTGACCGAGCGGGTGTCGGTCGCCGCGGTGAACGGGCCGTCCACGGTGGTCGTGTCCGGCGACGAGGAGGCCGTACTGGAGATCGCGGCGCGGCTGGAGGCGCGGGGCCGCCGTACCAAGCGGCTGCGGGTGTCGCACGGCTTCCACTCGCCGCTGATGGACCCGATGCTCGCTGCCTTCCGTCAGGTCCTCGCCGGGCTGGAGTTCCACGAGCCGCGGATCGCGGTGGTGTCGAACCTGACCGGCCAGATGGCCGACGCGGGCGAACTGTGCTCACCGGAGTACTGGGTGCGGCACGTACGGGAGACCGTGCGCTTCGCCGACGGGGTACGGGCGCTGGCCGACGCCGGTGCCGGAGTGCTCGTGGAGCTCGGGCCCGACGGGGTGCTCTCGGCGGCGGCCCGCGAGTCGGTGCCGGAGAAGGCCGCGGTGCTTCCCCTGCTCCGTAAGGACCGCGGTGAAGAGGCCGCGCTGGTGACCGGGGTCGCCGGGCTGCATGTGGGCGGGGTCGCGGTGGACTGGGCGGCATTCTTCGCGGGGACCGGGGCCCGCCGGGTCGACCTGCCGACGTACGCCTTCCAGCACGAGCGGTTCTGGCCCTCGGGGACCGACCTGTCCGTGGACCTGTCCGGGACGGGGCTGGAGCCCGCCGGGCACCCGCTGCTCGGCGCGGTGATGGTCGTGGCCGGTGCGGACGAGCTGGCGCTGACCGGCGTGCTGTCCCCGGCGGCGCAGCCCTGGCTCGCCGACCACAGGGTCGGCGGCGTGATCCTTTTCCCCGGCACCGGGTTCCTGGAACTGGCCGTCCGGGCCGGCGATCAGGCGGGTTGCGACCAGGTTGAGGAACTCACCATGGTCGTACCGCTCGTGCTGGCCGAGGACAGCGGGACGCAGGTCCAGGTGCGGGTGGGCGAACCCGACGACGGGGGCCGCAGGGAGATACGGTTCTTCGCGCGCCCCGCGGAGGTGCCCGAGGCGGCCTGGACGCTGCATGCCGTCGGACGGCTCGTCCCGGGCGAGCGGGTGGCCGAATTCGACGCCACGCGGTGGCCGCCGCCCGGCGCGACAGCCATGGACATCGACGGGTTCTACGACCGGTACGCGGCATCCGGCCTGGACTTCGGGCCGACGTTCCGCTGCCTGCGGGCGGCCTGGCGACGGGGCGACGAACTCTTCGCCGAGGTGGCCCTGCCGCAGACCGCACGCGACGCCGGGGATTTCGGCGTCCACCCCGGACTGCTGGACTCGGTGCTGCACGTCGCGGCGGACTCCGGCGACGGCGAGCGGCTGGTGCCCTTCGAGTGGACCGGGGTCTCGCTGCACGCCTCCGGTGCCGACGTGCTGCGGGCCAGGGTACTCAGGACCGGCCCCGACACCGTCGTCGTCGACGGGGCCGACGTACACGGCGCGCCCGTGATCTCGGTGGACTCGCTGGTCCTGCGGGCGCCGTCGGCCGCGCCCGCCACCGTGCCCGCGGGCCCGGACCCGGCCGACTCGCTGTTCCGCCTGGACTGGGTCCCGCAGACCGCCCCGGACGCCGTGGACGGGGCCTGGGCCGTGATCGGTGCGGACGACTTCGGGCTGGGTGCGGCGCTGGACTCGGTGGGTACCGTCCGCCAAGGTGTGCCGTCCCTGGCCGAGTTGGCCGAGTTGGCCGACGTACCGCGGGTCGTCGCCGTACCGCTGGCGGGGGGCGGCGGTCCCGAGGCCGTGCACGCGCTGACGTGCCGCGTGCTGGGCCTGATCCAGGATTGGCTCGGCGAGGAACGCTTCGCCCGCTCCCGCCTGGTGTTCGTGACCCGGGGTGCGATCGCGGCGGACGGCGAGGACGTACGCGACCTGGCCGCCGCGGCGGTGTGGGGCCTGGTGCGGTCCGCGCAGTCGGAGAACCCGGGCCGGTTCCTGCTGGTGGACCTCGACGACGCGGCGGCGGCCGGGCCCGTACTGCCGGGCGTGCCCGGGTTGCTGGACCTCGACGAGCCGCAGGCGCTGATCCGGGCCGGGTGGCTGAGGGTCGGCCGGCTGGCGCGCGCGGCGTCGGGCGGCGGGCTGGTGCCGCCGGCGAACCGGCCGTGGCGACTGGACAGCCGCGCGAAGGGCAGCCTCGACGCGCTGGCCCTGACGGAGTGCCCCGAGGTTCTCGAGCCGCTGACCGGGCGCCAGGTGCGGGTGGCCGTGCGGGCCGCCGGGATCAACTTCCGCGACGTGCTGAACGCCCTGGGCATGTACCCCGGCGAGGCCGGACTGTTCGGCTCCGAGGCGGCGGGCGTGGTCGCGGCGGTCGGCCCGGAGGTGACCGGCCTGCGGCCCGGCGACCGGGTGCTGGGCATGGTGTCCGGTGGGTTCGGACCGGCCGTCGTGGTGGACGAGCGGCAGCTGACGGCCGTGCCGGAGGACTGGTCGTGGGAGACGGCCGGCTCGGTCCCGCTCGTGTTCCTCACGGCGTACCACGCGCTGGTGGACCTCGCCGCGACACGGCCGGGCGACAAGGTGCTCGTGCACGCGGGCGCGGGCGGCGTCGGCATGGCGGCGATCCAGCTGGCGCGCCATCTCGGCGCGGATGTGTTCGCCACCGCGAGCGAGGGCAAATGGGACACCCTGCGTGAACTGGGCGTCGCCGAGGACCACATCGCCTCCTCCCGCAGCACCGGCTTCGAGGCGGCCTTCGCCGCCGTCGCGGGTGACGGCGGGATCGACGTCGTACTCAACGCGCTGTCCGGTGAGTTCGTGGACGCGTCGCTGCGGCTGCTGGGCCCCGGCGGCCGGTTCCTGGAGATGGGCAAGACCGACGTACGGAACCCGGACAGAGTGCCGGAGGGCGTGCGTTATCACGCCTTCGACCTGGGCTGGGTCGCCCCCGACGGCATCCAGCGGATGCTCGCCGCGCTCATGGAGCTGTTCGGCGCGGGCGTGCTGAAGCCGCTGCCCGTACGTGCCTGGGACGCGCGGCGGGCGCCGGAGGCGTTCCGCCATATGAGCCTGGCGCGGCACGTCGGCAAGCTCGTCCTGACCCTGCCGCCCGCGTGGGACCCCGAAGGCACCGTCCTGATCACCGGTGGCACCGGCGGCCTCGGCGGGGAACTCGCCCGCCACCTGGTCGCCGAGCGCGGAATGCGGCACCTGGTGCTGGCCGCGCGCCGCGGGCCGGACGCGCCCGGCGCGCACGACCTGCGTGCCGAACTGACCGCGTACGGCGCCGAGGTCTCCGTGGTCACCTGCGATGTCGCCGACCCGGACGCCGTACGGGCACTGGTGGCCGCGATTCCCGGCGAGCATCCGCTGACCGCGGTGGTGCACACGGCGGGCGTGCTCGACGACGGCGTCGTCGGCTCGCTGACCCCGCGGCGCCTCGGCACCGTACTGCGGCCCAAGGTGGACGCGGCCTGGCACCTGCACGAGGCGACGAAGGACATCGGCCTCGCCGCGTTCGTCCTGTACTCCTCGACCGCCGGTGTGATGGGCGCCCCGGGGCAGGCGAACTACGCGGCGGGCAACGCGTTCCTGGACGCACTCGCGCACCACCGCAGGGCCGTCGGGCTGCCCGCCGTGTCGCTGGCCTGGCCCGCGTGGGAGCAGGGCGTCGGCATGACCAGCGGCCTGGAGGACCAGGACCTGCGCCGCGCCGCCGCCCTCGGCCTGCCGCTGCTCTCGACGGCGCGCGGACTGGCCCTGTTCGACGCCGCCACCGTCGGCGACGACGCGCTGGTGGTCCCGTTGCCGGTCGCCGAGGGCACGGGCGGGGGAGAACTCCCCGCGCGGGCAGAGGTCCCGGCGCTGCTGCGCGGACTGGTCCGCACCGGCCGTCGCGCCGCGGCCAGCGGCGGGGGCGGAGCGTCGCGGGCGGCCTTCGCCGAGCACCTGCGCGGGCTGCGGCCCGAGGAGCGGGCGCCCCATCTGGTGAACCTGGTGCGCGACGAGGCCGCGCGCGTGCTCGGGCACGCGTCGCCGGACTCCGGCTCGGGCGGCTCGGCCGTTTCCGCGGACAAGGACTTCCGCCGGCTGGGGATCGACTCGCTGACCGCCATCGAGCTGCGCAACCGGCTGTCCTCGGTCACCGGGCTCACCCTGCCCGCGACGCTGGTCTTCGACTACCCCACGCCGCGCGGGCTCGCGGGGTTCCTGCTGGGGGAGCTGGTGGAGGAAGGCCAGGACGCGGACGCTCCGGCCTCGCTCGTGCCGGTCGCGGTGGCCGACGACCCGATGGTCATCGTCGGAATGAGCTGCCGGTTCCCGGGCGGGCTGGACTCGCCGGAGGATCTGTGGCGGTTCGTCGAATCGGGCGGCGATGCCATCTCCGGCTTCCCCGAGGACCGGGGCTGGGAAGGGGACGCCGGGGCCGGCAGCGGGGCCATGGGCGGATTCCTGCGCGGCGCGGCCGACTTCGACGCGGGCTTCTTCGGGATCAGCCCGCGTGAGGCGCTGGCCATGGACCCGCAGCAGCGGCTGCTGCTCGAAGTGTCCTGGGAGGCCGTCGAGCGGGCGGGAATCGACCCGGTGGAGCTGCGGGGCAGCAGGACCGGAGTGTTCGTCGGACTCAGCGGCTATGACTACTCCACCCTGGTCATGCGGTCCTCCGTGGACGTCGAGGGCCACGCGACCACGGGCCTGTCGGGCAGTGTGGCGTCAGGTCGGCTGGCCTACGTCCTCGGGCTGGAAGGCCCGGCGGTCACGGTGGACACGGCGTGCTCGTCGTCGCTGGTGTCACTGCACCTGGCCACGCAGGCCCTGCGCGCCGGGGAATGCTCGCTGGCCCTCGTGGGGGCGGTGATGGTCATGGCCACCCCGGTGACCTTCGCGGGATTCTCCCGGGTCGGCGGCCTGGCGCCGGACGGCCGTTGCAAGGCGTTCGCCGAGGCCGCGGACGGCACCGGCTGGTCCGAGGGCGTGGCGACGCTGGTGGTGGAACGGATGTCCGACGCGGTGCGCAACGGGCACGCCATCCTCGCGGTGGTGCGGTCCTCGGCGGTGAACCAGGACGGTGCCTCGAACGGTCTGACCGCGCCCAACGGCCCCTCCCAGCAGCGGGTGATCCGCCAGGCGCTGGCCGGCGCCGGACTCTCCCCGGCGGAGGTCGACGCGGTGGAGGCACACGGCACCGGCACCACCCTCGGTGACCCGATCGAGGCGCAGGCGCTGCTGGCGACGTACGGGCAGGACCGGGAGCACCCGCTGTACCTGGGCTCGGTGAAGTCGAACCTCGGTCACGGGCAGGCGGCGGCAGGCGCCGCCGGGCTGATCAAGACGGTCATGGCGATCCGGCACGGGGTGCTGCCGCGAACGTTGCACGTGGACGAGCCGTCGTCCCATGTGGACTGGTCGGCGGGGGCCGTCGAGCTGCTGACGGAGAACGTCGCGTGGCCCGAGACGGACCACCCGCGCCGGGCGGGAGTGTCCTCGTTCGGGATCAGTGGCACCAACGCGCACGTGATCCTCGAACAGGGCCCCGATCCTGTGGTGGAGCCCGCCGAGGAGCCGGAGACCAGGCCGACCGTGGTGCCGTGGCCGGTGTCGGCCACGAGCGATGCGGCGCTCGACACGCAGCTGGAGCGGATCACGTCCTTCGCGGACGGACGGCCGCCGCTGGACGTCGGCTTCTCGCTGGCGACGGGCCGGTCGGTGTTCGACCATCGGGCGGTGTTGCTGTCCTCGGCGGACGGTGTGGCCGAGGCGGCCCGGGGCGTGGCGGCCGAGGGCTCGCTCGCTGTGGTGTTCTCCGGGCAGGGTGCGCAGCGGATCGGGATGGGGCGGGAGTTGTACGGCCGGTTCCCGGTGTTCGCGCAGGCGTTGGACGCGGTGCTGGCCGAGTCCGATCCCGCGCTGCGCGAGGTGATGTGGGGCGAGGACGTCGAGGCGCTGAACCGGACCGGGGCCGCTCAGCCCGCGCTGTTCGCGGTCGAGGTGGCGCTGTTCCGGCTGATCGAGTCGCTCGGTGTCGTACCGAAGTTCGTGGCCGGGCATTCGATAGGTGAGGTGGCCGCGGCGCATGTGGCGGGTGTGCTGTCGCTGGATGACGCGTGCCGGCTGGTGTCGGCGAGGGCCCGGCTGATGCAGGCGTTGCCGGTCGGCGGGGCGATGGTGGCGGTGGAGGCGACCGAGGACGAGGTCCGGCCGTTGCTGTCCGGTGAGGTGTCGGTGGCGGCGGTGAACGGGCCGTCGTCGGTGGTGCTGTCCGGTGAGGAATCGGCGGTCATGGAGGTCGCCGGGCGGTTGGAGGGCCGTCGTACGAGCCGTCTGCGGGTCTCGCACGCGTTCCACTCGCCGCTGATGGACCCGATGCTGGACGAGTTCCGTACGGTGGTCGGGGAACTCACTTTCCACCAGCCCACGATGCCGGTGGTATCGAACCTGACCGGACGCCTGGCAGACGCTTCGGAGCTGTGCTCGCCGGAGTACTGGGTGCGCCACGTCCGCGAGACCGTACGGTTCGCCGACGGGATGCGGACGCTGTCCGGCGCGGGCGCGGCGGCGTTCCTGGAACTGGGCCCGGACGGCGTGCTCTCGCCGGTGATCCGCGAGTCGGTGGCCGACGCGGCCACGGTCGTCCCGGTCCTGCGCAAGGACCGGGACGAGGAGACCACAGCCCTGACCGCCCTCGCGCGCCTGCACGTGGCCGGGGTCGACGTGGACTGGCCGGCCTTCTTCGCGGGGACCGGTGCGCGCCGGACCGACCTGCCGACGTACGCGTTCCAGCGTGAGCGGTTCTGGCCGGAGGCGGCCGAACCCGTGGCCGCGGGCGACGGCATCGACGCGGAGTTCTGGGCGGCGGTGGAGCGGGAGGACCTGGAATCCCTCGCGTCGAGCCTCGATGTGGACGCCGACACCCTCGGCGGCATCGTGCCCGCGCTGTCGTCCTGGCGCGGTCGCCGCCGGACGAGGTCGACGGTCGACTCCTGGCGCTACCGGGAGAAGTGGCGGCCCCTGGAGGGTTCCTTCCGGGCCGTACTGCCGGGCACCTGGCTGGTGGTGCTCCCCGCCGAGGGCGACGGCTGGGCGCGGGGCGTCGCCGACGCGCTGGGTCCGGACGTGATCCGCTTCGTACCGGAGGACGTCGGTCGTACGGTACTCACCGCGCAGTTGGCCGAACTCACCGCCGACGGAACCGAGTTCACAGGAGTGGTCTCACTCCTCGCCGCGTCGCCGGACGGCCTCGCGGACACGGCGGCGCTGCTACGGGCCATGGGTGACGCGGACATCGCGGCGCCCGTGTGGGCGGTGACCCGCGGTGCGGTGTCCGCGGATCCCGGCGGCACGGCGATCGATCCGGGACAGGCCGCGTTCTGGGGACTCGGCCGGGTCGCGGCACTGGAGTACCCGGACCGCTGGGGCGGCCTTGTCGACGTACCGAACGCGGAGGCACCGAACGCGGAGGCACCGAGCGCGGACGCGCTGAACGCGGACGTCGCGCGGCGGCTGATCGGCGTGCTCGCGGGAGCACTCCCCGGGGACGGTGACGGTGACGAAGACCAGGTCGCGGTGCGGGCCTCAGGGGTGTTCGGCCGGCGTCTGGTGCCCGCGCCCGCGGGGGACGCGGCACGGCGGTGGCAGCCGACCGGCACGGTGCTGATCACCGAGGGCACCGGGACGGTGGGCGCGCACATGGCGCGCTGGCTGGCCGGGCACGGCGCGGAACACCTGCTGCTGCTCGCCCGCCGGGAGCCGGACGCGTCCGGTGCGGCGGAGCTGGAGGCCGAACTGACCGCGCTCGGCGCGCGGGTCACGATCGCGGCCTGCGACGCGACGGACCGGGCCGAACTGGAAGCCGCGCTGGCGGCGATCGGGCCAGAGTTCCCGCTGACCGGTGTCGTGCACGCGGCCGGTCACCTGGAAGAGCCCACCGCGCTCGACGGTCTGCCCGCGCGGCGTTTCGAGGACGTGTTCCGGGCCAAGGTCCAGCCCGCCCTGCTGCTGGACGAGCTGACCCGCGATCTCGACTTGTCGGTATTCGCGCTGTTCTCCTCGGTGGCCGCCGCCGTCGGCAGCCCCGGCCGGGCGGACCACGCCGCCGGGAACGCGGTCCTGGACGCGCTCGCCGAGCGCCGCCGAGCCCAGGGCCTCCCGGCGACGTCGATTGCCTGGGGTGCCTGGCGAGGGGCCGGAGCGCCGGAGGCGGCCGGATCGACCGTGCTCGATCCACGGCTCGCGATGGAGGCGATGGCCGAGCTGGTGGCCGAACCGGACGCGACCGCGGTCGTCGCGGACCTCCGGCAGCCGCAGTTGCTGAAGGCCCTGCTCAGCCTCCGAACCAGTGCCGCGTTCACCGGACTGCCCGGCGCCCGCGCGGCCGCACGGGCGGCGCGGAAAGCCCGGCGCGACGGCGAGTCCACGGCGTCGAAGCTCCGTGAGCGCCTGCTCGCCGCCCCGGCGGCCGAGCAGGGGACGGTGCTGCTGGACGTCGTACGGACCCATGCCGCCGCCGTGCTCGGACACGCCGACGCGGAGGCCATCGGCGTGGACCGGGCGTTCCAGGACCACGGGTTCGACTCGCTGACCTCGATGGAACTGCGCAACCAACTGGCCCATGCCACCGGCCTGGCACTGCCCGCGAGTCTGCTCTTCGACTACCCGAGGCCGCGGGTGCTGGCCGAACACCTCGTCGCCGAGCTGCTGGGGCGGGGGGAACGGGCCGACACGCCGGTCCTCACCCCGGTTTCGGCCGGCCCCGCGGACGACCCGGTGGTGATCGTCGGCATGGCCTGCCGGTTCCCCGGCCAGGTGCGTACCCCGGAGGAGTTCTGGGACCTCGTCGCGTCCGGCCGAGACGGCATCGCCGGGTTTCCCACCGATCGCGGCTGGGACCTGGAGACCCTTGCCGGGAATCAGCCCGGCTCCAGCGCGACCTCCGAGGGCGGTTTTCTCTACGACGCGGCCGACTTCGACCCCGGCTTCTTCGGGATCAGCCCGCGCGAGGCGCTGGCCATGGACCCGCAGCAGCGGCTGCTGCTCGAAGTGTCCTGGGAGGCTATCGAGCGGGCGGGCATCGACCCGGAGGGCCTGCGCTCCAGCCGGACCGGGGTCTTCGTGGGCACCAACGGCCAGGACTACGTGCACCTGGTGACCCGCGCGCGGGAAGACCTCGGCGGCCACATCGGCACCGGGCTGGCGGCGAGTGTGCTCTCCGGTCGGCTGTCCTACGTATTCGGCCTGGAAGGCCCGGCGTCCACCGTCGACACGGCGTGCTCGTCGTCGCTGGTGTCATTGCACCTCGCCGCGCAGGCCCTGCGTGCCGGGGAGTGCTCGCTGGCGCTTGCCGGTGGCGTCACCGTGATGACGACCTCCGTGAGCTTCGCGGGGTTCAGCATCCAGGGCGGGCTGGCGCCCGACGGACGGTGCAAGCCGTTCGCCGAGGCCGCCAACGGGACCAGCTGGTCCGAGGGCGTCGGCATGCTGGTGGTCGAGCGGCAGTCCGACGCGGTGCGCAACGGGCACGACATCCTCGCGGTGGTGCGGTCCTCGGCGGTGAACCAGGACGGTGCCTCGAACGGTCTGAGCGCGCCGAACGGCCCCTCTCAGCAGCGGGTGATCCGTCAGGCGCTGGCCGGTGCCGGGCTGAGCCCGGCGGAGGTCGACGCGGTGGAGGCGCACGGCACCGGCACCGCCCTCGGCGATCCGATCGAGGCGCAGGCGCTGCTGGCGACGTACGGGCAGGACCGGGAGCATCCGCTGCTGCTGGGTTCGGTGAAGTCCAACATCGGCCACACGCAGGCCGCGGCGGGCGTCGCCGGTGTCATCAAGTCCGTACTGGCGATGCGGTACGGGGTGCTGCCGCAGACGTTGCACGTGGACGAGCCGTCGTCCCATGTGGACTGGTCGGCGGGGGCCGTTGAGCTGCTGCTGGAGAACGTCGCGTGGCCGGAGACGGACCACCCGCGCCGGGCGGGAGTGTCCTCGTTCGGGATCAGTGGCACCAACGCGCACGTGATCCTCGAACAGGGCCCCGATCCTGTGGTGGAGCCCGCCGAGGAGCCGGAGACCAGGCCGACCGTGGTGCCGTGGCCGGTATCGGCCACGAGCGATGCCGCGCTCGACGCGCAGCTGGAGCGGATCATGTCCTTCGCGGAGGGGCGGCTGCCGCTGGACGTCGGGTTCTCGCTGGCGACGGGCCGGTCGGTGTTCGACCATCGGGCGGTGTTGCTGTCCTCGGCGGATGGTGTGGTCGAGGTGGCCCGGGGTGTGGCTGCCGAAGGTCCCCTGGCTGTGGTGTTCTCGGGGCAGGGTGCGCAGCGGATCGGGATGGGGCGGGAGTTGTACGGCCGGTTCCCGGTGTTCGCGCAGGCGTTGGACGCGGTGCTGGCCGAGTCCGATCCCGCGCTGCGCGAGGTGATGTGGGGCGAGGATGCCGAGGCGCTGAACCGAACTGGGGCCGCTCAGCCTGCCCTGTTCGCCGTCGAGGTGGCCCTGTTCCGGCTGATCGAGTCGCTCGGCGTCGCGCCGAAGTTCATGGCGGGGCATTCGATAGGTGAGGTGGCCGCGGCGCATGTGGCGGGTGTGCTGTCGCTGGACGACGCGTGCCGTCTGGTGTCGGCGAGGGCCCGGCTGATGCAGGCGTTGCCGGTCGGCGGGGCGATGGTGGCGGTGGAGGCGACCGAGGACGAGGTCCGGCCGTTGCTGTCCGATCGGGTGTCGGTCGCGGCGGTGAACGGGCCGTCGTCGGTGGTGCTGTCCGGTGAGGAGACGGCGGTCGCGAAGCTCGTGGCGCGGTTCGAGGGCCGTCGTACGAGCGAACTGGCGGTCAGCCACGCGTTCCACTCGCCGTTGATGGACCCGATGCTGGCGGAGTTCCGTACGGCCCTCGGGGACCTCACCTTCCACGAGCCCACGATGCCCGTGGTGTCGAACCTGACCGGTGCGCTCGCGACGGCCGACGAGCTCTGCTCACCGGAGTACTGGGTACGCCACGTCCGCGAGACCGTACGGTTCGCGGACGGGGTACGGACCCTCTCCGAGAGCGGTGTGAAGACCTTCCTCGAGCTCGGGCCCGACGGCGTGCTCTCGGCCATGATCCAGGGTTCGGCGCCGGACGGGACCACCGTCGTTCCCGCGCTGCGGGGGGACCGGTCCGAGGAAGCCGCCATGGCCACCGCACTCGCGCGCCTGCACGTCACCGGCACCCCGGTGGATTGGCGGGTGTTCTACGCGGGCACCGGGGCACGCCGGATCGACCTGCCGACGTACGCGTTCCAGCGCGAGCGGTTCTGGCCGACGGCGTCGCTGCGCTCCGCGGACGCGGCCGGCCTCGGCCTGGCCGCAACGGAACACCCCGTGCTCGGCGCCGTGATGGCCGTCGCGGGCTCGGCGGAACTGGTCCTCACCGGCACCCTGTCGCTCGCCCTCCACCCCTGGCTCGCCGAGTACACCGTCGACGGTGCGGTGATCCTGCCGGGCACGGCCTTCCTGGAGGCCGCGATCCGCGCGGGCGACCAGGTCGAGTGCGAGCGAGTGGCGGAACTGACCCTGGCCGAGCCGCTGGTGGTGCCGGAGCGGGGCGCGGTGCGGCTTCAGGCGCGGATCGGCGAACCCGACGACGCCGGGCGCCGGGAGCTGTGGTTCCACGCGCGCCCCACCGACGACCCCGACGCCGCGTGGACGCCGCACGCCCACGGGTGGCTCGTACCGGGGGAGAGGGTGGCCGACTTCGACGCGGCACAGTGGCCGCCGGCCGGCGCGACCGGGATCGGGCTGGACGACCTCTACGAGCGCTTCGCCGACGCGGGCCTGGACTACGGGCCTGCGTTCCAGGGCCTGCGGGGGGTCTGGCGGCGCGGCAAGGACCTCTATGCCGAGGTCGCGCTGCCCGACGAGGTACGCGACGCCGACGGCTTCGGCGTGCACCCGGCACTGCTGGACTCCGCGCTGCACGCGGCGGTGTTCACCGGCGGCGAGGAGGACGGCGAACGGCTGCTCCCGGCCGAGTGGCGCGGGGTGTCGCTGCACGCCGCGTCCGCGCGGGTGCTGCGGGCCCGGCTGACCCGCGACGCGGACAGGCTTGTCCTGGCCGCGGCCGACGCGCAGGGCGCGCCGGTCCTCTCGGCGGACGCGGTGGTGCTGCGGCCGCCGACGGCCCGGCCGGACGCACCGGCCGGCCCGGACCACCGGAAGTCCCTGTTCCATCTCGAGTGGGTGGAACGGCCGGAGCCCAGGACAGCCGCCGACGACTCTGCCTGGTTCGTCCTCGGGCCCGACGAGCTCGGGCTGGCCGACGCGCTCGGTCAGGCCGCGGAACCAGTGAAGTCCCTAGCCGAAGTGCGCGATCGTGGCGGCGCGGTGGCACCGCAGATTCTCGCGGTACCCGTCGCGGGCCGTATGGATGGCGGCCCGGAGACGGTGCACGAGGTGACGCACCGGGTGCTGGCGCTGATGCAGGAGTGCCTGGCCGAGGACCGGCTGGCCCGCACCCGCCTGGTGTTCGTCACCAGGGGAGCGGCCGCGCCGGAGGGCGAGGACGTACCGGGCCTGGCCGCCGCGGCGGTGTGGGGCCTGGTGCGCTCCGCGCAGATGGAGAACCCCGGCCGGTTCCTGCTCGCCGATCTCGACGGTTCGGCCGCCTCCGCGGCCGTGCTGCCGAGCCTGCCGGGTACGGACGAGGAGCAGTTCATGGTGCGGGAAGGGACCGTTCGGGTCGCGCGCATGATGCGCGCGCCCGAACCGTCCGCGCCCGCCCGGAACGGCTCCCCATGGGGTCCCGAGGGCACGGTGCTGATCACCGGTGGCACCGGCGGCCTGGGCCGCGAGCTGGCCCGGCACCTGGTGACCGAGCGCGGGGCCCGGCATCTGGTGCTGGCGAGCCGCCGGGGCGCCGAGGCGCCGGGCGCCGCCGGACTGCGCGACGAGCTGACCGCCCACGGCGCGGAGGTGTCCCTCGCCGCCTGCGACTTCGCCGACCCCGTCGCCGTACGGGAACTCCTGGCCGCGGTTCCGGTCGCACACCCGCTGACCGCGGTGGTGCACACGGCCGGTGTGCTCGACGACGGTGTGCTCGACGCGCTGACCCCGGAGCGGGTGGACGCGGTGCTGCGGCCGAAGGTCGACGCCGCGTGGAATCTGCACGAGGCGACGCGGACGGCGGACCTCTCGGCGTTCGTCGTCTACTCCTCGGTGGCGGGCGTCATGGGCAGCCCCGGGCAGGCGAACTACGCCGCCGCCAACGCCTTCCTCGACGCACTGGCCCAGCACCGCAGGCGTGCGGGGCTGGCCGCGACCTCGCTGGCGTGGGGCCCCTGGGCGCAGGGCACCGGCATGACCAGCGGGCTGAGCGATGCCCACATCGAGCGCATGAACCGGTCCGGGACGCCGCCGCTGACCCTGGAACAGGGCCTCGCCCTCTTCGACGCCGCCACCGGCCGCGACGAGGCGAACCTGATCGTGATGCGCACGGCGGGCAAGGCCGGTCCCAGCACGACGATGTTCGCCGGCGCCGTGCCACCGATCCTGCGCGGCCTGGTCCGCGCCGGTCGCCGGACCGCCGCCGCCGACAACCGGGCTGCCGACCTGGCGGCGCGGCTGGCGGACACCCGCGAGCACGAGCGGGTGCGCTTCCTCACCGATCTGGTACGGGGCGAGGCCGCGGCCGTACTGGGGCACGGTTCGCCGGACCAGGTAGGCGCCGAGCGGGAGTTCGACCGGCTCGGGTTCGACTCGCTCACCGCGATCGAGCTGCGCAACCGGCTCACCGCCACGACAGGGCTGCGGATGCCCGCGACCCTGATCTTCGACTACCCGACACCGGCCGCTGTCGCCGACCTCCTGGCCACCCGCCTCGGCGAGCCCGCCCAGGCGGCGGGTCCCGCCCTGCCCGCCGAACTCGACCGGCTGGAAACGGCACTGTCCGCAGCGCTGTCGGCGGAAGACCTCGGCGAGGCCGCCAGGGCCGGGGCCGCGGCGCGGCTGCGGAAGATGCTCGCGCGGGTGACCGGCACCGGCCCCGGCACCGAGACCGGCGAACAGGACGTACAGCAGCGGATCGAGGCGGCGAGTGCCGACGAGGTCCTCGCCTTCATCGACAGTGAGCTCGGCCGACCGACGGACCACTGATCCCCGATCCCCGGTCGATCTCTCAAGCGGAAGCGGAAAGGCGCCTTGACCATGGCGGACGAAGAGAAGCTCGTCGAATACCTGAAGTGGGTCACCGCGGATCTGCACCAGACGCGGCGGCGGCTTGAGGAGGCCGAGTCCGGTCGGCACGAGCCGGTGGCGATCGTCGGCATGGCGTGCCGGTTCCCCGGCGGGGTGCGCTCGCCTGAGCAGCTGTGGGACCTGGTGGCCTCGGGCGATGACGCGATCTCCGGCTTCCCGACCGACCGCGGCTGGGATGCCGCGGTGCTCGGCGGGGACGGCCGCGGCCGCAGCGTCACCGGCGAAGGCGGATTCCTCTACGACGCGGCCGACTTCGATCCGGGTTTCTTCGGGATCAGCCCGCGCGAGGCGCTGGCCATGGACCCGCAGCAGCGGCTGCTGCTCGAAGTGTCCTGGGAGGCGATCGAACGCACCGGGATCGACCCGCTCTCGCTGCGCGGCAGCCAGACCGGCGTGTTCGTCGGCACCAACGGCCAGGACTACGTCCGGCTGGTGGCCGAGGCGCGGGAGGACATGGACGGCCACGGTGGGACCGGGCTCGCGGCGAGCGTGATCTCCGGGCGGCTTTCCTACGTGTTCGGCCTCGTGGGCCCCGCCGTCACCGTGGACACGGCGTGCTCGTCGTCGCTGGTGTCGCTGCACCTGGCCGCGCACGCGCTGCGCAGCGGGGAGTGTTCCCTGGCGCTCGCGGGCGGGGTCACCGTGATGACGACCCCCGCCAGCTTCGCCGGGTTCAGCCTGCAGGGAGGGCTGGCGCCCGACGGCCGCTGCAAGCCCTTCGCCGAGGCCGCGGACGGCACCGGCTGGTCCGAGGGCGTCGGCGTGCTCATGGTGGAACGGCTGTCCGACGCGATTCGCAACGGGCACGAGGTCCTCGCCGTGATACGGGGCTCCGCCGTCAACCAGGACGGCGCGTCCAACGGTCTCACCGCGCCCAACGGCCCCTCCCAGCAGCGGGTCATCCGCCAGGCCCTCGCCAGTGCCGGGCTCTCCCCGGCGGACGTGGACGCGGTGGAGGCGCACGGCACCGGCACCACCCTCGGCGACCCGATCGAGGCGCAGGCCCTGCTCGCGACGTACGGGCAGGACCGGGAGCAGCCGCTGTACCTGGGCTCGGTGAAGTCGAACCTCGGACACACGCAGGCCGCGGCGGGCGCCGCCGGACTCATCAAGACGGTGATGGCCATGCGGCACGGAGTGCTGCCGCGCACGCTGCACGTCGACGTCCCCTCGTCCCATGTGGACTGGACCGAGGGCGCGGCCGAACTGCTCACCGCCAACACCGACTGGCCCCGGACCGACCGCCCGCGCCGGGCGGGCGTGTCCTCGTTCGGGATCAGCGGCACCAACGCCCACGTCATCCTCGAACAGCACACGCCGGACGAACCGGAGGCCGCCGAGGGCCCCGCCCCGGTGCCCAGCGCGGTGCCCTGGCCCGTCGCGGGCAGGACCGAGGCCGCGCTGGCCGCGCAGGTGGAGAGCCTGAAGCGGTTCGCGGCACAGCACCCGAAGTGCTCGCCGCTCGACGTCGGTTTCTCCCTCGCCACCGCCCGGTCGGCCTTCGAGCACCGCGCCGTGCTGCTGGCCTCCGACGAGGGGCTCCTCGAAATCGCCCGGGGCGAGGCGGGGGACGCGCCGGTGGCCGTCGTCTTCTCCGGGCAGGGCGCACAGCGCCTCGGCATGGGGCGCGGCCTCTACGACCGCTTCCCGGCCTTCGCGGAGGCGCTGGACGCCGTGCTCGCGGAATTCTCCCCGCCCCCGGCCACGGCCTCGGAAAGCCTCGCCGGATCGCAGCCGGAACGGCTTCGCGAGGTGATCTGGGGCGAGGACGCGGACCTGCTGGATCGGACCGGCCACGCCCAGCCCGCCCTCTTCGCGGTCGACGTGGCGCTGTTCCGCCTGGTCGAATCGCTGGGAGTGCGCCCGCGGTTCGTAGCCGGGCACTCGATCGGCGAGGTGGCGGCTGCACACGTCGCGGGCGTACTGTCCCTCCCCGACGCCTGCCGTCTGGTCGCGGCCCGCGCCCGTCTGATGCAGGCTCTGCCCGCCGACGGCGCCATGGTGGCGGTCGAGGCCACCGAGGACGAGATCCGGCCGCTGCTCACCGACCAGGTGTCGATCGCGGCCGTCAACGGTCCCTCGTCGCTGGTCGTCTCCGGCGAGGAGGACGCCGTCGCCGAGGTGACCGCCCACCTGAAGGGGCGCCGCGCCAGCAGGCTGTCGGTCAGCCACGCCTTCCACTCGCCGCTGATGGACCCGATGCTGGAAGAGTTCCGCGCCGTCGCCGCGCGCCTGACCTTCCACCAGCCCGAGATCGACATCGTCTCCAACCTGACCGGCGCGCTCGCCACGTCCGACGAGCTGCGCTCGCCCGACTACTGGGTGCGGCACGTCCGCGAGACCGTACGGTTCGCCGACGGTGTACGGGCGCTGGCCGCCGCCGGTGCCGGTGTGCTGCTCGAGCTCGGCCCGGACGGGGTGCTCGCGCCGCTGATGCGCGAGTCCGCGCCGGAGCGCATCGCCGTGGTTCCCCTGCTGCGCAAGGACCGCGACGAGGAATCAGCGGCCGTCACCGGCCTGGCCCGGCTGCACGTGGCCGGGGTCGGTGTGGACTGGCGGGCGTTCTTCGCGGGCACCGGCGCCCACCGGACCGACCTGCCGACGTACGCCTTCCAGCGCGAGCGGTACTGGCCGGAGGCGGCCGGGTCCGTCCCGCTCTCCGGCGCGGTGGACGGGGCGGATGCCGAGTTCTGGGCCGCGGTGGAGCGCGAGGACCTGCCGTCCCTGGCGGCCCGCCTGGACATCGACACCGACGCGCTGGGCGGCGTGGTGCCCGCGCTGTCGGCCTGGCGCGGCAAGCAGCGGGCCCGTTCGCTCGCCGACTCGCTGCGGTTCCGGGAGAGCTGGCAGCCGCTGCGCGGCGCGTCCGCGGCCGCCCTGCCGGGCGTATGGCTGGTGGCGCTGCCCGCTGACGGGCCGGAGGCCGACACCCCGTGGGTGCGGTCGGTGCTGGACGGCCTCGGCCCGGACGTGGTCCCGGTGACGCTGGGGAAGCGGCCCGACCGTTCCGAACTGGCGCAGCAGCTGGGTGAGTTGAGGAAGGGCGGCATAAGGTTCGCCGGAGTGGTCTCGCTGCTGGCGGCGAACGAGGCACGCCGCTGGTCGAGTGTGCCGGTGGGGCTGGTCGACACCGCCGTACTCGTACAGGCCCTCGACGACGCCGGGATCCACAGCCGGGTATGGGCGCTGACCCGCGGCGCCGTCTCGGTGGACGAGAACGACCCCGTCGCCAGCCCGCGGCAGGCCGCGCTCTGGGGACTCGGCCGGGTCGCCGCCCTGGAGTACCCGGACCGCTGGGGCGGCGTGATCGACCTGCCGCCGGAGCCCGACGACCGTACGCTCCGGCGGCTGATCGGCATCCTCGGCGGGCCCGGCGACGAGGACCAGGTCGCCATCCGCGCCTCCGGCGTGTTCGGCAGGCGGCTGCTGCCCGCCCCCTCCCGCGACGCGGCGCCGACCTGGCAGCCCGCCGGCACGGTGCTCATCACCGGCGGCACCGGCGCGCTCGGTGCGCACTTGGCCCGCTGGCTGGCCGAGCACGGCGCGGAACACCTGCTGCTGCTCAGCCGCCGAGGTCCCCAGTCGCCGGGCGCGGCGGACCTGGAGGCGGAACTGACCGCGCTGGGCGCGCGTGTCACCATCGCCGCCTGCGACACCGCGAACCGCACCGAGCTGACGGCCGCCCTGGCGGCCATCCCCGAGGGATTCCCGCTGACCGGGGTCGTGCACGCCGCCGGTGTGCTGGACGACGCCGTGCTCAACGGGCTGACGCCGCAGCGGTTCGGCGCGGTGTTCCGGGCGAAGGTCTCCCCGGCGATGCTGCTCGACGAACTCACCCGCGACCGGGACCTGTCCGTATTCGCCCTGTTCTCCTCGGTGGCCGGTGCCGTCGGCAACCCGGGCCAGGCGAACTACGCCGCGGCCAACACGGTGCTCGACGCGCTGGCCCAGCAGCGTCGGGCGCAGGGCCTGCCCGCGACCTCCATCGCCTGGGGCGCCTGGGAGGGCGGCGGGATGGCCGCCGGCATCGAGGACGTGCTGCACGAGACCGGCACCACGGTGCTGGAACCCGGGATGGCCCTCGGTGTGCTGGCCGAACTGGTCGCCGCACCCGACCCGGTCACGGTGGTCGCCGACCTGGGGCAGCAGGACGTACTGGAGGCGCTGTTCAGCCTGCGGCCCAGCGCGTCGCTGAGCGCGCTGCCCTCCGCCCGCGAAGCGCAGCGGTCGGCCCGCGACGTCCGGCGCGAGAGCGAGTCGGCGGCCTCCGCCCTGCGGCGGCAGCTGTACGCGGCGCCGGAGTCCGAGCGTACGACGCAGCTGCTGGACCTGATCCGGACGCACGCGGCCGGGGTCCTCGGGCACGCCGGCCCGGACGCCATCAGCGTGGATCGGGTCTTCCAGGACCACGGCTTCGACTCGCTGACCTCGATGGAGCTGCGCAACCAACTGGCCCGCGTCACCGGCCTCGCGCTCCCTGCGAGCCTGCTCTTCGACTACCCGAGGCCCCAGGCACTGGCCGACCACCTCGCGGCCGAACTGATGGGCCGCCGGGCCGAGGCTGACGAAGCGGCGCTCGCCGTGGCACCCGCCGGTGTCCCCGACGACGCCGACGACCCGATCGTGATCGTCGGCATGGCCTGCCGCTTCCCCGGCGGCGTCGGCTCGCCCGACCAGCTGTGGGACCTGGTCTCCTCCGGCCGCGACGCCATCTCGGACTTCCCCACCGACCGCGGCTGGGACCTGCAGGGCGAGGGCGGATTCCTCTACGACGCCGCCGACTTCGACACGGAGTTCTTCGGCATCTCGCCGCGCGAGGCACTGGGCATGGACCCGCAGCAGCGGCTGCTGCTGGAGACCGCGTGGGAGGCGATCGAGCGGTCCGGTATCGACCCCGTCGGGCTGCGGGGCAGCAGGACCGGCGTATTCGTCGGCAGCAACGGCGTGGACTACATGCATGTGATCGCCCGCGCCCGGGACATGGAGGGCCGCGGCGTCATGCTCGGCCCCAGCGTGATGTCGGGCCGGGTGTCCTACGCGTTCGGCCTGGAAGGACCGGCGGTCACCGTCGACACGGCCTGCTCGTCGTCGCTGGTGTCGCTGCACCTGGCCGCCCAGGCGCTGCGGGGCGGTGAGTGCTCGCTGGCGCTGGCCGGTGGCGTGACGGTCATGACCACCTCGGCCAGTTTCGCCGGGTTCAAGCACCATGGCGGGCTCGCCCCGGACGGGCGGTGCAAGGCGTTCGGGGACTCCGCCGACGGCACCGGCTGGTCCGAGGGGGTCGGCGTGCTGGTCGTGGAGCGGCTGTCCGACGCGCGGCGGGGCGGCCACCCCGTCCTCGCGGTCGTGCGGGGCAGCGCGCTCAACCAGGACGGCGCGTCCAACGGACTGACGGCGCCCAACGGCCCCTCCCAGCAGCGCGTGATCCGACAGGCCCTGGCGAGCGCGGGCCTGACCCCGGCGGACGTGGACGCGGTGGAGGCGCACGGCACCGGCACCACCCTCGGCGACCCGATCGAGGCGCAGGCGCTGCTGGCGACCTACGGCCAGGACCGCGAACGCCCGCTGCTGCTGGGCACGGTGAAGTCCAACATCGGCCACACCCAGGCCGCCGCCGGCGCGGCCGGGCTGATCAAGACGGTCATGGCGATACGCCACGGCGTGCTGCCGCGCACCCTCCACGTGGACACACCGTCGTCACACGTGGATTGGTCGGCCGGCGCGGTCCGGCTGCTGACCGAGAACGCCGCATGGCCGGAGGCGGGACGCCCCCGCCGCGCCGGGGTGTCCTCGTTCGGCATCAGCGGTACCAACGCGCACGTGATCCTCGAACAGGCCCCGCAGGAGCCGGCGGAGGATGCCGAACCGCCCACCGTCACGCCCGGCGTAGTGCCGTGGGTGGTGTCGGCCAAGAGTGAGACGGCCCTCGAAGCCCAGGTGAACCGGGTGCGGTCCGCGGTCGGGACCGCGGACCGCGCTCCGCTGGACATCGGGCTCTCGCTCGCCACGGAAAGGTCGGCGTTCGACCACCGGGCGGTGCTGCTGGCCTCCGAGGACGGAGTGGCCGAGGCGGCCCGGGGCGTGGCGGCCGAGGGCTCGCTCGCTGTGGTGTTCTCCGGGCAGGGTGCGCAGCGGATCGGGATGGGGCGGGAGTTGTACGGCCGGTTCCCGGTGTTCGCGCAGGCCCTGGACGCGGTGCTGGCCGAGTCCGATCCCGCGCTGCGCGAGGTGATGTGGGGCGAGGACGTCGAGGCGCTGAACCGGACCGGGGCCGCTCAGCCCGCGCTGTTCGCGGTCGAGGTGGCGTTGTTCCGGCTGATCGGGTCGCTCGGTGTCGTACCGAAGTTCGTGGCCGGGCACTCGATCGGTGAGGTGGCCGCGGCGCATGTGGCGGGTGTGCTGTCGCTGGATGACGCGTGCCGTCTGGTGTCGGCGAGGGCCCGGCTGATGCAGGCGTTGCCGGTCGGCGGGGCGATGGTGGCGGTGGAGGCGACCGAGGACGAGGTCCGGCCGTTGCTGTCCGGTGAGGTGTCGGTGGCGGCGGTGAACGGGCCGTCGTCGGTGGTGCTGTCCGGTGAGGAATCGGCGGTCATGGAGGTCGCCGGGCGGTTGGAGGGCCGTCGTACGAGCCGTCTGCGGGTCTCGCACGCGTTCCACTCGCCGCTGATGGACCCGATGCTGGACGAGTTCCGTGCGGCAATCGACGGGCTCACCTTCCACGAGCCGCGCATCCCGGTCGTCTCGAACCTGACCGGGCGGCTCGCCACGGCCGGTGAGCTGCGCTCGCCCGACTACTGGGTGCGCCACGTCCGCGAGACCGTACGGTTCGCCGACGGCGTCCGGACACTGGCCGACGCGGACGTGCGAACGTTCCTCGAACTGGGCCCGGACGGCGTGCTGTCGGCCATGGTCCAGGAGTCGGCGCCGGACGAGGCCGTGGCCGTGGCCGTACTGCGCGCGGACCGCCCGGAGGAGACGACGGCCGTCACCGCGCTCGCGCGGCTCCACGTGAGGGGTGTGCCCGTGGACTGGCAGGCGTTCTTCGCGGGCACTGGCGCCCGGCGGGTGGACCTGCCGACCTACGCCTTCCAGCGCGAGCGGTTCTGGCCGTCGGGCTCGACCGTCCCGACGGACCTGTCCGGCGTGGGCCTCGCCCCGACCGACCACCCGCTGATCGGCGCGACGGTGAACGTGGCGGGCTCGGACGACATCGTGCTGACCGGGACCCTGTCCCAGTCCACCCACTCCTGGCTGGCCGAGCCCCGGTCCGGCGGCTCGGCGTACTTCCCCGGCACCGGCTTCCTGGAACTGGCCATCCGCGCCGGCGACCAGGCCGGCTGCGACCGGGTCGAGCAGCTCACCATCACCACGCCGCTGGTGCTCCCCGCGCAGGGCGCGACCCAGATCCAGGCACATGTGGGCGAGCCCGATGAGAGGGGCCACCGGGACACCCGGCTCTACGCACGGCCCGCCGACGCCGCGAGCGGGGACTGGCACCTGCACGCGACCGGCGTGCTCACCTCCGGTGCCTTGGGCGCCCCAGCCGCGGAGTTCGACGCGACGGTCTGGCCACCGCCCGAGTCGACCCCGGTCGACCTCGACGGGCTCTACGAGCGCCACGCCCGGGCGGGCCTGGAGTACGGACCGGCCTTCCGCGGCCTGCGGGCCGTCTGGCGCCGTGGCGAGGAGGCGTTCGCCGAAGTCGTCCTGCCGGACGAGGCAGCGGACGCGGACGGCTTCGGGATGCACCCGGCGCTGCTCGACGCGGTGCTGCACGCTGCCGCGTTCGCCGGTGAGGACAACGACGAGTGCGCCCTGCCCTTCTCGTGGAACGGCGCCGTACTGCACGCCTCCGGCGCGTCCGTACTGCGCGCCCGGCTGGTGCGCACCGGCCCGGACACCGTCACGCTGGCCGCGACCGACGTCGAGGGCACACCGGTGATCTCGGTGGACTCGCTGACGCTTCGGCCGCCGTCGGCCCAGCCGGATACGCCGGCCGGACGTGATCCGCTCGACTCGCTGTACCGGGTCGAATGGGTCCCCGCCCCGACCGAGCCCACACCCCTCGCCGGGGCACGGTGGGCCGTCATCGGAGATGACCAGCACGACCTGGGCAACGCGATGGCCCTGGGCGGCGAGACCATCGCCGCCTACGCCGCGACCCTGGCCGGCGCGATCGGCGAGAGCGGCGACAACGGACCCGTGCCGAACGGCTTCGTGGTCCCGGTCGCGGAGGGCCCCGGCCCCGAGGCCGTACACGAAGCCACACAACGCGCGCTGGCGCTGATGCAGGAGTGGCTGGCCGAGGAGAGGTTCGCCCGCTCGCGGCTCGTCTTCGTCACCCGTGGCGCGATGGCCGCGGACGGCGAGGACGTAACCGACCTGGCTGCGGCGGCGGTGTGGGGCCTGGTGCGGTCCGCACAGTCGGAGAACCCCGGCCGCTTCCTGCTGGTCGACCTCGACGACGCGCACATATCGGCCGGGGCGCTGTCCGGTCTGCTGGCCGCCGACGAGGAGCAGTGGTTGCTGCGGAAACGGACCGCACGGGTCGCCCGGCTCACGCGGGTGCCCGCACGGCCCCCGTCCGGGCGGTCCTGGAACCCCGACGGCACGGTGCTCATCACCGGCGGCACCGGCGGCCTCGGCGAGGAACTGGCCCGGCACCTGGTGGCCGAACGCGGCGTACGGCGGCTGCTGCTGGCCAGCCGCCGGGGCGCCGAGGCGCCGGACGCGGCAGAGCTGCGCGACGAACTGACCGCTCATGGCGCTCAGGTGTCCTTCGCCGCCTGCGACTTCACCGACCCCGCCGCCATAGCCCGCCTGCTGGCCGACGTGCCGGCCCAGCATCCGCTGACCGCGGTGGTGCACACCGCCGGCGTGCTCGACGACGGCGTGATCGCCTCGCTGACCCCCGAGCGCGTGGACACGGTACTGAGGCCCAAGGCCGACGCCGCCTGGCACCTGCACGAGGCGACCCGCGAACTCGACCTGTCCGCCTTCGTGCTGTACTCCTCGGTGTCCGGGGTGATGGGCAGCCAGGCCCAGGCGAGCTACGCCGCGGGCAACGCCTACCTCGACGCCCTCGCGGCCCACCGGCGCGGCCAGGGGCTGCCCGCCACCTCGCTGGCGTGGGGCTTCTGGGGCCGCCGCACAGGAATGACCGGCCACCTCACCGAGACCGACATCCAGCGTATGAGCCGGTCCGGCACGCCACCGCTGACCCCGGAGCTGGGCCTGGCCCTCTTCGACGCGGCCCTCACGCGCGACGAGGCCCAGCTGGTCCCGCTCCGGGTGGACCGGTCGAGGGCGCTCCAGCAGGTGCACCCGCTGCTGCGCAACCTCATCCCCAGCTCCCGGCCCACGGCGGCCGGGACGGCGAGGTCGCTGGCCACCGTACGGGACCGGCTCCGCGGCCTCGACCCGGACGAGCAGGAAAAGCTGCTGGTGGACTTGGTGGTCGGCACCTCGGCCGTGCTGCTCGGCCAGCGCGACGCGGACGCGATCGATCCGCAGCGCGCGTTCCTCACCATGGGCTTCGACTCGCTGATCGCGCTCGAATTGCGCAACCAGCTCGGTGAGGCGCTCGGCATGCGGGTGCCGACCTCGGTGGTGTTCGAGACCCGGACGCCCGCCGGGCTCGCCCAGTGGCTGCGCGACCGGCTCGCGCACCAGGGCGGCATGAGCGCGGCGGCCGAACCCGGAGCGCTCACCGCCGTCCGGGAGAACGCCCAGGACTCGCTGGTCGGCATGTTCTTCGACACCGTGAACTCCGGCAGGCAGCTGGAGGCGATGCGGCTGCTGATGGCCGTCGCCGCCACCCGCCCGTCCTGCGAGGTGTCCGCCGAGGTCGAAGAGCTGCCCCAGCCGGTGACCCTGGCCGTGGGCCCGGGCAAGCCCCGGCTGATCTGCATCAGCGCCCCCGGCGCGAACGGAGGCGTCCACCAGTACGCCCGGATCGCCTCCCGGTTCCGCGGCAACCGGCACGTCTCCGCGCTGCCGCTGCTCGGCTTCGCCGAGGGCGAGCCGCTGCCCGCCACCAGCGAGGTTGCGGCCCGGCTGATCGCGGAGAGCGCGCTGCTGGCCAGTGACGGCGAGCCGTTCGTCCTCGTCGGCTACTCCACCGGCGGCACCTTCGCCTACCGGGCCGCGGGCGTGCTGGAGGAGGTCTGGGGGGTCCGCCCCGAGGGCGTCATCATGCTCGACACCCTCAGCCTCCAGTACGAGGCCGGGGAGCAGGTCGACTGGGACGTGGTCCAGAGCAACTACCTCGCCGGCATCGACTCCCCGTCGGTGAAGCTGAACAGCGCCCGGCTGTCGGCGATGGCGTACTGGTTCATACGGATGACCACCGGCGGCGCGGAGCGGTACACGACCTCGGTGCCCAGCCTGCTCGTCCGGTGCGCGGAGTCGCTGCCCGGGGTCGGGCACGGGGACGAGGTGCCCGCGGTCCCGGCCTCCACCACGCGCCTGATCGACGCCGACCACCTGACGCTGATCGCCGACGACTCCGGGGAGACCGCACGCCTGATGGAGGAATGGCTCACCACCCTGGACCCCGACGGTGGCGCGTAGCGCCGTCCGCCGCAGGCGGCGCCCGGCCACGTCCACCGCAAGGTCTAAGGGAATGTAAAGATCCCGCGGCCTTAGCCTCCGGGCTGAACTCCACTCGTCCGACTTCCTCAAAGGCGGTGCGGCGTCATGACGGTCACGCCCGGCACTGAGCCCTCCGGCGATCCGGTAGTGATCGTCGGAATGGCGTGCCGATACCCAGGCGGGATCCATTCTCCCGAAGACCTGTGGAACCTCGTCGTGTCCGGGCAGGACGCGACCGGCGGCCTCCCCGCCGACCGCGGCTGGGACCTGGCCGCCCTCGCCGGCGACGGCCCGGGCCGCAGCGCGTCCCAGCGGGGCGGCTTCCTGCGCGGCGCGGCAGAGTTCGACCCCGGCTTCTTCGGGATCAGCCCGCGCGAGGCCCTGGCCATGGACCCGCAGCAGCGGTTGCTGCTCGAGGTGTCCTGGGAGGCGGTCGAACGGGCGGGAATCGACCCGCTGTCCCTGCGCGGCAGCCGCTCGGGTGCGTTCATCGGCACCAGTGGCGAGGACTACGCACTCGTCGTCCAGCGGGCGGAGGAGGACCTGGCCGGGCACGCCGTCACCGGCACCTCGCCGGGCGTGGCGACCGGCCGGCTCGCCTACTTCCTCGGCCTGGAGGGCCCGGCGATCACGGTGGACACCGCGTCGTCGTCCTCGCTGGTGGCGCTGCACTGCGCGGTGCGGGCGCTGCGGGCGGGAGAGTGCTCGCTGGCGCTGACCGGCGGCGCGACCGTCATGTCCACCCCGCGGTCTCTCGTCGGCTACTCCCGGCAGGGCGGGCTCGCGCCGGACGGCCGGTGCCGGGCCTTCTCCGACGACGCGAACGGCACCGCGTGGGCCGAAGGCGTGGGCGTACTGCTGCTGGAGCGGCTGTCCGACGCGCGGCGCCACGGCCACCCCGTGCTCGCCGTCGTGCGCGGCAGCGCGGTGAACTCCGACGGCGCCTCACGCGGGTTGACCGCGCCGAACGGCGCCTCCCAGGAACAGGTGATCCGGCAGGCACTGGAGGACGCCGCGCTGGGCACCTTTGAGGTGGACGCGGTGGAGGCGCACGGCACCGGCACCCGGGCGGGCGACCCGGTAGAGGCGCGGGCCCTGCTCGCCACGTACGGCCAGGGCCGGCCCCGCCCGCTGTACCTCGGCTCGCTGAAGCCGAACCTCGGCCACGCGCAGGCGGCGGCGGGCGTGGCGGGCGTGATCAAGACGGTGCTGTCGCTGCGGCACGGGACGCTCCCGCGCATCCTGCACCTGAACGTGCCCACATCCCAGGTGGACTGGGCGGCGGGGGCGGTCGAACCGCTGCGTGAGAACACCGCGTGGCCGGATACCGGTCGCCAGCGCCGCGCCGGGGTGTCCTCGTTCGGCATCAGCGGCACCAACGCGCACGTGATCCTCGAACAGGCGCCGCCGGTCGCCCCGGTCGACGAGCCCGAGCGGAACCCGGATATGTCTCCGGCCGTGGTGCCCTGGGTGGTGTCGGCCAGGACCGAGGCCGCGCTGGACGTCCAGCTGGACCGGATCCGGTCCACTCCGGTGTCCACGACGGATCCCCACTCCGCCGTCGATGTCGGATTCTCCTTGGCCACCGGCCGTTCGGCGTTCGACCACCGGGCGGTCCTGCTCGCCGCCGGCGGGAGCCGGTCCGAAGTGGCGCGCGGCGTCGCCGGGAAGAGCCGGACGGCGGTGGTGTTCTCGGGGCAGGGCACTCAACGGCTCGGCATGGGAAGGGAGTTGTACGGCCGTTTCCCGGTGTTCGCCGAGCGGCTGGACGCGGTGCTGGCGGAGTTCGAGCGCCAGACGGACCTGCCGCGGATGAACGTGCCGCTGCGGGACGCGCTGTGGGGCGAGGACCCGGACCTGCTCGACCGCACCGGGTTCGCCCAACCCGCGCTGTTCGCCGTCGAGGTTGCTCTGTACGGGCTCGTGGAGTCTCTGGGCGTGACGCCGGACCTCCTGGCCGGGCATTCGATCGGCGAGGTGACGGCGGCGCACGTGGCCGGGGTGTTCTCGTGCGCCGACGCCTGCCGCCTGGTGGCCGCGCGCGCTGGGTTGATGCAGGCGCTGCCGGACGGCGGAGCCATGGTCGCGGTGCGGGCCACCGAGGAAGAAGTGCAGCCCTTACTGACCGACCGCGTGTCGATCGCCGCGGTCAACGGCCGGTCGCGGGTGGTGCTCGCCGGAGTGGAGCGCGAGGTTTTGAGGATCGCCGGTACGCTGGCGGCCGAAGGGCGCAGGACCACCCGGCTGTCCGTGTCGCACGCCTTCCACTCGCCGCTGATGGACCCGATGCTCGCGGAGTTCCGGCGCATAGTGGAGCGCCTGGAGTTCCAGGAGCCGCGCGTCCCCGTGGTGTCGAACCTGACCGGGCGGCTCGCGACGGACGGGGAGCTGTGCTCGCCGGAGTACTGGGTGCGCCACATCCGCGACACCGTCCGCTTCGGCGACGGCCTCGCCACCCTCCGCGCGGCGGGCGCCACCGTCCTGTTGGAACTGGGTCCGGACGGCGCGCTGTCCGCCATGGCCGGGGACAGCCTGGCCGGTACGCGGGTGACCGTGGTGCCCGCCCTGCGCAAGGACCGCGGTGAGGAGACCGCACTGGTGACCGCACTGAGCCGGCTGCACGTGGCCGGGGTGCCGGTGGCGTGGCGCGCGTTCTTCGCGGGCACGGGCGCACGCCGGGTGGACCTGCCGACCTACGCCTTCCAGCACGAACGCTTCTGGCCGACCGTCCCGGCGGACGGCAGCGGCACGTACCGGAACGGCTCGGGACACCCGCTGCTGGGCACGGTCGTGGAACTCGCCGAGGACGCCGGCCTGGTGTGCGGTGGCCGCGTCTCGGTGGCCGCGCAGCCATGGCTGGCCGACCACCACGTGTGCGGCCGGGTCGTGCTGCCCGGCACGGCCCTGGCGGAACTGGCCGTCCGGGCCGGTGACGAGGCCGGGTGCGCCCACCTCGAAGAGCTTGTCCTCACCTCTCCGCTCGTCCTGCCCGAATCCGGTGTGGTGGAACTTCAGCTGCGGGTCGGGGCCGCCCGGGAATCGGGACGGCGGCCGGTGACCGTACACGCGCGGCCCGTCCCGGCCGTCGGGGCGCCGTGGATCGAGCACGCCTTCGGTGTGCTCGCCCCCAAGAGCGGCGCGGACCCCGGGCTCGACACGGCCGCATGGCCGCCTCCGGGGGCCGAGCCGGTCGAGGCGGAGAGTTTCCGGCGGCGGTGGGCCGAGGCCGGATTCTCCTACGGGCCGATGCTCCAGGGGCTGCGCGTGGCCTGGCGGCGCGGCGCGGACGTGTTCGCCGAAGTGGTCCTGCCACCGGGAGCCGACACGGCCGCGTTCGTCCTGCATCCAGCGCTGCTGGACGCCGCCCGGCACGCCACCCCGCCCGGCGCCGACATCGGCCTTCCCTCGTACCTGCAAGGCTTTTCCCTGCACGCGTCCGGTGCCACGGCACTGCGCGTGCGGCTCTCGCCCCAGCGGGACGGTTCGCTGGCGATCGAGGCCGTTGAACCGGGCGGGGCGCCGGTGCTGTCGGTCGACGCTCTGTTCGTACGCCCGGTGCCGCAGTTCGGTGACCCGTCCCCGGCGCCCGAACCCGCCGCCGAGTACGTCCCCGGCCGGCCCGCCGGGCGATCAGGAGTCGCCGCGCCGCGGCCGGAGAAGCTGCGGGGCATGCCCGCCGCTCGACGGGCCCGCCTCCTGCTCGACCTGGTGCGTGCCGAGGCGGCCGCGGTGCTGGGCCACGTGGACCCCGACCAGGTGGACGCGAACCTGGCCTTCCGGGAACTGGGTTTCGACTCGCTGACCGAGACCGAACTGCGCGCGCGGCTCGGCACGGTCACCGGGCTGCGACTGCCCGACACCCTCGTGTTCAGCCATCCGACCCCCGCGTCGGTCGCGGACCATCTGGCGGACCGCCTCGGGGACGGTCACGCGGACGACGACGCCGGCCCCGGTGCGAAACCGCCCGATCCGGCGCCCGATCGGGTCTCCACCGAGGACATCGATTCGGTGCCGGTGGACCGATTGCTCGACCTCATCGACGAGGAATTCGAACTCCAGTAAGCAGCCACTTTCGTTGAGCCGTGAGGACGGTCCGGTGCCAGAAGACCAGCAGGGCAAAATCGTCGAGTACCTCAGGCGGGTCACCGCCGACCTGCGGCGGGCGCGAGCGCGGGTCGAGGAACTGGAGCAACGCGCCGGCGAACCCATCGCGATCGTCGGCATGGGCTGCCGCCTGCCCGGCGGGGTCGGCTCCCCTGAGGAGCTGTGGGAGCTGGTCCGCGCCGACGGGGACGCCATCACGGGGTTTCCCACCGACCGCGGCTGGGACCTGGGCGCTCTGCACGGCGACGGCCCGGGCGGCAGCCCCACCCACGAGGGCGGATTCCTGGCCGGGGCGACCGAGTTCGACCCGGGCTTCTTCGGCATCTCCCCGCGCGAGGCCGCGGCGATGGACCCGCAGCAGAGGCTGCTGCTGGAGGTGTCCTGGGAGGCGCTGGAACGGGCCGGGATCGACCCGCTGACCCTGCGCGGCAGCCGCTCCGGCGTGTACGTCGGCACCTACCACTGGGGTTACCGGCAGCCACCGGACGCGGACGGCGACGACCAGCAGGGCCACGTGATGACCGGTACCGCGGCCAGCGTGCTGTCCGGCCGCCTCGCCTACACCCTGGGCCTGGAGGGCCCGGCCGTCACGGTGGACACAGCGTGCTCGTCCTCGCTGGTCGCGCTGCACATGGCGGTGCGGTCACTGCGCGGCGGGGAGTCCTCGCTCGCCGTCGTCGGTGGGGTCACGGTGCTGTCGGACCCGGCGATCTTCCCGGAGTTCGGCAGGCAGGGCGGGCTGGCCCCGGACGGGCGGTGCAAGGCGTTCTCCGAGCAGGCGGACGGCACCGGCTGGTCCGAGGGCGTCGGGGTGCTCGTCGTCGAACGGCTGTCGGACGCGCGGCGGCACGGTCATCCCGTACTCGCGGTGGTGCGCGGCAGCGCGGTGAACTCCGACGGCGCCTCGAACGGCCTGACGGCGCCGAACGGAACGGCGCAGGAGCGGGTCATCCGGCAGGCACTGGAGAACGCCGCGCTGACCACCTCCGATGTGGACGCGGTCGAGGCGCACGGCACCGGAACCCGGCTCGGGGACCCCATCGAGGCGCAGGCGCTGCTCGCCACGTACGGCCAGGGCCGGGAGCCGGACCGCCCGCTGTGGCTGGGCTCCCTCAAGTCGAACATCGGCCACACGCAGGCGGCCGCCGGAGTCGCCGGGGTCATCAAGATGGTGCAGGCGATGCGCCACGCCACGCTGCCTCGTACGCTGCACGCCGGAACGCCCTCGTCGAGGGTGGACTGGTCCGCCGGCCGGGTCGAGCTGCTGCGCGAGACCATCGCGTGGCCGGAGACCGGCCGGGCCCGGTGTGCGGGGGTGTCGTCGTTCGGGATCAGCGGTACGAACGCCCATGTCGTCCTGGAACAGGCCCCCGAGACACCCGAGGTCCCCGAGGGCCTGCGGGCGCCGGAGAGCGACGCCGACCCGGTGCGGGTCGTGCCGGACGCGGTGCCCTGGGTGGTCTCCGCCAGGACCGGCGCCGCCCTCGACGAGAATCTCCTCCGGGTGCGGTCCCTGCCGGGCGGGCCGGTTTCCCCGGTCGACACCGGATTCTCCCTGGCGAAGGGCCGGTCGGTCTTCGAGCACCGCGCCGTGCTCCTGGGCTCTGCCGAGGGCGCACCGGAACTCGCCAGGGGCGTCGCGGCCGAACGGCCACTGGCGGTGCTGTTCTCGGGACAGGGCAGCCAGCGGATCGGCATGGGCCGCGAACTGCACGCGCGCTTCCCGGCCTTCGCGGAAGCATTCGACGCGGTACTCGCGGAACTGTCCGAGCACCTGCCACCGCCCGGCACCACCGGTCTCCTCCGCGAAGTGATCTGGGGCGACGACGCCGAGCGGCTGAACCGCACCGGCTTCGCCCAACCCGCCCTGTTCGCCATCGAAGTGGCCCTGTTCCGCCTCGCGGAGACATGGGGCCTGAAGGCCGACTACCTGGCCGGGCACTCGATCGGTGAGATCGCGGCTGCTCACGTCGCGGGAGTGCTGTCCCTTCCGGACGCCTGTGTGCTGGTGGCGGCCAGGGCTCGGCTGATGCAGGGCCTGCCCGGCGGTGGGTCGATGGTGGCCGTCGAGGCGGCTGAGGACGAGGTCCGGCCGTTGCTGTCCGGTGAGGTGTCGGTGGCGGCGGTGAACGGGCCGTCGTCGGTGGTGCTGTCCGGCGAGGGGACAGCGGTCGAGGAGATCGTCGCGCGGTTGGAGGGCCGTCGGACGAGGAGCTTGGCTGTCAGCCATGCGTTTCATTCGCCGCTGATGGACCCGATTCTGGAGGAGTTCCGTGCGGCTGTCGGCGGGCTCACGTTCCATGAGCCGCGCATCCCGGTCGTGTCGAATGTGACGGGGAGGCTCGCGACGGCCGGTGAGCTGGGCTCGCCCGACTACTGGGTGCGCCACGTCCGCGAGACCGTACGGTTCGCCGACGGCGTGCGCGCGATCGCCTCCGAGGGCGCCGGTGCCTGGCTGGAGCTGGGACCGAACGGCGTCCTCACGGCCATGGCCCAGGAGTCCCTGGCACCCGACGCCGTCGTCGTTCCGTTGCTGCGCGAGGACATCGGCGAAGAGCTCGCGGCCGTGACCGCGCTGGCGCGGCTCCACGTATCGGGTGTGGCCGTCGACTGGCCCGAGCTGTTCGCGGACACCGGCGCGCACCGGGTCGACGTACCCACCTACCCGTTCCAGCACGAGCGGTTCGCGCCGCCGGTCGCGGACACACCCACCCGGGACGGCGGCGACGCCGAGACGGAGTTCTGGGCGTCGGTGGAGCGGGAGGACGTCGAATCGCTGGCGACGAACCTGGACGCCGACGCCGCGGTGCTGCGCGTCGTACTGCCCGCCCTGTCCTCGTGGCGGACCCGCCACCGCGAGAGGTCCACCGTGGACTCGTGGCGCCACCGCGAGACCTGGCGGCGGCGGAGCTTCCCGCCCGGGAAGGCATCAGGTACCTGGCTGGTCGTCACCCCGCCGGGCGGGCCGGACGAGGACTGGATCTCTGCCGTCGCCCAGGCCCTGGGACCGGATGCCGTCCGCGTCGAAGCCCGGGAAGCCGGGGAAGCCGGGGAAGCCGGGGACGCCGGCCGTACCGCCCTCGTCGAACGCCTCACCACCGCGGCCGACGGTCTCCCGTCCGTGGCCGGGGTGCTCTCCCTGCTGGCAGCGGACGAATCAGCGGACGACACGGGTGTACCCGCCGGGCTCATCCGCACGACCGCGCTGGTGCAGGCGCTGGGCGACGCCGGACTGCACTGCCCGTTGTGGTGCGTCACGCGCGGCGCGGTGGCCGTGAAGGACGCCGAGCACCCGGCCGACCCGGCGCAGGCGGCGGTGTGGGGACTGGGACGCGTGGCCGCGCTGGAGTACCCGGACCGCTGGGGCGGCCTGATCGACCTGCCCACCGAGCTGAACGAGCACTCGGCCGCCGCCTTCGCCGCTGTACTGGCGGGCCGGGACGGCGAGGACCAGGTCGCCGTACGGCCGTCCGGTACGTACGTACGCAGGCTGGTGCCCGCCCCGGCCCCGCGCCCCGCGGCGGAGTGGGAGCCGTCCGGCACCGTGCTGATCACCGGCGGGACCGGTGCGCTCGGCGCGCACGTGGCGCGCGCGCTCGCCCAACGCGGGTCGGCCACCTGCGGACCGGCCGGACGCGGACCGGCCGGGGGCGGCGGACCGCGCCTGCTGCTCGTCAGCCGGAGCGGACCCGCCGCCTCGGGCGCGGCGGACCTGCGCCGGGAGCTGACCGAGCTCGGCGCGGACGTCACCATCGCCGCCTGCGACGCCGCGGACCGGGCGGGGCTGGAGGCCGTACTGGCGGACATCCCGGCCGACCGGCCGCTGACCGGGGTGGTGCACGCGGCGGGTGTGCTGGACGACGGCGTACTCGACCGGCTGACCCCGGACCGGTTCGCCACGGTGTTCCGCGCCAAGGTCGCGTCGGCCCTCCTGCTCGACGAGCTCACGCGTGACGCGGACCTGTCGGCGTTCGTCCTGTTCTCCTCCGTGTCGTCGGTCGTGGGCAATCCCGGACAGGCCAATTACGCGGCCGCCAACGCCTCGCTGGACGCGCTGGCGCAGCGTCGGCACGCGCGGGGCCTGCCCGCGACCTCGATCGCCTGGGGAGGCTGGGGCGGCGCCGGCATGGCGGCCCGACCGGGTTCCGGAGCAGCCGGCAGCGTCGCGCTCGCAAGGCTGGATCCGCGGCTCGCGGTCTCGGCGCTGTCCGAGGCGGTCACCGAACCGCATCCGACGCTGGTGGTCGCCGACCTTCAGCACTTCGCGTCGCAGGCCCCGCCCTCCGGCCTGCGCCGAACCCCGCTGCTGGAAGAACTGCCGTACGCGCGGCGCGCGCCCCGCGAGGACAGCGCACCGGCGCCGCGGCTGCGCGAGCGGCTGCGCGACCTCCCGGCGGGCGAGCGGGCCGCGCGGGTGCTGGAGACGGTACGGGAGCGCGCGGTCGCGGTGCTCGGGCACGCGTCCGCGAACGCGACGCACCTGGTGCACGCGGACAGAGCCTTCCGGGACTCCGGATTCAATTCCCTGACCGCGGTGGAGCTGCGCAACCAACTCGCGGCCGAGACGGGGCTGGCGCTGCCCACCGGCGTCGTATTCGACTACCCGACCCCCCGGCTGCTGGCCGAACATCTGCTGGCCGGACTGGGCGGTGAGCGGGCCGCCCCGGACGTACCGGCCCCGCCCGCAGCGCCGGCCGGGGCCGCCGACGAACCGCTGGCGATCGTGGGCATGGCCTGTCGGCTGCCCGGCGGCGTGAACACCCCCGAGCAGCTGTGGGAGCTGCTGGCCGAGGGGCGGGACGCGATCTCGGACTTCCCCGCCGACCGCGGCTGGGACCTCGGCGCCTTCGACGGCGACGGGCCGTGGAGCGGCGCGCGCTTCGAGGGCGGATTCCTCTACGACGCGGCCGAGTTCGACGCCGCGTTCTTCGGGATCTCGCCGCGCGAGGCGGTGACCATGGATCCGCAGCAGCGGCTGCTGCTCGAAGTGTCCTGGGAGGCCGTCGAACGCTCAGGGCTCGACCCGCGTACCCTGCGCGGCAGCCGCACCGGGGTCTTCGTGGGCAGCAACGGGCAGGACTACGCGCACGTGGTGACCGGATCCCGCGAGGACGTGGCGGCCCACGCCGCCACCGGACTCGCGGCGAGCGTGCTCTCCGGCCGCCTCTCCTACACCTTCGGGTTCGAGGGCCCGGCCGTCACCGTGGACACCGCGTGCTCCTCTTCCCTGGTCGCCCTGCACCTGGCGACGCGGGCGCTGCGTGCGGGCGAGTGTTCGCTGGCCCTGGTCGGCGGAGCGACCGTGATGACCGACTCGGCCAGCTTCGCCCGGATCTCCCGGCTGGGCGCGATCGCCCGCGACGGCCGGGCCAAGGCGTTCTCCGACGACGCGGACGGCACCGGATACTCCGAAGGCGTCGGAGTGGTGGTGGTCGAGCGCCTGTCGGACGCGCGGCGCAACGGGCACCGGATCCTTGCGGTGGTACGGGGGAGCGCGGTCAACCAGGACGGCGCGTCGAACGGCTTGACCGCGCCCAACGGCCCCTCCCAGCAGCGCGTCATCCACCAGGCGCTCGCCGACGCGGGCCTGTCCGGCGCGGACATCGACGCCGTGGAGGCACACGGCACCGGCACCCGGCTCGGCGACCCGATCGAGGCGGGAGCGCTGCTGGCCACCTACGGCCGACAGCGGCCGGCGGACCGGCCGCTGTGGCTGAGCTCGCTCAAGTCCAACATCGGCCATACCCAGGCCGCGGCCGGGGTCGCGGGCGTCATCAAGACGGTGCTGGCTCTGCGGCACGGCACGCTCCCCCGGACCCTGCACGCCGACCCCCCGTCCTCGCGGGTGGACTGGTCCGCCGGCGCCGTGGAACTCCTCACCGAGCAGCGGCAGTGGCCCCGTGCGGACCGGCCGCGCCGTGCCGGGGTCTCGGCGTTCGGCATCAGCGGAACGAACGCACACGCCGTCCTGGAAGAGGCACCCGACACCCAAGAACACCCCACCCCCGAGACCGACGGCCCCGTGCCGTGGGTGCTCTCGGCGCGGTCCGCGACGGCGCTCGGCGAACAGGCCGCACGGTTGCGGGCGTTCGCGCGGGAAAACCCGACGTCCCCGCCCGCCGAGGTGGGATGGTCCCTGGCCACCACCCGCTCCGCCTTCGACCACCGCGCGGTCGTGGTCGGGAACAACCGCGACGAACGCTTGCGCTCCCTCGACACACTGGCGGCCCAGGGCAGCGCTTCCGGCCTGGTGCGCGGGACCGTGCTGGAGAACGAGACCGGCCCGGTGTTCGTCTTCCCGGGCCAGGGCTCGCAATGGTGGGGCATGGGCCGGGAGCTCTTCGTGGCCTCCCGCGTCTTCCGGGACACCGTGACCGCCTGCGCCGACGCACTCGCCCCGCACATCGACTGGTCGCTGACCGACCTGCTGACCGGGTCCGGTGATCCCGAAGCGCTGGGACGGGCCGACGTCGTACAGCCCGCGCTGTTCGCGACGATGGTGGCGCTGGCCGAACTGTGGCGCTCCCACGGCGTCGAACCCGGTGCCGTCGTGGGGCATTCACAGGGCGAGGTCGCCGCGGCTCATATCGCCGGCGCCCTGTCGCTCGAGGACGCCGCCGCGCTCATCGCGCTGCGCAGCAGGACGATGCTGAAGCTGGCCGGGCACGGCGGCCTGATGTCGGTGGCCGCCCCCGCCGGGCGGGTGAGCCCACTGCTGGAATCCTGGCCGGGGAGGCTGTCCCTGGCGGTGCTGAACGGGCCCTCGTCGGTGGTGGTCTCCGGAGATCCGGCGGCGCTGGACGAGCTGATGCGGGAGTGCGAGGCCCAGGGCCTGCGCGCCCGCAAGGTGCGATCCGACATCGCGGGCCACGGACCGCAGGCCGAAGCCGTACGGGACGAACTGCTGACCGTCCTGGCGTCGCTGCGCCCGGTGTCCTCGCGGGTGCCCTTCTACTCCACGGTGACCGGTGAGCGGTTGGACACGGCCACGCTGGACGCCGACTACTGGTACGCGAACCTGCGGCAGATGGTGCGCATGGAGCAGGCGACCCGGTCGCTGCTGGCCGACGGCCACCGGATCTTCGTCGAGACGAACCCGCATCCGCTGCTGGCCGGCGCGATCGAGGAGACCTGCGAGACGGCGGGCGCCGACGAGGCGGTCGTCCTCGGCTCGATCCGCCGGAACGACGGCGGCGCCCGGCGCTTCGTGACCTCGGTCGCCGAGGGCTGGGTGCGCGGGCTCCCGGTTGACTGGCGTACGGCGTTTCCGGACGGTTGCGGCGGTCCCGTCGACCTGCCCACCTACCCGTTCCAGCACCGGCGTTACTGGCCGGAGCCCACAGCGGAGCGTGCACGGGCCGTCGGCGGCGCAAGCGCCACCGACGGCGAGGACGCCGCCTTCTGGACCCTCGTGGAGAGCGGCGACCTCGACGCGCTCTCCGCGGAACTGGGCGTCGACGCCGGCGGCGGTCAGGATTCCCTCTCCGCCGTGCTGCCCGCGCTGTCCGCGTGGCGCGAGCAGTACCGGCGGCGGTCGGCCGTGGGTGCCTGGTGCTACCGGACCGACTGGACCCGGCTGCGGGAACCCGCGACCACCCCGCTCACCGGCAGGTGGCTCGCGGTGGTCCCGGCCGAATGCGAGGGCGACCCATGGGCCGAAGCGGTGCTCGACGCCCTGGGCCCGGACGCGGTGCGGATCGATATCGAGTCCACCGAGGACACCGACCGCGAGCAGTTGGCTGCCCGACTGGCCCATGCCGGTGAGACCTCTCCTCACCCCGCCACGGAGTTCACCGGAGTCATCTCGCTGCTGGGCCTCGCCGAGCGGCCGCACTCCGGGTTCACCTCCGTCCCGAGCGGACTGTCCGCGACCCTTGCCCTGGTCCAGGCGCTGGGCGACGCGCGGCTGCGCGCGCCGCTGTGGTGCGTCACGCGTGGCGCCGTCTCGGCCGCGCGGGACGACCGGGTCAGCCACCCGGTGCAGGGCGCGCTGTGGGGCTTCGGCCGGGTCGTCGCGCTCGAACAACCGGGCCTGTGGGGCGGCCTGGTGGACCTCCCGGAGACGCTGGACCAGCGCGCCGCCGCTCGCTTGGCCGGAGTGCTGGCGGGCCTGGACGGCGAGGACCAGGTCGCGGTCCGCGCGTCGGGCGCCTTCGGCCGCCGGCTGGTCCACGCCGAGCCCGCCCCCGCGCGGCCCGAGCGGCCGTGGCGTACACGCGGAACCGTGCTCATCACGGGCGGCACCGGCGGTCTGGGCGCGCATCTCGCCCGGTGGGCCGTCGAGCGCGGCGCCGGGCATGTCGTGCTCGCCGGCCGCCGCGGCCCGGGCGCGCCGGGCGTCACCGGGCTCCGTGCCGAACTGGAGGGCATGGGCGCGCGGGTGACGGTCGTGGCCTGCGACGCGGCCGACCGCGACGCGCTCTCCGCCGTGCTGTCGGCCATTCCCGCCGAGTTCCCCCAATTCCCGCTGTCCGCGGTGATCCACGCCGCCGGGGTGTCGGACGGCGACGGCGAAGCGGCGTCGCTGACCCCCGACCGGCTGGACGCGCTGATGCGGCCCAAGCTGACCGCCGCGCTCAACCTGCACGAACTGACCACGGACGCCCGGCTGGACGCGTTCGTGCTGTTCTCCTCGGGCGCCTCGGCCTGGGGCAGCGGCGGACAGCCCGGCTACGCGGCGGGCAACGCCTACCTCGATGCGCTGGCCGAACACCGCCGTGCCCGGGGCCTGACCGCCACGTCGATCGCCTGGGGCGCCTGGGGCGAGGCAGGTATGGCCACCGACCCCGGCCTGGTGGAACGGCTGGCGAAGCGCGGCGTTCTTCCGATGGAGCCGCCCAAGGCCATCGCCGCGCTCCAGCGGGTCCTTGACGAGGACCGGACCACCATGACGGTGTCGGCGATGGATTGGGCCAAGTTCGCCCCCAGCTTCACCATGTCCCGTCCCAGCCCGCTGCTGTCCGGCCTGCCGGAAGCCCGCGAACCGGCGCCCGCCGACAACGCGGGGAAGGCGGGGAAGGCCGGGGAGGCCGGAGACGCCGGGGACGAAACCCCCGACGGTACGCCGTCGTTGCCGCGCCGCCTCGCCGAACTGCCCGACGCCGAACGGCGCCGCGTCCTGCTCGACGCCGTACGGACCGAGGTGGCCGCGGCCCTCGGCCACTCCGGGACGGACACCGTCCCGGCCGACAGGGCCTTCCGCGACCTCGGCTTCGACTCGGTGAGCGCGGTGGAACTGCGGAACCGGCTCAAGGCGGTGACCGGGCTGCCCCTGCCCGCCGCGCTGGTCTTCGACTACCCGAACCCCACCGCCCTCGCCGGGCACATCGGGGCCGAGCTGTTCCCCGGCACGCGGGAGCCCGCCGAGGACCCCGAGGCCGAGGTCCGCCGGGTCCTGGCTTCCATCCCGCCGAGCAGGCTGCGCAAGGCCGGACTGCTGGACCTGGTGCTGCGACTCGCGGACAGCGGCGGTGACGACACCACTCGTGCGGCCCCCGCGCAGAGCGGTCCCGTAAACGACCTTGACGACCTTGACGACCTCGACGGCGAGAGCCTGCTGCGGCTGGCGGCCGAGAACACCACGGAATGACGCACGGCATGGCGCACGGCGCCAGAGCCGGACTCACGCCCGACCCGAGAGAGCGTGCATGAACACTCCCAACCAGTACATCGAAGCGCTCCGGTCCTCCCTCAAGGAGAACGAGCGGCTGCGTCGGCAGAACCAGCGGCTGACCGAGTCGGCGGTCGAGCCGATCGCCATCGTCGGCATCGGCTGCCGGTTCCCGGGCGGCGTGGCCTCGCCCGAAGATCTGTGGCGACTGGTCGTCGAGGGCCGGGACGTGATGTCGGACTTCCCGGCCGACCGGGGTTGGGACCTGGCCAGGCTCGGCGGCGACGGGCGCGGCCGCAGCCTCGCCCGCCAAGGCGGCTTCCTCGATCACGCGACGGAGTTCGATCCCGCCTTCTTCGGCATCTCGCCGCGGGAGGCGGTCGCGATGGACCCGCAGCAGCGGCTGCTGCTGGAGACGGCCTGGGAGGCGCTGGAACGGGCCGGGATCGCGCCGACGCGGCTGCGCGGCAGCCGGACCGGGGTGTTCGCCGGAACCACCGGGCAGGACTACGGCAAGGTGGTCGCGGCAGCCCGCGAGGACATGGAGATCTACTCCACCACCGGCCACGCGGCGGGCGTCATCTCCGGGCGGCTGTCGTACGTACTCGGTCTCGAAGGCCCTGCCGTCACCGTCGACACGGGCTGCTCGTCCTCGTTGGTCGCGCTGCACTGGGCGGTGCAGTCACTGCGGTCGGGCGAGTGCACTCTGGCGCTGGCCGGTGGTGCGACGGTGATGTCCACGCCCGGCATCTTCGTCTCGTTCACCGCGCAGGGCGGGCTGGCCTCCGACGGGCGCTGCAAGCCCTTCTCCGACGCGGCCGACGGAGTCGGCTGGAGCGAGGGCGCGGGGGTGCTGGTCCTGGAGCGGCTGTCGGACGCCCGGCGCAACGGACACCCCGTGCTCGCCGTGGTGCGCGGCACCGCGATCAACCAGGACGGCGCCTCCAACGGCCTGAGCGCCCCGAACGGCCCCGCGCAACAGCGAGTGATCCGGGCCGCCCTGGACAGCGCCGACCTCACCGCGGACCAGGTGGACGCGGTGGAGGCGCACGGCACGGGCACCACGCTCGGCGACCCCATCGAGGCGCAGGCCCTGCTGGCCACGTACGGGCAGGAGCGCGAACGCCCGTTGCTGCTGGGGTCGGTGAAGTCCAACATCGGCCACACCCAGGGCGCCGCCGGGGTGGCGGGCCTGGTCAAGACGGTGATGGCCCTGCGGCACGGGGAGTTGCCGCGCAGCCTGCACTCCGAGGTGCCCTCCTCCAACGTGGACTGGACGGCCGGTGCGGTCCAGTTGCTGGCGGAACACACCGCCTGGCCGGAGACGGGACGTCCCCGGCGAGCCGGAGTGTCGTCGTTCGGGATCAGTGGCACCAACACGCACGTGATTCTGGAGCAGGGGCCGTCGCTGGAGGAGCGGGTCGAGGAACCGTCGGTGGTGCCCGGCGTCGTGCCGTGGGTGGTGTCGGGACGGACGGCCGTCGCTCTGGAAGAGCAGCTGGACCGGCTCATGTCCGCTGCGGACGGCAGTGCCCCGTTGGATGTGGGGTTCTCGCTGGCGACGGGCCGGTCGGCGTTTGAGCACCGGGCGGTGCTGCTGGCGGGTGCGGGTGCGGGTGCGGGTGCGGGTGCGGGTGCGGGTGCCGGTGTGGATGGTGTGTATGAGGTGGCGCGTGGTGTTGTCGGCGACGGGCCGTTGGCTGTGGTGTTCTCGGGGCAGGGTGCGCAGCGGCTGGGGATGGGCCGGGAGTTGTATGGCCGGTTCCCGGTGTTCGCGGAGGCGCTGGATGCCGTACTCGCGCACCTGGACGACTCGGTGCGGGGGGTGATGTGGGGCGAGGACGCGGAGGCTCTGAACAGCACCGGGTCGGCTCAGCCCGCCCTGTTCGCGGTCGAGGTGGCGTTGTTCCGGCTGGTCGAGTCGTTTGGGGTGCGTCCGGACTTCGTGGCTGGCCATTCGATCGGTGAGGTGGCGGCAGCACACGTGGCGGGTGTGCTGCCGTTGGAGGACGCGTGTGCTTTGGTGTCCGCGCGTGCTCGGTTGATGCAGGCGCTGCCTGCCGGTGGTGCGATGGTGGCGGTGCAGGCCGCCGAGGATGAAGTCCTGCCGTTGCTGTCCGGTCGGGTGTCGATCGCGGCGGTCAACGGGCCGTCGTCGGTGGTCGTCTCCGGTGATGAGGATGCGGTATCGGAGGTTGCGGCGCGGTTGGCGGAGCAGGGGCGGAAGTCGAGCCGGTTGCGGGTCTCGCACGCGTTTCATTCGCCGTTGATGGACCCGATGCTGGACGAGTTCCGTACGGTGGTCGGGGAACTCGCCTTCCACGAGCCCACGATGCCGGTGGTGTCGAACCTGACCGGACGGCTGGCAGACGCTTCGGAGCTGTGCTCGCCGGAGTACTGGGTACGTCACGTCCGTGAGACCGTACGGTTCGCCGACGGGATCCGGACCCTGTCCGACGAGGGGGTACGGACCTTCCTGGAACTCGGCCCGGACGGGGTGCTCTCGGCGCTGGTCCGGGACTCGGCTCCGGACGACGCCGTCGCCATCCCGGCGCTGCGCAAGGACCGCGGAGAGGAATTCGCCCTCGTCACGGGGCTGGCGCGGCTGCATGTGACCGCCACGGTGGTCGACTGGTCCGTACTGTTCGCGGGCACGGGCGCGCGCCGCGTGGACCTGCCGACCACGGCGTTCCAGCGCCGACGGTACTGGCCCTCGGGCACCGCGCGCGTCCGGGACGCCGCCGGGCTCGGGCTGGGCGCCGCGGACCATCCGCTGCTGGGCGCGGCGGTGGAACTCGCTGACGGCGCGGGCGCCGTGTTCACCGGCCGCCTGTCCGTGCTGTCCCATCCCTGGCTCGCCGACCATGTGGTGCGCGGCCGCATCCTGGTGCCGGGCACGGCCTTCCTGGAGTTGGCGATCCGCGCGGGCGACGAGTTCGGCTGCGACCGGATCGATGAACTCACGCTGGCCGCGCCACTGGTGCTGCCCGAACAGGGTGCCGTACGGATCCAGGTGCGAGTGGGCGCCGAGCGCGGAGACGGCCGCCGCGCCATCACGGTCCACGCGCGGACCGAAGCGGCGGCGGATGCCACTCCGTGGACCGAGCACGCCTCGGGCCTGCTCGGCCAGAGCGGCGGCACGACCGAGGCGGGAACGGTATTCGACGCCACGGTGTGGCCGCCTGCGGGCGCCGAGCCGATCGAGCTCGGCGACTGCTACGCGCACCTCGCCGACCTGGGCTTCACCTACGGCCCGGCGTTCCAGGGTCTGCGGGCGGCCTGGCGCCGGGGCACCGAGCTGTTCACCGAGGTCGCCCTCCCCCGGGAGGCCGAGACGGGCGGCCTGGCGGATGCCGGTGCGTTCTGCCTCCACCCCGCCCTTCTCGACACCGCGCAGCACGCCTCGTCCTTCGCCGATCTCGGCGCGATCAGCGAGGGCGGCCTCCCCTTCTCCTGGCAAGGCGTGTCGCTGTACGCGTCCGGGGCGACGACGGTGCGGGCCCGGCTGTCGCGGATCGAGCACGACGCCGTGTCGATCGCCATCGCCGACACGGCCGGTGGCCTGATCGCGTCCGTTGACTCCTTCGTCACTCGCCCGGTCCCGGACGGTCGGCTGGGCGACGGCCCGACGGCCGTGGACGCGAATTCGCTGTTCGGCCTCGACTGGACGCCCGTACGGGCAGGGGCTGGCGCGGTCCAGGCGGGCTCCGTCGCTGTCATCCGGCCGGATGACCCCCTGGGGCCCGGCGCACAGCCGAATCCTGCCGGTCACGGTCTGACCGACGCTCTGCCGCAGGGCGACGCGGTGGTCGAGGTACACGCGGACCTGGACGCACTCGTGGAGCACCCGGTCCCGGACGTGGTGCTGGCCGAGCTCGCGCCCGTCCCCGGACAGAACACGATAGACGCTGTCCACGCCACGGTCGCGCGGGCGCTGAGGCTCGTACAGCACTGGCTGGCGGACGAGCGGTTCGCCGGTTCCCGGCTGGTCCTGGTGTCCCGGGCCCCCGGTGGCCTCGCTGCGGCAGCGGCGTGGGGCCTGCTGCGGTCCGCGCAGGCCGAACACCCCGACCGTGTCACCCTGCTCCACCTGGACCAGGCCCCGGGCGACGACGCGGTGCCGGGGGCACTGCTGTCGCGCGCGCTGACCGTGCCGGAACCGGAAATCCTCATCCGCGACGGGCAGATCCTCGCCGCCCGGCTGTCCCGGGTGCCACACGGAACCGAGGACCCCGCCTGGGACGAAGCCGGAACGGTCCTGATCACCGGTGGTACCGGCGGCCTGGGCGCGGTGCTGGCCCGTCACCTCGTGACCGAACACGGTGTACGGGACCTGCTGCTCGCGTCGCGACGTGGGGCCGAGGCTCCCGGCGCCGGGGCCCTCGCCGCCGAGCTGACCGGGCTCGGCGCGCGGGTACGTACCGTGGCCTGCGACGTCGCCGACCGCCCCGCCCTCGCGGAGCTGCTGACCCGGCACGACGTATCCGCCGTGGTGCACACCGCCGGGGTGCTCGACGATGGCGTGGTCGGCGCCCTCACCGAGGAACGCGTCGACGCCGTGCTGCGGCCGAAGGTGGACGCGGCCTGGCATCTGCACGAACTGACGCGTGACCTGGGCCTGGACCTGTCGGCCTTCGTGATGTTCTCCTCCGCCGCCGGTACCCTGGGCGGGCCGGGGCAGGCCAACTACGCCGCCGCGAACGCTTTCCTCGACGCCCTGGCCGAGCACCGCCGGAGCCTCGGGCTGCCCGGGGTGTCGCTGGCGTGGGGCCCATGGGCCCAGGCCGACGGCAGCGGGATGACCAGCGGTCTGACCGAGATCGACAAGGCCCGCCTGAGCCGCTCGGGTTTCCCGCCCCTGACCACCGGACAGGGCGTGGCCCTGTTCGACGCCGCGCTGGCCACCGGCCGGTCCGCGGTGCTCCCGATCCGACTGGACCTGCCCACCCTGCGTGCGCGCGGGGAGGTCCAACCGGTGCTGCGGGGCCTGGTACGCACCCCGATCCGCCGCGCTACCAGCCCGACCGTGAACGTTGGTGACGGTGATGGTGACGGTGGCGGCCTGGCCGACCGGCTGGCCGGACTGAGCCGTCCGGACCGTGACGCGGCGCTGCTGGAGCTGGTCCGCGGCCAGGTCGCGCTGGTGCTCGGCCACGAAAGCCCGGCAACGGTCGATCCGGTGCGGGCGTTCCGCGATCTGGGCTTCGACTCGCTTACGGCCGTCGAGTTGCGCAACGGGCTGAGCGCGGCGACCGAACTGCGACTCCCGGCAACCCTGGTGTTCGACTACCCGACGCCGAAGGCACTTGCCGACCACCTGAGCCAGGAGCTCTTCGCCGGGCCCGTCGAGGCGGTGGCAGATGCCCCGGTGGGCGCGCCGGTGCCGGTCGCCGACGACCCGGTGGTGATCGTGGGCATGGCATGCCGCTACCCGGGCGGGGTGGCGTCGCCCGATCAGCTGTGGGATCTGGTGACCGCGGGCGTGGACGCGGTGTCGGAATTCCCGACGGACCGGGGCTGGGATTCGGACGGGCTCTACCACCCGGACCCCGAGCGCCCCGGGACCTCGTCGACCCGTGCCGGTGGCTTCCTGCACGAGGCTGCGCAGTTCGACTCCGATTTCTTCGGGATGAGCCCGCGCGAGGCCCTGGCGACCGACGCGCAGCAGCGGCTGCTGCTGGAGACGGTGTGGGAGGCGATCGAGCACACGGGCATCGATCCGGTGTCGCTGCGCGGCAGCCGGACCGGCGTGTTCGCCGGGGTCATGTACAACGACTACCGGACCCTGCTCACCGGCGACGAGTTCGAGGCGTTCCGGGGCAACGGCAGTGCCCCGAGCGTGGCGTCGGGCCGCGTCTCGTACACCCTCGGGCTGGAGGGTCCGACGGTGACGGTGGATACGGCGTGTTCGTCGTCGTTGGTGGCGATGCATCTGGCGGCGCAGGCGTTGCGTGCGGGTGAGTGTTCGCTGGCGTTGGCCGGTGGTGTGACGGTGATGTCGACGCCGACGACGTTTGTGGAGTTCTCGCGGCAGGGCGGGCTGTCCCCTGATGGCCGGTGCAAGGCGTTCTCGGATTCGGCTGATGGTGTGGGCTGGGGTGAGGGTGTCGGCATGCTGGTGTTGGAGCGGTTGTCCGATGCTGAGCGGAACGGGCACTCTGTGCTGGCGGTGGTGCGGGGTAGTGCGGTGAATCAGGATGGTGCGTCGAATGGGTTGACCGCGCCGAATGGTCCTTCGCAGCAGCGGGTGATCCGGCAGGCGCTGGCCAGTGGCGGGATCTCCCCGGTGGATGTGGATGCGGTGGAGGCGCACGGGACGGGGACGACGCTCGGCGACCCGATCGAAGCACAGGCGCTGCTGGCCACGTATGGCCAGGGTCGGGATGTCGAGCGTCCGTTGCTGTTGGGGTCGGTGAAGTCGAATATTGGTCATACGCAGGCTGCGGCGGGTGTCGCGGGTGTGATCAAGACGGTGATGGCGATGCGGCACGGGGTCCTGCCGCGCACCCTGCACGTGGATGCTCCGTCGTCGCACGTCGACTGGACGGCGGGCGATGTCGAGCTGGTGCGGGACACCACCGCCTGGCCGGATTCGGAACATCCGCGCCGGGCGGGCGTCTCGTCTTTCGGCGTCAGCGGCACCAACGCCCACGTGATTCTGGAGCAGGCGCCGTCGCTGGAGCAGCGGGTCGAGGAACCGTCGGTGGTGCCCGGCATCGTGCCGTGGGTGGTGTCGGGGCGGACGGCCGTGGCTTTGGACGCCCAGTTGGAACGGCTTACGTCGGCTACAGATGGTAGTGGCCCGTTGGATGTCGGGTTCTCGCTGGCGACGGGCCGGTCGGCGTTTGAGCACCGGGCGGTGCTGCTGGCGGGTGCGGGTGCGGTTGTGGATGGTGTGTATGAGGTGGCGCGTGGTGTTGTCGGGGACGGGCCGTTGGCTGTGGTGTTCTCGGGGCAGGGTGCGCAGCGGTTGGGGATGGGTCGGGAGTTGTATGGCCGGTTTCCGGTGTTCGCGGAGGCGTTGGATGAGGTGTTGGCGCACCTTGGCGATTTGGTGCGGGGAGTGATGTGGGGTGCTGATGCGGAGGCCTTGAACGGTACCGGGTGGGCCCAGCCCGCCCTGTTCGCGGTTGAGGTGGCGCTGTTCCGGTTGGTCGAGTCGTTTGGTGTGCGGCCGGACTTCGTGGCGGGGCATTCGCTTGGTGAGGTGGCGGCGGCGCATGTGGCGGGTGTGCTGTCGTTGGAGGACGCGTGTCGGCTGGTGTCGGCGCGGGGTCGGCTGATGCAGGCGCTGCCGCCCGATGGCGGGGCGATGGTGGCGGTCGAGGCGACCGAGGACGAGGTGCGGCCGCTGGTGTCGGACCGGGTGTCGGTCGCGGCGGTGAACGGGCCGTCGTCGGTGGTGTTGTCCGGTGAGGAATCGGCGGTGCTGGAGATCGCCGGGTGTTTCAAGGATCGTAGGACGAGCCGTTTGCGGGTCTCGCACGCGTTTCATTCGCCGTTGATGGACCCGATGCTGGACGAGTTCCGTACGGTGGTCGGGGAACTCGCCTTCCACGAGCCCACGATGCCGGTGGTGTCGAACCTGACCGGACGGCTGGCAGACGCTTCGGAGCTGTGCTCGCCGGAGTACTGGGTACGTCACGTCCGTGAGACCGTACGGTTCGCCGACGGGATCCGGACCCTGTCCGACGAGGGGGTACGGACCTTCCTGGAACTCGGCCCGGACGGGGTGCTCTCCGCGCTGGTCCGGGACTCGGCTCCGGACGACACCGTCGCCATCCCGGCGCTGCGCAAGGACTGGCCGGAGGAGACCGCGGCCGTCAGCGCATTGGCGCAGATGTACGTGAGGGGTGTGCCCGTCGACTGGCGGGCGTACTTCGCGGGCACGGGCGCGCGCCGGGTCGAGCTGCCCACCTACGCGTTCCAGCACCGTCGGTACTGGCCTTCAGCACCGACGGCGATCCGGGACGCCACGGGCCTGGGGCTGACCTCGGCCCATCACCCGTTGCTGGGTGCGTCCGTTCCCTTGGCGGACTCGGATGGCGCAGTGTTCGCCGGTCGCCTGTCGGCGGCCTCGCATCCGTGGCTGGCCGACCATACGGTGATGGGCCGGATTCTGGTGCCGGGAGCCGCTTTCGTGGAGTTGGCCATCCGGGCCGGTGACGAGTTCGGCTGCGACCGGATCGATGAACTCACCCTCGACACGCCGCTCGTGCTGCCGGAGCGGGGCGCGGTGCAGATCCAGGTCCGCGTGGGCGCCGCCGATGCCGACGACCGGCGCGCTGTCACCGTCCACGCCCGGTCTGAAGGCGCGGCGGGAAGTGCGTCCGCGCCGTGGACGCAGCATGCTGCGGGCACGCTCTCCGCCGAGTACGCGGCCGCTGGTTTTGAGGCGCCCGGACTTGAGGGCGCCGCGTGGCCTCCGGCGGGCGCAGAGCCGATCGATCTCGACAATTTCTACACGGCCCGGGCAGAGTCCGGGTTCGACTACGGCCCGGTATTCCAGGGCCTGCGGGCGGCCTGGCGGCATGGCGACGACGTGTTCGCCGAGGTGGGCCTGGGCGAGGCGGGCCTGAACGAGGGTGTCGAGACAAATGGCTTTGGCCTTCACCCGGCCCTGCTGGACGCGGTGCTGCACGCGACGGCCTTGACCATCGAAGACGGCGTGCTCCCGTTCGTATGGGAGGGGGTCTCGCTGCACGCCGCAGGAGCGACGGCGGTACGGGTCCGGCTCTCCCACCCCGAGCCGGACAAGATCGCCATCGCGATCGCCGACGTGGCCGGGCAGCCGGTCGCCACGGTGGGCAGCCTGCTGGTGCGTTCGATCACGTCCGGGCAGCTGGACGCGGTGGCCGTGCCCGACCGGGACTCGCTGTTCCGGGTCGAGTGGGCCCCGGCCACGCCGAGTCGTGCGCCTTCCGATCCGGTGGCCGTGGTCGGCCCCGATGGTGGTCTGGCCGATGAACTGGCGGGCGGACGAATCACCGTAGGCGCGTATCCGGATCTGGCCGCGCTTGCTGAGGGCGCGGTGCCGGAAGTGGTGCTGGCGATTGTCTCCGGTGACCGGTCGGAGAGCATGGTGGATACGGTCCACGACACCGTGTCACGGACCCTGGATCTGACACAGCGCTGGCTGGAGGGGGAGCGGTTCGTCGATTCTCGGCTCGTGGTGGTGTTCCGAGGTGCGATCGACGACCCAGCCGTCGCGGCCGCGCGAGGCCTGCTGCGGTCGGCGCAGTCGGAGCATCCGGGTCGGATTGGTCTGCTGGATCTCGGGAGCGGGGATTGCTCGGGGGCGTTGCTGGCGGAGGCGCTGAGTGTGGCGGAACCCGAGGTTGCGGTGCGGGAGGGGCGGTTGGTGGTGCCTCGGTTGGCTCGGGTGGGTGTGTCCGACTCTGTGGTGCGGGTATGGGGTGGCTCCGGTGCGGTGCTGGTCACGGGTGGTACGGGCGGTCTGGGTGCGGTGGTGGCGCGGCATCTGGTGGCCGAGCGTGGCGTGCGGGATCTGCTGCTGGTGTCCCGGCGGGGGAACGATGCTCCGGGTGCGGCGGAGCTTGTGGCTGAGTTGGTGGGGTTGGGCGCGCGGGTTGAGGTGGTGGCGTGTGATGTGGCCGACCGGAATGCGTTGGCGGAGGTGCTGTCCGGGCGGGAGATTTCGGCTGTGGTGCATGCGGCCGGTGTGCTCGATGACGGTGTGATTCCCGCGCTGACTCCGGAGCGGTTGGCTGGGGTGTTGCGTCCGAAGGTGGATGCGGCATGGCATTTGCATGAGTTGACGCGGGGCATGGACTTGTCCGCGTTCGTGGTGTTCTCCTCGGCGGCGGGCACGTTTGGTAGTGCGGGTCAGGGGAGTTACGCCGCGGGGAATGCGTTCTTGGATGCGTTGGTGGAGTATCGGCGTGGCCAGGGGTTGCCGGGTATGTCGTTGGTGTGGGGGCCGTGGGAGCAGGCCGACGGCATGCTCGGTGAGCTGAGCGCCGCCGATCGGGAGCGGATGTATCGCTCGGGCTTCCCGCCGTTGTCCACCGAGCAGGGGGTGGCGCTGTTCGATGCCGCTGTGGGGGCTGGGGAGCCGGTGGCGTTGCCGGTGCGGCTGGATCTTTCCGTTTTCCGTTCCGGTGGTGAGGTGCCGCCTCTGCTGCGTGGGTTGGTGCGGAGTCGTCGTACTGCCGGGCGGGCTGTGGCGGGTGACCTCGGCGAGAGCCTGAGCGAGCTGGGCCAGGTGGAGCAGCGGGAGAGGTTGCTGGACCTGGTGCGGGGCCAGGTGGCGGTGGTGCTCGGGTATCAGGGCGCTGCGGCGATCGATCCCGGCAGGGCGTTCCGTGATCTGGGTTTTGATTCGTTGACGGCGGTGGAGCTGCGTAATGGGTTGAGTGGGGCGACGGGGTTGCGGCTGCCGGCGACGTTGGTGTTCGACTACCCGACTGTCGAGTCGCTGGCTG
>NZ_JBIRQF010000035.1:0-52004 GCF_044333065.1 Streptomyces sp. NPDC021115
GGTCCGGGAGTAACGGCTCGATCCGCGCCCACTGCGCATCAGTCAACGGCACACCCGAACCAACGACCTGCTGATCCAAACGAAACTGCCTAGGTCAGGTCCTCGGAACGCTTCTCGCGATTGAGGTAGTTGTAGACGGTGAAGCGGCTCACGCCGAGGGCGCTCGCGACCGTCTCCACGCCGTGGCGCACCGTGAACGCGCCGCGCTGTTCGAGGGCGCGGACGATGCCCTGCTTCGTCTTGCGGTCCAGGGCCGACAGCGGCATGCCGTGGCGGCGCTGGAGGTCGGCGAGGATGTGGTCGAGGGACGCCGCGAGGTGGGGCAGGCGTACGGCGACGACCGCGCGCCCCTCCCAGGACAGCACCACGTCGTCGTCCCGGGCCCGGTCCGGGGCGATCAGTTCGCCGCCCATCGCGTCGACCAGCGGCCGGACCGCCGAGACGAAGGGATCGTCCGCCGGGCCGGTCACGCGTCGGGCTCCGCGACGACGTTGACCTGGAGCGACACCCGGGTCGCGCCCGCCTCCAGGGACCTGCGCAGCAGATCGTCCACGGCGGCCAGCACGGCGTCCGCCCGGCCCTCCGCGGTGTTGCCGAACGGCCCGACGTCGACGGTGTCCAGCGGCGCGCCCTGAACCGCCTCCCGGGCGACCACGGCGTGCGGCGGCACCTCGTCGAGGTCGAACGGCTCGGTGGTGAACTCAACCCTCAATCTCACCGGGCCAACCTACTGCGCCCGGCCGCGCCTCCGTCAGCCCTTGAGCGTGTCCCCGCCCTCGCCCGGCGCGGGCTCCGGCCTCCCTCCGCCAAGCGTCCAGCCCGGCCTCACCCTCCCGTCCCACTGGAGGCGGGCAGAACGCCCAAGTCCCCCTCCTCACTCCCCCGCTTCGTAGAGCATGGCCGGGTTGCCGCAGACATCCGCTACGGAGCGTCAGATGACAGAGAGCGTGCCGGTGCGCTGCCCCGCGTGCCGCCGCGAGCAGTCGTTCACTCCGCCCACCTTCCCCTGCTCGTGCGGCGCGCCGCTCACCCTTCCGGTGCTGCGCGACGGCACGCCGGAGGAGATCGAGCACCGCACGTGGCAGGACATATGGGTGACGGTGGACTGCCCGTCCTGCGGGCGCGAGGGCCACTGGCCGCAGCCGGAGTTCGGCTGCGGCTGCGGTGCGGTCGTCCGGGTCCCGGTCGCGCCCGGGCCGGAGGTCGCGGGCGGCACTCACGAGGCCGAGCCCGAGGCGCGCCCGGCGTTCCGCCCGGTGACGATCCGTACCGCACGGGACGCGGTCACCGCCGCCGCCCAGTATCTGCGGTGGCTCGGCTTCGGCTGTCTGCGGCGGCCGGACGGCCCGGAGGCGTCCGGGGTGGACCTGTACGGGAAGGGCGTCGTCGCCCAGGTCGACCCCACCACCCGCCCCACCGGGCTGCGCGAGGTCGAGTGCCTGTGGCTGAACGGGCTCAACGAGTCCGCGATGAGCGTCTTCTTCTCGCTGGCGGGCTACGCGAGGGAGGCGCGGGCGCGCGCGGACGCGCTGCACATTCCGCTCTTCATCATGGACCTCACCGGCACCCCACAGCCCGTCAACGACCCCGCGGACAACCTGATCCGCCGTGGCCCGCCCCGCGCATGAGCCTCGTCCATTCTCCCTCCGCCGAGGGCCGTTCCGCCTCGTCCGGATCGCGGTGCACGCGCTCGACGCGTCGCACGCGATGCTGCTGGAGCGCCCGCGTGCGCTGGCCGGGTTGGTGCGCTCCTTCACCACCGGTCTGGGGTTGCGCTCATGACCAGGGGGCGCTTCGGTTGAGGCACCGCTCCCCACCTTTCACGACCGGCCGGAGGCCGCATCCGATGGCTGTTCCGTGGTGCCCGAGGATCGCGGCGCGCTCGCTCCTCACCGTCCTGACCGCACTGACCCTGCTGACGGTCTCCGGCTGCGGCGACAGCGGGCTGCCGCGGCCGTCGGAGACGAGCCGCCCCGCGAGCACGCCGAACACCCCGGTGGACGACAGCGTGGAGGGGGACATCGACGCGGCGGTGTCCGTCACCAACACCTACTGGTCCACCCACTGGAACGAGTTCTTCACCGGCACCTACCGCCCGCCCCGGGTGCTGGGCGCGTACGACGGCGCCACCGGCGGAGCGCCCACCTGCGGCGGCACCCCGCTCCCGAACAACAACGCCGTCTACTGCCCGGGCGGCGACTACGTGGCCTGGGACATGGACCTGATGCGGGCGGGCCACCAGCGGGGCGACGCCTGGGTCTACCTGGTCATCGCCCATGAGTGGGGGCACGCCGTACAGAACCGGCTGGACGCCGGGCTGGTCGACCTGGCCCGCGAACTCCAGGCCGACTGCCTGGCCGGTGCCGTCCTCTTCGGCGCGGCCCGCGACACCACGCTCACCTTCGAGGACGGCGATATCGACGAGCTGTCCGACGCGCTGTCCGCGCTCGCCGACGAGACGCCGTGGACGAACACCTCCGACCACGGCAACGCCTCGCAGCGGGTATCGGCGTTCAACCGGGGCGCCGAGTCCGGGGTGAAGGGCTGCCTCCCGAACGCGGTGCGGTAGACGCTCAGCGCGTGGGCTGGGGTGCCTCGGTGCGGTCCGGGTCGGTGCGGGACTCCGGGACCGCCCCCAGTGCGCGGGCGCCCGCCTCCCTCAGCTCGACCTTGCGGATCTTGCCGCTGACCGTCATCGGGAAGGCGTCCATGACGCGCAGATGGCGCGGCACCTTGAAGGCGGCCAGCCTGCCGCGGCAGAAGCGGGCCAGTTCGTCGCGGGTGAGCGTGCCCGCGCCCTCGCGCAGGATCACACAGGCCAGGATCTCCTCGCCGTACTTCTCGTCGGGGACGCCCACCACCTGCACATCGGCGATCTTGGGGTGGGTGTGCAGGAACTCCTCGATCTCCCGCGGATACACGTTCTCCCCGCCCCGGATGATCATGTCCTTGATGCGGCCGACGATCTGGACGTAGCCGTCGTCGTCCATCACCGCGAGGTCCCCGGTGTGCATCCAGCCCGCCCGGTCGATGGCCTCGGCCGTCAGCTCCGGTTCCTCCCAGTAGCCGAGCATCACCGAGTAGCCGCGGGTGCACAGTTCGCCCCGGGTGCCGCGGGGGACGGTCAGCCCGGTGGCCGGGTCCATGACCTTGACCTCGACGTACGGCAGCACGCGGCCGACCGTGCCGGTGCGGTGTTCGAGGTCGTCGTCGCGGCGGGTCTGGGTGGAGACCGGGGAGGTCTCGGTCATGCCGTAGCAGATGGACACCTCGGCCATGTGCATCTCGGCGACCACCCGCCGCATCACCTCCACCGGGCAGGGCGATCCGGCCATGATCCCGGTGCGCAGCGAGGAGAGGTCGTAGGAGGCGAAGTCGGGCAGGGCCAGTTCGGCGATGAACATGGTGGGGACGCCGTACAGCGAGGTGCAGCGCTCCTGTTCGACGGCGGACAGGGTGGCGGCCGGTTCGAAGGTGGGGGCGGGGAGGACGAGGCAGGCGCCGTGGGTGGTGGCGGCCAGCGCCCCCATGACCATGCCGAAGCAGTGGTACAGCGGGACCGGCAGACAGATCCGGTCGTGCTCGGTGTAGCCGACCGTCTCCCCCACGAAGTAGCCGTTGTTGAGGATGTTGTGGTGGGAGAGGGTGGCGCCCTTGGGGAAGCCCGTGGTGCCCGAGGTGTACTGGATGTTGACCGGGTCGTCGCAGGACAGTCGGGCCTCGCGCGCGGCTAGCTTCTCCTTCGGCACGCCTTCCCCGGCGCGCACCAGCCCGTCCCAGGTGCGGTCGCCGATGTAGACGACGTCGCGCAGGGCGGGGCATTCGGCGCGCACCTGTTCGACCATGCGGCGGTAGTCGCTGTCCTTGTGCTCGGTGGACGAGACCAGGACCGACACCCCGGCCTGCCGCAGCACATAGCGCAGCTCGTGGACGCGGTAGGCGGGGTTGACGTTCACCATGACGGCGCCGATGCGGGCCGTGGCGTACTGCACCAGCACCCATTCGGGGCAGTTGACGGCCCAGATGCCGACCCGGTCGCCCTTGCCGACCCCCTTGGCCATCAGCCCGAGCGCGACCGCCTCGACCGACAGGCCGAACTCGGCGTACGTCCAGCGTCGGCCGGAGGGGACGTCGACCAGCGCCTCGCGATCGCCGTGGCGCTGGACGGCGCGGGCGAGATGGGCGCCGATGGTGTCGCCGAGCAGCGGCAGGTCCCCGGTGCCGCTGGCGTAGGAGAGGGCGGCCGGTGCCGGGGGCGGGGCGTCGGAGATCGGGTCGGTCATGGTGTCTCCTTGCGGTCACATCACAGCGTGGTGCCGTTCATGAGGTTCCCTCATGAAACTCGACGCCGCCTCCAGCCGCCGTCCGTTCCCGTAGTTCGATCCGGCGAATCTTGCCCGACACCGTCTTGGGCAGCTCCGCGAACTCCAGCCGCCGCACCCGCTTGTACGGCGCCAGCACCGCCCTGGAGTGCGCGAACAGCACCTTGGCCGTCTCCGGCCCCGGCTCCCAGCCCTCGGCCAGCACGATGTACGCCTTCGGTACGGCCAGCCGCACCGGATCGGGCGCCGGGACGACGGCGGCCTCGGCGACCGCCTCGTGCTCCAGCAGGGCGCTCTCCAGCTCGAACGGCGAGATCTTGTAGTCGGACGCCTTGAACACGTCGTCGGCGCGCCCGATGTAGGTGATGTAGCCGTCCGCGTCGCGCGACCCGATGTCGCCGGTGCGGTAGTAGCCGCCCGCGGTGGCCTCGGCGGTGCGCTCCTCGTCGCCCTCGTACCCCGTCATCAGGCCGACGGGACGGCCGTGGCGCCCGGTCAGGTCGAGGCAGATCTCGCCCTCGTCGCCCGGTTCGCCGGTGACCGCGTCGAGGAGGACGACGCCGAAGCCGGGGGTCGGACGGCCCATCGAGCCGGTCTTGAGCGGCTGGCCCGGGGTGTTGGCGACCTGGACGGCGGTCTCGGTCTGGCCGAAACCGTCCCGGATCGTCACGCCCCACGCCCGCCGGACGTGCTCGATGACCTCCGGGTTCAGCGGCTCACCGGCGGCGACGGCCTCCCGGGGCGGCTGCCGCAGCTGGGTCAGGTCGGCCTGGATGAGCATGCGCCAGACGGTGGGCGGGGCGCAGAAGGTGGTGACGCCGCAGCGGTCCATCTCGGCCATGAGGCGGGCGGCGTCGAAGCGGGTGTAGTTGTGGATGAAGACGGTCGCCTCGGCGTTCCAGGGGGCGAAGAGGTTGGACCAGGCGTGCTTGGCCCAGCCCGGGGAGGAGATGTTGAGGTGGACGTCCCCGGGCCTGACCCCGATCCAGTACATCGTCGACAGATGGCCGATGGGGTACGAGGTGTGAGTGTGCTGCACGAGCTTGGGCTGTGCGGTGGTGCCGGAGGTGAAGTAGAGCATGAGGGGGTCGGTGGCGAGGGTCGGGCCGTCCGGTACGAAGGGCTCCGCCGCGGCCGTGGCCTCGTCCGGCGCCTCGTCCGGCACCTGGTCCGTCCCGGCGTCCTCGTACGCCAGCCAGCCGTCCCCGGCCCCGGCAGGTGTGCCGCCCACCGCGATGCGGGTGTAGTCGCCCGCCACCTCGGCGAACTTGCCGGTGTCCTCCGCCCGCACGATGACGTGCTTCGCCCGGCCGCGGCCGATGCGGTCCGCCAGGTCGAGCGGGCCGAGCAGCGGGGTCGCGGGGATGACGACGGCACGCAGCTTCATCGCCGCCAGCGCCGTCTCCCACAGCTCCCGCTGGTTGCCGAGCATGACCACGATGCGGTCCCCCGCCGCCACGCCCCGCGCGCGCAGCCAGGTGGCGGCGCGGTCGGAGCGGCGGCGCATCGCGTCGAAGCTCAGCCGGATCTCCCGGCCGTCCTCCTCCACGATGTGCAGCGCGGTGCGTGCGTTCCCCTCCGCGATCCGGTCGAACCAGTCCAGCGCCCAGTTGAATCGCTCCGGGCGGGGCCAGCTGAATCCTTCGTACGCCGCCGCGTAGTCCTCCCGGCGGTCGAGAAGGAAGTCCCGTGCCACGCGGAATTCGTGAGACGGACTCATTGCTGTCACTTCGTCCTCCTGATTGGACGTGCCGCTCGCTAGCATCGTGCGACGGGTGATCTGTGTCTCACCACCCCCGGACAGGGGTGGTGGCGTTTCGGGGAGGCGACCGTGGCGGAATCGGAGCGTGCCGTCGACGTACGGACGGCCCTGCTGCGGATGCGCCGACGCGGCGGGCTGCCCGTCGCCTTCGGCGGACTGTTCTCCGACGCGCAGCAGTTCCGCATCTCCGAACTCACCGGAACCACGACGGACGTCCTGCGCGGGCTCGCCATCACGGCGGGCAACGGGCTCGGCGGCAAGGTCCTGTCCGTCTCCCGGCCGATATCGGTGATCGACTATCCGGTCTCGCGCGCGATCAGCCATGAGTACGACGGCGTGGTCGGCGCCGAGGGGCTGCGCTCGATGATGGCCGTCCCGGTGATCGTCCGGGGCCGGATGCGCGGCGTGCTGTACGGCGCGCTGCGGCAGCCGCTGATCCTCGGCGACCGCGCCCTGAGCGCGGCAGTGGAGACCGCCCGCGAGCTGGAGCAGGCGCTCGCCGTGCAGGACGAGGCGCGGCGGCTGATGACGGTCGCGCGGCGGGAGGTGCCGGAGCCGGGACCGGGACCGGAGGCCGGGACCGACCCCGCGGTCTGGGAGGAGGTCCGCCAGGCCCATGTGGACCTGCGGACCCTGGCCCACCGGGTGGCCGACCCCGAGCTGCGGGAGGAGATCCTGACCGCCTGCGGCCGCCTGGCCCGCGCCCAGTCGGGCGGCGGCCGCGCCGCCGCGTCCCGCGGGCACGTGCGGCTGTCCCCGCGTGAGGTGGACGTCCTGGCCTGCGTGGCCGCGGGCGCGACGAACTCGGCGGCGGCCGACCGGCTGGGGCTGCGGCCGGAAACGGTGAAGAGTTATCTGCGGTCGTGCATGCGCAAGTTGGGGGCGCGCACCCGCCTCCACGCCGTGGTCGAGGCCCGCCGCGCGGGCCTGCTCCCGTAGCGCGCGTCCACGCCGCCCCTCCGGTGCCCCCTCCCGGCCACCGACGGCGGGCCCGGCATCGCGCGCAGGGGCGGCGGCGTGGGTGGGCGGCGGGGGGTTCATGGGCGGCGGCGTGTCGGGGGCGGCGGGGCTACGCCAGGGTCGCGGCCAGGGCCGGGGCGTACAGCTCTACTACCTCGTCCGGCGTCAGGGCGGTCACGCCCGGGGCGCGCAGCAGGTAGCGGGTGAGGGCCAGGCCGAGGAGCTGGGCGGAGACCAGGGCCGCGCGGCGCGGCTCGACGGCCTCGCCGAGGGCGGGCGCGACCTGCCGGGCGAAGATCTCGCGCAGCCGCTCGGCGGCCCGCTCGTGGGTGACGGCGGAGCGCAGCAGCAGGAGCAGGGCGTCGTCAGCGGGGTCGCCCTCCCAGCGGTCGAGGAAGTGGCGTACGAGGACGTGTGCGAGGTCGGCGCGGGCCACGGCGCCGAGGTCGGGCAGCCGCAGGTCGATGGTGAGGGCCGCGTCGAAGAGGTTCTCCTTGCTGCCGAAGTAGCGCATGACCATCGAGGCGTCGATGGCCGCGTCGGCGGCGACGCCGCGGATCGTGGTGCACTCGTAGCCGTGCCGGGCGAAGCGGGCGCGGGCGGCGCGGAGGATGGCGGCGCGGGCGCGGTCGGAGCTCCGGGCGCCCGAGAGGCGCCGCCCGGGTTCGTCCATGCCAACAATCGTAGGCAACCGGCGGTGGGCGCGCCAGGTGCGGGGACGGGCGCTCCTCCGCCGCCGCCCCCGGCCGCGGCCTGGGCATATCCGGGGATATCCTGCTCTGAGGCCAGTGGTCCGCGCTCAGGGGCCGCGACGAGGAGGTGAGGTGTACGCGATGACCAGCGAACCTCCCAGTCCCATGCCGCGAGCCGCCACCCTGCCCCGGCCCCGCTGAGCACAGCGCAGCGCGGCCCGGCGCCGGCCATCCGGCGCCTGCTACTCGTCAAAGGACCCCTCATGTCCGAGCGCCGTTCCCACACCCCGCGCCCGCTGAAGAAGTACCCCTGGCTGCGGCCCGCGGCGTCGCGCGCGGCGGGCCACGGCCCGCGTGCCGGAGCCGGGGCGGCGGGCCCGGCGTCCACCGGGCCCGCGCCCGGCGCGGTCGACGGCACGCCGGTCGCCGACGAGCAGAGCGTGGTGGACGCGGCCGTCTACCGCGACGGCCGCCGGGTCGGCACGCCCGACGGGCTGGCCGCCACCTACCGGCGGCTGCGCGAGGAGCCGGGCGCGATGGCGTGGATCGGTCTTTACCGGCCGACCGAGGCGGAGCTGCTGTCGCTCGCCGAGGAATTCGACCTGCACAAGCTGGCCATCGAGGACGCGATGGAGGCGCATCAGCGGCCCAAGCTGGAGCGCTACGGCGAGACGCTGTTCGTCGTGCTGCGCGCGGCCCGCTACCTCGACGCGGTCGAGGAGGTGGACTTCGGCGAGCTGCACGTCTTCGTCGGCGCCGACTTCGTCATCACCGTCCGGCACGGCGCCGCCCCGGACCTGTCCGCGGTGCGCGCCCGGATGGAGGCGGCCCCCGAGCTGCTGGCCCTCGGGCCCGAGGCCGTGCTGTACGCCATCCTGGACGCGGCCGTGGACGGCTACGCCCCGGTCGTGGCGGGCGTGCAGAACGACATCGACGAGATCGAGACCGAGGTGTTCCGCGGCGACCCCGCGGTGTCGCGCCGCATCTATGAACTCTCCCGCGAAATGGTCGAATTCCAGCGCGCGACCCGCCCGCTGGTGGGCATGCTGCGGGGGCTGATGGCCGGGTTCGACAAGTACGGCACCGACGAGGAGCTCCAGCGCTATCTGCGGGACGTCGCCGACCACGTCACCCACACCAGCGAGCGCGTGGACGGCTTCCGCTCGGCCCTCACCGACATCCTCGCGGTCAACGCCACCCTGGTCACCCAGCAGCAGAACGCCGAGATGAGGGCGCTGGCCGAGGCGGGCTTCGAGCAGAACGAGGAGGTCAAGAAGATCTCCGCGTGGGCGGCCATCCTCTTCGCCCCGACCCTGGTCGGCACCATCTACGGCATGAACTTCACCCACATGCCGGAGCTGCACTGGGTGCTGGGCTACCCGTTCGCGATGCTGCTGATGGCGGTGGTGTGCGTCAGCCTGTACGTCATCTTCAAGCGGCGCGACTGGCTCTGATTCCCACCGGACCCTTGTCACCCGCGCACGAACACCGGCCCCTCGGGACTCACCTCGGCCACACGCGACCGTGATGGACCCGGTCCGCCCCTCCGGCGCTGCCATATTCGAAGGCCCCTTCGGAGGTGGCAGTGACGCCAGAAGCGACGACATTCCGAACGTCCACGGCATCCGACCGCATCATCGGCCTGGAAGGCCGCAGGAAGCTGGCGACGGCGCCGGGCGGGCCGCGGCGACGCGGCGAGTACGGTGCCCGGGAGCGCATCGACCTGCTGCTCGACCCGGGGTCGTTCACCGAGACCGGCCTGTTCGTGCGGGCCCGGCCCACCGGGGACGGCGCCCCTCGCCCGTACGGGGACGGGGTGGTCACCGGGCACGGCACGATCGACGGCCGTCCGGTCTGTGTGTTCGCGCAGGACTCCACGGTCTTCGGCGGCAGCATGGGCGAGGCGTTCGGCGAGAAGACGATCGCGCTGATGGACCTCGCCCTGAAGACCGGCTGCCCGGTCATCGGGCTCAACGACGGCGGTGGCGCCCGCATCCAGGAGGGTGTCGCCTCGCTCGCGCTCTACGCCGAGCTGGTGCGCCGCAACGTACGGGCGTCCGGGGTGATCCCGCAGATCTCGGTCGTGCTGGGGCCGTGCGCGGGCGGCGCCGCGTACTCGCCCGCCATCACCGACTTCACCGTGATGGTGGACGGCGCCTCGCAGATGTTCGTCACCGGGCCCGATGTCATCGAGGCGGTCACCGGTGAGCGCACCACCGCCGAGGACCTGGGCGGCGCCCGCACCAGCAACACCGTCAACGGCAACGCCCACTTCCTCGCCGCCGACGAGGCGTCCGCCCTCGGCACGGTGCGCGATCTGCTGTCGTACCTGCCCGCCAACAACCTGGAGCGGCCCCCGCGGTACGCGCCCGTGGCCCCGGAAGACCCCGGGACCTGCCTCGACACGGTCGTACCGGACCGGCTGGGGCAGGCGTACGACATGCGCGACGTCCTGCGCGGGGTCGTGGACGACGGCGACCTGCTGGAGGTCCAGGAGCTGTTCGCGCCGAACATCATCTGCGCCCTGGCCCTGGTCGACGGATGTTCCGTCGGGGTCGTCGCCAATCAGCCGCTGCACTCCGCCGGGGTGCTGGACATCGACGCCTCCGAGAAGGCCGCGCGCTTCGTGCGGTTCTGCGACGCGTTCGGCATCCCGCTGCTGACCTTCGCCGATGTCCCCGGCTATCTCTCCGGCGTCCGGCAGGAGCAGGCCGGGATCATCAGGCGGGGCGCCAAGCTGCTGTACGCGTACGCCGAGGCGACCGTCCCCAAGGTCACGGTGGTGGTGCGCAAGGCGTACGGCGGCGGGTACGCGGTGATGGGCTCCAAGCACCTGGGCGCCGACATCAACCTCGCCTGGCCCACCGCGCGCATCGCGGTCATGGGCGCCGAGGGCGCGGTGGGCGTCCTCCACCGGCGCGAACTCGCCGCCGCCGACGACCCCGAGGCGCTGCGGGCCCGGCTCGTCGCCGCGTACGAGAGCACCCACGGGACCCCGTACCTGGCCGCCGAGCGCGGCTACGTCGACGCGGTCATCGCCCCGCGCGACACCCGCTCCCACGTCTGCCGCGCCCTGCGGGCGCTGCGCGGCAAGCGCGCCGCGCTGCCGGAGCGCAGGCACGGCAACATCCCGCTCTGAGCGCACCCCACGCATATCCCGTTCCGCGATGTGAGGAGCCTTGCCCATGGGTCTTCCGGAGAACATGAGTCTGCCGGAGTACGTACGGCACTGGGCCGGGACCGCCCCCGACCGCCGGGCGTTCACCTTCGTCGAGCATCCCGCGCCCGACTCGCGCGGCGTCCACCGCACGCTCACCTGGCGGCGCCTGGACCTGCGGGTCCGGGCGGTGGCCGCGCGGCTCGCCGCGGAGGCGGAGCCCGGGGCGCGGGTCGCGCTGCTGTGCCCGCAGGGGACGGAGTACGTGACCGCCTTCCTCGCGGCGCTCACCGCCGGGCTGGTCGCCGTACCGCTGTACCCGCCGGACCTGCCGGGGCACGGCGACCGGCTGTCGGCCGTGCTGGCGGACGCGTGCCCCGCGGTGGTGGTGACGACGGGCCGCGCCCTGGAGGAGGTACGGGAGTTCTGCGCGGGCCGGTCCGTTCCCGTCGTCGCCGCCGACCAGGTGCCCGACGACGCCGCGGACGGCTGGGTTCCGGGCACACCGGACGAGGCGGCCGTCGCCTACCTCCAGTACACCTCAGGATCGACCCGGCTCCCGGCGGGCGTGGAGATCACCCACGCCAATGTCGTCGCCAACGCCCACCAGGCGCTGACCGCCTACGGCGCCGACACCCACCCGGTGACCTGCGTGGGCTGGCTGCCGCTCTACCACGACATGGGGCTCGTCCTGAGCGTCGCCGCCCCGGTGGTGCGGGGGCTGCTGTCGGTGCTCATGGACCCGGTCGCGTTCCTGCACGAGCCCGTGCGCTGGCTGCGGCTCCTCGGCGCGCACCCGCGCGCGGTGAGCGCCGCGCCCAACTTCGCGTACGACTACTGCGCGTCGACCGTGACCGACGAGCAGAAGGCGGGGCTGCGGCTGGACGGGATCGCCGCGCTGATCAACGGCAGCGAGCCGGTACGCCCCGGCACCGCCGACCGCTTCCACGCCGCGTTCGCCGCGCAGGGCCTCGTACCGGACACCCACTGCCCGTCGTACGGGCTCGCCGAGGCGACCGTCTTCGTCAGCGCGGCCCGGCCCGGGAAGCCGCTGCACCGGTTCGCGCTCGACCGGGACGCGCTCGCCACCGGCAAGGCGCTGCCCGCGCGGCCCGACGATCCACGCGCCGTGCTGCTGGCGGGGTGCGGCACCCCCGCGGGCCAGCGGGTCCGCGTCGCCGATCCGGTGTCCCGCGCCGCGCTGGACGAGGGCGAGGTGGGCGAGATCTGGGTGCAGGGCCCCAACGTGGGGCGCGGCTACCGGAATCGGGACCGGCAGAGCGGAGAGGTCTTCGGCGCCACGTTCGCCGACGCCACGTCCGGTCCGGGCGCGTGGCTGCGCACCGGGGACCTGGGGACGGTCCTGGACGGGCAGCTGATCGTGACCGGGCGGCTGAAGGACCTCATCGTGGTGGACGGGCGCAACCACTATCCGCAGGACATCGAGGCCACGGCCCAGGACGCGCATCCGGCCGTACGGCGCGACCGGCTCGCCGCCTTCGGCGTACCGGACGCCACCGGTGAGCGGGTGATCGTCGTGGCGGAGCACGCGCGGAACACCTCGCTGGACGCCATCGACGTACCGGCCCTGGTGCGGGAGGTGCGCGCCGCCGTCTCGGCCCGGCACGGGCTGCGGCTCGCCGACGTCGCCCTCGTGCCGCCGGGCACGGTGCCGCGTACCTCCAGCGGCAAGGTGTCGCGGGCGCTGACCCGCGAGCGCTATCTGGCGGGTGCGTACGCGGTGGCGGAGGCCGCGGAGTGAGGGCCGACGAGGACGCGTTGCGCCGTCTGGTCGCCGAGCGGGTGGCCGCTTGGCGCGGCATGACGGCCGGGGACGTGCCGATGGACCGGCCGCTGGCGGACCTCGGCATGTCCTCCCGGGACGCGGTCGTGCTGGCCGGGGAGCTGGCCCGCGCCACGGGGCGCGAGCTGCCAGCGACCCTGCTGTGGGAGGCCCCGACCTGCGATGCGCTGGTGGCGCGGCTGTGCCGTACGGACGCCAGTCCTGTGGACGTCGAGGCACCCCCGCCTCCGGCCCCGGTCGCGCCCGGCGAACCCGTCGCGGTCATCGGGGTCGGCTGCCGACTGCCCGGCGGTGTGCACGGCCCGGACGACTACTGGCGGCTGCTGTGCGAGGGCGCCGACGCGATCCGGCGCGTCCCGGAGGACCGGTGGCGCGACTTCACCCCCTTCCCGCCCGCAGACGCGCCCCCGTACGGCGGCTATCTGGACGACATCGCCGGGTTCGACGCGGACTTCTTCCGCATCACCCCGCGCGAGGCCGCGGTGATGGACCCGCAGCAGCGCATCCTGCTGGAGGTCGTCCATGAGGCGCTCGACCACGCCGCCGTCCCTGCCGCGTCCCTCGCCGCCACCGCCACCGGCGTCTTCGTCGGGATCTCCGCGCCCGAGTACGGACAGCTCACCGGCGCCGATCCGGCGGCCGTCGATCCATGGGCTCCGGCCGGTGGCGCGCTGAGCGTGGCCGCGGGCCGACTGTCGTACGTGCTGGATGCGCGCGGGCCCAGCATGGCGGTCGACACGGCGTGCTCGTCGTCGCTGGTCGCCGTCCACCACGCCTGCGTCAGCCTGCGCACGGGCGAGAGCGACACGGCCATCGCCGCCGGGGTCAACCTGCTGCTCTCCCCGACCGTCACGGTGGCGTTCCGGCGGGCGGGGGCGCTCGCGCCGGACGGCCGGTGCAAGCCGTTCTCGGCGGCCGCCGACGGCATCGGGCGTGGCGAGGGGTGCGCGGCCGTGCTGCTGAAGCGGCTGTCCGACGCCGAGCGGGACGGGGACCGCGTGCTCGCCGTCATCCGCGCCACCGCCGTCAACTCCGACGGCCGTTCCAACGGCCTGCTGGCGCCCAACCCCGCCGCCCAGCGGGCCCTGCTGACCGCCGCGTACGCCCGCTCCGGGCTCACCCCCGCGCGCGTCGACCACATCGAGGCGCACGGCACCGGCACCCCGCTCGGCGACCCGATCGAGGCGGGCGCGCTCGGCGCCGTGCTCGGCCCGGACCGCGACCCCGACCAGCCGCTGCTGCTCGGTTCCGTCAAGGGCAACCTCGGCCACCTGGAGGCCGCCGCGGGCATCGCCGGGCTGGTGAAGACGGTGCTCGCGCTGCACCACGACGTCATCCCGCCGTCGCTGCACTGCGCCGGGGGCAGCGTGCTGGGCGATGGACGGCTGCGGGTCGTGACGGAGCCCGAGCCCTGGCCCCGGTACGGCGGTACGGCCACCGCCGGGGTGTCCGGGTTCGGCTTCGGCGGCACCAACGCCCATGCGGTACTGGAGGAGTGGCGGTGGCCGGGCCCGGCAACGCGGCGCGAAGGGGCACCCGTCCGGCTGCATCTCCTCTCCGACGTCGACACCGCACGCGTCCGGGACACCGCGGACCGGCTCGCCACCTGGCTCCGTACGCCCGAGGGCGGCGCCGCACACCCCGCCGACGTGGCGCGCACCCTCGCCGGGCGCACCGGGCGCGGGCCGGTGCGCACCGCGGTCGTCGCCCGCGACCGCGCCGAACTCACCGATGCACTGGGCGCGTTGGCGGCGGGACACCCCGACCCACGGGTGGTGTCCGACGACCGGGATCTCCTCGGGCGCGGTCCGGTGTGGGTGTTCTCGGGGTACGGCAGCCAGTGGCCCGGGATGGGGCGGCGGCTGCTGGCCGAGGAGCCCGCGTTCGCGGCGGCCGTGGAAAAGCTCGACGCGCAACTCGCCCCGGAGTGCGGTCTCTCCCTGTACGACCACCTGGCGTCCGGTGGCGCTCTCGACCGGCTGGAGGTGGCCCAGCCCGTGCTGTTCGGGCTCCAGGTGGCGCTCGCCGAGCTGTGGCGTGCGTACGGGGTCGAGCCCGCCGCCGTCGTGGGCCACTCGATGGGCGAGGTGGCCGCCGCGGTGTGCGCGGGCGCGCTGGAGGTGGCGGACGCGGCCCGGGTGATCGCCGTACGGGCCCGGCTGCTCAGCGGGCTGCACGGCGGCGCGATGGCGGTGGTCGACCTCGACGACGGCGAACTCGGCACGCTGGAGCGGGGCTTCCCCGGCATCCATGTCGCCGTGCACTCCTCCCCCGGCCAGAAGGTGGTCACCGGCGAGGAACCGGCGGTGGCCCGGCTGGTGCGCGAGCTGGAGCGGGAGGGGCGGGCCGCGCGCACCATGCGGGTGGTGGGCGCGGGCCACTCGCCCCAGGTCGATCCGCTGCTCGGGGAGTTGGCCGAGGCGTTGGCCGGTGTGCGGGGCGTGGCGCCGCGCGTTCCCGTCTATTCCACCGTGCTGGACGATCCGCGCGGCGCCGGGGTGTTCGACGCCGCCCACTGGGCCGCGAACCTGCGGCGGCCCGTGCGGCTGGACCGGGCGGTCGCGGCCGCGGCGGCCGACGGCCACCGCGCGTTCGTGGAGATCTCACCGCATCCGGTGCTCACGCGGGCGGTGACGGACACCGCGCCCGGCGCGCTGGCCCTCGGCACGCTGCACCGGGACGCCGACGGCTCCGCCGGGTTCCTCGCGCAGGTGGGCGCCCTGTACACCGTGGGACTGGCGCTGCCGCTGCCGCCCGGCCGCGTCATCGACCTGCCCGCGCCTCGCTGGCGGCATGTGCGGCACTGGTGGACGGACGGGCGCAACGACACCCCGGCGGCCCCGGTGGAGGATGTTCGCGTGGCGGAGGACACCTCGGTGTCCGCCCGGGTGTGCCACCACATCGCCGCCGTCACCGGGCATCCGCCCGCCCGCGTCACACCGGCCACCGCGCTCGCCCGGCTCGGGCTGGACTCGCTGATGGCGGTCCGCATCCGCACCGCGCTGGAGCGCGAGTTCGCGATCGAGCTGCCGCTGCGCGATCTGCTCGGCGCCGCCACCGTCGAGGAGGCCGCCGAGCGCATCGAACGGGCGCTGCCCGCGAAGGACACCCCGCTGCGGACCCTGCACGCCACCGGCCACCGGCCCCCGCTGTTCCTCATCCACGCCGCGGGCGGCACGACCGACGTGTACCGGGCGCTCGCCGACCGGCTCGGGGGCGAGCGACCGGTGTACGGGCTGGAGCGGATCGAGGAGGCCCGTACGGTGGCCGAGAAGGCGCGCCGTTACGCCGATGCCGTCGCCGCCGCCCACCCCGAGGGGCCCTGTCTGCTGGGTGGCTGGTCCTTCGGTGGCTTCGTCGCCCAGGAGACCGCGCGGCAGCTCACCGCCGCCGGGCGGGACGTGGCGCTGGTGGCGCTCATCGACTCCGTACGCCCCCTCCCCCAGCCCGGCCGCACACCGGCCGACCGCGTCCGCGCCCACTTCACGGGCTTCGCCCGCCATGTCGCCGACACCTACGACGTCCAACTGGACCTGGATTACGACGTGTTGGTCGCCATGGACGACGAGGGGAAACGCATCGACACCGTCCTGCGGGCCCTGCGCGAGGCCGCCGGCATCCCGGCCGCCGCGCTGGAACACCAGCGCTCCTCCTATCTGGACCTGCGGATCGGCGAGGCCCACCGGCCCGGCCGCCACGACGGGCCGGTGGTCCTCTACCGGGCCGCTGAACCCGCGCCGCACACCGTGCGCGACCCGGCGTACGAGCGGGACGACGATGCGCTGGGCTGGGACGAGGTGTGCCCCCGCCTGACGGTCGTGACGGTCTCGGGACACCACCTGTCGCTGCTCGACCCGCCGTACGTCGACGAGATCGCCGCCGATCTGCGGCGGCGGCTCGCCACGGAGACCCGCCGAACCTGACCGAGGAGCCGCCATGTCCCATCACCGCACCACCGGAGTGTCCCGGCGCGCCGTCGCCAGAGCCGCGGTGGCCGCCGGTCTGACCGTCGTGTCCGGCGCCACGGCCGCAACCGCCGCAACCCCGCAACCCGTGACGTGGCTCGGACCGCGCACCGTCGATCTGTCGGTGCCCTCCGCCGCGCTGGGCCGCAGTGCGCCCGTACGGCTGATCCTGCCGTCCGGCTTCGACTCCCGGCCCGACCGCACCTACCCCGTGCTGTACCTGCTGCACGGCGCCCACGACGACTACACCTCATGGACCCGGGAGACCGGCATCGAGGCGTTCACCGAGGGCCGGGACCTGATCGTGGCGATGCCGGACGCGGGCCCCACCGGCATCCCCACCGCGTGGCGCAGCGGCCCCGACTACGAGACGTTCCAGCTCACCGAGGTCCCCGCGCTGCTCGCGCGCGACTGGCGGGCCTCCGGTGTGCGCGCCGTCGCCGGGGTGTCCACCGGCGGCTACGGCGCCATGGCGCACGCGGCGCGCCACTCCGGGGCGTTCACCGCCGCGGCCTCCTACAGCGGCATCATCGACACCACGGCGCCCGGTGCGCCGCCCCTGATGGACGCCATCGTGGCCCGCGAGTTCCTGCCACCCCACTCCCTGTGGGGCAGCCCGGTCCTGAACCTGCTCACCTGGCGCGACTTCAATCCGCGGGCCCGCGCCGAGGGGCTGCGCGGCACCGCGCTGTACGTGTCCAGCGGCAGCGGAGTGGCCGGCGGCGTCGGCGACTGGCTCCCCGAGGCGCTGGAGAGCCTGCTGTGGCCCTCCGCCCACTCCTTCACCGACCGGCTCGCCCTCCTGCGCATCCCGGTCACGACCCACTACTACGCGGGAGGAGGACACAGCTGGGCCTACTGGAAGAAGGAATTCACCGCGTCGTGGCCGATGCTCGCCGGTGCGCTGGGGGTGCCGGAGTGAGGCCGCTGCCGTCGGGGCACGGAACGGAGCGCAGGGGACTGCCGTCCAACCCGGGACGAGTCCCGCGCCCCGCGGTCGACGGCCCGCGGGTGAGCCGCTTCCGGTTGAACGGAGGGTCCGCCGTGGCCGCCCCCACCCCGCCCATGACACCGGACGGACCCGAACCGCCGCCGGTCCCTCCCGAACTGGCCAAAGTGCTGCGCGACCAGCTGGAGGCCGTGGCCGACGAGGTCGAGGAGGAAGTGCGTCGGCAGGTCCCGGAGTACGCGCGACCGGCCGACGGGACGTACCGGGCGCACCTCCGCTCGGGGGTCGTCCAGGCGCTGACCCTGTTCGTCGACCACATCGCCGAACCGCGGGTCCAGGGTGCCTCGATCACCGCGACGTACTACGAACTCGGTCGCGGCGAGGCGCTGGAGGGCCGCAGCCTCGACGCGCTCCAGTCCGCGCTGCGGGTCGGGGGCCTGCACGCCTGGCGGCTGATGGGCCGTACGGCGGAGGAACTGGGCCTGGACTCCGCGGTCGTGGCCGCCCTGGGCGAGCTGGCGTTCCGTACCGTGCACGAGGTGGCGGAGGCGGCCGCGGCCGGTTACGCGGAGGCGCGGCTGCAGAGCACCGACGAGCTGGAGCGGCGCCGCCGCCGACTGCTCGAACTGCTGCTGGGCGAGGGGCCGGTGGCCCCGGAGGCGGTGCACGACCTGGCGCACTCCGCCCGGTGGCCGGTGCCGGGGCACGTCGCGGTCGTGGCGCTCGCTGCGACGCCGGACCAGCGGGAGGAGGAGTGGCCGCTGGTGGCGGCGGGGGCGCTGGTGGACATGGAGTCGAGGCCGCCGCGGATGCTGGTGCCCGTGGCCGAAGGCTCAGGGGGCGCAGCTGGTTCAGGGGGCTCCGGCGGCTCTTCCGGGGGCTTCGTGGGTTCCGGCCCGGGTTCCGGCCCCGGCTTCGGCGGCCGGGCGTTCAGCCTCGCGCTGCGCGGGCGGCCCGCCGCGATCGGCCCCACCGTCCCGCTGACCGAGGCCGCCCGGTCGCTGCACTGGGCCACCCGCGCGCTCGGGCTGATGGGCCGCGGCATCCTGCCCCGGCAGGGTGTGGTGCGCTGCGCCGACCATCTGTCGACGCTGCTGCTGCACAGCGACGAACCGATGCTGGCCCAGCTCCGGGCGCGGGCCCTCGCCCCGCTCGCCACGGTCTCCGAAGGCCAGCGCGGACGGCTCGCCGAGACGCTGCTCGCATGGCTGCTCAGCGGCAGCAACGTACCCGACGTCGCCGCCCGCCTCCACATCCACCCGCAGACGGTCCGCTATCGGCTGCGCCAGCTGGAGAAACTGTTCGGCGACGCACTGCACGACCCCGGCAGCCGGTTGGATCTCATCCTGGCGCTGCGCGCCGAGGCACTGCGCGACGCATTCTGCTCCCTCGGCCCCGGACTCACCTCCGCACAAAAAGGCGAGGAATATTTGAATTCCCGTCCATAACACTCGGCCAGATCACGCGAATACGTTCGGGACGTCCTTGTTCGCAGGCGCGCTCCACGCGCCCCACCCTCAAAGGATTCCCCATGCGCATTCGCTTGGGCCTCGCCGCGCTCTCCCTGCTCGGCGGGGCCGGTCTGGTCACCCTCACGGCGCCCACGGCAACGGCCGCCGCCTGCGCCGACATCGACGTCGTCGCGGCCCGTGGCACCTTCGAACCGGGCACGCTCGGCTTCATCGTCGGCGACCCGGTGTATTCCGCGCTCCAGAAGAAAATCACCGGCAAAACCCTCTCCAGCTACAAGGTGAACTACCCCGCCGACCTTTCCCTCACCTCGGCGGCAACCGGCAACGCGGACCTGGTGAACCACGTCAAGAGCCAGGCGGCCGCCTGTCCGAACCAGCGTTTCGTGCTGGTGGGGTATTCACAGGGCGCGAACGTCGTCGACAACTCGATGGGCATCAGCAGCGCGGGCGCCGTGGTCGGCAGCCCCATCGTGGCCACCATCCCCGCCGCGCTCGAACCGAAGGTGTCCGCCGTGCTGCTGTTCGGCAACCCGATCCGGGCCCTCGGCAAGAGCGTCACCGGCACGTACCAGAGCCGCACCATCGACTTCTGCGCCAAGGGCGACCCCATCTGCCAGAGCGGCGGCCTCGACGTGGGAGCGCACCTCGGCTACACCGCGAACGCGGACGAGGCGGCGACGTTCGCCGCGGGCAAGGTCTGATCCGGTACGCACACACGAGAGGGGCCCGGAAGACGATCCCGGGCCCCTTCTCCCCGCGTCTCCTCTACCGCGGCTCCCCGGCGAAGGTGGCGAGGCTCGTGGAGACCACCTCGGGGCGGCCGTTGTTCTGCGTGGGCGCCGCGGTCAGCACATCGAGGTGCTGATAGCCGTCGGCGACCACGGGATGGAGGTCGGCCGGGGTGCGGCCCGCCAGCAGTCCGTCGCCCGCGAGCACGGTGAGCGTCGGATTGGCGGTGAGCCCCTTCGGATGGACGACGAGCCGCTTCACCTGGGGCGAGGTGGCCAGCTCGAGGTCGGTGACCAGCTTCGTCGGGAAGTACTGCTCGGTGAAGTCCAGCGGCTGCCGGGCCAGGCTGCGGGCCAGCTCCTGGATGTCGGTGACCTCCTTGCCCGCGCCGGTGAACGGCTTCCCGTCGGCCGACCGGTACCCGGGATCGTCGGGGTCGCCGACGCGGTCGTAATTCCGCCATGTGTAGAGCGGCCCACCGGGCTGCTCCGGGATGGCCTTGTACTCGCCCCCGAACAGCCCCGGCCGCGCGGCACCGCCGTTCGCGACGGGGAAGTTCTTGTCGGTGACCGGCCCGCCGTCGAAGAAGCCCACACTGCTCTGCAGGAACGCCAGCGGTACGGAGTGGTCGTCCATCAGCGCGCCGAGCACCGCCTCGTTGGTGAGCCGGAAGTCCTTCACCGCGGGCTTGCCGGAGAGGAACGTGGCGGTGTCCTTGGAGAACAGGAAGCGGTTCGTGGCCTCGATGTTGACGTTCGCGGGCAGATAGCTCGGCAGGTCGGCCTCGCCGCCCGGATCCCGTACGGCGCCCACACCGGCGATGGCCAGCAGGGTCATGGTCTCGGGGTTGAGCAGCACCGGCGCGGACAGCGAACGCGGCAGCACCCCGGTGTCCAGCCCGGCCTGCACCACGCCGTAGCCGAGGCCGATGTCGGGCAGGTTGGTGTCGTCGGGGACGCTGCCGCTCAGATCGCCGAGCGAGGTGGAGACGGTGGTGTCGAGGGCGAAGTACCCGGCGCACTGGTTGAATCCGGCGTCGCCGGTGGTGGCGGGGTTGCCGTCGAAGTCGGCGGCCGCCAGATAGCCGGTGATCACGCCACCGAGCGAGTGGCCGCCGCACAGCACCTTCTGCTTGCGCACCTTCTGGTCCGGCAACTCGGCCGCCAGCAGGTCGTATTCGTCCCGTACGGTCTGCTCGATGCCCAGCTTCGCCATCCACCCCAGCTGGCCGTTGCCGACGTACCCGCCGAAGGTGCGGCCGTCGACCTGCTTGCCCCGGTAGTAGTAGTCGACGGCCGCGTGCTGATCGCCGGAGGCGACGCCGGTGCGGTCCTCCAGGCAGTTGGACCTCCGGTCCAGCGCCCAGAACTCGATGTGCTTCCCCTGCTCGGCGGCGCGCGCCACGGTGTTCCGGGCGACGCTGTCGAACGCCCCGGCCCCCTCCAGAATCCCCGGCTGGGCGACCAGGACCCGATCGGCGCCGGCCGATTCCTCCGGCCCGTCGGCGGACCGGTAGCGCAGATACGACAGCCAGTCACACGCCCCCGGCCGCGCCCCGAACGACGCGGGCAACGGCACCTTCACCCGCACCACGCTCTCGGCCACCCCACCGGCCTCCGCCCCCACGCGCGTCTCGCTCCGCCCGCTCTCACCCCACGCGTCGGGCACGCCGGTGGCCATTACCCCGACGGTCAGCAGCACCGCCGAGACGGCGCTGCGCAGGGCCTTCGAGGTTCTTCCTCTGCTGCGACTCGTGTCCATGAGGGGACCGTAGGACCGCACCGAGTGCACGCCATGCCCATGCTCACAAGAACTCAGCGACCGACGACACCTTTGTCACCACACCCCAACCCCCTATTCATCGGTTACGCCGTTCTCCCCGGCTCTCGTTTGTGCTTCGATGCCGTGCGCAACGGTACGAACGGGCGAGCGACGGGAGTATGCGCATGGATCGGCGAGGGTTTCTCAAGGGTGCGGCCGCGGTGTCCGCCGCCGGGGTGGTCAGTGCCTTAGGAGGGGTCGCGGCTGCCGCGCCGGTCCGGCCGCTGGCCGCAGCGGACTGGCTCTCCGGCATCGCCGACGCCACGCCAGTGCAGCGGCTGACGCTGCCCGGGACGCACGACTCCGGGGCCCGTTACGGCGGGCCGTGGACCGAGTGCCAGAACACCACCATCGCCGACCAGCTGAGCAGCGGCATCCGCTTCCTGGACATCCGCTGCCGCGCCTTCGAGAATGCCTTCCCCATCCACCACGGCGCCTACTACCAGCACCTCAACTTCGACGATGTGCTGGGCGCATGCCGCGCCTTCCTCTCCGCGCATCCTTCCGAGACCGTGCTGATGCGCGTCAAGCAGGAGTACTCGGAGGAGAGCGCCACCGAGTTCCGCCGGATCTTCGACACCTATCTCGACGGCAAGGGCTGGCGCTCCCTCTTCCGCCTCGATGCCACCCTCCCGACCCTGGGCCAGGCCCGCGGCCGGGTGGTGCTGCTCGCCGACTCGGACAACATGCCCGGTGTCCGGTACGCGGATCCGCAGCTGTTCGACATCCAGGACGACTACATGGCGGAGCCGTTCGGCAAGTACCCCAAGATCGAGGCGCAGTTCCGCAAGGCGGTGGCGCAGCCCGGCAAGCTGTACATGAACTACGTCAGCACCGCCGCGCTGCTCCCGCCCCGCTCCAACGCGGACCGGCTCAACCCGCAGGTCAAGAGCCTGCTGGAGGGCTCGGGCAACCAGGGCTGGACGGGGCTCGGCATCGTCCCGATGGACTTCCCGAACACCACCTCCGGTCTGGTCGACAGCCTGGTGAGGCACAACCCGGCGGGCTGACTCCATCCGTCGGCACCGGTGCCGGGACCGGTGCCGACGGGACGCTCAAAAGAGATCGGCTGGGGGCCAGTTGGGAATATGGCCGACGATTGTCCACATGAGATTGTCGAAGTCGGTACGCATCGTCTCGAGCTCAGCATCGTTGCGTGAGTTGACCAGTACGGCCCATCCCATTCCACCACTGGTGCGGACCATGACCGATGCGGTGCCCGGGACATCACCGAGGTGCCACCGGTTACCCACCGCGTTGGTGGCCCAGCCCTTGGCGTAGCCACCGGCGCCGACCGCGGTCGACGGTGTGCACATGGTCGCGATGGAACCCGACGACAACAGGTCCGGTTTGGTGGGGTAGCCGTCCACGCGTACCAGGAAGCGCATCAGTTCGGTGGGGGACGCGAGCCAGCCGCCATGAGAGTCCATGCGGGAGATGCGGATGCCGTACGGGCTGATCGCACCCTGCTGCACGTAAACGACCTCGTTGTCGCGCCGTTCGGCCAGCGAGTCGCCTGCCAGGTACATCTCGGTGACACCGCAGGGGGCAAGGACGTACCTGCGTACGGCGTCTTCGTAGGGGAGCCCGGTCACCGCTTCGATGATCCGACCCAGCAGGCAGTATCCGAAGTTGAGGTACTCGAACGTCGATCCTGAGGCATAGGTGAGGGGTTCGGCGTCCAGCGTACGATCGATCAGCTGCCGTTGGCTCAGCTCGAGGTGCGCGAACATCGGGTCCTGTGACTGGGCCCAGCCACTGGCGTGTTCCAGCAGGTGCTGCACGGTGATCTGGTCGACGCCTGGATGGTAGGGCTGTGTGCCGAACCTGGTGCCCAGGATTCCGGACGAACCGAAAACGAGGTCGCTGAGGCGTATTTGCCCCAGCTCGATCAAGCGGAAGACAGTGACGGCCGTAATGGGCTTGGAGACGCTGGCGATGCGGAAGAGATGGCCGGGGGTGACAGGGGTTTGCGTAGCCGGATCCGCCACCCCGAATCCCTTGACGTAGACCAGACGGCCCTGATCGGTGAGCGCCACAGAGGCACCCGGCACGCCGTGGCGGATCAGGAATGCCGTCACGACTCTGCTGATGAAGGTCTCGTCACTGTCGCTGAGACGGGGCGCGTCCGGAAGGCGGGCCCGATGCTGTCGCCGACGCGTGAAGGGTTTCAGCATCGGTACACGGCCCCCCGCACTTCATGGGTCACACCTTCACACACGTCGAACCAGGCAACGTTGTACCGGTCGCCGCCACCGTAGGTGTCGTGCCACCTGTTCCAGCCGCACTGAAGGAGGAAGTTTCTCAGGTCCATGACCCACACCACCCCGCCGACACTGTTCTTGAAGAACAGCTGGTTGGGCATGCCGTAGGGCTCCCCGGCATACCCACGTCCCGTACGCCACCCATGGGATGTCGCCAGAAAGTCGAGGACGACGCTGATCAAGGGCGCGCCGGTAGCCGGATCGTTCAGCTTCAGGGCCGTGATCGTCGCGTTGTAGAGCGTGGCCACCGGCTCCTGGTTGGCGGTGTACAGCTCTCCCTGGAACGACCACGTCTTCGCTGCCGTCCGCACGAGTTCCTGCGTTCGGCCGAGCCCGAAAACCCTGGCGACTGTGGGGTCCAGGTCGATCTCCCGGGTGAGGGGAGTCGGGCTCGCACCCTCGGTCAGAACGGTCTTGTAGTCACACAGGGCCAGCGACTCGTACTTCGCGTAGGTGGTCGCCGCTTCTTGTTGCTCCTGGAGAGTCATGGCCTTCCTCCTTGCCTCAAGATTTGGCGGTTGCGCCGTAGACCGGCGCCTTGAATGCGATCACATCCGCACACGCAAGGGCGTTACACCACCAGCCTGCGGCAATACCGGCTCCAGCGCATCCGCGAGCGCGGGGTGCGGCGGTTCGAGCAACCGCCGCACATTTCCGCACGTCAGGTGGGGTGGAGGAGAAGCTAGGGGGTGACCGAGGGGCGGGCGAAGCGGACGAGTTCGAGGGCCTGGCCGGGGAACCACTCGCCCGCCGCGGGGTTCACCGTGCCGCGGACCGGGTCCAAGGGGCCTGAGGTGCCGCGGAGGCAGCGGCCGTCGGACTGGCCGGGGGTCTTCACCCACAGGGCGGCGTCGTGCAGCGGGTTGCCGGTGGCGGTGGTGGGGCGGGCGCCGAGGCCGCGGCGGGGCGGGTTGCACCAGGACTGGGGGTCGGCGTGGCGGCTGTACCGCGGGGTCCAGGGGCCGCGGCCGTTGCGGCTGGTGTCGGTGACGAAGTGCTTCATCTCGGACGGGTCGTGCGGCTCATGGGCGCGCAGCCAGGCCCGGAGGTGACGGTGCGACCAGCTCCGTTCGGGGCAGGCGGCCGGGGCGCCGCCGTCCGCTACGTACGCCAGGCACGCGGAGACGAGCCGTCCGTACAGCTCGCTGTCCTGGTCCGTCTGGTAGTGCGAGACGTTGAGGGCGAAGCCGGTGGCCTCGTCGATACCTGCCTTGACGAGCCGCGGCACGATGCTGCTGACGGCGTGCCAGTCCGCGTGGCCCGCGTCGAGGTACACCTTGGCGTTGGTGAGGGCCATGAGGGTGTCGACCGCGTACTTGATCTCGGTGAAGCGGGCGTCGGTCAGCGCGTCCTCGGTGTTCTCCGGCTTCACCTCGGGCTCGGGCCGGGACTGGATGACCGGCCGCTCACCGGCCTCCGGCTTGTCCAGGTCCGCCGGGTCCTCCGGGAGGAACGGCGTCGGGCTCGGGGACGGGGTCGGGGCGGCCGGTTCGAGGGCCGTGGTCGCGGCGAGGGTCGGCGCGGTGGTGGGCGCGGTGAGGGTGGGGGTTGGTGTGGGCGTGGGCCGGGTGAGTGCAGGGGTCGTGGGCGTGGGCCGGGTGAGGGCGGGGGGCGTGGGCGTGGTCGGGTCCATGGCCGTCGACGGATCGGCGGGGGCCGACGGGGCCACCTCCGGGGTGCCGGGCTCGGCCGGGGATTCCTGGCCCACCTGGGCTTCGCAGTCGGAGGGCAACATCGCCAGCGAGTCCGGTTCGAGGACGATCATCACCTCGCGGTCGCCGATGCCCTGCGCCACGGCGTCGATCCACGCCTTGTACTCGTCGGTGGTCCGCGCTCCCCCGGCGGAGTAGCTGCCGCAGTCGCGGCCGGGGACGTTGTAGAGGGCGAGCACCGGCAGCCGGTGGCGCCTCGCGGCGTCGCTCGTGGTCATCCGGACCAGGCGCGCGACCTGGGCCGGGGACTCGTCCCCGTACCAGACCGCCTGCGGGGTGCGCACCATGGTGAGGAGCCCGGCGGCCGAGCGGTAGTCGCCCCGCCAGGCGAGCTGGGTCACCTGACGGTAGGACGCGCGGTCGGCCGGGGGGACGTACAGGGGCAGGCCGCGCGAGGGGGCGTCGGCGCGCGTCTGTACGGCGGCCTGAACGGCCGAACCACTCAGTAAGGGCAGGGCAGTTGCGGCCAGAACGGCCATCGACACGGCGAGGGATTTCCGTCTCGTTCGCACGGGCGCACTCCAGGGGGCGGGTCGCATGGGTCGGTTTCTGAGGCTCACTCAGAAACCGGGACCCGGCAACGCGAGCGTCCGCCGAGTGGCGCAACGCGATTCCCGCCCAGGGGTGGCACTTCGTCAGACTCGTCAGATGACCGTCACGTGCCCGTCAGGTGTTCGGGGCGCACCGGCACCCGCCCCAGCCGGAGGCCCGTCGCGGCGCGGATGGCCGCGACGACCGCCGGGGTGGAGGAGAGGGTCGGGGCCTCGCCGACGCCCCGCAGGCCGTAGGGGGCGTGATGGTCCGCCAGCTCCAGGATGTCGACCGGCATGGTCGGGGTGTCGAGGATGGTGGGGATCAGGTAGTCGGTGAAGGACGGGTTGCGCACGCGGGCGCCGTCCGAGACCAGGATCTCCTCCATCACGGCGAGGCCGAGTCCCTGTGTGGAGCCGCCCTGGATCTGGCCGACGACGGAGAGCGGGTTGAGCGCCTTGCCGACGTCCTGGGCGGCCGCCAGTTCGATGACCTTGACCAGCCCGAGTTCGGTGTCGACCTCGACGACGGCGCGATGGGCGCAGAAGGAGTACTGGACGTGGCCGAAGCCCTGACCGGTCGTGAGGTCGAAGGGCTCGGTGGGCCGGTGCCGGAACTCCTGCTCGATGTCGATCGCGTCGTCGCCGAGCAGGTCCGCCAGATCGGCGACGACCTCACCCCCGACGGTGACCACCTTGCCGTCCCGCAGGCGCAGCTCCGCGTCACCGCCCGGAGCTCCGCAGCGGCGGAAGACCTCCTGCCGTACGGCCTCGCAGGTGTGTTTGATGGCGCCGCCGGTCATGTACGTCTGGCGGGAGGCGGAGGTGGACCCGGCGGAGCCGACGCGGGTGTCGGCGGGCTGGATGGTGACCCGGCTGACGCCGAGTTCGGTACGGGCGATCTGGGCGTGGACGGTGACACCGCCCTGGCCGACCTCCGCCATCGCGGTGTGGACCAGGGCGACGGGCTCGCCGCCGATGACCTCAAGGCGCACCCGGGCGGTGGAGTAGTCGTCGAAGCCTTCGGAGAAGCCGACGTTCTTGATGCCGACCGCGTAGCCGACGCCCCGCACCACGCTCTCGCCGTGGGTGGTGTTGGACAGGCCGCCGGGCAGGGCGCGGACGTCGACCTCGCCGTCCGCCGTCTCCCAGGCGCGCTCCGGCGGGAGCGGCAGCTCCCTGACCCGGCGCAGGATCTCGGCGACGGGGGCCGGGGAGTCCACGATCTGGCCGGTGGGCATGGTGGCGCCCTGCGTCATGGCGTTGCGCTGCCGGAACTCGACGGGGTGCAGTCCGAGTTCCCTGGCCACGGCGTCCATCTGGGCCTCGTACGCGAAGCACGCCTGCACCGCGCCGAAGCCGCGCATGGCGCCGCAGGGCGGGTTGTTGGAGTAGAGGGCGAGCGCTTCGACGTCCACATGGTCGACGACGTAGGGGCCGATCGCCAGGGAGGCGGCGTTGCCGACGACCGCCGGGGAGGAGGAGGCGTACGCTCCGCCGTCCAGCACGATACGGGCCTGGACGTAGAGGAGCCGACCGTCCCGGGTGGCGCCGTGCTCGTAGGTGAGCTTGGCGGGGTGCCGGTGGACATGGCCGAAAAACGACTCGTACCGGTTGTAGACGATCTTCACTGGCTTACCGGTACGGAGCGCCAGCAGACTGGCGTGCGCCTGCATGGACAGGTCCTCGCGCGCCCCGAACGCCCCGCCCACCCCCGAGAGCGTCAGCCGCACCTTCTCCGGCGGCAGGCCCAGCACCGGGGCGAGCTGGTCCCGGTCCACGTGCAGCCACTGGGTGGCGATGTAGAGGTCGATGCCGCCGTCCTCGGCGGGCACCGCGAGCCCGGATTCCGGGCCCAGGAACGCCTGGTCCTGCATGCCGACCTCGTAGTCCCGGCGTACGACGACATCGGCGCGGGCCCTGGCGGCCGCGACGTCGCCGCGTCGCACGGGCTGGCGGTGGACGACGTTGGGGTGCGGGGCGTGGGCGGCGTGGTGGTCGGCGCGGCCGGGGTGGAGCAGCGGCGCGCCGGGCCCGGTGGCGGTGGCCTCGTCCACCACGAGCGGCAGCTCGGCGTACTCGACCTTGATCCGGGCGGCGGCGCGGCGCGCGGTCTCGGGGTGGTCGGCGGCGACGATCGCGACGGCCTCGCCGTGGTAGCGGACCCGGTCCTTGGCGAGCACGGGCTGGTCGTGGATCTCCAGCCCGTAGTGGGTGGCGGCCGGGAGGTCGTCGTGCGTCATGACGGCGTGCACGCCGGGCAGGGTCAGCGCCCCGCTGGTGTCGATGGACCGGATCTCGGCGTGGGCGTGGGGGCTGCGCAGGGTGAAGCCCCACAGCATGTCCTCGTGCCACAGGTCGGAGGAGTACGCGAACTCGCCGGTCACCTTGAGCGTGCCGTCGGGGCGGAGGGTGGATTCGCCGATGTGGCCCTTGCCCCGGCCCTCGGTCAGATGGGCCTGGGTGATCCGGGTGGGGGCGCGGTCGGGTCCCATGGTCAGCTCGCCTCCCCTTCGGCCGCGGCGGCGGTGCGGGCGGCGGCGAGGCGCACCGCGTCGAGGATCTTCTCGTAGCCGGTGCAGCGGCACAGGTTGCCGGACAGCGCCTCGCGGATGTCGGCGTCGGACGGGTCGGGGTGCCGTTCCAGCAGCTCGTCGGCGGCGACCAGCAGGCCCGGGGTGCAGAAGCCGCACTGCACGGCGCCCGCGTCGATGAACGCCTGCTGGACGGGGGCCAGCGCGCTTCCCCCGGCGCCCGCCTCGCCCCCCGTACGGCCTCCGGCACCTGCCTCGTCCCTCGTACGGCCCTCCGCGTACCGCGGAAGCCCCTCGACGGTCACCACCTCGCGGCCCTCGGCCTGCCCGGCGGCCACCAGGCACGCGCACACCGGCACGCCGTCGAGCCGGACCGTGCACGATCCGCATTCGCCCTGCTCACAGGCGTTCTTCGAGCCCGGAAGGCCGAGCCGCTCACGCAGTACGTACAGCAGCGACTCGCCCTCCCAGACGTCGTCGGCCTGCTGCGGCCGTCCGTTGACGGTCATGTTCACGCGCATGCCGCGGCCCTCCCTTCACCTTCGCGGTACGCCTGCCAGGTCCAGCCGAGGGTGCGGCGCGCCATGACGGTCACCGCGTGGCGGCGGTAGGCGGCGCTGCCGCGTACGTCGTCGATGGGGTCGCACGCGCCCGCGCACAGCTGGGCGAACTCCCGGGCGACCGCGGGCGGAATCGTTTCGCCGCTGTCCCAGAAGGCGCCCTCGGCGAGCGCCGCGGTCAGGAAGTCCTCCGCCGCCCGGGCCCGCACCGGCGTGGGCGCGGCGGAGCCGACGCCGGTCCGTACGGTGCGGGTGCGCGGATGCAGCGCGACGGCGAACGCGCACACCGCGATGACCATGGCGTTGCGGGTGCCGACCTTGGAGAACTGCTGCGGCCCGTCGGCCCGCTCGATGTGGACGGCCCTGATCAGCTCGTCCGGCGCCAGCGCGTTGCGCTTCACCCCGGTGTAGAACTCCTCGACCGGGATCATCCGGGTGCCGCGCAGCGAGGCCACCTCCACCTCGGCCCCGGCCGCCAGCAGCGCCGGATGCGCGTCCCCGGCGGGCGAGGCCGCGCCGAGGTTGCCGCCAACGGTGCCGCGGTTGCGGATCTGCGGCGAGCCGACGGTGCGCGAGGCGAGCGCGAGGGCGGGCAGCTCGGTGCCCAGCCGGTCGATGATCGAGGTGTACGGAACCCCGGCGCCCAGCCGCACCGTCCTCCCGCCGGTCTCCCATTCACCCAGTTCGCCGATGCGGGTCAGATCCAGCAGCCGTTCGGGCCGCCGGTGATCGAAGTTGATCTCGACCATCACATCGGTGCCGCCCGCGATGGGTACGGCGTCGGGGTGCTCGGCCTTCGCGGCGAGCGCCTCCGGCCAGTCGGCGGGGCGCAGGAAGTCCATGGGCCTCTCTTCTCACCAGTCCTCAGGAACTCGTGCACGCGGCTCCCAGTCCAGTAGAACCCCGTCGCCGCCCCCGGTGCAGTCACCGAAGGCATGAAGCAATTGGCTGGCCAGCGCGCCGGTCTTGTAGATTCGAACGAACGACGGGGAGCGGAAACCTCGCGGTATTCGACCGGTGACAAAGACGAGATCGGCTGGCACCCCCATGCGGCTGCGCGCACTGCTGGAAACCGATGCCCTGGGCCTGCGTCTGCTCGGCGGCGAGGACGAGCTGGACCGCACCGTACGCGGCGTGATGACCACCGATCTGCGCGATCCGAGCCGCTATCTGTCGGGCGGCGAACTGGTGCTGACGGGGCTGGCCTGGCGGCGGGAGCCGGACGACTCCGAGCGCTTCGTCCGCATCCTGGCGGCCGCCGGTGTGGCCGGGCTCGCGGCGGGCGAGGCGGAGCTGGGCCCCGTACCTGAGGATCTGGTGCTGGCGTGCGCGCGGCACCGGCTGCCGCTGTTCTCCGTGGTCGAGGACGTGGCGTTCGCGTCGATCACCGAGCATGTCGTACGCCAGGTCTCCGGCGAACGGGCCGGTGACCTGGCCGCCGTGGTGGACCGGCACCGGCGGCTGATGGCCCCGGGGGCCGCGGGCGGCGGCCCCGAGGTGGTGCTCGACCTGCTCGGCTCGGACCTCGACCTGGCCGCCTGGGTACTCTCCCCCACCGGCCGCCCGATCGCGGGCCCGACCGGCGCGGGGGCCGCGGAGCTGCCGCGGCCGGTGCGCACCCAGCTGGCCGGTGAGCAGCTGGCCGCCCGGCGCGCCGGGCGGCGCGGCCCGCACCGGCTGACCGCCGCGGACGGCGTGACGTACTCCCTCTTCCCCATCCGCGGCGGTACGGGCGGCGGCCTCGGGGAGACCGGCGGCGCTCCCGCGACCCCGCTCGCCGACTGGCTGCTGGCCGTCGCCGCGGACGCCGGGGACTGGCCGGACGAGCGGCTGGACCTGCTGTACGGGGTCACCCAGCTGATCGCCGTCGAGCGCGACCGGCGGGACGAGGCCGGTGCGGTGCGGCGGCAGCTCGCCCAGGAGGTGCTGGAGCTGGTCCAGGCGGGCGCGCCGTCAGCCGAGGTCGCGGCCCGGCTGCGGGTGGCGGCCCCGGTGCTGCTGCCGGGGCTCGGCAGCGGCGCGGCGCCGCACTGGCAGGTGGTGGTGGCCCGGCTGGAGGGGACACCCGGCGACGGGGACGGAGCGGGGGACGGCCCGGCCGCCCAGGCGCTGCTGGAAGAGATCCTGTTCGACCCGCGCTCGGCCGGGGCAGGGCCCTCGGACCGGATCGCCGTGGCCCACACCGGGGACGAGGCGGTGGCGCTCCTCCCGCTGCCCGCGCCCGCCGACGACGGCTCCGCCGAGGCGGCGGGCCACGGGACGGGACTGCACGCGGACGCCCTGCTCACGGCCGTCCGCGAACCGCTCGCCCGCGGGCTGGGCGACGACGCCCGGCTGACCCTGGGCGTCAGCGCCCCCGTGGCGTCCGCGGAATCGCTGCGCGGCGCGCTGGAGGAGGCCCGGCACGCCCGCCGGGTGGCCGCCGCCCGGCCGGGCGGGGTCAGCGCGGCCGGGCACCAGGAGCTGGCCTCGCACGTACTGCTGCTCCCCTTCGTCCCGGACGACGTACGCCGCGCCTTCACCGCCCGGCTGCTGGACCCGCTGCGCGCGTACGACCGCCGCCACCGGGCCGAGCTGATCCCGACCCTGGAGGCGTTCCTGGAGTGCGACGGCTCCTGGACGCGGTGCGCGGCGCGGCTGCATCTGCACGTCAACACGCTGCGCTACCGGGTCGGCCGGATCGAGCAGCTGACCGGGCGCGATCTGGCCCGGCTGGAGGACAAGCTCGACTTCTTCCTCGCCCTGCGCATGAGCTGAGCCCGAGCCGAAATCACCACTCTCGCCGGTGGTTTGTGAATTCATTCACACCAACCTCTTGGCCGGGCGCGCGCTTCCATGTTGAGATTCGGCAACGGCTTCCGGCTCGATGGCGCGCTTGGGGAGGGCAATGTGGCGGACACCGCCATGTCACCACCTGGATCATCGAACTTCGATCCCGACCCAGGGACCGGACGGGCGGGCGACCCGCTCGACCCGCTCGACACGGCGGTGTGGCGGCTGCGCTCCCGCGCGTGCTGGAAGGACGCCGCCGAGCTGCTCGCCCCGCACGCCGCGGACGACCCGGCCGCGGCCCTCAAGCGCAGCGCCATCCTGATCGAGCGGTGCATGTACACCTCCCGGGGCTGGGACGCGGCGGACGACGCGCTGCGCGCGGCGGAGGCCCTGGCGCTCACCGACGACGAGCGGGGCGCCACCGCGTGCGAGCGCGGCTATCTCGCGTACGCCTCCACCCTGCTCGGGAACCGCGACCGCGCCGACGAGGCGCGCACCGCGCTCGGCCGGGCCGCCGCGCTGCTCGGGCCCGGCTCGGCCGCGCGCCCGCTGCTGGACTTCCGCCGCGGGCTGATCTCCCAGCACCTCGCCCACAACCCCACCGGCGCCCAGGCCGCGTACCAGCGCGCCCACGCGGGCGCCGCCGCGCACGGTGACACGCTGCTGCGCTCGTTCACGTGGCGCCACTTGGCCGGGATGGCCGAGGAGGAGGGCAATCTCGCCGAGGCCCGCCGCGGGTTCGCCGAATCCCTGCGGATCCGGGAGGAGCTGGGCTACCTGGTCGGTATCGCCCCGGCGCTGGCCTCTCTGGCGGACGTCGAGGAGGAGGCGGAGGCGCGGCGGCTGCGGACGGAGGCGGGGCGCTTGGTGCGGCTGCTGGGCGGTGTCCCGGTCTGGCTGGCCGAGCAATTAGCCCACCACCCGTACGCCGACGACTCGCCCTGACGGCACGCGTCGCGGTCAGGGGCGGTGCCCCCTGGGGTTTCGCGATCGGGTGCGGCCCGGTGGCCGGGTTGTGCCCACCCGTCCCTCCCCCAGCTACCGCTGGGAGGTGCCCCCTCGCGGGACGATTGCCCACAACCTGGGGCACATCCAGTCCCTCCGGGCAGCACCACCCACCCCCTCCGGGCGTACCACCCAGCCCCTCCGGCGATTGAGGAGCGGGGGCCGGGGCTGGCCCCGGGTTCGAGGAGGGGCGGGGTGGGGGAAAGCCCACCGGCCCGCACCGGGCAGCGAAACCCCGGGGGGCACCCCCCTGACGGCCGGGCTCAGGCGCCTGACGTGAAGTGTTCGCGGACCAGGGACTCCACCACGTCCAGATCCCGCGCGGCAAGCGCGTCCAGCAGCGCCATGTGCTCGGCCGCATCGGCGACCAGATCCGCCGTGCGCACGGCCCGCCCGCAGGCCAGCGGCCACTGCGCACGCCGGTGCAGCTCATCCGCGACCACGACCAGCTGCCGGTTCCCGGCCAGGCTCAGCACCGACTGGTGGAACGTACGGTCCGACTCCAGGTACGCCGCGCGGTCACCCTTCGCCGCGGCCGCCGCCGTCGCCTCAGCGAAGGGCCGCAGCCGCGCCCAGCGCTCGGGCGGGACCGCCCGGGCCAGGCTGAGCATCACCGGGACCTCCAGCAGCGCGCGGACCTCGGCCAGCTCGGCCAGCTCGCGCGCGCTGCGCCGGGCCACCCGGAAGCCGCGGTTCGGCACGACCTCGACGGCGCCCTCGCCCGCGAGCTGCTGCATGGCCTCGCGTACGGGCGTGGGCGAGACGCCGAAACGGTCGGCGAGGGCCGGGGCGGAGTACACCTCGCCCGGGGTCAGCTCACCCCCGACCAGCGCGTCCCGCAGGGCGTCCAGGATCTGCCCGCGCACCGAGTGGCGGCGCGGTGACCTGCGCGCTCCGGGCACGCCTGAGGCGTCCCGCGGCTCCGTCGCCGCCTCGGCTCTGGCCTGCTCCACTCGGGTCCTCCTGACATCCCATCGAACGATATGCGGATGCCGCCCGAGGACAAAGCCCACGGACACCGGTCTTCCCGGGCGGACGGGGCGGACCTCGTACGAACCCCCGGAACCGCAACGTCTTCGCAACGTCCCGGCATGACCCTGACCACACTCCCGCCACTCCCGCCCCGAGGGAGCGATGCCTTTCGGCCACGGCTGCGGGGCTCGCGAAGCGCCCATGAGCGGACAGGGGCGGGAAAAGATCACCCACAGGTTCGGACGGCCGACGGCAAGCCGACGGATCGGATTTACCCGCGCTCGGGTTCCGTGAATAGAATCAAGCCGCTTGCAACGAGCGAGCGTTCGAACCGTATCGCACCTATCCGCGTGTCCCCCCGCCCACTTGGCGGTCTCTTGTCCGGAAACCGCTTGGGGCCCGGCAGATTTCCGCCAGGATGTCGCGCGAGTAGGGCCGTACTGCGGCCAGAACTTCACGGAAGCGAGGCAAGGGGCACCGGATGAGACTGACCGACATATCGCTGGGCTGGGCCCTGCCAGTCGTCATAGCGCTCGTCGGAGTCGTGGCGGCGGGAGTTGTCCTCGCGCGCGGCCGTAACGGGAAGAAGGACGAGAACGGGATCACCGACTCCTGGGAGCGCAGCGAGGAGCGCCGGCGGCGCAAGGAGGCCGTCTACGGGATGGCCTCGTACGTCCTGCTGTTCTGCTGCGCCGCGGTCGCGGCCGCGCTCTCCTTCCACGGCTTGGTGGGCTTCGGCCAGCAGAACCTGAACCTCTCGGGCGGCTGGGAGTACCTGGTGCCGTTCGGGCTGGACGGCGCCGCGATGTTCTGCTCGGTGCTCGCGGTGCGCGAGGCCAGCCACGGTGACGCGGCGCTCGGCTCGCGGCTGCTGGTGTGGCTGTTCGCGGGCGCGGCCGCCTGGTTCAACTGGGTGCACGCGCCGCGCGGCATGGGCCACGACGGCGCCCCGCAGTTCTTCGCGGGCATGTCGCTGTCGGCCGCCGTCCTCTTCGACCGGGCCCTCAAGCAGACCCGCCGGGCGGCGCTGCGCGAGCAGGGCCTGGTGCCCCGCCCGCTGCCGCAGATCCGTATCGTCCGCTGGCTGCGGGCGCCCCGCGAGACGTTCGGCGCCTGGTCGCTGATGCTGCTGGAGAACGTGCGGACGCTGGACGAGGCGGTCGAGGAGGTCCGCGAGGACCGGCGCGAGAAGGAGCAGAACCGCACCCGCCGCCGCGACCAGGAGAAGCTGGACAAGGCCAGGATCCGGGCGCTCAACCGGCAGCACCGGGCGTGGGGCCGGGGCGGCGGCCGCCAGGTCGACATCACCCCCGCCGCACAGCCGCCGCAACTCGGCGCGGACCCCGCGATGGAGGAGAACGCGCTGGGAAAAGCCGAGGCGGCCGAGCTGTCAGCGCCCTCAGCTCGGCCCGCCTTGCAGTCCGCGGACGCGGCTGAGGCCGACCGCCGCGACGAATACGCCCGCCAGCGGGAGCGGGAGTGGCGTCGTGACCTGGATTTCAGCTTCGGCTTCGGTGACTCCGACGCCGCCGAAGCCGACCGGGACAAGGCCAAGGACCAGTACGCCAAGGACAGCAAGGACGACAGGGACAGCAAGGACTCCAGCGACGCGAAGGACGCGGACAAGGCCAGGACCGTCGACCTCACCGCCGAGGACGACACCCTGACCATTCCGCGGCTGGACTCCCTGGAGGAGAAGCTCGCGGAGATCGAGCGGCAGTTCGGCTGAGCGACGTGGCCGGTGGCGTCAGCCGCCGTCCGCCTCCAGCTCGAACCAGACCGCCTTGCCCACGCCGTGGGCTCGTACGCCCCACGCGTCCGCGAGCGTGTGCACCAGCAGCAGGCCCCTCCCGGAGGTGCTGTCCTCCGGGAGGCGGCCGCGCAGCGTCGGGTGCCGGGACGCGAAGTCCCGCACCTCGACCCGTAATCGGCCCGCCACCGGCCCGAAGGCCCCGCCGCTCAAGGTGGCCGTGAACCGCGCGCCCTGCCCGGTGTGCACCAGCGCGTTCGTCACCAGCTCGCTCGTCAGCAGCTCGGCGAGGTCGGCCCGCCCCGGCCCGCCCCAGTGCCGCAGCATCTCGCGCAGTGCGGCGCGGACGTCCGCCACCGCCGCGTAGTCGTCATGCCTCAGTCGCTTGGTGAGGACCCGGCCCCGCTCCCCGTCGATGGCCACCGCCCCAGAGTCCGGCCGGTTGGTCGCCCGGCCCCGCCGTACAGGCTGACGCTTCATCCTCCCCCGCCCCGGCCGCTCCCGGCGCGGCCGCGTCGAATGTGGTCGAACATGCTCACGGAATGCATTCCCGTCTGTTGCCGTGCCACACACCGGGGGAAAGCATCTGAATGATCCGCTGAGCGCCGAGCCCGAGGAGCCGTGAGATGCACGACGACCGACTGTTGGTGGAGGGGCGCCTGGAGCGGGCGCTGCACCAGTTCATCCGGCCCGCCCAGTACCCGGCGCGCGTTCCCCTCTCCCTCTACGCCTGGCGCGCCCCCGGCGAGCCGGTCCCGGTCGCCGACGCGCTCGCCGGGACGTACGAGCCGTTCACGACCGGTACGGAGTGGGGCGAGCCGTGGTCGACCTGGTGGTTCCGGCTGGAGGGCGCGGTGCCCGCGGAGTGGGCGGGGCGCCGGGTGGAGGTGGTCATCGACCCCGGATTCACCGACGACGGTCCGGGCTTCCAGGCCGAGGGGCTGGTGTACGACGCCCACGGCATGCCGATCAAGGGCATCCACCCCCGTAACCGCCACATCCCCGTCGCGGCCCCGGCCGCCGGGGGCGAGCCCGTACGGCTGCTGCTGGAGGCGGCCGCCAATCCGTCCGTGCTGCGCGACGGGTTCGCCCCGACCCCGCTCGGCGACGTCCTCACCGCCGGGGACCGGCCGCTGTACCGGTTCGCCTCCGCCGATGTGGCCGTGCTCGACGAGGACGTGTGGCATCTGGTGCTGGACATCGAGGTGTTGTCCGAGCTGATGCGCGAGCTGCCCGCTGACCGGCCGCGCCGCCACGAGATCCTGCGCGCCCTGGAGAACGCGCTCGACGCGCTCGACCTGCACGACGTGCCCGCCACCGCGGCCGCCGCCCGCGCCGAGCTGACCGAGGTGCTGAGCCGTCCCGCGCACGCCAGCGCGCACCGCGTCTCGGCGGCCGGGCACGCCCACATCGACTCGGCGTGGCTGTGGCCGCTGCGCGAGACCGTGCGCAAGGCGTCCCGTACGTTCGCCAACGTCACCGCGCTCGCGGAGGAGTACCCGGAGCTGGTGTTCGCGTGCTCGCAGGCGCAGCAGTACGCGTGGGTCAAGGAGAACCAGCCGCACATCTGGGAGCGCATCAAGAAGGCGGTCGCGGACGGCACCTGGGCGCCGGTCGGCTCGATGTGGGTCGAGTCGGACGCCAACATGCCCGGCGGCGAGGCGCTGGCCCGGCAGATCGTGCACGGCAAGCGGTTCTTCCTGGAGGAGCTGGGGGTGGACACCGAGGAGATCTGGCTGCCGGACTCCTTCGGCTACACCGCGGCCTTCCCGCAACTGGCCAAGCTGGCGGGGGTGAGGTGGTTCCTCACCCAGAAGCTGTCGTGGAACCAGTCCAACAAGATGCCGCACCACACCTTCTGGTGGGAGGGCATCGACGGCACCCGCGTCTTCACCCACTTCCCGCCGGTGGACACCTACAACGCCCAGTTCAGCGCGGCGGAACTCGCCCACGCCGAGAAGAACTTCGCCGACAAGGGCCTCGCCACCCGCTCCCTGGTCCCCTTCGGCTTCGGCGACGGCGGGGGCGGCCCGACCCGGGAGATGCTGGAGAAGGCGCGCCGGCTGGGCTCCCTGGAGGGCTCGCCGCGCGTCGAGATCCACAAGCCGTCGGTGTTCTTCGCGGGGGCCGAGCGGGAGTACGGGGCCAAGGCGCCGGTGTGGTCGGGCGAGCTGTATCTGGAGCTGCACCGGGCCACGTACACCACCCAGGCCGCCACCAAACAGGGCAACCGGCGCAGCGAACACCTGCTGCGGGAGGCCGAGTTGTGGGCCACCGCCGCCGCGATCCACGCGCCCGGGTACGCCTATCCGTACGACGACCTGGACCGGATCTGGAAGACGGTGCTGCTGCACCAGTTCCACGACATCCTGCCGGGCTCCTCGATCGCCTGGGTGCACCGCGAGGCGCGCGAGACGTACGCGCGGGTGCGCGCCGAGCTGGAGGGCATCGTCGCGGACGCGGTGGCGGCGCTGGGCGACAGCGGCCCGGGCGGCCCCGGCGGCCCGGCGGTGCTCAACGCCGCGCCGTACGAGCGCGAGGAGGTCGCCGTGCTCGACGCCGACACGGCGGCGGCCCTGCCCACCGACGCCCCGGTGCAGCCGCTGGGCGACGGGCGCGCGGCCGCCGGGGTCCGGGTGAGCGCGCTGGGCACGGCGGCCGTCGCCGGTACGACGTGGAGCGCGCCGCCGGTGACCTCGCTGAGCGACGGCCACGCCATCGTCCTCGACAACGATCGCCTGCGGGTCACCATCGACGGCGACGGGCTGCTCACCTCCGTCCTCGACCTGACGGCGGGCCGCGAGGCGCTGGCCCCGGGCGCGCGCGGCAACCTCCTCCAGCTCCACCCCGACCACCCCAACCACTGGGACGCCTGGGACATCGACCGCCACTACCGCCGCACCCACACCGACCTCACCGCCGCCGAGTCCGTCGAGCTGACCGAGTCCGGTCCGCTGCGCGCGACCGTCCGCGTCGTGCGGGCCTTCGGCGCCTCGCGCCTCGTACAGGAGCTGACCCTGGCCGCGGGCAGCGGACGCCTCGACGTCGCGACCGAGGTGGACTGGCAGGAGTCGGAGAAGGTCCTCAAGGCGGCGTTCCCGCTGGACGTCCACGCCCGGGAGTCCACGGCGGAGATCCAGTTCGGGCACGTGGACCGCCCCACGCACACCAACACCAGCTGGGACGCGGCCCGGTTCGAGATCTGCGCCCACCGCTGGCTGCGGGTCGCCGAACCGGGCTACGGGGCCGCGCTGCTCAACGACTCGACGTACGGCCACGATGTGACCCGTACGGCGCACGAGGGGACCGACGGCGAGGTGCTGGGCACCACCGTGCGGCTGACGCTGCTGCGCGCCCCGCACAGCCCCGACCCCGAGACGGACCTCGGCACCCACCGATTCCGCTACGCGCTGCTGCCAGGCGCGAGCGTCGGCGACGCGGTCGAGGGCGGCCTCGCCCTGAACCTGCCGCTGCGCACCCTCCCCACGGGCCCGACCGGACCCGCGCCGCTGCTCTCGGTGGACAACCCGGCCATCACGGTGGAGTCCGTCAAGCTCGCCGAGGACCGCAGCGGCGATGTGGTGGTGCGGCTGTACGAGTCGCACGGCGGCCGCGCGGCGGGCACGCTCGTCGCCGGTTTCCCGGTCCTCTCGGCGGACGTCACCGATCTGCTGGAGCGGCCGCTGCACCCGGCCGCCACCGGCCCGGCCGGGCTGAGCCTGGCGCTGCGGCCGCACCAGATCCTCACCCTGCGGCTGCGGCCGGTGCCCGCCTGAAGCCGTGCGGGGCGCCCGGCGGTCCCCCGTACCGCCGGGCGCCCCGCTTTCAGGCGGCGCTCACCGTGTGGCGTACGCGCCCAAGGGCTCGCCGAGCACGCCCTGATACGCGTCCAGCAGCCCGACCACGGCCGCGGCGATCGCCTCCGGCCGCTCCCCCGCCTCGGTGCGCCTGCCGATCTCGGCGAAGACCAGCGAGTGGAACGCCCCGAGCTGGGTGGCCACGACGCGCGGCAGCGGGTCGTCCGGCCCGGCGCCGGTCTCCTCGGCCAGCACGGCGGCCAGCGCGTCGGTCATCTCCCGGCCGAGGTCCTCCAGCCGGGCGGTGAGCGTGGGCGCGGCGCGCATCATCGCGAAGACCCGGCCGAAGCCCTCGGTCAGCCCGAGCGAGCGGTCCCGCCGCTCCACCTCCTCCCGCAGCCGCGCCAGCACCGCACCGGCCGCCGATACGCCGGGTCCGCGGTCCCGCACGATGTCGGCGAGCCGCTGAGCTGACGCCTCGTCCGGCGGCAGGACCAGGTCCTCCTTCGCCTCGAAGTAGTTGTAGAGGGTGTTGACCGCCACCTCCGCCGCGGCCGCGACCTCGGCGATCGTGACGTGGTCGAAGCCCCGCTCCACGAACAGATCGATCGCGACCCGGCTGATGCGCTGCCGTGTCTCCCGCTTCTTGCGCTCCCGTAGCCCTTCTGCCATGCCCTGAAGTCTAACGCCACTGCAAATTTATAGCGCATTGCAGTTTTGCAATCCACTGTGCTTTTATCGGCCCATGCCCACACCAGTCATCCAGACCCAGGGCCTCGCCCGGACGTTCCGGCTCCCGGCGGGCCCGGTGCACGCCGTCCGCGGCATCGACCTGACCGTCGACCGCGGCGAGATCCTCGGCTTCCTCGGCCCCAACGGAGCGGGCAAGACCACGACCCTGCGCATGCTCACCACCCTCCTGCCGCCCAGCGGGGGCGAGGCCACGGTCGCCGGGCACGATCTGCGGGGCGACGCCGCGGGCGTGCGCCGCAGGATCGGCTACGTGGCCCAGTCCGGCGGCCTGGACGCCGCCTGCGCCGTACGCGAGGAACTGGTCACCCAGGGCCGGCTGCACCGGCTGTCCAAGAGCGAGGCCCGCGAGCGCGCCGACGAACTCGCGCGGGACCTCGGCCTCACGGCCCTGCTGGACCGCCCCACCGGCGCGCTCTCCGGCGGCCAGCGCCGCCGGGTGGAGATCGCGCTCGGCCTGATCAACCGGCCCGAGGTGGTCTTCCTCGACGAGCCGACCACCGGCCTCGACCCCGGCAGCCGCGCCGAACTGTGGGACCTGGTCCGGCGCATCCGCGCCGAGCACGGCACGACCGTCTTCCTGACCACCCACTACCTCGACGAGGCCGACGCGCTCGCCGACCGGATCGTGGTCGTGGACTCCGGCGCGATCGTCGCCGAGGGCACCCCGGCCGACCTCAAGGCCCGCCACGCGGGCGATCCCGCCGCCAGCCTCCAGGACGCCTTCCTCGCCATCACCGGCCGCTCCGCGACGCCCGACGAACCCGTAGCCGTCTGACACCACGTAAGGCAATCCGATGACCCTGCTCGCCGACACCGGCGTCGTCTTCACCCGCTACCTGCGGGCCACCCTCCGCTCCAAGACCAACCTCTTCTTCGGCATGCTCCAACCGCTGCTGTTCCTGGCCCTCTTCGGACCGCTACTGACCGAACTCAGCCTGGGGACGAGCGGTTCGTCCTGGCAGACCCTGGTCCCCGGCGTCCTCGTCCAACTCGCCCTGCTAGGCGGCTCGTACGTAGGACTTGGCCTCCTCATGGACCGCAACCTCGGCGTGATCGACCGGATGCGGGTCACCCCGGTGAGCCCGCTGGCCCTCCTCCTCGGCCGGGTCCTGCGCGACGTCGTCCAACTGGTCGCCCAGTCGGTGCTGCTCGTCCTCCTCGGCCTGGCCTTCGGGCTGCGCGCGCCGCTCGCCGGAATCCTGCTCGGCCTGCTGTTCGTGGCCGTGCTCTCGGCCGCCCTGTCCGCCCTCTCCTACGGGCTGGCGATGAACGTCAGGACCGCACCCGAGTTCGCCGCCATCGCCAACACGGCGGGCATGCCGCTGATGCTGCTGTCCGGCCTCCTCCTGCCGATGTCCCTCGCCCCGGCCTGGCTCGACGGCGCCTCGCGCGCCGTGCCGTTCCGCTACACGGTCGACGCCGTACGCCAGGTCTACCTGGGCCACTACACGACCGGCCCCGTCGCCCTCGGCGCCACCGTCACCCTGGCCCTGGCCGCCCTGTGCCTCTTCACCGGCGCCCGCCTGTTCCCCCGCCCGGGCTCCCAGCTTTGATCTTCGACATGTGCATGCCGTGGAGGTGCGACGATGGTGCCCTGACCGGATGCGCGGATGAGCACGACGCCTTCGGCCATGACGGTCACGGTGCCGGGCGTGGCGCGCCGTCCGGATGGTGATCCGGACGGCGGCCACGGGGTTCGGTTTCGCGCCTGACCGTCACGCCATGTCCGTCAGGTGGTCAGACCGGCGCTGGTCAGCCAGATGTGTTCGCAGGTCGCGGATGCCCCTTGCAGCGTCTCGCGGGACTCTTGTGAGGCGTGGTAGAAGGTCCGCTCGATCATCCAGCACAGGGCGCGTGCCATCGCTGAGGCTTGTTCTGGTTCGGTGCCGGCCTGGATGCCGGCCCGTTCCAGGACGGCGGTGATGGCCGTGATGAACAAGTCCGCTGTATGGCTCCACAGCTCGCCGATCTCCGGCACGGTCAACGACAGGTCGATCGCCGTGCGCATGACCAGGCCGTGCTCGTTCCACAGCTCTACCGTGCGCTGCATGGCTTCTGCGATGGCCTGGCGGGGCTCGTCGGTCTGCGCGGTGGTCCGGGACCGCTCCCACAGATGCTCGACGGTACGCGCCACGAGTGCCACAACTACTTCTTGCTTGGAGCCGAAGTAGAAGTACAGGGCACCGCGTGTGATGCCGGCGCCCTGGGCGATGTCGCCGACGGTCATGGCGTTGTAGCCCTTGTGCGCGAGCAGGGCTTCGCAGGTGTCCAGGATGGCCCGTTCCCGCAGATCGCCCTTGCGTTCGGTGCTGCGTCGGCTCCGCGCGGGGTGGTGGCTGGGCATCAGAGCTGAGCGCCCTCGTCGAAGTCGGTCGTGCGGGAGAGCGTCTCCCATGCGCGGATGTCCTCGTCCACGGCAGTGCGCGCAGTGGTGACCAGCCGCAGCGCGTCCGAGCCCAGGACGAGGTGGGCCGGCGGCTGGTCGACCGAGGCGATGTGCACGACGGCTTCTCCGGCCTTGGCCGGGTTGCCGAGCTGGTTCCCGCTTGCCTTCTGCCGCGCTTCACGGATGGGATCGAACAGCTCGTCGTAGTCGTCGATGGTCCGCGCGGCGCGCGTCATGGACCGTCCGGCCCAGTCGGTGCGGAAGGAGCCGGGCTCGATCGCCGTCACGTGGATCCCGAACTGCGCGACCTCCTTGCCCAGCGCCTCGAGGATGCCTTCCAGGGCGAACTTGCTGCCGCAGTAGGCGGACATGCCGGGCACGGCCATGAGCCCGCCCATGGAGGTGACGGCCATCAGGTGTCCGCGGCGGCGTCGGCGCATGTGGGGCAGTGCTGCCTGCAGGGTGGCCACTGCCCCGAATACGTTGATCTCGAATTGCCGCCGCACCTCGGCCAGCGAGGTCTCCTCGAAGGTGCCCTCCAGGCCGTAGCCGGCGTTGGCGATGACGACATCCAAGGGACCGACGCCTCGCTCCACCTCCGTGATCACATCCGGGACGGCGTGGTCGTCCGTCACGTCCAGGATGCGGCCGTGAGCGTAACCGGGCTTAAGCCCCTCGAAGGCCCGCAGGTCCTCCTCGGAGCGGACCGTGCCGACAACGGTGTGACCGCCAGCCAGGGCGGCCTGGGCGAAGGCGCGTCCCAGGCCCGTGCTGACGCCGGTGATGAGCCAGTTCTGCCTCTGCATTGCTCCTCCAGGAAGGTCTCGCGGGGAGCAGGACTGCTCCCCGCCCAGAAAGTCTACACAGTGCATATTTTTATCTTCGCCACGTTGATTCTGGGTTGCTCAACGGCATCACGCCTGGCCGGGGGAGATCCGGCCGCACCGAGACCGGGGCCCGCCGGCGCAGGCCGCTGTGCGCACTGGCTGGTGAGCTGCGGTGCCGTCCCGCGAAGTCACTCCGGCCATCACCATCACCGTCCACATCCGGCAGGTCGTGGCCTGGCATGGTCTGGCGTCGCGGATCATCACCAGGATGCCGAGTTGCGGTGGCTGATGGACGCATCGGTGGGTCCTGCCAGCGGAGACGGGCGGGGTGTCGAAGTCGGCCGCTGGCCGCATCATCGACCACCTCGGGCCATTACTCGCTCTCCAGGCCCGTAAGCGGTTCCGCGACGGCACCGTGTTGATCGCGGACGGCACCTTGGACCCCACCCGCGATCACACCGTCGCCGAGCAGTCGAAAAACGACCGCTACTCGACCAACCACCAGGTGGCCTGTCCGGCGGACCTTGCCGGACAGGCCCCGGTCCTGGGGAGGGCTCAGCGCTTGAGCGTGAAGGTGAAGTCGTCGGAGAGCTTGCCGCTCAGCCGGACTGCCGAAACGAGTTTGCCCTCCGTGATCAGTCTCTCGACCTCGGCCCGCGAAAGAGCGCACCCTTCAGCGATCAGTCGCACCGGCCGGACAGGGATACGCGCCACGAAGCGGACCGAAACGTCGATCACCTCCTGGTACAGGTGATCCGATCCGCCGGTGTCGAGGCGCCAGGCGTTGTCCCAGTCGAGGGCGATGCGATTGCGCCGCCGCACGGCCGGATCCTGGAGCAGCTGAGCTGCCAGGCCAGGGTCGTTGTCATGCAGCCGGTCCAGCAGTTCAGGTCGTACGGAGCGCACGTTCATCCGCTCCAGGACCGTGAGCTTCACGGTATCCCCGCACGCGGTACAGAGCGCGAGGAGCCAGGCGTCGATGAGCTTGTGGTTCGCGTTGACGCGGAATTTACCGCTTGCCCGGAGGCGTTCGGACGCGCACGCGTGGCAGCGGCGGAGGACGAGCGGCAGGCAGGTGGGCACGACCGCCCAGGTGTTGAGCAGCACAGAAGTACACCGGTTTCAGTGAGAAGTCCGCAGCAAAAAGCAGCGCGGCGCGCATGCGCGACGCGCAACCGATCAGCGCTCGGGAGGTCTCACAGGGTGTACAACGGCACGTCCTTGGCCAGACGACTTGGTTCGGCAGCACGGTAATGGCGCCCAGCGGCGCCGCTCCACTGGTTTTCGCACGCCTCCCCTGCGTGAGGAGTCTTTTCGCACGGGACGGGTAAGGAGGCGTTCGTCCCACCGCATACGGCCAGGAGAGATACGTGCCCAGACCGCTTGTCACCGGTATCGTCGCCACCGCCACCGCGACCCTCCTGCTCACCGGCTCCGGGGCCGTGAGTGGCAGCGCCGTCGCCACGTCGCCGCGAGAGCCCCGCGCCACCGATGTTCACCGGGTGCGCATTCAGGACGAGTTCGACTCGCTCGGGCCCGAGGTGCGGGCGATGAAGCTGGATTCGGGGCGCACCGCGCACTACATCGACGAGGGTCCCCGGGACGGGAAGCCGGTGCTGTACATCGGGGGCACGGGGACCAGCGCGCGGGCGGCTCACATGACGGACTTTCTGCGCAGCACGCGGCAGTCCCTGGGGCTGCGGCTGATATCGGTCGAGCGCAATGGCTTCGGGGACACGGAGTTCGACAAGGGCCTGGGGAAGGCCGACTTCGTGAAGGACGCGCTTCAGGCGCTGGACCGCGTCGGGGTGCGCAAGGTCAGCGTAATCGCCATTTCGGGTGGCGGGCCCTACGCCGCCGAGCTGGCTTCCCGGGCGCCGGACCGTGTGCAGTCGCTGCATCTGGCCGCAGCGTTGCCACCGTACGGGGCCAAGCCGTCGTACTGCTCGATGTCCGACGAGGAGCTGGGCGAGTCGCTGGAGAAGCAGATCGCGGATCCGCGCATCTGGTGGGCGCTTCCGGAGGACAGCCCGACCAAGCGGGTGCCCGGGTTCGCCGACACCGCGTACGAGGACGGCGCCCGCACCTACAACCAGCGCGGGCAGAAGGCCGACCCCGGGCCGCAGGTGCACGAGCAGAAGCTGTACTGCGAGCGGCCCGGGCCGGATCTGTCGAAGCTGACGGCGCCCGTCATCGTCTACAGCGGGAAGAAGGACACGACCGTGCCGCCGAGCGCGGTCGGGACCTGGAAGGACCATCTGCCCGGCGATCCGGTCGTGCGCGGCTATGCCGACTCGGGGCATGACGTGCAGTACCGGCACTGGGACCAGATCCTCGTCGACCTGGCCGGGTATCAGGACCGCACCGTCGTCTGCTACCGGGGCCACAGCGCGATGCCACCCGCCGAGGTCGCCGATCCGCTGGTGGAGAAGGGGCGGGCCACGCTCGGCAGCTGTGCCTGGCAGACCCGCTGATCAGATGTAAGGGTCAGGGACGGGGCACGTTGCGCAGGTTGGAGCGGGCCATCTGGACCATCCTGCCGACGCCGCCGTCCAGCACCATCTTGCTGGCCGACAGGGCGAACCCGGTCACCATCTCGGCCCTGATCTTCGGCGGGATGGACAGCGCGTTGGGGTCGGTGACGATGTCGACCAGTGCCGGGCCCTTGTGGTGCAGGGCGGTGCGCAGCGCGGCACGGAGGTGCTTGGGCTTCTCGACGCGCTCGGCGTAGGCCCCGGCGGCGCGGGCGAGTTGGGCGAAGTTGGGGTTGCGGTTGCCGGTGCCGTACGCGGGCAGGCCCGAGACCAGCATCTCCAGTTCGACCATGCCGAGGGAGGAGTTGTTGAAGAGGATGACCTTCACCGGCAGGTCGTACTGGACGAGGGTGAGGAAGTCGCCCATCAGCATGGTGAATCCGCCGTCGCCGGACATCGAGATGACCTGGCGGCGGCGGTCGAGGAACTGGGCGCCGATCGCCTGCGGCAGCGCGTTGGCCATCGAGCCGTGGGTGAACGAACCGATCACCCGGCGACGGCCGTTGGGGGTGAGGTAGCGGGCCGCCCATACGTTGCACATCCCGGTATCAACGGTGAAGACCGCGTCGGCGGCGGCCTCCTCGTCCAGGACCGAGGCCACGTACTCCGGGTGGATCGGGATGTGCCTGTCCACCTTGCGGGTGTACGCCTTGACCACGCCCTCCAGCGCCTCCGCGTGCTTCTTCAGCATCCGGTCCAGGAACCGGCGGTCGGTCTTGGGGCGCACCTTCGGGGTCAGACAGCGCAACGTCTCGCGGACATCGCCCCAGACGGCCAGGTCGAGCTTGGAGCGGCGGCCCAGGTGCTCGGGGCGGACGTCGACCTGGACGGTGGGGACGTCGTCGGGGAGGAAGGCGTTGTAGGGGAAGTCGGTGCCCAGGAGGATCAGCAGGTCGCATTCGTTGGTGGCCTCGTAGGCCGCGCCGTAGCCGAGCAGTCCGCTCATGCCGACGTCGTACGGGTTGTCGTACTGGATGTGCTCCTTGCCGCGCAACGCGTGCCCCACCGGCGCCTTCACCCGCTCGGCGAAGGCCATCACCTCCTCGTGCGCTCCGGCGGTGCCGCTGCCGCAGAAGAGCGTCACCCGGTCAGCCGCGTCGACCATGCGGGCGAGTGCGTCGATCTCCTCGTCCCCGGGGCGCACGGTGGGGCGTGAGGTCACCAGCGCGTGCTCCTCGGCGCGCTCGGGCGCCGGGCGGGCCGCGATGTCGCCGGGGAGCGCGACGACGCTGACGCCGCGGCGGCCGACGGCGTGCTGGATCGCGGTCTGGAGCACCCGCGGCATCTGCTGGGGGCTGGAGATCAGCTCGCTGTAGTGGCTGCACTCGCGGAACAGCCGGTCGGGGTGGGTCTCCTGGAAGTAGCCGGTGCCGATCTCGCTGCTGGGGATGTGCGAGGCGAGGGCGAGGACCGGGGCCATGGAGCGGTGGGCGTCGTACAGCCCGTTGATCAGGTGCAGATTGCCGGGGCCGCAGGAGCCGGCGCAGGCGGCGAGCGTGCCCGTGAGCTGGGCCTCGGCGCCCGCGGCGAACGCGGCGGTCTCCTCGTGCCGCACCTGGATCCAGTCGATGGCGGAGTTGCGGCGGATCGCGTCCACGACGGGGTTGAGGCTGTCGCCGACCACCCCGTACAGCCGCCGCACCCCGGCGCGGGCCAGGATGTCCACGAATTGCTCGGCCACGGTCTGCTTGCCCATCGCGGCGCCTTTCGTCCCTGCGGTCGCTGTCGCCCCGGGTTCCATCAACCCATGGACGGGGCGCTCACGCCTCCCAGGGATCTCACGCCTCCCAGACGGCCGCCGCCGTACGGTCGTCGGCGTACCCCTTCACCCCCACCTGGGCGTCGGCGAGGAACCCGGCGAGCCCCGGCGGTTCGGTCGCCGCCCAGCGTTCCGCCAAGTGGGCGGCGAGCGCGCGCTCGGCGCGCAGCGGCTCGGCGAGGCCCGTGCCGCACAGCAGCAGGGTGTCACCCGGACGGGCGACGGAGGCGCGGAAGCGGAACGGGCCGACGGCGGGTGGGGTGTCGTCGCGCGGGGCGGCTTCCCAGTCGGCGGGCAGCGCGGGAGAGGTCGGCTCCGGGGCTGGTGGTTCGGGGGCGGCCGCTTCGGGGATGGACGGGCGCCCGGCGCCGAAGCCGAGCACGGGCCCGCCGACGGTGTCGTTATCCCCGGCGCCCGGTTCCAGGTCCTGCCAGGCGCCGTCGCGCAGCCGGAACAGCCCGCCGTCGCCCGCCCCGAAGAACACCCGCACCCGGCACTCCGGGTGGGCGGGCAGCAGCAGACAGCGCACCGGGGCGGTGTACGCGGCCGGTTCGACGCCGAGTTCGGCGGCGCGGGTGCGCAACCGCCCGTAGCCGCGGTCGGTGAGCCGGTGCAGCCCGGACTTGAGCGCGCCGCGCCGGGCGGCCCGGATGTCCTCCGCGAGCCGTGCGTGGCTGCGGCCGACGGCCGTACCGATCCAGTCGCACAGCTCCCGCGCCGCGTCCGCCGACGCCACGGCCGCGCCGCCCGCCACGGCCACCAGGACCAGGGCGCCGTCCCCGGTCCCGAACCGGGCCGTGAGCAGCGCGTCCCGCCGCGGCTCGCCACGCGACCGCGCCGCGTCGCCGCGCAGCGATACGGCCCGCAGCGTGAACGTCCCGTAGCGCGCCCCGTCCAGCACGGTGTCCGGCACCGTGTCGCCGAGCTCTTCGGGGTCGGCGACGGGCAGGGTGGTCGGCTCGGCCTCGTAGACGGGCGGCTCACTCCCGACGAACCGCGCCGCGACGGCCCGCCAGGGCCGGGACGGGCTCGTGGTTTCGGGGGCTGAGGGTGGCACTGCTGGGCCGGAGGCGCCCATGGAAGGCGATGCCGCGCCGGGACCGCCTTCAGGACGCGACGCGGAGCCGGGGCCGTCGCCGCCCTCGGAAGGCCGCCGCCCCTGCGGGCCGCCTCCCGCGCCGCCGTCCGGCCCCGGCGCGGCACCGCCCGGCTCACTCTCCGGCGCGCCCCAGGGCGCCCCCGCGGCGGGCCTCTGGTCCCCACCCGCCGGCCGTCTGCTGCCGAGCGTGCGGGACGCGGAGTCGAAGCGCTCGTCCACCGAGTCGGCAGCGGCGGCGGGCCCCGCGTCGGCCCGCGCGGGGTCGTACAACTCGCCCCACCAGTCGTTTTCGTGACGGCGTCGGTCGTCCCCCTGCTGGCTCATCCCCATATTGTCCACAGGGGAGCTTCACGGGAACACCACGCGACGGCCTCCCCCGCTCCCGGACCCGCCCGGCCCCCTACCCCCGGTACGTCTCCAGCAACCGCCGTTAGGTACAGACCTAGACGCCCGCACGATCAACCTCAACGAGCAGCCTGGAGATGAGTGCAGGTCTGCGGTCTGCCGGCCAGCTCCTTTGTCCAGCCCGCTCACCTACCCGTCAGCACCTCCCCGGTCAATGCGTCGCAACGACCTGAATCCGACCACGGGCGCGGGATCGACACCGTCTGAGCTGGGGTGTCATCGCGGGTCGCACCAAACACACCGGTTAAGCTGCAACCTGTCGCTGGGGCGATCATCTAAGGGCATCCCTCATGGGTCCCTACGACTCTAGCTTCCGGGATGTAACTCGCCGAGAAGGTCGGTCGTCGGCAAGAAGACGGTGGGACGGCCGCCGGCCACCCGGATATAGGGGCGGCCGGACTGTCACCCGCCGTCACAGGCTCAGCATCACACACTGGTGCAGAAGCGGTTCGAGACACAATTGAGCGCTGTCACGGGCCGCCGTGGACAGCCGTCTGCGGCGGTCGTCGATGCCCACGACATCGACCCAGCTCTTCACCACGCTCGGGTTGTCGGCGGCCACCTTGTCCAGCAGCGCGATCCCGACGGTGTTGTCGTGCATGCTCGCGGCGATCACGATCACGGCGATGAGCAGACCGAGAACATCGGTGGCGCTGCCGCGCTTGCGACCCCGGCTCTTCGTGCCCGGATCCAGGCCGGTCGTCTCCTTGGGCGTGAGCGAGGCGTGCACGGTCTGGGAGTCCATCACGACCGCGGACGGGTCCTCGCGTCGGCCCTTCGACTCGCGGACCTGCCAGCGCAGCAGATCGTGGATGGTCTGGTCGGTGCCGTCGTCGCGCCCAGAGCCCGAAGTAGTAGTACACCGCGGTGTACGGCGAGAAGTCGTGCGGCAAATAGCGCCACTGACAGCCCACCCGGGCCTGGTACAGGACCGCGTTGACGATTTCCCGCATCCCGGACCGGCCCTCATGGCCGCTGACCGAGCGGTGCTGCCCCTTCCAGGCCGTGATGACCGGCCGGATCAACTCCCACGCCTCGTCCGACAGATCACTCGGGTACGGCTGCCGCCCAGCCACGCCTCCAGCACACCTCAGAAGCCGTCCGCACCCCCCCCCAAACCGGACAACTGGCCACGACGACTCGCAGAACACCCACTCAGCGCTCCAACCATCGGATCGCCGCGTCCCAGGCCGCACTCAGCGCCTCCGGCTGGGCCAGCTCGTGGTGCTGGCACGGCAGGGTGGCCTGTACCACCTCCCCGGTGAGGTACGGCTCCCACCTGGCCCCGAGCGGCGCCCCCTCCGGCTTGTCCAGCAGCGCCGCCACGTGGATCAAGTCGCCCTGGAACGTACCGGGAACGTGCGTGGTCGCGATGGCGACGTTGTTGGATCGCACGCCCTGGGCCACTGCGAGCTCCTTGTCTGAGAGGTCGATCCCAAAGCGCTCGGCGACCCGCAGGACAGCGTCCGTCCAGTCAACATCATCGGGCTGCTCGGGCTGATCAACACCCTGCTCCAGCCTGACCGACGGATAGGCGTCGAGCACGACCAGCGCGGCGACCTCCTCACCAGCCTCCTGCAGTTGCACCGCCATCTCGTGCGCGACGACACCTCCCAGGGACCAGCCCAGCAAGTGGTACGGACCCGACTCCTGCACCCTGCGGATCTGCGCCACGTAGTCTGCGGCCATCTCCTTGACGGAGTCGGGCAGCGCACCCTCCTCGCTCAGACCGCGTGCCTGAAGGCCGTACAGCGGCCATTCCTCGGGCATGATCCCGGTCAGTGGCGCATAGCACCAGCTGAGGCCACCGGCAGGGTGCATCGCGAAGAATGGTGCCCGGGCGCCATTCGCTCGAAGCGGAAGCAGCACCTTGAGCCCGTCGACGCCCGACGGCCGGCTCAGGCCGCGAACGAGGGACTCGGCCGTTGGGGTCTCGAAGAGGTTCCGGATCTCCAGAGCGATTCCGAGCGTCGTGCGCAGGCGCTCGACGAGTGTCACCGCCAGGAGTGAGTGTCCGCCGAGGTTGAAGAAGTTGTCGTCGATGCCGACCCGTTCCAGGCCGAGGACCTCGGCGAAGACCTCACACACCAGCCGCTCGTCCGCCGTCCGCGGCGCCCGATAGGACACCTCCACGGCAGCGGTGTGGTCCGGAGCCGGCAGCACCCGCCGGTCCAGCTTGCCGTTCACCGTCAACGGCAACGCATCCAGCACAACGATCGCGGACGGCACCATGTACTCCGGCAACACCGCCCCCAGACCGGCCCTGACCTCCGACGTGTCGACGCCGGTGCCATCCGTGCCGTCGGTGCCGGCACTCGGCACGACGTAGCCGACGATCCGCTTGTCCCCGGGAACGTCCTCACGGACCATCACGGCGGCCTGAGCGATACCCGGCTGGTCGAGCAGCGCGGCCTCGATCTCCCCCAGCTCTATCCGGTAACCGCGGACCTTCACCTGATCGTCGGTGCGGCCCAGATACTCCAGCGTCCCGTCCCTACGCCACAGCGCCAGGTCACCGGTACGGTACATCCGCTCACCCGGGCCCCCGAACGGACACGCCACAAACCGCTCCGCCGTCAACCCCGGACGGTTCAAATACCCCCGCGCCAACTGCACACCCGCGACGTACATCTCCCCGGGCACACCCACCGGAACCGGCCGCAGGTGTGCGTCGAGGACATACACCCGCAGCCCGGGGATACCCTCACCGAT
>NZ_JBIRQF010000036.1:0-47595 GCF_044333065.1 Streptomyces sp. NPDC021115
GGTATCTCACACCACACGAGACGCGCCAACGGTTCCGCAACAGCCACACACTCGCAGCGTAGAAGAAGAGTGTCCAGGATCACGGGGAAACTTCAGTGGCTACGATCGCGGAGGACCGGGCTTTGAGGAATGCGGCCCAGGAGCGGTCCACACGCTGCGGCGATGGCTGAGATCTGGCCAGATCCGAAGCAACAGGTCAGCCCAGGTGACAAATTCCCGGAAGCCACAGGGTTTCGCGGAATCCGCGGAATCCGCCGGGCTTCGGTAATTGAACGCGTACGGCCTGCTCTCGGGGAGTATCCCGTGGCCGTTGTTCCTTCTCAGGAACGCGGTGGTGGAGACGATCACGCCGCCGCCCTTGTCATCTTGAGCGCCAGACGGCGTAGCGGCGCCGTACCGACGAAGTCGGCGTACCGGAGCCCGGAGTATCCGCGCTTCCACACCTCGGCCAGGACGGACGGTATGCGCAGGAATTCGCCGCCGTTCTCCGCGTACGTCCGGGACGTCTTGAGTGCGACCTCGGGGTAGATGGCCTCGAAGGCCTCCCGCAGGGCTTTCTCCGCCGCGCTTTCGGTGTTCTCTCTTGGGGCTGCGGCGGTTCCGGTATGCGCGACCACATAGCGGTGCGGCTGGACGGTCGACGGGAAATCACCGGCCACGTCCCGCAGGTACTCCGCAATGTCCTGCTCGGTCAGGTCCGGGCTCTTCGCCACGACCCGGGCGACGAGCTCGGTGGTGTCCTCCTGGGGGGTGGTGAACACCTCAGCTTCGGCAATGCTGGGGTGTTCGGTCAGCAGTGCCGCGATCTTGTCGAGGTGGACCCAGGCATTGTCCAGTGACACCCATCCGCGCTGCTTCCACGGGGCGTCGAGCTCCACACAGGACACCAGTTCACCCACACGGGCGTCGGGGTCCTCGGCGATCCGTGACATCAGCCTGAGGAAGGTCTCCACCCAGGGCACTCCGGAGCTCTCCGGCATTACTTCCGTGGGTGCCCTGACCGCGATCTCCAGCCCTCGGTCCGACAGGGACGCGTCCACGAGCATGCCGGCGACACGGTAGTCCATCCTCGTCCGCGCGACGCGCTCCGGCTCGGCCGACCTGTCGGCGAACAGCGGCTCCTTGTTGGCGTAGTGATACTCGAACATGATGCCGGGTTGGATCCTGGCACCACGCCGCAGTGCCTCGCGGGACTCGCGCATCACCAGGTCCCCCACGTGGTACCTGGCGTTCATGTACATCTCCAGCAAGGAGAGATGGCAGGTGCGCAGGGCCTTGCGGGCCGTAAGGTCGCGGGGCAGGTCGAAGACGATCCGGCCTCCCCCGGCCAGTCGGCACACGCTGTCCTGGGTCGTCTTGTTCCATCGGTTCGCGAACACCGAGGTCATTACGCACACGTCGTGCTCGGTCCATCCGGCTACAAGCAGCGCGAGCACGCCCTGCACGACGGTCGGCCCGGTCACCTGGCAGGTCTGCGCGATACGGGCGCACAGCTCGGCGCCGCGCTGGGAGACCACCGTCGTCTCGTAGCTTACGGAACCATCGGGCGCCGGCCAGGAGAAGGGGATCGAGGCATGCGGGCCGCGCCTCAACTGCTGCTGCCAGTAGGCGAGCGCCCGCCGGTTGGCCTTCTGCTGCTCCGCCGCGTTCTCCCACTCGGCATGGTCCAGCGGATGCGGCCCCGGCCCGCCCGCCGGCAATGGCGTGCCCGGTTCCCGCAGGAGCAGCTCCAGGTCGTCGCGTACCTTCTCGATCGCGACCCCGTCGACGGAGATCTGCCGGAACACCACGAGCAGATCCGTCACCCGTTCCTCCGCCACGCCGACGACGGCGAAGCAGGAGGAGCGCTCGAACACCCCGGTCGTGGGGACGGATCGCTCCAGCGGAGACACGTCGTCTCCGGTGCCGTCCGCGGGCACGACGATCAGCTGCGGCGCGCACTCCGCGTGCACGAGCTGGCGCGGCGCGCCGGAGGCGTCGCTGTCGTAGGTGGTGCGCAGTGCCTCGTACCTCTCCAGCACAGTCCGTAACGCGTGCCGTACCTCGTCGACCGTCGCCCCCGCGGGAACGGCGATGCGCTTGGCGTAGGCGTCCAACGGCCCGTCGCCCCGTACCGGTTCGCTGTCCAGCAGCCAGTACCAGTGCTGCGCCCAGCCCACCGGGCCGGAACGAATGACGTCCATGCACACACTCCTGTCGTTGTCAGGAACGGCCACTGCTCCACGCTTCCCACAGCTCCGCGTAGGTGCCCCGGGACTCGACGAGTTCGGTATGGGTGCCCAGTTCGGTGACGCGGCCCTTCTCGACCACCGCAATGCGGTCGGCTCCCTCGGCTGCCTTCAACTGGTGGGTGATGGTGATGAGGGTCCGGCCGTCCAGGGCCGCGGCCAAGGCGGCCTCCGCCTCACCGGCGGAACGGGTGTCGAGCCCTGCGGTCGCCTCGTCGAGGATCACCACGTCGGGGTCGGCAAGGAGCACTCTGGCCAGCGCCAGTTGCTGTGTCTGGGCCAGGGTGAGGGGGTGGCTGTTCTCTCCGAGCACGGTGTCGAGGCCGTCGGCGAGGTCCTCGAACCAGGTGGCGCCCACGCGGTCGAGCACATCGCGCAAGGCCACGTCGTCGGCCTCCTCCCGGGCGAGCGCGAGATTGTCGCGCAGGCTGGCGGCGAACACATGGTGCTCCTGGGTCACCAGGACGATCGTGCGGCGCAGGTCTTCCAGTGCTATGTCCGCGCTCGGCACGTCCCCGATCGACGCGGTTCCGCCGCGGGGCCGCTCGACGCCCGCGATGAGCCAGGCCACGGTCGACTTGCCGGCCCCGGACGGTCCGACGACGGCGAGACGTTCGCCGGGCCGGACGTACAGGTCGAGCCCGTGGAGGACGTCGGGCGCGTCGTCGTAGCCGAACGTGACCTGGCGTAGGGCGACATCGCTGCCCTCCGTCCGTGCCGTGCGCCGCTCCGGCTCGACCAGGCCGATGCCCTCCACGCGGGCCAGCGCAGCGGCGGCCTCCTGGAACTCGGTGAGCGAGTACATGATTCGGTCCAGCGGCCCGGAGAGCCGGTAGGCGAGCATCGCGCAGGCGACGACCGCCCCCACACTGGCCCTGCCGCCGAGCGCCGCGAGTCCTCCCGCGCAGAGGATCACGGACACCGGAAGGGTGTAGGCGAGGTCGAGGGTGGGCAGGAACCAGCTCTGCATCCGGATGACGCGCAGCTGCTGCCGGTACCGGGCGCCTGCCAGTCGGTGTCCGACGGCCGTGCGCTGGTCCCGCAGCCCGTGGGCGGCGATGGTGCGCGCGCCGGCAGCCGACGCGGTGAGGGCCTCGGTGAGGTCGCCGAGCGCCGCGCGTTCCGCGAGGAAGGCTGGTCGCGCCTGCCGTACGTACACCCGCGCGGCCAGCAGCAGCGGTGGCAGTACGACGGCCAGCATGAGCGCGAGCAGCGGGTCGACGAAGAATGCCGCGGTAACGACGACCAGCACCTCGATGACGGCCGCGAGCACCTCGGGCCCGGTGGAGCGCAGCAGACTGGCGACAGTGTCGACATCCCCGGTGGTCCGCGTGGACAGATCACCGGTCCCCGCACGCTCGACGGTGCGCATGGGCAGCCGCAGGACACGCTCGAGGGTCTGCTCTCTGATGCGCGCGGAGGAGCGATCGCCGAAGCGGTGGCCGAGACGCCGGCCGAGGCGGGTCAGCGTCATCTGCGCCACGACACAGCCGAACAGCGCCGCGCAGACGGCGTCCACCCGGGTGGCGTCCCAGTCGTCCCGGATGCCGTCGACAACGCCGCCGAGCATCACGGGCAGGGCGGCGCCAGCCCCGGCGGCGGCCAGGTACAGCAGGCCGACCGCCGCGACCGTAGCCTTCTCGTGCCCGAGCAGCCGGTAGACGGTATGGCGGACGTCGCGCGGTTCGGCGACGGGCAACCGGAACGACTCCGTGGCGCTCACGGTGCTCCCTTCCTCGTACGGGTGGCGACGAGCCCGCCGGACCGCGCGGCCGCGCTTGCGGGCCCGTCGCTGCCGGTGTGCTCGTCGACGGTGAGCCGCGCCACGTGATCGGCCCTGGCCAGCCAGAGCGGGGACGAGCTGACCACGACGGTGGTGCTGTGCCGCCGCGCCGCCGCGAGGCGCTCGGCGATCCGCGACTCGGTGGTGGCGTCGACGGCCGAGGTGGGTTCCACGGCCAGCAGGACCGGGGGGCGGGCGGCGATCGCCCGGGCCAGCGTGAGCCGTTGGCGCTGGCCGCCGGAGAGGTTGCGGCCCCGGTCGGCGACCGCGCCTTCCAGAGTGCCCCCGAGCTGGGCCAGGACGTCGCTGGCGGAGGCGGTGTCGAGGGCGGCGAGGGCCGTCTCGTCGTCGGGGGCGTTGAGCACGTCGCGGAGCGGGCCGGCGAACAGGTAGTCGTCGTCGGCGACTAGCATCACCTGCTGGCGCATCTCCTTCGGCTCGATCCCGCTCAGCGGCCGCCCGTCCCATGTGACGCCGGCGTCCGGGCCGCCGTAGCCGGCCAGCCGCTCCAGCGCCGCGGCGGCCTGAGCGGTCCGGTGGGCCACGACGACGGTGAGTTTCCCCGCCGGGACCACCAGCCCCGTCGGAGCGTCACGCAGATCGCCGTACGGGATCGGCTCGACGCTCTCCCCTGGGGCGCCGTCCGCGACGGCGAGCGCCGCCACGAGCCGGCTGGCGCCGACGTGTGCGGCGACCACCGCGTGCGCGTTGCCCAGGAGGGAACTGGAGTACATGATCAACCCCGTCGCATAGCCGAAGGCGGCGCTGAGATCACCGACGCTGATTGCACCGGACAGCGCCAGCCGGGCGCCGACCCAGGTCACTGCGGCGAGATAGGTGAGCGGCACCGCCTGTTGCAGGGCCTGCACCCAGGAGCTGGGGTCGGTGACCCGGTAGGCGGAGTCCCGCAGCCGCCGCGACTGCCGGCGGTAGCGCTGAAGGAACCGCTCCTCGCCGCCGATCCCGCGCAGGACCCGCAGCCCGGCCGTCACGTCGGCGGCCTGGCCGGTGAGGTCGGCCAGCTCGTCGCGGTAGTCCCGCTGCCGTCGCTGCAGCTGGCCGAGCAACGGTCCAGCGATCAGCGTGGTGGCGACCACGCCCAGGCCGATGGTGACACCGAGCCACGGGTGGATGCGCCAGACGAGGACCGTGCCGAGCACGAACGCGATCAGGTTCATGGCGCCGTGTCCGACCGTGGAGTACATCGACGCGGTGGCCTCGGTGTCCCCGGTGACCAGATTGACCATGTCGCCGGCCGGGATCCGCCGCCCTTCCCGGCTCGCCCGCTCGCCGAGCCGTTCGGTCAGGCAGCCAGCGATGCGCCGCTGGCTCTCAGCCTCGGCCAGCGCCATCTGCCGGTAGCCGATGACGTAGGTGAGCGGGTTGATCAGGGAGACCGCGAACATGGCGAGCGACCAGGAGAGCAGGGCGCCACGGTCTCCGGCGACCAGCCCCTCGTCGATGATCCGGGCGAGGAACCAGGGCAGCACCATATGGACGACCGCCGCCGCGCCCAGGGCGACGACGGCCACGGCCACGCGGGCGGCCCCAGGGCGCAGGACCCGGGCGATCAGTCTCCGGGGTGTCGTGGCGGCCGACAGGTCCGCCGCCTCGTGGTACGGAACGGGCATCGCACTCCCCCTCAGGCGGCGCCGCGTCGCAGCAGCTCCATGGCTTCGTTACGGGTGCGGGGGTCGCTCTGCAGCGTGCCCCGGACCGCCGAGGTGATGGTGCGGGCGCCCGCCTTGCGTATCCCGCGTACCGTCATACAGGTGTGCTCGCACTCGATAACCACCATGACTCCGGCGGCGTCGAGCGCCGCGTGCAGACAGTCAGCGATCTGCGTGGTCAGCCGCTCCTGGACCTGCGGTCGGCGGGCATAGATCTCCACCAGCCTGGCGAGTTTGGACAGCCCCGCGACACAGCCGCTCGGCCCCGGCACGTAGCCGATGTGGGCTTTGCCGACAAAGGGCAGCAGATGGTGCTCGCAGAAGGACTGCACCTCGATGTCGCACACCATGATCAGCTCTTGGTGGCCCTCCTCGAAGGTGGTCCCGAGCGCGTCAGCCGGGTCGACGCGCAGGCCGGCGAAGAGCTCCGCGTAGGCGTGGGCCACCCGTCTGGGGGTCTCCTTCAGACCGTGGCGGTCGGGGTCCTCGCCCACCGCCACGAGGATGTCGCGGACGGCGTCCTCGATACGGGCCAGGTCGACCGTGCCCCGGGTGCGCACATCCGTGTCCCGGCTGCTCACCAGTCGGGCGGCCACTACGTCCTTCTGATCACTCACGGAATGCTCCTGCGTAGGTCGGGGAGTGGTCGATCACCTCGGCGGCGAAGGCGGTCAGGTGCGCCGCGGTGGCCCGGGGCCGGTCGATGTGGGGTGAGTGGCCGGTGTCCGGAACGGTGACGCAGCGCCCGGAGGGCGCCATGGCGGCGAGGTTCCGGGCGTCCTCGGCAGTGAGCAGCGCCGAGGCCTGGCCGCGCAGCACCAGGACGGGTACGCGGGTCGCGGCCAGCGCCCGGCGCGCGAGCGCCGCCCGTTCGGCGTCGGCGTCCGACGGCGTCCGCCTGGGGGGTTCCGGTGCGGCGTGAGGCAGTCTGCGTGCCGCGGCGACGATGCTGCGGAGCGTGGCCTCGGCCGCCATGGGGTACTGCTCGCGCAGGCCGCTCGGCCTGCCAGTGGCACGGGCCGGGCCCGGGACGGCCGGGCGCGGCTCGGTGGCGCCGAAGTGGGAGGCGAGGGGTTCGACCATGATCACACCTCGAACACGGGGCCGGGCCGCGGCGACGAGCGCGGCCAGCGGAGCCCCGGCCGAATGGCCCACCACGATCGCGGCCTCGGCGGTCACCGGTTCGCCGAGCAGCCGGTCCACCAGCTCTTCGGTGCGCGCCACGGTGCCGCTCGGGGCGGCGCAGCCGGCCGCGGCACCGGCCAGGTCGGCGGCGAGGAGCGTGATCCGCGCGCCCGTCAGCCAGCGGGCGACCGGTGTCCAGTGCGCGGCGGACTGCTGCCATCCGGGCAGCAGCAGCCAGGGGGTTCCGCCCGGCCGCGGCACGGCCGCCGTGATCAGTGAGCCCGTCGCGGCGGCGGCCTCGTCGTCGAAGCGGCCGTCACAGCCGCTCACATCGGTCCCTGGGCGTCCAGGGCCTGAAAGATCACTGCGTTCTTCCGGGACTCGCGGGCGACGACGCGCAGCACCCGTACCCGGCCGGCGGTGCGTTCGCGGACCAGGCGGTCGACGCGCTCGTGCACCCATTCGGCGGCGCCCTCCATGCCGGTGTGGTCCATGATCCGAAGGTCGATGACCCCGGAGCTCCTGAGCTCCTCGAACAACTCCCGCTGGGGATCGTCGACGGCGATCAGGGTCGTGTGGTCGAACTGCTGCTGGAGCAGCGCGCGGACCTCTTTCAGGTCGCCGAAGTCGACCACGAAGCCGGTCTTCGCTTCGAGTTCGCCGCATCCGAACTCGATCTCGAAGCTCCGCTCGTAGCCGTGCAGGAATGAGCACTTGCCGTCGTGCGCCCAGGAGCGGTGGGTGCAGGGCAGGTCGTCGAAGAGCTTGGTGACGGAGAACCTGGTCGGCGGGTGGTGGAGCGGGCCGGGCTCGTCGGCCCGCGTTGCCGGTCGTACGGCGTGGTCGGTCATGCTTCCCCCTGGTTGTCCTGGCCGTGCGTCGTGGCTCGGGTGATCTCCTTTGCCATCTGCGTGATGGTGGGGTTTTCGAACAGGGTGATGGCGCTGAGCACTGTGTCGAATTCCTGGCTGAGCCGGTGGGCGAGCGAGACGCCGAGCAGCGAGTCGCCGCCGAGCGCGAAGAAGTTGGAGTCCGCGTGCAGGTCGTCGGCGCCCAGGAGGTCGGCCCAGGCCCGGGCCACCTGCGCCGCGACCGGGTCGGCCCAGGCGGTGTCGGCGGGCTCGGGAGCCGGCTCGGTCGAGGGACTGGACTCGGCGCCGCGTACCCACTGGTCGATACGGGCGTCGAAGTCGGCGGTGGAGACGAGGACCTGATGGGGCGTGGTCAGGTTCATGAGCCGGCCGTAGATCTCGGCGCCTTCGCTGGGCCGGATCGCGATCTCGGCGACGACGCCGAAGTCGGGGGAGGCGAAGGACGGTGAGACCACGGACTCGTGGGGGGCATCGTCGTCGCGTTCCCGGAAGATCCAGCCGTCCCAGTTGACGGTCATCCACGGGATGTCATCGCTTCGGTGCCGTTCGGCGAACGCGTCCATGTACGCGTTGCCCGCGGTGTAGGCGTAGAAGCCGAGGCCGCCCAGGTGTGAGGAGAGGGAGGACTGCATGAGGACGAAGTCCAGTCGGCGGCCCCGCAGGAACTCGGCCAGCATCAGGGTGCCCTGCACCTTGGGGCGCAGCCGTCGCTCGCAGTCGTCCCGGCCGGTCTCGGCCAGGCTGCGGAAGGCCCGTCGGGTCTCGAAGACACCGGCGGCGTGGACGACTCCGTCGAGTCCGCCGAAGCGTCGGTCGATCTCCTCGAACAGGGCGGCCGTCTGTTCCCGGTCGGCCGCATCACAGCGCACGGCGAGCACCTCGCCGCCGAGCGCCTCCAGCTTGCGGATCCGCTCCGCCCGTTCCGCGAGCCCCGGATCGTCGTCGGGGGCCGCGCCGGGCTCGGTGGGCGGCACCGCGTCCAGCCCGGTGAGGACCAGCCGGGCCCGGCAGGTGCGGACCAGGTAGTCAGCCAGGGTCATGCCGATGCCGCCGAGCCCGCCGGTGATCAGGTAGACGCCGCGCTCGCGCAGCCGCAGCGGCAGCTGTCCCGACTCGACCTCGGGCAGGTGATCGCGTTCGTAGGCGCGCACCCAGCGCCCGCCCAGGGTGAGGGCGACCGCGTGGTCCCCGGCGGGGGTGCACAGTTCCGCCACCGTCTCGGCGACGTCGGGAGCCGCACTGATGTCGATGGAGCGTGCGGTCACGAACGGGAAGTCCTGCGGGATGACCAGCGCGGGCCCTGCGAGCAGGGAACGCTCCGGCGACACGGCCGGGCCGGTGCCGTCGAGCGGATGCACACCGTGGGCGACGATGTCGAGCCGCACCGGAGCAGCGCCCTGGTGGGAGGTGAGGGACTGCAAGCCGAACAGCAAGGTGTAGAAGCCGTGCGCCAGTTCGGTGTCCAGGGCGGCGAGCCGGCCGTCGAGCTCTCCGGAGTCCGTCAGGGCATCCGCGCACCACAGGTGCACGACTCGCTGCACGGGCCGGGAGCGCAGGTCCAGCCCGGCGAGCGCAGACTTGACGGATTCCTCGTCGCCCGGGACGACGTCGTCGAAGGGGCGCAGCAGGACGCATTCGACGCCGAGCGCGCGCAGTTCGGTGACGACCCGGTCGCTGAACCCGTCACGTCCCGCGAACACCAGCCAGCGCTGGCCCGCCACGTCCTCCGGCTGCGGAGAGCGTCGGCGCATGCGCCAGCTCGGGTGATACATCCAGCGGTCGAGGGAACGCTCCCGCACCACCATGCGCTTGCCCTTGCGGACCGCGGCCGGCTCGCTGCCCTCCGGGCGTCCTTTCAGGTGGGGGCCGAGATCCCACACCCGCGAGGGCAGGTCGACCGTGGTCGCGGCCTCGTTGGGCCGGCTCAGGTCGAGCTCGATCCCGGCCGTCCACAGCCCGGCCAGTGCGCGCAGATAGGCGGCGCGGTGGTCGTCGGCGGACCGGCAGGGGTGGACGGTGACGACGTCCGGCGCGCCGGAGAGCACCGCGCGTCCGAGGAAGCCGTCGGGGCTCAGGTCGACGAGCGCCGGACGGGTCTCCTCCACCAGGTCGCCCACCGAGCGGGCGACCGCCCGAAGGTCCACCGGCTGGACGAGGTGCCGCTCCCAGTACGAGGACAGCTGTCCGTCGGAGCCGAGCGTGGGTATCCAGCTGCTCGTCTCCCCGGGCGCGGCCGACCGGGCCCGGGTCGCGAAGGCGGCCGCGGACTCGCCGAGCAGCGGCGAGTGGTACGGGAGGTCGACGTCGGCGTCACGGCTGGACAGACCGGCCGCGGCGAGCCGGTCGCGCAGCTCGTCGGCCGCGTCGGCAGCGACTGCGAACACCGTGCGCTCGTCGGAGAGCACGGCCGCCGGGACTAGGTCCGGGAGTACTTCGGTGGTCTGCTTCGGGCCCGCCTGCACCACCAGCATCCGGCCGACCGGAGCGGTGCGGTCGAGTTCCTCGCCCCGGTCGATCAGCAGGGCCAGGGCCCGGTCGGCGTCGAGGGCCCCGGCGGCGACGGCCGCGGCGTACTCGCCCAGGGAGTATCCGGCGCAGGGGCCGTCTGGCAGCCCTCGGTGCCGTAGTTGCTCGACGACCGCCAGCGCGACCGCGGTGTGCCAGGCATGACGCTGCCCCCGGGGCAGCCGCTCGGAGTCGGCCAGCGCCGTCTCGACGTCCGGGGTGCCGGGGCGGAGCTCGCCCAGCCGGGACCAGTGGCGGCACAACGCGTCCGTGAACACCGGTTCCCACTGCCACAGCGCGCGGGCGAGGGGGCCGAGGTCGGAGCCCTGTCCCGGGACGAGGACGACGGGGGTCACCGCTGCGGAGGCCCAGTCCTCGACGGCGAAGGCGGAGTCGCCCTCCAGCCCCGGGAGCGCGGCCTCCCGGTCCCGGGCGATCACGGCTAGCCGGTACGGCTTGGGCTCTCGGCCCCGGCGCAGGGTCCGGGCCACCGCGTCCAGCCGGACCCGTGGCTCGGCACGGAGGTGATCGGCAAGCCGTACGGAGGTGGCGAGGCAGGAGTCCGGAGTGGCGGCGGAGACTTGGAGCACCACGTGATCAGTGTGCTCGGTGTGCTCGGAGTCTTCGGCCTGCCGGGCGTCCGTGGCCCCGCCCGCCGTGGCCGGGACACCGCCGACGACAGCGTGGACGTTCGTGCCGCCGAAGCCGAAGGAACTGATGCCTATGACCGCGGAGTCGGGATCGGGCATGGGGGCCGCCGCGGCCGGTACGACGAAGCCCGCCTCGTCCACCGACCCGGACGGCTCGACCAGGTTGGCGACCGGCGGCAGCGTCCGGTGCCGCAGCATCTCGCACGCCTTGATGAAGCCCACCACACCGGCGCCGACGCGCAGGTGCCCGAGGTTCGCCTTGACCGAGCCGAGCGCGATCCGGGATCCCGAGCCGTAGGCGGCGGTCATGGCGTCCAGCTCACTGCGGTCGCCCAGCCTGGTGCCGGTTCCGTGGCACTCCACGTAGGTGACCTCGCCCGACTCCACGCCGCCGGCGGCGAGCGCCTGCCGGATCACATCGGCCTGGCGGGAGGACTTCGGGGCGGTGAACGACGCCTTGGCAGCGCCGTCGTTGTTGGCGGCTGACCCGAGCAGCACCGCCCTGATCGGCCATCCCTCCCGCTCGGCCAGGCCCCTATCGGCCAGCAGCACCAGGCCGCCGCCGGAGCCGAACACCGTGCCGGTGGCGTCCCGGTCGAAAGGCCGGCAGACGCCGTCGGCGGCGAGGATGCCGCCCTCCTGGTGGAGGTAGCTCATGGGCTGCGGATGCTCGATGTCCATTCCACCAGCCAGGGCCAGATCGCACTCCCCGGCCCGGATGGCCTGCGACGCGGAGTGGATCGCCAGCAGCGAGGAGGAGCAGGCGGAACCGATCGAGATCGCCGGTCCGGTCAGGCCCAGCTTGTAGGCGATGCGGGTGGCGGCGTAGTGGGGGTCGCCGCCCATCAGGACCGACATGCCCTCCGTGCCGTTCAGGGCCGGATCCCATGTCTGGAGGAGATAGGAGCTGAGGCCGGTGGCGGCCCACACCCCGATGTCGTAGTCGATCACGGAGGGCCGCAGCCCGGCCGCTTCCAGCGTTTCCACGGCGCACAGCAGGAGCAGGCGCTGCTGTGGGTCGATCTCGGCGGCGTCTTTCGGCGAGTAGCCGAAGAAGTCCTCGTCGAACTGTTCCGTTGCCTCCACCAGCCCGTAGGCGTGGACGCGGCCGCCGGCGGTGGCGCCGACGTTGGTTGCGGCACGGGTAACCACGTCCCTGCCCTCGGAGACGAGTTTCCACAGCGCGGCGACGTCCGATGCGCCGGGAACCCGGCACGCGTATCCGAGGACCACGACATCGCGGTCGTTCACTGCATCACTCCTTCTTGAGGGACGGCGCTACAGGGGCGCCGTCCGGGCGTCGGGTCGCCCGCCGCCGGTCGGCGACGCTGCCCTGCGGGTTTGCCTGACGTACTCGTGACTTTGCTGGCGCGACCTGGTCGGGCTGCTCGGAGAGAGCCTTGATCTGGAGGGTGATCCGGGGGTGGTCAAGGAGGAACGACGGGGAGATCTCTCGCCCCAGCTCCCGGGTGAGCCGGGCCGACGCGGCGACCACCCCGAGGGAGTCCACACCGCTCTCGAAGAGGTTGGCGTCGGCGGAGAACCCGCTCCCCAGCAGCTCCGTCCACACGACCATCACGGTGGCGGCGAGCCCGGCGCCCCGGTCCGACGCCCGCGGCGTCCGCCGCAGCGCGGCCAGGTCGGTCTTGCCGTGGGCGGTACGGGAGATCGTCTCGTGTACGACGGTACGGACGGTGACCGGACCGTCGAGCAGCCGCAACACCCGCCGCCGCACCTGGGCTGCCGTCTCGGCCCGCGTCGCCCCCGCGGGGACGACGGCCACCAGAAGGCGTCCGGCCGAGGCGCCGTCGTCGACGGGGTACTCCTCGACGGCCGTGATCGCCTCGGCCACGAGGCCGTCCTCAGTGAGGGCCCGCTCGATCTCGTCGAGGGCTGTCCAGCGTCCGGCGAGCTTCACCCGGCGCTCGCTGCGCCCGGTGACCACCAGCCCGCCGTCGGGGGCCCAGCGCCCCCAGTCGCCCGTACGGAACGCCCGTTGCGTGTCGGCGGCGGCGAACTTCGCCCCGTGTGCGGCGGCGTCCAGATAGCCCGCCGACACCGTGGCGCCCCGCACCTCGATCTCCCCCTCGGTGACGGTGTCGCCCGGGGGAACCGGCACGCCATCCCGGCCGAGCAGTACGACCTCGACTCCTGGGAGCGGGCGTCCGACATGGCCCGCGAGGACCGCGTCGAGCCGCTCGGCGGTGACGAGGTCCGCGGTGATCTGCCCGGAAGTCTCCGTGGCGGCGTAGGTGTTCACTACGACCGGCGGCACGCCCCTCGTACGTCTGAAGACGTCACGCAGCGGTGCCCGGTGGGCCGGTTCGCCACTGAGGAGCAGGTACGAGGGAAGTGGCGCCTTCTCCGCGCTCACCAGGACCGACAGTTCCGACGGGGTCAGACACACCACGTGTGGGCCGGTCTCCTCGGACAGCATCCGGGACAGGGCCGTGAACGTCACCGGCTCCTCGCGTTCGACGAGGACAAGCGTCCCGCCGAACGTCAGGCTCCCGAGCACCTCGCAGACGCTGAACCCGAAGGTCAGCGGATGCATCTGCGTCCAAGTGGCCAGCGGCGGCAGTTGGTCGCGGAACCGGGCGTACAGGCCGGCGAAGACCGCCCGCAGGCCTTCCCTGGTGACCACCGTGTGCTTGGCCGGGCCGGTGCTGCCGGAGGTGGACAGGACGTAGGCCGGCGCGGAGAGCGGCGAGAGGTGGCCGGGCCAGGCGGAACAGTCCGACACGATCGCGCGGACCACCGGCTCGCTCTGCGCTCCCGTCGGCACGGGGGTGAACGCCGCGCCGGCGGCCAGGATCGCCAGCAGGGAGACGATGGTGCGGGCGGTGCGCCGTTCCGGCAGGGGCAGGGCCACGAGCGAGCCGGGCCCCACGCCGTTCCGCCGCAGTGCGGCGGCCTCTTCGACGACCAGATCGTGGAGTCTGGCGTAGGTCAGGTTCGCCTCTCCGTCCCTCAGCGCCGTCGCCTCCGGCGCCGCCGCGGGGCTTTCGAGCGGCAGCCCCAGACAGAGTGCCAATAAGTCGATGGAAATTGCGGAACTCCTCAGCTGGGTCTCGAACGTGCTCTGACGAACCTCACCGAGTGAAGCGCTTCGAAGATGAAGCGCTTCGGAGGATTCCGTGCTTCGCGCAAAAGACTGCGACCGACCCCTTCGTCTTCCCCTAGGTGATCAGCTCTTTCGGATCGAACTATCGAAGCGCTTCGAGGATGGTGTGCCAGGGCGAGGCCTGTGTCAAGAGTGAGGTCGATCAAGAAACGACGCACCGACACCGGGTCCGGTCCGGCGGGCTCGGGCCCCGGCCTACTCGGGCTCTGTCCTTGCCGGAAACCTCATCCGTGCAGGTCACGCCGCATGTTGATATGCGTGGGGGGATGCCGTCGAGGCGGTCGTGTCGGCGTATGTCGAGGCGGGCTATCGCGTCGGGATCGTCGATCGGCGGGGGCAAGGGGTGCAGTGGCCTGGCGTTCGCGATGCCTTGGTGTCGTCGGTGTCCTTGTAGAACTGCTCGAACTCGCGCGGGGTGTGGAGGAGGTGTCGCTGGTTCCAGATCAATGTCCGGTCCAGGAGCTCGCGGCGACAGGTCTGTTGTCCCGGTCGGTCATCGGCAGCAGGCGCAGCATCACGAACGCGTTCGCCACACCCAGGTAAGCCAGTCGCAGCAGCACGATCGATCATCATGACGCACTGACAGCAGCTGTGCGAGAGCGCCGATTCGAGCGACACCCCTGGCCAGCACACAAGCGCCTTCCGTGCCAACTGCCTCACCCCGGCTGGCTCGGGCAACCACCCCTCCGACGTGAGCGGCACGGGAACGGCAGCACCAACCGCGGGCCGGGCTGCACCGAGACGGGAACCAGCCGCCGATGGCCGGACGACTTGGCCCGGCGCATCACCACCGAGCTCCCGCGCAATCGGCGCCTATGGCTGCGACGCGGCCCGGATCCTGCGCAGTTACCACGAGGTCTTCCAACGCACGCCGCCGGGATCAAGGTCTACGTGACGCCCACCACCCCGCGCCCCGGATACACCGACGCATCAACCGGGCCTACGACTGCCCTTGCCGGAAACCTCATCCGTGCAGGTCACGCCGCATGTTGATATGCGTGGAGGATGCCGCCGAGGCGATCGTGTCGGCGTATGTCGAGGCGGGCTATCGCGTCAGGGTCGTCGATCGGTGGGGGCAAGGGGTGCAGCGGCCTGGCGTTCGCGATGCCCTGGTGTGGTCGGTGTCCGTTGTAGAACTGCTTGAACTCGCGCAGCGTGTGGAGGAGATGTCGCTGGTTCCAGATCAACGTCCGGTCCAGGAGCTCGCGGCGACAGGTCTGTATCCAGCGCTCCATGATCGAGTTCATTCGTGGTATCTGGATGCCGCTGAGCACGACGTCGATCCCCGCGTCCTTGAGGACGGCATCGAAGAGGGCGGGGAACTTCCCGTCCCTGTCCCGGATCATGAACCGTGCGCGGTAGCCGAGGTCTTCGAGGTCCATGACGAGGTTCTTCGACGCTTGCGCTACCCAGGAGGCGCTCGGATGCGTGGTGGCGCCCAGGACGCGGATCCGGCGACTGCCGTGTTCGATCACCACGAGCACGTACATCCGTAACCCCGACAGGATGACTGTCTCCATGAAGTCACAGGCCACCAGGGCATCAGCCTGAGCGCGGAGGAAGGTGGCCCAGGTACTGGAGTTCCGCTCGGGGCGCAGGATCGATGCCGGCCTCCTTCAAGATCTCCCAGACGGTGGACGCGCCCACCTTCACCCCCAGCACAAGCAGCTCGCCGTGCAGACGCCTGTACCCCCAGCTCGGGTTCTCCTTCGCCAGCCGCAGCACCAGGAGGCGGATCGAGCGCACGGTGCGCGGTCGTCCCGGGCGTTTGGACCGGCAGGAGGCGGCATGGCGGCGTGCGACGAGGTTGCGGTGCCAACGCAGCACCGTGTCGGGGCGTACGAGCATCCGTAATCTTCGCAGAACGTGCAGCGGTAGCCGGTGCAACAGCGCCGCCAGGAACGCTCGATCGCTCGGCGTGAACCGGACTTTTTGCTCGCCGAGTTGGCGTTCCAGCACGGTGATCTGGTGGCGCAGGGCGAGGATCTCCGCGTCCTTGTCCCGGTCGGTCATCGGCAGCAGGCGCAGCATCAGGAACGCGTTCGACACACCCAGGTAAGCCAATCGCAGCAGCACGATCGATCATCATGACGCGCTGACAGCAACTGCGCGAGAGCGCCGACTCGAGCGACCGCGGCCAGATTTCGGGAAACCCGATGCACCGCCCCCTACCAGGGCGGATGAGGTTTCCGGCAAGCGCAGGTCTCCACCAGGGCGGATGAGGTTTCTTCCTGCGACGGCCACCTCGGCGTCCAAGCGCTTTCCAGCCGGTGAGGGTGCCCAGGCGACCTCAATTGCCGTGAGTGCACAGGGATTGACGTAGAAATCGCTTACTGCGTACGGTCCTTCCGGAATCGCGGACATCTTTCGGTATCTCGAACCTCTGGCGACGGTGCGCGCTACGAGAAGAAGGAGTCGAGGCGGGATGGGTGCACAGCGAAGACTCGGCTGGATGTCGCTTGTCGCGGCAACCACCATGGCACTCGCGGCCGGAGTGATCGCCGCCCCCGCCGCCCACGCCGCGGACGATCCGGTAGAGGTCGTGGTCGACGGGGACGACGTTCGCGCCGACAACGTGAACGGTTTGACCTACAAGGGCCTCGGCGTGCTCAGCTGCAACAGCACGAGCAACCTCCTGATGGACTACAAGGCGGAGCACCCCGGCCGGTACTGGCAGCTCATCCGAGTGCTGTTCGGTGGAAAGAACCCCCTGATCAACCATGTCAAGATCGAGATGGGTTCGGACACGAACACGTCGACCGGTTCCGATCCGGCGACCATGCGCACAGCGGACGAACTCGCCGACGCGTCTCGTTCCCCGGGCTTCCAACTGGCAGCGGACGCCAGGAAGGTCAACCCGAAGCTCAAGGTCTCGATTCTCCGCTGGGTCATGCCCCAATGGGTTCAGAACGAATGGAACAAGGGCACCGGCGCCGACGAGATGTACAAGTGGTACAAGGAGACGATCCTCGACGCCTACGAGAAATACGGGTACATGGTCGACTACGTCGACCCGGACACGAACGAGACGCGGGATCCGAACGAGGCCTTCATCAAGTGGTACAAGAACGCGATTCTGACCGACACGGACTTCGCTGATCCCCGCTACGGCATCCCGGCGGCGAAGCGGGAGAAGGCCGAGAAGGCCTACCACAACATCAAGATCATCGCCTCCGACGAGAACAACACCCTCAATATCGGGCCGTCCATGCTGAGCGATGCGGAACTCTTCGGCATCGTCGACGCGGTCGGCTACCACTACACCACCGAGGACCGGCGCGACGGGGCCGCCGGCAGCGACACCAATCTGCCGTACACCAGGCTGGCGACCGGTGAGAACAAGTACGACGAGGACAAGGAAGTCTGGTACAGCGAGGGAACCGCCTCCTTCGGCTACACCGACTACCGCGTCAACAACACCGAGGGCGCGAACGGAACGAGCACCGGCATCGGCGGCGTCCAAAGCGCCCTCGATCTCGCGAACCGCTCTGTCAAGAGCTACGCCAACTCGAAGCGGACGCACTACATCTTCCAGCCGGCGATCGGCTCCTTCTACGAAGGCGCGCAGTACAGCCACAAGGAACTCGTCAGCGCGCGTGACCCGTGGTCGGGCTACCTCCACTACGACGCGGCCCTCTATGTGATGCAGCACTTCACCCAGTTCGCGAGGACTGGCTGGGAGAACGACACGAACACGGCGGGCATCTGGCGCACCGTGCCGGAGGCCAGTTACAGCGGGGTGAGCGGCACCGTCGACCTCGACGGCTCCAACGGGGCCCCCAGTTATATGACGCTCGCGGATCCCCGTAAGAAGGATTTTTCGACGATCGTCGTCAACGACAGCGACCAGCCCAAGACCTACCGGATCAAAGCCGAGAACATGCGACTCGGTTCCGACCCGACCATGGAGATCTGGGAAACCCGCGGGCCGGACGCGGGCCGGCCCTACGACGCGAACTTCAAGCGCCTCGTCGACGAGATCCGGCCCGGCGGTGACGGATATTACACCTACACGGTCAAGCCGCGGTCGATCGTGACCTTGACGACGCTCGACAAGAGCCACGACAAGGCGACGAAGCAACGCCTGCCCGAGTCCCGGGACCGTACGGTGCTGGACACCGACGCGACCGGCAAGAAGCACAACACCCGCGACAACGTCCTGTACGCCGACGACTTCGGCTATGAGGAGGAGGGCAAGGTCCAGGTCGGCACCGGCAACGGCGCGCACAAGGCGTCCCAGCCCTACCTGAGGTCGCGCGGCAATCAGCCTCGCTACATGGTCGACCAGACCGGCGCCTGGGAGGTCGGTGAGGACGCCAGCGGCAACAATGTCCTGTACCAGTACATGGACCAGTCCATGAAGGACACCGGCGCCTGGAACCGCAACACCCCGAACACGACGGTCGGCGACTTCCGCTGGGAGAACTACCGGGCCACGGTCGACGTCTCGTTCCCGGACCCGGACGGCGGACTCGCCGCCCTGGGCGTCCGTCAGCAGAAGGGCATGGCGATCAGCGACGCCGCCTACAACGTGCGCATCGGACCGACCGGCGCCTGGACGTTCTACGAATACGGCACGGCCGTCGCGTCGGGAACGGTCGCGGCATCCGACAGCTACCGCCTCGCCATCGAGGCGAAGGGCGCGACGATCACGACCTACATCGACGGCAAAGCCGTCTCCACGTACGAGGACCCGACTCCGCAGACCGAAGGCCGCGTCAAGCTCGGAACCGACTTCCACAAGACGGCGTTCGACAACCTGAAGGTCGAGAAGATCGACGGGTACACGCCCTACGCCCGCGCACAGCTCGACAACATGGACAGCTCGGTCACATACGACGGGACGTGGAACAGGAACGCCGCCCTCGGCGACGCGATGGACTGGTACCGGTCGACGTCGACCAGCACGATCGCCGGCGCGTCGTTCACCGTCCCGTTCACCGGCACGGGTATCGATGTCATCGGCGGCAACAACAGCACCGCCGTCCTCGACGTCTACGTCGACGGAAAGCTGATCGCACGGGACGCGAAGACGGCCGCGACCGACAAGCGCCTCGCGACGTACGCGCTCCGCGGTCTGCCCGACGGCGCGCACACGGCGAGGTTCGTCCTCAAGTCCGGAAAGATCGTTCTCGACGCGTTCAACGCCATCTCCGGGGACGTGGACAGTACTGTGGACACGACACCGATCCGGGGCGCCCTGGAGGAGATCGGACGTCCGGCGCGGGCGGAGTACACGGCCGACTCCTGGGCACTGTTCGACTCCGCGTCGTCGGCGGCGAAGGCTGCCGTGGCGGGGCAGAAGGGCCTTGACGCCATCGGCGTCGAGCAGATCACGGACAGGCTCGAAGAGGCTCACGACCGGCTGGTGCGCAATGCCGGCACCGCCGCCCAGTAGGCGCCCTGGACCCGCAGGCCCAGGCACGGTCTCTGTCGGTGAGGGTCGGTTGGCCGACCTGATGTTGCAGGGCCGGCAGTTGGTGCCGGAGTACGAGGATCTCGATGTCCTTCTCTATGTCGCTCATCGGCAGGAGGCGTAGGAACGACAGGGCGTTGGTCGTGGCGAGGTAGGCCGGGCGCAGCAGCACGACAGATCATGATGCCGACCCAGCCCTTGCGGGTGAAGGCACTTGGGGCGAACCTCAACGAGAGCCGAAGATCCGTGAACAGGCTCCCGACCTGCGCGGATGATTTATCGGCACCTGTAGAGGCCGCTGCTGTCGGGCTTGGTGCGGGCGATGGTCGTTGTAGTGGCAGGCGTATGTGTCGAGCACCCGTCGAGCGTGGGCTTCGTTCAAGATCAGCAGATGATCGAGGACCTTGCGCCGGAGCGTCCCGATGAGCGTCGCCGCGTGGTCGGGAACCGCCCGCCGCTTGGGCTTGCATGCTGAAACTGATCGGTTTACGGTGATGGAAACTGATCGGTTTCTCGCCGTGGGGGCGAGTGTGAAAACGAGATTCACCAGGAGATCGGATGACTACCGCGCGCGACGCCGGTCGGCACAGGCCGGATCCGGGGCTTCCGGCGAAGCTGGCTGCGCACCCGTCGGTGCAGGCCGTACTCGCCCGGCGCAGGGCCGGTGAGGACGCAAAGCCGTCGGCGGTGATCGACGCGGCCTGGCTGCGCGAACTCTGCCTGGCGGCCGGTGCGGACGACGCGGCCGCGGTCAGTTTGGACCACCCCGACCTTGTCGGCGAGCGGGAGCACGCGCTGGCCGCGTTGCCCGGCACGCGCACCCTGATCGCGATGGTGGTCCGGATGAACCGCGACAACTGCCGCTCCCCGGCCCGCAGTGTGGCCAACCAGGAGTTCCACCAGACCGACGAGCAGGCCAACCACGCCGCTCGCAGTGTCACCCAAGCGCTGCAGGACGCCGGCTACCGCGCGCTCAATCCGTCGGTTGGCTTCCCCCAGGAGATGGACCGCTTCCCCGGTGAGCGGATCTGGGTGGTGGCGCACAAGACGGTCGCGGTGGCAGCGGGGCTCGGCGTGATGGGTCTGCACCGCAACGTCATCCACCCCAAGTTCGGCAACTTCATACTGCTGGCCACCGTCCTGGTGGACGCCCAGGTGAGTGAGTACGGGCAGGCGCTGGACTACAACCCCTGCATCGACTGCAAGTTGTGCGTCGCCTCCTGTCCGGTCGGTGCCATCAGCAAGGACGGAGACTTCGACTTCCTCGCCTGCACCACGCATAACTACCGTGAGTTCATGAGCGGGTTCACCGACTGGGCGCAGACCGTGGCCGACAGCGAGGACGCCGCCGACTACCGCTCCCGGGTCAGCGATTCCGAGAGTGCCTCCATGTGGCAGAGCCTGGCCTCTCCGCCTGGCTACAAGTCCGGCTACTGCATGGCCGTCTGTCCCGGCGGCGAGGACGTCCTGGGCCCGTACCTGGAGGACCGCAAGACCTTCATGGGCACCGTGCTGCGACCGCTCCAGGACAAGAAGGAAACCCTCTACGTCCTGCCGGGCTCACACGCGCAGGAATACGCCCAGCGCCGCTTTCCGCACAAGCCCGTCAAGGAAGTCACCGGCGGCTGGCAGCCCCCGGCGAAACGCCCCTCATCCTCCTGACCCGAGGGTTCTTCGGTGTACGACGCCTAAGAGGGCTCTGTGCTCGCGCCCACGACGAACCCCTCGGAGTAAGTCATGAATGAAATTCACCCCTTCCGCGTCCTGCGGGCCAAGCCGCTGTGGATCGTCAATGGCGTCATCACGGGTGTCCTCGCGCTGCTGTTCACCGTGTTCTACGTCGGTGCCAACATCGATCCGGTCGATCACATGGAGAAGTTGCCTGTCGGTCTGGTCAGCGCCGACCCGGGGGCCGCTGTCGGTGGCAAGCAGGTCAACCTGGGGACGCGGATCACCGAGTCGATCAAGAAGTCCACTACGAGCGAGGACAAGATCGACTGGAAGCTGATGGACGAGAAGGAGATGAAGGAGGAGATCGGCGAGGGCAAGCTGTACGGCGCACTCGTCGTGCCCTACAACTTCACCTCCTCCATCACCGCACTGACCAGCACCGCAGGCACCAAGAGCCCGGTTCGCCCGACGCTGACGGTGCTGACCAACCAGTCCGCCGGCAGCATGGGCTCCAGCCTGGCTCGGACGGCGACGACGCAGGCGGCCGAAAGTGCCTCGCTCCAGGTGGGCAAGGAACTCACGTCGCAGGGCGGGACCGGGCAGGCGAAACTGCCCGCCGCGGCACGCGTCCTGCTGGCCGACCCGGCCGCCGTCACGGTCAAGGACGGCCATCCGCTCGACCCGCACAGCGGCCTGGGCCTGACCGCGTTCTACTACGCGCTCGTCCTCGTGGTCTGCGGCATGCTCTCCGCCAATGTCATCAGCGGCCAGGCGGACCACGCCCTCGGCTACACCCACAACGACATGGGTCCACTGCGCCTGCACCGCCCGCTGATCCGGGCGACCAGGGTGCAGACCCTGGCCATCAGCAGCACGCTCATGATCGCTCTGTCGCTGCTGATGGGCACCCTGGTCATGGTCGGCGCGGTCGGCGTCATGGGCATGGACGCCTCCCACCTGCCGCTGCTGTGGCTGTACTCGGTGTGTACCATCGCGGTCTCCGGGATCGGTGCGCTCACCCTCCTTGCCGTGTGCGGCACGCCCGGCATGCTGGTCGTCACGCTGGTCTTCATCGGGATGGCGGTGCCGACGGCCGGTGCCACCACCCCGATCGAGGCGCTGCCGGGCTTCTACCGCTTCCTCGCGGAGTTCGAGCCACTGCGGCAGATCACCGGCGGTATCCGCTCGATCCTCTACTACGACGCCCAGGCCGACGCCGGCCTGGCCCGGGGATGGGTGATGATGGCCGCCGGTCTCGTGGTGGCCGCGCTGTTCGGCTTCGGCGTGACCGGCTGGTACGACCGCAAGGGGCTGCACCGCATCCCCGCCGAGACGAAGCCTGATGAGACCGCCGTCCCGGCGTAGCGGAACGTCACCCCCGGACAGGTTCGGCTGTGCGCGGCGCGGGATATCGCCCCGACACACCCTGGAAACCGATCGGTTTCTAATTCAATGAAATCGAGTTACCCTCCCAGTATGACCACCGAGGTGAAGTCAAGTTCCCGAGAGCGGCTGCTGGAGGCGGCGGCCACGCTCACCTACCGAGACGGTGTCGGCATCGGTGTCGAGGCGCTGTGCAAGGCGGCGGGGGTGTCGAAGCGCTCCCTGTACCAGCTGTTCGACAGCAAGGACGAACTACTGGCGGCGAGCCTGGAGGAGCGTGCCTCCGCCTTCGTGGCGAGGCTCCTGCCCGCGGCGGACGATGGGCGCTCACCCCGCGAGCGGATCCTACGGGTCTTCGAGAACGTGGAATCGCAGGCGGGTGCTCCCGAGTTCCGAGGCTGCCGGTACCTGGCGGTGCAGATCGAGCTCAAGGATCAAAGCCACCCTGCGAGCCAGGTGGCGCACCGGATCAAGGGAAACCTCACAGCCTTTTTCCGTGCCGAGGCCGAACAGGGCGGCGCGAGCGATCCCGACCTGCTGGCCCGACAGCTCAGCCTGGTCTTCGACGGCGCCAGCGCCCGCGCGGGAATTGGAGCCGACAACCTCACCGGGCTCATCGCACCCACTGTGGTCACCCTGCTCGATGCTGCAGACATGCGCTGACGCATCGACTCTTCGAGCAGCCTCGGTGACTGCTGTGCTCTACGAGTGAATGCCTGTCCCCGGCAGTCGGAGCAGCTCTCACGGCCTCACCTTCCCGGCGCTCGGGAGGAAGCCTGCGGTTGCCGCGATGGCATGTCTCGGAGCGTAGGCATTCGCATGGGAGGAAGGGTCTGCTCGCGGCCCTTCCACCTCTGGCCGGCGATGCGGCCCGGGATCGTCCCCTCCTTGGGCTTGCGCGTGGAAACCGATCGGTTTACGGTTGAAGAAACCGATCGGTTTCTCAATGGTTCCGGGAGTCCATGATGACGACACATCGGCCGGTGGCACTCGTGACGGGTGCGTCCTCCGGTATCGGGAAGGCGGCCGCGCTCGCGCTGGTCGAAGCGGGTTTCGATGTGGTCGGCACAAGCCGCGACACCTCGCGCGCCGCCCCCCTTGACGGCGTGACCTTCCTCGACCTCGACGTGGCCAGTGACACGTCGGTCACCGCCGTGGTCCAGCAGGTGATCGACCGGTTCGGGCGGATCGATGTCCTGGTCAACAACGCCGGTATGGGATTGATGGGTGCGGCCGAGGAGAACTCCGTCGCGCAGGCCCAGGGAGTCTTCGACGTCAACGTCTTCGGGGTGATGCGTATGGTGAAGGCGGTCCTGCCGCACATGCGTGCCCGGGGACGCGGACGCATCATCAACCTCTCTTCCGTGCTCGGCTTCCTCCCCTCGCCTTACATGGCCGTCTACGCCGCGTCCAAGCATGCGATCGAGGGGTACTCCGAGTCCCTGGACCACGAGATCCGCGAGCATGGTGTCCGGGCGCTTCTCGTCGAACCCGCCTACACCAGCACCGGATTCGAGGCCAACAGCCCGCGGCCCGACACGCCCCTGCCGGTCTACGCGGACCAGCGGCGCGCCTTCGACCGCATGATGGAAACAGCGATCAAGGACGGCGACGACCCCGGCATCGTCGCCAAGGTGATCGTCGCAGCAGCGACCGACCCGAAGCCGAAGCTGCGCTACACCGCCGGTCCCGTTGCCGGACGCGCAAGCACACTGCGCCGCATCGCTCCTGCCGGGGTCTTCGACAAGCAGATCCGCAAGCTCAACCGGCTGGCCGGCTGACGCCTGCCCGCACCCAAGCCCCGCAAGAATGAGACGCACAGGGAGCGGCACATGGCGGAGATCCCGACCCCTGGTCTTCCCGACCGGCGGCAAGCCATCGACCAGTAGGGGGGTGACGCAGATACGCCTCAAAGGGGCAACGAGCTGACCTTGAAGTCCTAGCGCTCGGCGGCTGATCACTGCGCATGAGCTGCATCTATTCTTCTCGCCGACTCGTGATGAGCTGGAGTGGGCGGCCGGGGCGACGGACGGGGATGGGCATCTGCTGGCTCTACTGCTGATACTGAAGTCGTATCAGCGCATGGGCTGTTTCCCGGCACTGGAGGATGCGCCGGAGCAGGAGAAGGCGATGAAGTTCAACGCTCTGCTCACGAACGCCGTTGTGTTCCACGATGCCCTGGACATCGCGGAGATCGTCCGGCAGCTGCTGGAGGAGGGCTCGACGATCGAGCCGGAGGACCTGGCCCGCATCTCACCGTACCTGACCGAGCACATCAACCGGTTCGGCGAGTACTCCACACACGAACTCGGCATCCGGCCCGAGGCGTACGACCCCGGCTGGGGCAATCTAAGGCTTGTTCAGGTAGGTAAGGACGGCGCGGACGCGGCGGTTGGTGTCGTCATCGTCGGAGATGCCGAGCTTGCCGAACATGGAGGTGGTGTACTTGCTGATAGCGCTCTCGCTGAGAAAGAGGCGGCGGCCGATGGCCTGGTTGGACAGCCCCTCGGCCATGAGGGCCAGCACGGAGTACTCGCGTTCGGTGAGCCGCTTGAGTCCCCGGTTCGGGGAACTGTTGGACAGCAGTTTCGCGATGACAGCCGGGTCCATGGCGGTCCCGCCGCCCGCGACGCGCTCCAGGGCGCCGATGAACTGGTCCGCGTCGAACACACTCTCCTTGAGGAGGTAGCCGACGCCGCCGGAGCCGTCGGCCAGGAGCTCGCGGGCGTACAGCTGCTCGACGTGCTGGGAGAGGATGAGGACCGGAAGCCCGGGCATCTCGCTGCGGGCGGCGAGGGCCGCCCGCAGGCCCTCGTCCGACTGGTCCGGTGGCATGCGGACGTCGATGACGGACACATCCGGGCGCCACGTCCGCAGCGCGTCGAGCGTTTCAGGTCCGGTGGTCGCCGTCGCCACCACCTGGTGCCCGTACGCCTCGATCAGGCGGACCATCCCGTCGCGCAGGAGGTAGAGGTCTTCGGCTACAACGATTCGCATGGCAGCGCCATCCTGACACGGGTCGGGCCGCCTGGTGGGCTGGTGATCTCCAGGGTGCCGCCGAAGACCGCGAGGCGGCGGCGCAGGCCTGCGAGCCCGCCGTCGGCTCGCTCGTCGGCCCCGCCCCGGCCGTCGTCCTCAACCTCGACGACGAGGTCGGCCTCGTCCCTGGCGAGGCAGACGCGCGCCCGCGACGCGTGGGCATGCCGGACCGCGTTGGTCAGTATCTCGGCGACGCCGAAGTAGACGGCCGACTCGATCGGCGGGTCCAGGGTCAGCCGGGCGTCAGCGCTGACGGCCACGTCGAGGGGGATGTCAAGGGCGAGGGCGCGCACTGCGTCGACGAGCCCCCGCTCGTTCAGCACCGGTGGACTGATCCCCCGGATCAGCTCGCGGAGCTCGGCCAGCGAGGCGGTGGCGCCGACCCGCGCGTCCCGCATCAGTGCCTTGGCCCGCTCCGGGTCGGTCTCCATCAGCTTCTCCGCGGTTGCCAGGGAGAGCCCGAGTGCAACCAGGCGGGCCTGCGCTCCGTCGTGCAGGTCCCTTTCGATCCGGCGGATCTCGGCAGCCTGCGCGACCGTCGCGTCCGCGCGTTGGGCGGTCAACTCGTCCACCCGGTCCGCCAGTGCCATCGCAGGCGACGGACGCAGGAAGCGGACGGCCACCGGCTCGACGAGCCGCCAAGCGTACGGGGCTGAGGCGACGGCCACGACCAGGCCGAGTGCCCCGACGAGGCGCGCGGCGAGACCCGGCTGGCCGAGCCCGAGGACCGCCGCGCCCACCCCGGCCGGCGGGAAGGCAGCGACCACGCCCGCGGTGAGCGGCAGGATCCCCGTGAACCGCAGGTCGCGCCAGTTGGCTGGGTCTCTCCACCGGACCCGCCACTTCTGGTCCAGGAGGGCGTCCCGACGGGTGCGTTCGTAGGAGAAGCCGTTCCACCAGTACCCGGTGGACATCCGCGTCACCGGTCCGGCCTGCCGGTATCCGGCGAGGATGACGGTGGCAGTCCACCTTGCGACGACGAAGCGGACCATCCGGCAGACCGGGCGGGACATCGCGAGCGTGCCCCCACACACCAGCACGAGCGGCGCTACCCACGACCACGGGTTTCCCGCCCCCCACCAGATCCCCAGCGCCACGGCGGCCGCCCACACGGCCGGGACCAGCATGCTGACGACCGCCACGACGCATGCCCGCACGAACCCCACGCCGACGCGCGCCACCCACGAACCCAGCTGTCTCATGACTCATCCTTCGCTTACCGTTCGGTGCTTCCACTGTGCACCGCGCGGAGCCGGCTACTTACCTGGTCAGCCAGGGAGTGTGGCTACCCCCACCCGCCTGTGTGTCCAGGCGGATACCGCGTCAGCCAAGCGCTTCATAGCGTCGGTGAGTATGGAAACCAACGCGCACTCCACGGCCGAGGCGGCACTCCTCAGCACCCCCCGCGCCCAAGGGGCCTTCGACACAGCGAAAAGCAGCATCAAGGTTTACGGCGCACTGAGCGCCGTCGCCCTCTTGGCGGTCATCGCGGTATCGGTCAGCGGTCACATGGTGAACACGTTCATGTGGGTCCGGGCAGCCCTGCTGCCCGTAGTCGCTGTGCTGATCTACCGGATGACCGGATCCGCTTCCCGGGGGTCTCGACGGGCCTTCGAGCGCGTGAGGGCTCTCGCCGTCATCATGCCGATCGCGATCATCGGCGTCGACCTGGTCCCGGGTGTCTGCCCGGCGTGGTACGCCGTGATGCAGGTCGTCTGCATGCTGCCCGTCATCCGAGTCGCGTTCATGACCCGCGGCTCTGCACTGCGTGCGGCCTTCCCCAAGGGGCGCTGATCGGGCGTCGGGCACCGCTCCGTGCGCCCTCGCCCAGGAACCCGCGGGCCAGAACCCCCGAACCGGCCGCCGCGGTCGAACAGTTCGACTGTCCGACCTGTGAGGTGCCCGCCGGAAGCACCTGCCGCACCCGCGGCGGCAAGGTCGCCCCGAAGTACCACACCCCCCGCTTCATGCTCGTCCCTCAGCTCCGCGCCGAGCTGGAGGTGAAGACCTCCGCCGACCGCGGCCCCGACACGCGCGTGGGAAATGGGCCCCGCCATCGACGCCGCAGCACCCGAGACGGCGACGTAGCCCACCAGAGTGGGCTACGCGAGGTGCAGCACCGCCCAGCAGGAACTCCAAAGCCAGCTCGACGCGCTCGCCGAGGCCGGGTGCGACCCGGTCTTCTCCGAGAAGATCAGCACCCGCATCAAGGTGCGACCGGAGTTCGTCAAGGCGATGGACTTCGCCCGCACCATCAAGAAGGCCGTCCCGCACCAACGGGTCATCCTCACCGTCCACGAGATGAAGCGCCTCGGCCGTGGCGCCGCCGAGCTACTGGCCATCGCCGAGGACCTGCGCCACCACGACATCGAACTCGAACTCCTCACCGGCCCGAACGCGGCCGGTATCGGTGCGGCTCCCCGCGGTTCGGACCGACGTGGCGTGAGCTTCTGACGGCGCAGTACGAGTCCTTCGACGCAGTCTTTCAGGCCGAGAACATCGAAACCGTGACGACCGCCCCACGGGCCCCGCGGATGAACGCGCACTGCGAGAGCGTCATCGGGACGCTACGACGCGAGGCCCTCGACCACGTGCTGGTCTGGAACGAGGCCCGTGCTCGACACGTTCTTGAGAGCTACGCGCGGCACTACAACCGGCGTCGACCACATCAGGCGCGGGCGCAACGCCCTCCTCTCGCCGAACACCAGACTGCACCGCTGTCCGACCTGAACACCACGCGGCGGCTATGCCGGACTCGTGTCCTCGGCGGCCTGATCAGCGAGTACAGATAAGCGGACTGACAAGCCGCTATGGGTTGTTGAACGGCACACGGGCGCCCGCAGGCGGATGGCGAGGTATTCGCGCAGGTCAGCGCGACTATGTCACCTCGTTTCGGCTACTCACCGCGTGTTAGTGTCTTCCATCGCTTATAGAGCAACCTTGTGATCCCGGGCGCGGTCGGATGGGTACCGGGGCGTCGCGGGGCCTTGAGCCGCTGAACGGAGTGGGGATCAGGTGCTGTTCACTCGTAGACGCCCCGAAACCCTGGCCGAACCGTTGTGCGCCTCCTTACGGCTGAGTAGCCTCCCGGGTCGGGGTAGGCCGTGGGGGAAGTAACGGGGATGTACGCAGAGGAGCGCCAGCAGACGATCCTGGAAGTGGTGAGGAGAATCGGCAGGGTCGACGTGGCAGGCTTGGCGTCGCGGTTCGACATCACCACGGAGACGGTGCGCCGGGATCTGACGCTACTCGAGCGGCGGGGTCTGCTGCGCCGGGTGCACGGTGGAGCGATCCCGGTGACGACGGGGTCGGCCGAGGCGGATCTGCCCGCCCGCCACCCGGTGACGCTCACCGAGCGGCAGCGTATCGCCAGGGCCGCGGTGGAATACGTCCCCGAGACGGGCGCCATTTTGCTCGACGCGGGTAGAACGATGGGCGAGCTCGCGGACCTCATACCGGTCGACCGGGAGCTCACTGTGGTCACCAACGCGATCGATGTCGCCCTCACTCTCACCGGCAAGGGCAATATCACCGTGATGCTGGTCGGCGGCCGGATCAAGTCCCGTCCGCTCGCCGTGGTCGACAGCTGGGCCTTGCGCCTGCTGAGCGAGATCTATATCCACGTCGCCTTCCTGGCCCCCGGCGGGATCTCGCTCGAACGCGGCCTGACCACCACCGACCCCTCCGAGGCGATGGTCAAGCGCGCGGCGATCTCGGCGACCCGGCACACCGTCGTGCTGGCCGACCACACCAAGATCGGCCACACTCGTTTCGCCCAATTCGGCGCCCTTGCCGACATCGACACGCTGATCACCGACGACCGGGCGGACTCCTGTGTGACGAGGGACATCGAGCGGGCGGGTCCGCGCGTGCTGACCGTGTGAATCGCGCCCTGCGAAGCGGTACGATCGCGGCGTACTGATCATCCAAGCGGCGGCCAAGTGTTTTCGGCCGCTTGAGGACGCCCAACCGCCGTCGCCGGAGCAAGAGGAGTCACGGTGGTCGCGCGCAGCGGTCCGCAATCCGAACCGGCCACGGAACTGGCCGGCCGCGACTGGGAACGGTCTCTCCTGGTCGAGCGTGCCCGCGGTGCTTCGCTCGGCGCGGGCCAGGCAGTCCTGTTGCGCGGCCCGGCGGGCATCGGCAAGACCAAGCTCCTCTCCGTCGCGCTCGACGAGCTCACTCCCCTCGCCCGGACAGTGTTGACCGTCAAATGCCCGGAGAGTGGTTCGACCGCCTACGAGACGGTTCGTGGCCTGTTCGAGCCGTTGCGCCTCACCGAGGACGGAGCCGAAAGCTCGCCACTGCTCAGCGGGAGCGCCCGGCTCGCCCTGCCCGCCCTGCTTCCCGACCGCACGGACGAGACCGGTCCCACCGACACGTACGCGGTCATGCACGGCCTGCACTGGCTCACCGCCGGGCTCAGCACCGACGGCTTGGTGGTGCTGGCGATCGACGACGTCCAGTGGTGCGACGAGGCGTCCCTGCGCTGGCTGGGTTTCCTGCTGCGCCGCGCGGAGGACCTGCCGCTCATGGTGCTGATGACCCAGCGCACCGGCCACGAACAGTCCCGGCCCGAGGTGCTCGACGAGATCAGCGACACCCTCAGCTGCCTGATCGTCGACCTGCCGCCGCTGACCACCGAGGCCGTCGGCGAAATGCTGCACTGGGCCTTCGACCGTGAACTCGACTCGGCGTTCTCCGCCAAATGCGCTGAGATCACCGGCGGTAATCCCTTCCTGGTACGGCGGGTGGTCAGCCGGCTGCGCGGTGACGAGATCCCGCCCGGTGCCGAGCAGGCGGCTCTGCTCGACGAGCTCGGATGGAATGTCGTCGCGCGCTCCCTGCTCGACCGGCTCCCCAGGGACGCGTACGCGGTCGCCACGGCGATCGCGGTGCTGGGCGGTGAGACCATCGAGATGATCGCGGCATTGGCCGGGACACAGCCGGGTCCGGCGGGAGTGGCGGTGGAGGTCCTGCGCGCCAACGATCTGCTGCTCGGCGACGGCCTCGACTACGCGCACGATCTGATCCGGAGCGCTGTGCTCGACACCACGTCAGCGAACGAGCGGGTGGCACTGCGCGAGCGGGCCGCCAGGCTGCTCAACGACTCCGGCCGCCCGGCCGAGGAGGTCGCGGTCCAGCTGATGCTGCTGCCGGGCGACCCGGCGCCCTGGATGGTCGGAGTGCTGCTGACGGCCGCGGAGAGCGCGGAGCACCGGGGAGCGCCCGCCGCGGCCGCGCACTACCTCTCGCAGGCGCTGAAGCACGACCCGGACGACGTGACCTTGCTGGCCGCGTTGGCCAGGGTGCTCGGGCAGAGCGAGCCCGCAAAGGCGCTGGAGTACCTGGAGCACGCGCTGGGCCTGGTACGCGATCCGCGCACCCGAGCCCTGCTCGTGGTGCAGTACGCCCTGACCTCGTTGGAAGTGCAGAACTCCCTGCGGGCCTTCGAGCTGGTGGACGAGGTGCTCGACGCGATCGAAGCGGAGGGCGGTGCGGAAGTCACCCCGGCGGACCGCGCGCTGCGCACGCTCGTCGAGTTCGCGTATCTGATTTCCGGCCTCGACGAGAAATCCACCGTGGACAGAGTGGGGCGGCGATTTCGCGATTACGCACCACCGCAGGGGGACACCGCAGAGGAGCGACAGCTGCTGGGCATGCTGTCCTCGCTCGGCACCTTCCAGTGCAGGCCCGCCACCGAGGTCGCAGCCCAAGCGGAGAAGGTCCTGCGCATCGGCGATGTCGCACCGGGCGGATGGGCGGTGCTGAGCGCCAGCCTCTCGCTCTACCTCGCCGACGAGATCGATCCCGCGCTGGTCGCGCTCACCGCCCTGATCGAGCACGCGCAGCGCACCGGTGAGGCGTGGACGCACACCCTCGGCGCGAGCACCCGTGCCGAGGTCTACCGGTGGGCGGGCAACGTGGGTGAGGCGCTTTCCGACGCGCAACTGTCTTTCGACGTCGTGCTCCAGGAGTCCTGGGCCCCGAACGTGGTGATGCCACAGACCGCGCTCGCCTCGGCGCTGATCCGCCGGGGGGAGCCCGCGCGGGCGCAGGAGGTGCTCGACCTCATCACTCGGCCGCGGCTGGACCGATTCACTCTGGAATACCACTGGTACGTGATGGCGCGGGCGCGGAGCCGGGCGGCACTGGGTGACCTGGAAGGCGCCCTCACCCACTTCTACCGGTGCGCCGACAGCCTGGCCGAAGGGGGCATCGGTAACCCCGTGCTGGCGCCGTGGTGGTTCGACGCGGCGGACGTGCTCGCCGAACTCGGCCGCCACCACGAAGGATTGGACCTCATCGAACGGGTGGAGGAATCGGTGCACCGCTGGGGCACCACGCGGGCCCTGGGCATGTTCCGGATGGCCCGTGGGGTGTTGACCGCGGGCGACGCCGGCATCGACCTGCTCACCGACGCGGTGCACACACTCGCGGACTCGCCCGGCAGGTTGGAGCAGGCCAGGGCCGAGTATCTGCTGGGCCGCAGGCTGTGCCGCAGGGGTGACGCCGAGGGCGCGCGCGAGCGGCTGCGCCGGTCGATCGACCTGGCCGTGCTGTGCCGGGACCAGCTACAGCTCAACCAGTCGCTGCCCGCGCTGAGCGAGGCGGGCGGCAGGTTGCGCCGCAGCACCGCCTCGCCGGTCGACACACTGAGCGGCAGCGAGCGCCGGGTCGCCGAGCAGGCCATCGCGGGGGCGACCAACCGGGAGATCGCCGAGTCGCTGTTCCTCACTCAACGGACCGTTGAGTTCCACCTCACGAGCGTGTACCGCAAGCTCGGCATCCGGGGCAGGCAGGAGCTCGCCCGCGTCCTGCGGAAGACATAAAGGCCATTCTGATAACGGTTTGAGATAAAAGAGCCCCAATTCGGGGTCGTTGCGCGTGATGAGCTCCCGTCGATGCGCGTAGAGATTGTCATAACCTCAAGGAAAGCTCAGCGTAACTCGCGTGATGCTGCACAGGCACAAGCACAGTTGTAATCTCCGGTGTATTCACTTCATTGAGGATCGCTGGTGCGAGTGATGCGAGAGGCGTACATGCGGAATTGTCACGCGCGGTTCATTGTCGCAGCACTCTCTGCTCCCGTCCATGCCGCGGGGGCACATCCCGGGCACGTGTCACGATGAGTCCCGCGCCTTCCCTCGCCGCGGACGAATTCGTAGGCCGTCAGAGTGCCCTGACCGTACTGGAGGAGCTGATCGGGACGCTCGAGGCCGGCGGGTCGGGCATGGCGGGCGTGACCGGTCCGCTCGGGGTGGGACGCAGCGCGGTGCTGCACCGGGCGGTGGACCGGGCACGCGCTCTTGGGTCGGCCGTCGGCTTCGCGCGCTGCTCGCCGGTCGAGTCGCGAGTCCCCTACGCCGCGGTGACCCAGCTGTTCGCCGGGCTCCGCCCGCCGTCACGGATGGTCGAACTGGCCACCGCCTGTATGCGTAACGACCACCTCGCTGCCTCGGTGCCGCTGCTGTGCGACGAGTTCCTGGCGCTCGCCGCTGACCGTCCGCTGCTGCTCGCCGTGGACGACCTGCAATGGGCCGACACATGGTCGCTGCGCTGGTTCGCGGCGATGGCCCGCCGCGCGCACCACGCCCCGGTCCTGCTGATCGGCTCCTCCTACGGTCCGCTCTCCCGTCTTCTCGGCGAGGACCATCTCCTGGACGGCGCGGGTCTCGCCGAGATGCGGGAGCTCCCGCTGGCCTCCTTGTCCATGGCCAACTCCCGGCAGCTGCTGGAAACACTGACCGGGCGTGAGATCGGCGCGAGGGTGGCCGCCGTTGCGGCCGACATGACGCGGGGCCGCCCGGCTATGCTGCGCGGCGTCGCAGACCACTTCACCGCCCGGAACCTGCCGCTGGACGACGAGCGGATTCCGCAGCTGATCGAGGCAGCCTGGACCGCGTGGTCCGTACGGGCCAACCGCGCCATGCTCAGCATGCCCGCCGACGCGCTCGCCCTGTTGCGTGTACTGGCCGCCGTCGGCAGCAACTTCGAATTCGAGATCGCCGGTTCCCTGGCCGGACTGCGTGCCGCCAGACTGGACCGCGCGCTCGACACCCTCCTCGTCACCGGGCTGGTGATCGACCCCGACGCACCCCGGGTGCCCTGTGCTCGTCTCGCCGCCGAGATACTCGCGGCAATGACCCCCTCCGAGCGCGAAAACCTCTACCTGCGAGCGGCGGAATTGGCCCGGAAAGTCGGGGCCGGGGTCGGCACTGTCGCCGACCTCCTCGGCCACGCGCCGGCTTCCGGCCTGCCCTGGGCCGGGAAGACGCTGGCCGAAGCGTCAACGTACCGCATGCGGCGGGGCAGAACGGACGCTGCGGCCACGGCGCTGCGCCGCGCGCTGCGCGAGCCGATGAACGACGCCGACCGGGCGCACCTGCTCACGCGGCTCGCCTCGATCGAGGTCGTACTCTCGCCACAGGCCAGCGACGGAAGGCTCCGGCATGTTCTCGTACGCTACGCGAACAGCGACTCGTGGCCCTCCGTGGTCCGGGCAGCCGACCTGCTGCTCAGCCGCGGTGACGTCGAGACGGCACGGCGGGCAATCTCCGAACTGCACGAAACGTCGGCCGGTTCGATGTCCCGGGACGAACTGTCCCCGCTGAGCGCGCTGGGCTGGCTCGCGGGGGAGGAGGCGGGCACGGACCCGGAGATCCCGGTCGCCCCGCTGCCCGCCCCGGCCCGCCGCCCGGCCGACCCGGCCCAGGCCGGGGCGCTCGCCTGGCAGCTGGCCAGGTCGGCAGAGGAACGCGACCGGGCGCGGAAGCTGGCCGTGGCCGCGCTCGACGCGCCGAGCGAAGTGCCGGCGATGTGCCGGATCGCGGCCTCCTGCGCGCTGCTGTGCGCCGACGACATCGCCATGGGCATGGACGGTCTGGACACCGTGGTGGCCGACGCACGCAGACGGGGCGCCCGGGCTACCGCCGCGCGGGCACTGCTCTACCGGGCGGGCGCCGCGCTGCGCCTCCACCGCCCCGATGAGGGACTTCGGGACCTGGCCACCGCAACGCGGGAGCTACCGCTGGAATCCTGGCATCCGGCGCTGGCAGCGAGGCTTGTGGCGAGCGAGATCATGGCCCAGATCCGCTGCGGGAGGCTGGACCGGGCCCGGCGACTGGCGGCCCGCCCGCTCACTCACACCGCCGACCAGGGCGTCGGCTGGGCTTTCCTGCTCTACGCCAAGGCGGAGCTCGGCCTGGTCACCGGCGAACCCGAAGGCGCTCTGGTGCTCTTGGAAGAGTGCGGTCGGCTGCTGCGCGCGCGGCGTTGGAAGAATCCCATGGTTCTGCCCTGGCGCTGCACAGCCGCGGTGGCCCACCAGATGCTCGGCGCTCCGCAGACCGCGGCCCGGCTGCGCACGGAGGAGCATGCCGTACTGGACCGCTGGGGCACCGCCGGCGCCGTCGACCGGATGTGCGGCCAGACGGTGGAGACGCTGGCCGAGCTCGGCGTCGAACTCCCACGTCCCCCGGTCCCGGAGCAGGCGAACATACCGGCCTCCTCACTCGCCGGGCTGTCCCGGCCCGAGCGTGATGTCGCGCGGCTCGTCGTCGAGGGGCTTGCCAACCGCGAGATCGCCGACGAACTCCAGGTCGCCACGCGGACCGTGGAGCTGCGGCTGACCAAGATCTATCGCAAGCTCGGGGCCAAGGGCAGAGCCGAACTGGTGGCCCACCTGGCCCCCACGCGCCGGAACGGCTGAGGCCATGCTGCTGGAACGCGAACCCGAACTGACGGTCATGCGCAAGGCCGTACTCGAGGTGGAGTCCGGTGGGGGCGCACTGCTGCTGATCGGCGGCGAGGCTGGGGCCGGCACGACGGCGCTACTGCGCGAGCTGGTGCGACTCGGCGAGGACGCCGGCGCGCGCGTGCTGCGCTCCGGCGGTGCGCAGAGCGAGCGTCAATTCCCGCTGGGGGTCGTACGCCAACTGGTGCTGCCCCTGCTCGCGGCGCCGGATCACCTGGTCCCCGCCGCGTCCCGGGCGATGCTCGGCGTGGTTTCCGATGCGGTCGGCAGGAGCCCGGGCGACGAGCTCGGCACCGAAGCGCTCGCCTCCGTGCTGCACGGCCTGCACACGGCATTCACCGGTCTCAGCGCCGGCCGCACGGTGGTTGTCGTGGTCGACGACCTGCACTGGGTGGACGAGGCATCGCTGCGCGCGCTGGCCTTCCTGGCCGCGCGACTGGACGGCATGCGGGTGCTCGTCGGCGTGGTGCTGCAGGACGGGGAGAGCTCGCGTGACCCGCTCGTCCGGGAGATCACGGACGCGGCGACCTACCGACTGCGCGCGGAAGCGCTTTCCGAGGAGGCGACGGCTCGGCTCATGGTGGACCGGTTCGGCGCTGGATCCGACAGCGAGTTCGCCGCCGCTTGCCACGACCTCACCAGCGGCAGTCCGAAGGAGCTCCGTGTGCTGCTCGACCGCGCTCAGGCGCAGCGGCTGCGCGGCAGGGCGGCGGAAGTGGAGCGCGTACGCGCACTCGGCGGGTCGTTCCGGCGGGAGAGGCTGCTGCGCCTGCTGCGGCGCGACTGTGTCGTCCACACCTTCGCGAAGGCGCTGGTGGTGCTGGCGGACCAGGCCACCGAAGACCTGGTCGTACAGCTGAGCGGGCTGAGCCGGGACGAGTGCGCCGCCGCCCGGTCGGTGCTGTGGAAAGCCCGGCTGCTCAGCGGATCCGGTCGGCTCGCGGTGCACGACCCCGTGCTGACCCGGGCCATCACGGAATCACTGGGAGCGGAGGAGAGCTCGCGCCTGCACCGGGCCGCGGTGGCTTTGCTGGACGAGTACGGAGCCGGGCCGGAGGAAATCGCCGTGCGGCTGCTGCACGTTGACACGGTGCGCGACCGCTGGGAGGTCGACCAGCTCAGAGCCGCAGCGGTGGCCGCGCGCAGGCGGGGCGCGCCGGACGCGGCCGTCCGCTACCTGCGCCGGGCGCTGCTGGATCTGCCCATGGACGGCCGTGAGCGGGCCGATCTGCTGGTCGAGCTGGCCGCCGTCGAGTGGGACACCGATCCGGCCTCGGCGGTCCGGCACATCGAACAGGCCGCGCGCCTGATGCCCAATCACCGCAGGTGCGCCGAGGTGGTGTCCCGGACCCCGCTGCACATGGCGGGCTGCGACCAGCGGCTCGCCGACCTCGTCCGTGAGGTCTCTGCCCGGTTCGACGACCCCGGCGCGCTGCGCGGTTACAACAGGGAGCTCGCCCTTCGACTGGAGGCGCGCTCGCGCTATGCGGCGATCCAGGATCCCGAAGCGCTGGCGTCGGCCGGGGACCGGCTGGCAGAACTCGGCAGTGACGCCGCACTGGGCAGCCGCGCAGAACGTGAACTGTGCGTGGTACTGATGCGGGCCGCGACGCTGAACGGGCAGGTCGGCACCCGGAACATCGTACGGATGGCCCAGCAGGTCCTCGACCACGAACCGACCCACACCGCGCCGATGAGTGCGGCCCTGCAGATCCTGCCGTGGATGCTGCTCGTCGCCGATGCCGGGGATGTCGCCTCGTCCTGGCTCGATGCCGCGCTGGCCCACGCCCAGCGGCAGACCAAGCCGGCGCTCGCCGCCCTGATCGAGGCGCAGCGCGGCCTCGTCCTGCTCGGCCGCGGGGACGCCGTCGTGGCGCGGGAATGTGCGCTGCGTGGGCTGGAGCTGGCGGACCGGGACAAGCCGGAAACGATGCTGGTGCCGGCCGTCGCGGTCGGCCAGCTCGCGCTCGAGCTGCAAGACAACACGCTGGCCGAGCGGGTACTGGAGATCGCCGGATCGGATACGGACCTGCGGATGTTCTTGATGCGGCGGTGTCTGAGGGGCAGGCTGGCGGCGGCGCGCGGGGACCTGCCCGCGGCGCTGGCGCAGTTCCTCGACTGCGGCCGCGTGCTCGACCGGGTCGGATGGGTCGGGGCGGCGGTGTCGATGTGGCAGGTCTCGGCTGCGCTGCTGCACCGTCGGCTGGGTCGGCCCAAAGAGGCGATCGAGCTGGCCGAGGAGAACCACCGGCGCGCGCTGGCCTGGGGCGCGCCGACCGCGCTCGGCCGCGCGCTGCACACATGGGGTGCCGTGACCGATGGCCCGAAGGGGATCGAGCTGCTGCGGCAGGCGGTGGACGTGCTGCACGATGCGGGAAGCCCGCTCGAACTCTCTCGGACCCTGGTCACGCTCGGGAAGCGCTTGCAGAGTGCCGCGCCGGCGGAGGGCGACCAGTTGCTCATCCGGGGGCGCCGGCTGGCCGAGCAGTCGCAGACACTCAGGGTGGGGGAGCATACGGGAGGGTTGGTCAGAGGCGTCACGCCCACCTCGGCTCCGGTCGTCAGGTCCGTACTGACCCGTGGTGAGGCCACGGTGGCCGAACTCGCCGCGCGTGGTCGCAGCAACCAGGAGATCGCCGCCGAGCTGGAGATCAGCAGACGCGCGGTGGAGAAGCATCTCACCAACTCCTACCGCAAGCTGGGTATCGAGGGACGCTCCGCACTCGTCGCGGCACTCGGGGTTCATAGCCACGGCGAATGAGCGCTGGGTGGCGAAAGAATTGCTCCGGCATATGGCTTTGAATCCAGGCCTGCTCGCTTGAGGGTAACCCTCGTTTTGTCCGTTTACATGAGTTATTTTCTGTGCGAGGTGATTCCTCGCTGGATCCTCCGGTTGTTTCTGGGCGTGCGTGTGGGTGAATAACGGACTGGTGGCGCGGTGTCCCGGTGGATGCCTGATCGGATGTTGGAACGTGCCCGATCGCGTGGAAGCTCGCGGCGGGTTGCGTCCGGCTGTTGTGGTGTGAGCATTCGCGCACGCTGGGTGATCAAGGTCGTGTTTTTGCAGCTCAGGGGTGATGTTGTCACACCGAACCGTGCCGTACCGAACCGCGCGGTGCGGGGGCCGCAGTCTTAAGCGTATTAACTTCCAACTAACTCAAAACGCTTGACTTTCTTCTTTTGTGTATGGACGATGACTTATCTGGGAAGCGTTCGGCGGGGGTTAAAGTCGCTTCCGGATAATCGACTCATGCGAACTGAGAGAAACGGTCGAAATCTCGTGAGTAACCCTGGTCTCGTGTCGAAAGAGATTATCTCCGCTGAAACACAGGATCGGTGTTCGGAGCAGTATCGCGAAATCTACTTGTCCCTCTTTGAGCAGTCCGGGATGTGTATAGCGAATCTCGACCTAGAATTTCGGGTCCTGGAGGCGAATCGCTTGTTCGCCCAACAGTTCGGGTACGGTTCTGGCCATGTGTGCGGGCGCAATATTTGCGATTTCCTGCACCCCAGCGTGCAGGGCAAAATGAAGAACGAATTTATTCGACTGGCTGATGGTCAGAATCCGCGCTTCGCCGATCAGATCGTCGCGATGGGCGCCGAGGAGTCTGTTTTCCTGGGCGAGATGACCGGTATCGCAGTGCGCGGGAGTGCGGGCAGGGTCGGCACGATCATGGTGTTGGTGAAACCGCAGGAATCCGAGACCGGCCCGCAGATGGTCACCGGCCGCCGGAAGCTGTTCAGCCCGGTGCACGCCCGGATCCTCGAGGGCGTGGCCGCGGGCGAGTCGACGGTGCAACTGGCGGCGAAGCTGTTCCTCAGCCGTGGCGGTGTCGAATACCACGTCGCCTCCCTGTTGCGGAAGCTCAAGGTCACCAACCGGCCCGCGCTGATCTCGAAGGGCTACTCCATGGGCGTCTTCGCCGTGGGGCAGTGGCCGCCGCGCGTGCGCCCGGAATACGTCTCCTCCTAATTCCTCCGCCCGGGTGCCGGGCCGGTGCACCAGAGAACCGAACAGGACGGGACTGTGTTGCTTGAACGTACGCGGGAACTCGCGGTCATCCGGCGGTCCCTCGATGGCGCACGCGGCGGGCGGGGTGCGCTCGTTACCGTATCGGGCCCGTTCGGGTCCGGACGCTCGGCACTGCTGGGCGAACTCGCCAGGCGGACGTCTCCGTCCGAGGCGCTCGTCCTGCGTGCCGAGGGCGCCCGCTCCGAAAGCGACGTCCCGTTCGGAGTCGCCCGGCGCATGCTCCACGGCTTGCATCGGGGCACCGCCCCGCCGGCCGGCGCCACGGAGGAGAGCGAGGCGCTTCGCCTGCGCGACGTACTGCTCCGCCTGGCCGACGCCATGCCGGTGCTGTTACTCATCGACGACCTGCGCTGGGTCGACGCCAACTCCCTGCGCTGGCTCGCGCTGATCGGTGAGAAACTCGCCGACGCGCGGGTCGTGATCGTGGCCGTGACGCCGCATTCGGCCGATGCGGCGGCGCATTCGCCGCTACTGAAGGAATTCCTCGGCGCCGCCACGGAACGCGTGGCCCTCCGGCCACTGTCACCGGACGGAATCTCCGCCATGGCCGGAGAATTCCTCGGTGAGCCGGAGCGCGAGCTCATTCGGGCCTGCGCCGAGGTCTCCGGCGGCAGGCCGCTGTTCCTCGCCGCCCTGCTGCGGGGGCTCCGCCGAACCCGGTGGCCGCCCCGGCCGGAGGATGTACGGGCGCTGCGCCCCGCCGAGATCGGCACACACGCCGTGCGCGCCCTGGCCGAACTGCCGCAGGCGGAACGCGAGATCGCCACAGCGCTCGCGGTCGTCGGTCCGCGGACCGACGGCGGGCTGCTGTTCACCATGGCGGAACTCACCGCCGAGGACGGCACGGCCGCCCTCGGCGCGCTGAAGTCGGTGGGGCTGCTCGACTCCGGTCCGGTACCCCGCTTCGCTCACGACGCCATCGGCGAGGCCGTCGCGCACTCCCTCGACACGGCCACAATGCCCTGGCACGCCAGGGCCGCGCAGGCCCTGCACGCGGCGGGCAGACCGCCCGAAGAGGTGGCCGGGCATGTGCTGGCCGCGGGTGACCCGCCCGGCGGCTGGCAGATCGAGGTGCTGCGGGAGGCCGCGCGCACGGCACTGGCGGACAAAAACCCCGGTCTCGCACGGAAGTACCTGCTCCGGGCTCTGCTCGGCTCCGCCCAGCAGAGCGGCGGGCGCGCCGAACTGCTCGTGGACCTGGCCAGAGCCGAGCTGGCCTCTACCCCCGTCAGTTCGTTGCGGCGCCTGATGCAGGCGCTGCCGGGGCTGGCGACACCGGCACAGCGAGCCCGCGAGCTCGTCAGGATCCCCGTACTGGCCTGCGAGCTGCCGCCCTCCGGGCTCACCACCCAACTAGCCGATGCAGCCGCCGGGCTGGGTGACCCCGCGCTGCTGGAGGGCTCGGCCCGCGAGACGGCGCTCGCACTCGACGCACGCCTGCGCGTCACGCACCTCAGGCACGCCCGGTATTTCACGGAGACGGTCCGCGCGTTCCGGCTCGAAGGTATCCCCCGGGACGTACGCAGCGCCCCCGCACGGGACCGGGCCGCCGTGCTCTCCTACGCCGGAATGCTCGCCGGAAAGGACTCCGGCACGGTGGCCGCGCTGGCCCGCCGCGTGGTGCTCGCCGAGCTGCCGACCGCGGACGATCTGCGCACGGCGGTGCCGTTGGCGGTACGGGCCATGCTCGCAGCCGACCTGTTCGACCAAGTCGACACCTGGCTCGCCTCGACGGCCGTGGCGACCCTCCAGGCCAATGGCGGGCGGATGCCGGACACACTGCTCGCCGACGCAGAACGGGCATTCGCCCTGGCGCGACGTGGTCGGCATACGGAAGCGGCACTCATGGCCGCACGCACGCTGGAACACGCCGACGCCGAGTTCGCCCCGGTCACGGGACGCTGCTGCGAGGCACTGGCGCTGGTCATCGCGGGCGGAGACCCGCCCGCGGTGGCGGGCGACGCACTCGCCCGGTATCGCGCCCAGGACAACGCACTGCTCGCCCCCTGGCTCGGCCACGTGGTCGACGGGATGCTCGCGTTGCTTGCCGGTGACAACTCCGTCGCGCTGGACCACATACTCGAAGCCGGGCGCGAACACGAACTCATGGGCTGGACGAATCCCGCCGTGCTGCCCTGGCGCTCGTGGGCCGCGCAGCTGCAGTACCGGATCGGCCGCCCGGACCTCGCGCACGACCTCATCGCCCGCGAGTACGAACAGGCGGTGGCGTGGGGCGCCCCCAGCGTGGTCGGCCGTTCGTTGCGTGTCTGGGCCGACGTCACCAAAGGCGAGGGGGGCATCGAGCTGGCGCTGCGCGCGGTGGACGGCCTCAACGCCTCCGCCGACCGGGTGGCAATGGTCAAGGCACAACTGCTGCTCGGAGTCCAGTTGTTCGCCCCCTCCCATGCCGGCACCGTCGAGCACCTCCCCCGGAACGAGCAGCTGCCGCAGCCCTCCGAGACGGACCGCGCGGGCGACCGGCCGGGCAGCCGGCCGACGGCTGCGTCCGACGCCGCGCTCACCCCGAGCGAGCGCCGGATCGCCTTGCTGGTGGCGGCCGGGAAGGGGAACCAGACCATCGCCACCGAGCTTCGGATCAGCCTGCGCGCGGTGGAGAAACACCTGACGAAGGTGTACCGCAAGCTCGGTGTCGCGGGCCGCACTCAGCTCATGGAGATGGCTCCTCCCATCGACGGGGAGAACGAGAACGGCATGGCCGTCTGAGGCAGGGCTGCCCCGCCCACAACCGAAGACCCGGGCCGGCACCGAACTCCGCGGCGGCGCACGGCCGCCGGCCGCTCCCGTTCCCTTCCCCAGCTGTGACGCCAGTGCTGGTCCCGGCAGTTACTAAGGTTTTTCCCGTCACCCCCGCACGAGACTCCTCGCATGTCAGCTGGAGCACGAGGGTTGGACAAGCCGCCCGCATCGAGGCGGCCGGGTTCCGCGACACGGCCGAGCCGGGGCCGGGCCCGCCGGTGAGCCTTCGGGAGCCCCCGTACGGACGTCCGCGCCCCGGTCGTCCCATCGCCCGACCTGCCGCCGTGCGGAAACCCTGAGGGCTCCGCCGAGCCGAAGGATCCGCACACCGACCACCTCTTGTCCGCTGCCGTCGCGATACCGGCTGCGGCCAGCCGCTGTCGAGATGAGTTGAGATGGACAACGAACAGAGGCTCAGGGACTACCTCAAGCGGGCTACCGCCGACCTGCGGCAGACCCGGCAGCGGGTGCACGAGCTGGAGGCGTCGGCCCAAGAGCCGATCGCGATCATCGGCATGTCCTGCCGTTACCCGGGCGGAGTGTCGAATCCGGAGGACCTGTGGCGCCTGGTCGCCGACGGCGAACACGGCATCGGGGCCTTTCCCACCGACCGTGGCTGGGACACCGAAGCGCTCGCCTCCTCGTCCACCACATCCGGCGGCTTCCTCTACGATGCGACCGATTTCGACGCGGACTTCTTCGGCATCTCGCCCCGCGAGGCGGTCGCCATGGACCCGCAGCAGCGTGTGCTGCTGGAGTCGGCCTGGGAGGCCATCGAGCAGGCCGGCGTGGACCCGACAACGCTCCGGGGCAGCGAGACCGGTGTGTTCATGGGAGCCATGGCCCAGGACTACCAGGTCGGCGCGGCCGAGGGCGCACACGGCTTCCAGCTCACCGGAAACACGGGCAGCGTGCTGTCCGGCCGGATCGCCTACACCTTCGGCCTGACCGGCCCGGCGCTGACCGTGGACACGGCCTGTTCGTCATCCCTCGTCGCCCTGCACCTGGCCGACCAGGCACTGCGGGCGGGGGAGTGCTCGCTGGCCCTGGCCGGTGGTGTGACCGTCATGTCCAGCCCGTCGACCTTCGTCGAGTTCAGCCGCCAGGGTGGACTGTCCCCCGACGGGCTGTGCCGGGCGTTCGCCGAATCCGCCGACGGCACCGGTTGGGCCGAGGGCGTCGGCGTACTGGTGCTGGAACGACTGTCCGACGCCGAGCGCAACGGACACCCCGTCCTGGCGGTGGTTCGCGGCAGCGCGGTCAACCAGGATGGCGCTTCCAACGGCCTGACCGCACCCAACGGCCCGTCCCAGCAGCGGGTGATCCAGCAGGCACTGATCAACGCCCGCTTGTCGGCCGACCAGATCGACGCCGTCGAAGCACACGGTACGGCCACGACCCTGGGCGATCCGGTCGAGGCGCAGGCACTGCTGGCGACGTACGGCCAAAACCGCGACGAGAACCGGCCGCTGCTGCTGGGCTCCATCAAGTCGAACCTCAGCCACACCCAGGCGGCCGCAGGTGTCGCCGGTGTGATCAAGATGGTCATGGCGATGCGGTACGGCACCGTGCCGCGCACCCTGCACGTGGACACTCCGTCCTCCCATGTGGACTGGCCCCAGGGTGCGGTGCGCCTGGCCACCGAGAACGTCGCATGGCCGGGGACGGGAGAACCGCGGCGGGCGGGCGTCTCGTCATTCGGGATCAGCGGCACCAATGCGCACGTGATCATCGAACAGGCACCGGACTCGCAGACGGAAACGGAGGCGGCACGGGCGGTGGCGCCGACCGTCCTGCCGACGGTGCCGGTGGTGCTGTCCGGACGTACGCCTGAGGCCCTGCGGGCACAGGCCGCACGGCTGCTGTCCGCCTTGGGCGCCGACGCCGCCACGGAGGTCGATGTCGCAACCGAGGCCGACGCCGGACTCGGCGTCCTCGACACCGCCTTCTCCCTGGCCACCTCCCGGTCGGCTTTCGCGCACCGCGCGGCATTTGTCGCATCCGACCGCGTCGAGATCATCGCCGGGCTGACCGCTCTGGCCACGGACCAGTCGGCGCCCGGGCTCGTTCACGGCGCCGAGTGGGGAGCGGAGCGGGGCGCCGGCAAGTCGGCGTTCCTGTTCAGTGGCCAGGGCGCGCAGCGTATCGGCATGGGACGGGAGCTGTACGCCCGCTTCCCGGTGTTCGCCGAGGCTCTGGACGCGGCACTCGCGGAACTGGACACCCACCGCGATCGCCCCGTACGAGAGGCGATGTGGGGCGACGACGCCGAGGCGCTCAACCGGACCGGGGCTGCGCAGCCCGCGCTGTTCGCGGTCGAGGTGGCGCTGTTCCGGCTCGTTGAGTCGTGGGGCGTGACACCGGACTTCGTGGGCGGGCATTCGATCGGCGAGGTAGCGGCCGCCCACGTCGCGGGCGTGCTGTCGCTTGAGGACGCGTGCCGATTGGTGGCGGCGCGGGCTCGACTGATGCAGGAGCTGCCCTCCGGCGGGGCGATGGTGGCGGTGCAGGCCACCGAGGATGAGGTCGTGGCGCTGTTGGCCGACCGGGTGTCGATCGCGGCGGTGAACGGACCGTCGTCGGTGGTGCTCGCCGGGGCCGAAGACGCTGTCTCCGAGACGGTCGCAAGGCTGGCGGAGCAAGGGCGGAAGGCGAGCCGGCTGCGGGTCTCGCACGCGTTCCATTCGGCGCTGATGGAGCCGATGCTGGACGACTTCCGTGCTGTGGTGGCCGGTCTGGAGTTTCACGACCCGACTGTTCCCGTGGTATCGAATCTCACGGGAGCGGTGGCTGCGGTCGGCGAACTGTGTTCGCCGGAGTACTGGGTGCGGCATGTGCGGGAGACCGTACGGTTCGCCGATGGCGTCCAGGCGCTGTGCGCCGAGGGCGTACGGACCTTCGTGGAGCTGGGCCCGGACGGCGTGCTGTCGGCGCTGGCCCGGGAGTCGGCGCCCGACGAGGCCGTGGTGGTGCCGGTGCTGCGTAAGGACCGCCCGGAGGAGGCGGCTGCCGTCGCGGCGCTGGCGCGGCTCCACGTGACCGGTGTGGCCGTGGACTGGCGGGCGTTCTTCGCGGGCACGGGCGCCCAGCGAGTCGCGTTGCCTACGTACGCGTTTCAGCGGCAGCGGTTCTGGCCCACCACTCTGGCCGGCATGGGTGATGTGCGGGCTGCTGGCCTGGCCTCGGCTGAGCATCCGTTGCTGGGTGCGGCGGTGTCGTTGGCCGACTCGGACGGTGTGGTGTTCGCCGGTCGCCTGTCGGCGGGCTCGCATCCGTGGCTGGCCGATCACGTGGTGATGGGCCGGGTTCTGGTGCCGGGTACGGCGTTCGTGGAGTTGGCGATCCGGGCCGGTGACGAGGTCGGGTGTGACCGTGTCGAGGAGCTGACGCTTGCCGCACCTCTGGTGTTGCCAGAGCGGGGCGCGGTGCAGATCCAGGTGTTCGTCGGTGCCCCCGACGACTCCGGTCGCCGGTCGGTGAAGGTCTTCTCACGGGCGGATGGCTCGGACGAGCTGGCGTGGACCCAGCACGCGGTGGGCGTCCTGGCCGCGGCGGAGGAACTGGACAGCGTTGGGTTCGATACCGCGGTGTGGCCGCCGGTGGGTGCCGAGCCGGTCGATCTGGACGGCTTTTATGAGGACCGGGCCGAGGCTGGCTTTGAGTACGGCCCGGTGTTCCAGGGATTGCGGGCGGTGTGGCGGCGCAGCGGTGAGGTGTTCGCCGAAGTGGTTCTGGGCGATGACGTCGACGTCAGTGGGTTCGGAACGCATCCCGCGCTTCTGGACGCTGTGCTGCACGCCGCGGTGTTGGCTGATGACGAGGCGGCCGGTGGTGTGCCGTTCGCTTGGGAGGGTGTGTCGTTGTTCGCCTCTGGGGCGACGACGGTGCGTGCTCGGCTGTCGTACGGCGAGCGGGAAACGGTGTCGATCGAGGTCGTGGATGTGGCGGGTCGTCCCGTGGCGTCCGTCGCGTCTTTGGTCACGCGTCCTGTCGCTGCTGATCAGTTCACGGACGGTGGCGTGCTGGGCCGGGATTCGTTGTTCCGGGTGGAGTGGGTCCCGGTGGCTGAGGGGGCGGTTGCCGGGCCGTCGGTGGTTGGGGTGGTCGGCCCGGATGGTGGCTTGAGCGATGGGTTGCGGGGTGCGGGGGTCTCGGTAGCGGGGTGCGTGGATCTGGCGGCCTTGGCTGTGGCTGAGGGTCCGGTGCCGGATGTGGTGTTGGCCGTGGTGGGGGCGGAGCGGCCCGGTGACGGGGTGGTGGATTCCGTTCACGCCACGGTGGCGCAGGCTCTGGGCCTGGTCCAGAGGTGGTTGGAGGGGGAGCGGTTCGCTGGGTCTCGTCTGGTTGTGGTGGCGCGTGGTGCTGTCAGCGATCTGGCGGTGGCGTCGGTGTGGGGTTTGGTGCGGTCAGCGCAGTCGGAGCATCCGGATCGGATCACCTTGCTGGACCTTGGTGACGGTGCCGTGTCGGGGGCGGTGTTGTCGCGGGCGTTGGCTGTGGGTGAGCCGGAGTTGGCGGTGCGGGAGGGGCGGTTGGTGGTGCCTCGGTTGGCTCGGGTGGGTGTGTCCGACTCTGTGGTGCGGGTGTGGGGTGGCTCCGGTGCGGTGTTGGTCACGGGTGGTACGGGTGGTTTGGGTGCGGTGGTGGCGCGGCATCTGGTGGCCGAGCATGGCGTGCGGGATGTGGTGTTGGTGTCGCGGCGCGGGGGTGAGGCTCCGGGTGCGGCGGAGCTTGTGGATGAGTTGGTGGAGTTGGGTGCGTGGGTTGAGGTGGTGGCGTGTGATGTGGCTGATCGCGAGGCGCTGGCGGAGGTGCTGGCCGGGCGGGAGATTTCGGCTGTGGTGCATGCGGCCGGTGTGCTCGATGACGGTGTGATGGGTGCGTTGACTGCGGAGCGTGTTGATGCGGTGTTGCGTCCGAAGGTGGATGCGGCGTGGCATCTGCATGAGCTGACACGGGACATGGGCTTGTCGGCGTTCGTGATGTTCTCCTCCGTCGCGGGGACGTTGGGCAGCGCGGGTCAGGGGAGTTATGCGGCGGGGAATGCGTTCCTGGACGCGCTGGTGGAGTATCGGCGTGGCCAGGGGTTGCCGGGTGTGTCGTTGGCGTGGGGGCCCTGGGAGCAGGCCGACGGCATGCTCGGTGAGTTGAGCGCCGCCGATCGGGAGCGGATGTATCGCTCGGGCTTCCCGCCGTTGTCTGTCGAGCAGGGTGTGGCGCTGTTCGATGCCGCGGTGGGGGCTGGGGAGCCGATGGTGCTGCCGATGCGGCTGGATCTGCCGACGCTGAAGGCGCGTGGTGAGGTGCCGCCTCTGCTGCGTGGCTTGATCCGTACGCCCCTTCGCCGTGCCGCCGCTACCGGGCTGGCGCAGCGGCTCAGCGGGCTGGGCGAGGTCGAGCAGGGGGAGGTGCTGCTGGACCTGGTGCGCAGTCAGGTGGCGTTGGTGCTCGGGCATCAGGGTGCGACCCGGGTGGACCCCGGACGAACGTTCCGTGATCTGGGTTTTGATTCGTTGACGGCGGTGGAGCTGCGTAATGGGTTGAGTGGGGCGACGGGGTTGCGGCTGCCGGCGACGTTGGTG
>NZ_JBIRQF010000037.1:0-45260 GCF_044333065.1 Streptomyces sp. NPDC021115
ACCACGCCGGACACCACGGCAGTGCCACCCTCGGCCAGAGCGGTCACCTCTGCGCGCAGGGTGTCCCCGTCGGCGCCGAGTACGACGGCACGGTGATCGAGCACAGCGCGCGTGGTCGCCAGCGAGTAGCCGAGGTCGGCCGCCGAGCAGTCAGCCGACGGTTCCGCCGTGCTGAGGAAGTCGGCCAGGCGCTCGGCCTGCGCGCGCACCGCCCGCTCGCCGCGCCCGGACAGCACCCACGGCACGACCGGCAGGTCGGCCGACGGCCGCTCCTTCGCCACGGTCGGTTCGGCGACAGGGGCTTCTTCGACGATGACGTGCGCGTTCGTCCCGCTGATAGCGAACGCCGAAACACCCGCGCGGCGCGTACGGTCGGCCCGCGGCCAGGTGCGGGGTTCGGCCAGCAGCCGGACCGCACCGGCGTTCCAGTCCACATGGGACGACGGCTCGTCGGCGTGCAGCGTCTGCGGCAGCCGCTGTTCACGCAGCGCCAGCACCATCTTGATCACGCTCGCCACACCCGCCGCGCACTGCGTGTGGCCGATGTTGGACTTCACCGAGCCGAGCCACAGCGGATCGCCGTCACGCTGCTGGCCGTAGGTGGCCATGAGGGCCTGTGCCTCGATGGGGTCGCCGAGCCGGGTTCCGGTGCCGTGCGCCTCGACGGCGTCCACCTCGGCCGCCGAGATGTTCGCGGCCTCCAGGGCCTGCCGGATCACGCGCTGCTGGGACGGGCCGTTCGGCGCGCTCAGCCCGTTCGACGCGCCGTCCTGGTTGACCGCGCTGCCGCGTACGACCGCCAGCACCGGATGCCCGAGGCGCCGCGCGTCGGACAGCCGCTCCAGCACCAGCACGCCGGCGCCCTCGGACCATCCCGTGCCGTCCGCCGCCTCGGCGAAGGACTTGCACCGGCCGTCCCCGGCCAGCCCGCCCTGACGGGCGAACTCCAGGAACATGCCGGGGTTGGACATGACCGTGGCGCCGCCCGCGAGCGCCATCGTGCACTCCCCGGCCCGTAGCGCCTGGCACGCCAAGTGCAGCGCCACCAGCGCCGACGAGCAGGCGGTGTCGACTGTGACGGCGGGCCCCTCGAAGCCGAGCGAGTAGGCGACCCGGCCCGAGGCGACGCTCGGGATGCTGCCGGTCAGCAGATAGCCCTCGGTCTCGGTGGCGGCCTCGTGCAGCTGTCCGCCGTAGCCGTTGCCGGACACGCCGGAGAACACGCCGGTCCGCGAGCCGCGCAGCGACAAGGGGTTGATCCCGGCGCGCTCCAGCGCCTCCCACGACGTCTCCAGGAGCAGCCGCTGCTGCGGGTCCATGGCCAGGGCCTCGCGCGGGGAGATCCCGAACAGCTCGGCATCGAACCGCGGAGCCTCGTGCACGAACCCGCCCACCTCGGCGATGTCGCCGAGCGCCTGGAGGTCCCAGCCACGGTCGGCGGGGAACGGCGAGATGCCGTCCCCGGCCGAGGCCACCAGCTCCCACAGCGCCTCCGGTGAAGATACGCCGCCGGGAAAGCGGCAGCCCATGCCCACGATCGCGATCGGCTCGCGTGACGCGGTGACCAGGTCCTGGTAGCGCTGCCAGAGCCGGTCGTTCTCCTTGAGGGACTCCCGCAGGGCTTGGACGAGTTCTTCGGAGGATGTTGTCATTTCGCTCTCCACGGTCACGGCGAACTGAAGCCTGGGACTGAAGCCAATGGACTGATGCCTGAGTGCGCCGACGTGGCAGACCTGTCCGCCACTGGCGCCCGGGCTACATCGGCCTCACACGCTTCAGCGCCAGCTGTACGAGGCTGTCGGCGCCCATCGAGTCGAGGGATTCGGCTTCGCTCCGCTCGGCGGCCGGTTCCGCTGCGGTCCCGCCTGCCCCGTTGGCCGTGGCGGATTCGGCGGTTCCGGCGGCTTCGGCGAGCCGGCGCAGCATGTCCAGCACGCCGGACTCCCGCAGCCGGGCGATCGGGATCGCCGCCAGAAACTCCTTCACCTGCGGGTCCACCCCGCCGTCGCCCGGCTCGGCACCGTGCGCGGTGCCTTGAGCCGGAGCAGCGTCGGCGAGCAGCCTCTCCCGCAACGCCAGGACGAGCGCTTCTGGCGTCGGGTGGTCGAAAATCAGCGTCGCGGGCAGTTGCAGCGCGGTGGCCGAGTTGAGCCGGTTACGCAGGTCCACCGCGGTCAGCGAGTCGAAGCCGAGGTCCCGGAACGCCCGGGCAGGGTCGACCGCGGTCGCCGAGGAGTGTCCCAGCACCGAGGCCACCTGGGCCTGTACGACTTCCAGCAGCAGCCGGTCCTGCTCGGGCGCGGGCAGCCCCCGGAGCCGCCGGATCAGCCCCTCGCCCCCGCCCGCGGCCGCCTGGCCCGCGGTGCGGCGCTGCCGTGCGGCCGGCACCAAGCCGTGCAGCACGCTGGGCAGACTGTCCCGCCGCGCGGCCAGCGCCATGGTCCGCAGGGTGACGGGCAGGGCCACCGGCTCGTTGACCTGCAGCGCGGTGTCCAGCAGCGCCAGCGCGTCGTCGGTGGACAGCGGCGGGAATCCCTGGCGGCGCATGCGGTCCAGGTCCGCCTCGGCCAGCCGGCCGCCCATGCCGTCGGTGTTCTCCCACATGCCCCAGGCCAGGGACACGCCCGGCAGACCCTGGGCACGGCGGGATGCCGCCAGCGCGTCCAGAACCGCGTTGCCCGCCGCGTAGGCCGCCTGTCCCGCGGAGCCGATCACTCCGGAGATCGAGGAGTACAGCACGAAGGCGCTCAGGTCGGACTTGGCGGTCAGTTCGTGCAGGTGCAGCGCGGAGTCGGCCTTGGCGGCCAGGACCCGGGCCAGCCGCTCCGGGGTCAGGCCGGTGATCACCCCGTCGTCGAGCACTCCGGCCGTGTGGATCACCCCGGTGAGCGGCGCCCGCTCGGGGATGGTCTCGATCGCCCGGGCCAATGCCTCCCGGTCGCCGACGTCGCAGGCGGTGATGGTGACCCGCGCGCCGAGAGCGGTCAGTTCCCTTTCGAGGTCCCGCGCGCCGGGGGCGTCGGCGCCACGGCGCGAGAGCAGCAGCAGGTCCCGGACTCCGTGCTGGGTGACGAGGTGGCGTGCCAGCACCGCGCCGAGACCGCCGGTGCCGCCGGTCACCAGGACGGTGCCGCTCTCGTGCCACGGCGCCGGGATGGTCAGCACGACCTTGCCGACGTGCTTCGCCTGGCCGAGGAACCGCAGGGCCTCCGGGGCCCGTGAGATATCCCAGGTGGTGATCGGGATCGGCCGCAGCGCACCCTTTTCGAACAGCTCCAGCAGCGCGGTCAGCATCTCGCCGATCCGGTCAGGACCCGCTTCGATCACGTCGAACGCCTGGTACGACACACCCGGGTAGCCGGCCCTGACCTCGTCCGCGTCGCGGATGTCCGTCTTGCCCATCTCCACGAATCGTCCGCCGGGACGCGTCAGGCGCAGGGACGCGTCGACGAACTCCCCGGCCAGGCAGTCCAGCACGACGTTCACCCCGGCACCGTTCGTGGCCCGGGAGAAGGTCTGCTCGAACTCGGTGGTGCGGGACGAGGCGATGTGGTCGGCGCCGACACCGAGTTCGCGGACCGTGGGCCACTTGCCCTGGCTCGCGGTCGCGAAGACCTCGGCCTGTAGGTGGTGCGCGAGCTGCACGGCGGCCATGCCCACGCCGCCGGCGGCGGCGTGGATGAGGATCGACTCGCCCGCCCGCAGCCCGGCGAGGTCCATCAGGGCGTAGTACGCGGTGAGGTACACGATCGGCACCGATGCCGCCTGCGCGTAGGACCAGCCGCGCGGAATCCGTGCCAGCATGCGCGCGTCGGCGACCGCGGCGGGGCCGAAGCCGCCGTCCAGCATGCCCATGACGCGGTCGCCGACGGCCCAGTTCGTCACGCCGGGTCCGACCTCCAGGATGACGCCGGCGCCTTCGAGGCCCATGCGGCCCGCGTCGCCCGGGTACATGCCCAGCACGTTGAGCACATCGCGGAAGTTGATGCCTGCGGCGCGTACGCCCACCCGCACCTGACCGGGCAGCAGGGGCCGCATGTCCTCGCGCACCAGCGCGACACCGTCCAGGCGCCCCTGGGCGACGATGTCCAGCCGCCACCCGAGTCCGGCGCCCAGGTCGGACTCCGGGGTCGTGGGGGGCACGAGCACACCGCCCGAGGCCATCCGGACGGCCCTGGGCAGCCACACCTGGCCGCGGCGTACGGCCAGTTGCGCATCGCCCGCCTCGGCGAGGCCGGGCAGATGCGCGGCCAGCGCCTGGTAGGACTCCTGGCGGCCATCGGTGTCGGCGAGGAGGAATCGGTCCGGGTTCTCGCTGATCGCCGTACGGACGAGGCCCCACACTCCGGCACCGGCCACGTCGACCACGCCTTCGCCCGTGAGCGAGGTCCTGGCGGGCTCCTCACCGTCTTCGGCGGAGACCTCGACGGCGTCCTGGGTCAGCACCGCCAGCCGGGACCCGGCCAGCCGGTCCTCGGCCAGCCAGTCCCGCACGATGCCCAGCACCCCGGTGACGGTCTCGGTCACCCTGGCGTCGGTGCTCACCTCGGTGTCGACGGCGGTGTGGTGAAGCGGGAGCAGTACGGTCTCGGGCACCTCGGCGCCGGCGTCCAAGGCCGCGCTCAGCGCGGCGAGGTCGGCATACCGGGAGGCGCCGACGCCCACGTCGGGCGGGCCGTTCCGCGAGTCGTCGGATCCGGTCAGGATCGCCCAGCGGCCAGCCGGGGAGGGCCCGTTCGGGGTGGCGGGCGCGGGGACCCAGTCCAGCCGGAACAGGCTGTCCGAGACCGGCGAGTCCGCCCCGGCCAGGTCGGCGGGCGACATCGGGCGCAGCACCAGCGACTCGATCTCGGCCACCGGTTCCCCCGCCGTGTCGGCCACCCGCAGCCCCACCTCGCCCGTCCCGCGCACGGTCAGGCGTACGCGTACGGCGGCGGCGCCGACGGCGGACAGCGACACGCCCGACCACAGGAACGGCAGCGACGCGCCGTCCGCCGCCTGCTCCCGCAGTCCCAGGGCGTGCAGGACGGTGTCGAGCAGCGCCGGGTGCAGTCCGTACGCCGAAGCGTCGCCGGCCAGCGGCTCGGGCAGGGCCGCCTCGACGAAGAGGTCCTCGCCGTGTTCCCAGACCTCTCGCAGTCCTTGGAAGGCCGGTCCGTAGGCCAGCCCGGCCGACGCCAGTCGCTCGTACAGCCCGTCGGTGGGCACAGGCTCGGCGCCCGGGGGCGGCCACGCGGTCAGGTCCCAGTCGGCGGCGGGCCGCTCGGCGGCGAGGGTGCCGGTGGCGTGCAGGGTCCACGGTTGCCCGGTCGCGGAGTCCTGGGGGCGTGCGTACAGCTTCAGGGTGCGCCGCTGCTCGTCCGCGTTTCCGTCCGGGTTCCCGTCGGAGGACTCGGGCGGCTCCACGCTGAGCTGCATCTGCACCGCGCCGTCCTTCGGCAGCACGAGCGGGGCCCGCAGGGTCAGTTCGTCCAGTCGGCCGTGGCCGAGCTGGTCGCCCGCCTGGAGTGCGAGTTCGACGAGCGCGGTGCCGGGGACCACGATCGATTCCGCGACCGCGTGATCGGCGAGCCAGGGGTGGGACCGCACCGAGAGGCGGGACGTCAGCAGGACGGTTTCCGAGCCCGCCACGGTCACGGCCGCGCCCAGCAGCGGATGTTCGGTCACGCCGAGGCCGAGGCCGTCGGCGTCGGTGGCCGGAGCCGATGCCTCCAGCCAGTACCGCTGACGCTGGAACGCGTAGGTCGGCAGTTCGACCCGCCGGGCACCGGTCCCCGCGAACACACCGGGCCAGTCGACATCCGCGCCCCGTACATACAGTTCCGCGACGGCCGTCAGCACAGCCTCGGCCTCGGTCCGGCCCGCACGCAGGGTCGACACGGCCACTGCCGACTCGGCCACGGACTGGGCCAGCGTGCTCAGGACGGGGTCGGGACCGACCTCCAGGAGCCAGGTCGCCCCCTGCTCGCCGGTCGCGGTCACGACGGCGTCGTGGAAGCGCACCGGGCGGCGCACCTGACGCACCCAATACTCCGGAGTGGCCCAGTCCTCCCCGCCGACCAGGTCTCCGGTGACCGTGCTGATCGCGGGAAGCGTCGGCTGCCGATAGTCGATGGTGGCCGCGACCTCCGCGAACTCCGCCAGCATCGGCTCCATCAACGGCGAGTGGAACGCATGACTCACCCGCAGCCGCGACACCCGGCGCCCCTGCTCCCGCGCAATGACCATGGCCCGCTCGACCACGTCCTCGCCACCGGAAACCACCACCGACGTCGGCCCGTTCACCGCCGCAACCGACACCCGCTGCGAGTCCGGCAGTCCCCGCAGAATCTCGGAGACCTCGGCCTCCTCACCCTCGATCGCCGCCATCGCACCACCCGCAGGCAGCCCCTGCATCAACCGCGCACGACCCGCCACCAACCGCGCGGCATCCGCCAATTCGAAAACACCAGCCGTGTACGCGGCGACGAACTCACCCACCGAGTGGCCCAACACCACATCCGGCACCACACCCCACGACCGCAGCAACTCCACCAGCGCGGTCTGCACCGCGAACAACGACGGCTGCGCATACCCGGTCCGATCCAGCAGAGCCGCCTCAGCCGAACCCTCCGCCGCGAACAACACCTCCCGAACCGGGACCTCAAACCCCGGCACACCCGCAAGCTCCGCGTCCAGATAGCCGCAGACCTCATCCAACGCCCTCGCGAACACCGGGAACACGCCATACAGCTCACGCCCCATACCGAGCCGCTGACTGCCCTGCCCCGTGAACATCCAGCCCGTACGCCCCTCCGACACCGCACCGGACACGACCGAAGGGCCGTCCAGGCCGGCCAGACCCGCGCGAAGGGCATCGTCGGCGCCCAGCACCACCGCGCGGTGCTCCAGCGCGGCGCGCGTCGTCACCAGTGAAAGGCCCACGTCGACAGCGGAGGAGGCCCGCTCGTCGAGGAACTCCGCCAGACGCCCGGCCTGTGCCTCCACCGCCCGCGCGCTCCGGCCCGACAGCACCCATGGCACCACCGGCAGGTCAGCCGACGGCCGTTCCCCGGCTACGGCCGGGGCGACCGGAGCCTCTTCGATGATCACGTGCGCGTTGGTCCCACTGATCCCGAACGACGACACCCCCGCCCGGCGCGGACGCTCCCCCCGCGGCCAGCCACGAGCCTCGGTCAGCAGCCTGACCGCTCCGGCTTCCCAGTCCACATGCGACGAGGGCTCGTCCACGTGCAGCGTCCGCGGCAACTGCCCGGCGCGCAGCGCCATCACCATCTTGATCACACCTGCCGCGCCCGCCGCGGCCTGGGTGTGCCCGATGTTCGACTTGATCGACCCCAGCCACAGCGGCTCGTCCTCGGTGCGGCCCTGACCGTACGTGGCGAGCAGGGCCTGGGCTTCGATCGGGTCGCCGAGCCGCGTCCCCGTGCCGTGCGCCTCCACCACGTCCACGTCGGACGCCGAGAGCCGCGCCGAGGACAGCGCCTGACGGATCACCCGCTGCTGCGACGGACCGTTCGGCGCCGTCAGACCATTCGACGCACCGTCCTGATTGACCGCGCTCCCACGCACCACCGCCAGCACGTTGTGCCCGCGCCGCCGGGCCTCCGACAGCCGCTCGAGCACGAGCACACCGGCGCCCTCGGCCCAGCCGGTGCCGTCCGCCGCCTCGGCGAAGGACTTGCACCGGCCGTCGGCGGCCAGGCCGCGCTGCCGGGAGAATTCGACGAACGTGGCGGGCGTGGCCATCACCGTGACGCCACCGGCCAGGGCAGTGTCGCACTCCCCCGCCCGCAGCGCCTGGCAGGCCAGGTGGAGCGAGACGAGGGACGACGAGCAGGCGGTGTCCACGGTGACCGCGGGGCCTTCGAAGCCGAAGACGTAGGAGATGCGGCCGGAGAAGACGCTGCCCGCGTTGCCGTTGCCGAGGAAGCCCTCGACCTCGTCCGGTACGGCGTGCACCCGCGACGCGTAGTCGTGGTACATCAGCCCCGCGAAGACGCCGGTGGCCGTGCCGCGCAGCGAGTGCGGGTCGATTCCGGCGCGCTCCAGCGCCTCCCAGGAGGTCTCCAGCAGCAGCCGCTGCTGCGGGTCCATGGCCAGGGCCTCGCGCGGCGCGATGCCGAACAGCTCGGCGTCGAAGTCGGCGGCGTCGTGCAGGAACCCGCCTTCGCGGACGTACGAGGTACCGGCATGGTCCGGGTCGAGGTCGTAGAGCCGCTCGATGTCCCAGTCGCGGTTGACCGGGAAGGGGGTGATGCCGTCCCCGCCGGAGGTCACGAGCTCCCACAGCGACTCGGGTGAGGTCACTCCGCCCGGGTAGCGGCAGCCGATGCCGACGATCGCGATGGGCTCGTCGGCCGCGCCCCGGCTCCGTACGGCGGCCGCCGGGGTCTTCTCCTGTTCCCGCTCCGCTTCCGCGCCCAGCAGCTGCTCGCGGAGGTACGCGGCGAGCGCGGCGGGGCTGGGGTGGTCGAACACCAGGGTCGCGGGCAGCCGCAGCCCGCTCGCGGTGTTGAGGTGGTTACGCAGGTCCACCGCGGTCAGCGAGTCGAAGCCGAGGTCCTTGAACGCCCTGGCCGGGTCGACCGAGGTGGCCGATGAGTGCCCCAGCACCGCTGCGACCTGCGACTGCACCAGCGCAAGCAGCTCTCGGTCCTGTTCAGCGGCGGACAGGCCGCGCAGCCTTCGTGCCAGCGCGTTCTGGTCGTCGTCGGCGGCCTGTCCGGCGACGCGCCGCCGCCGGGCGGCCGGGACGAGCCCGAACAGCACGCTGGGCAGGCTGTCCCGGCGGGCGGCGAGAGCGGTGATGTCGAGTGTGACGGGCAGTGCGAGGGCCTCGCCGGACCGTGACGCGAGGTCCAGCAGTGCGAGCGCGTCGTCGGTGGCGAGGGCGGGGAAGCCCTGCCTGCGCATGCGGGCCACGTCGGCGTGGCCGAGGCGGCCGCCCATGCCGTCGGCGTGTTCCCACATGCCCCACGCCAGCGACACGCCCGGCAGGCCCTGGGCCCGCCGGGACGTCGCGAGCGCGTCGAGCACGGCGTTGCCCGCCGCGTAGGCCGCCTGGCCGGACGAACCGACGATCCCCGAGATCGAGGAGAAGAGGACGAAAGCGTCCAGCTCGCGGTCACGGGTCAGTTCGTGCAGGTGCAGGGCCGATTCGGACTTCGCCGCCAGGACGCGCGCCAGCCGCTGCGGGGTCAGGTCGTTGATCACTCCGTCGTCCAGCAGACCGGCGGTGTGCACCACGCCGCTGAGCGGCGCGTCCTCGGGAACCGCGGCCAGTGCTCGGGCCAGCGCCTCGCGATCGGCTACGTCGCACGCGGCGATCGTGACCCGGGCGCCCAGGTCCGTCAGCTCCTGCCGGAGTTCCCGCGCGCCGGGGGCGTCAGGTCCGCGGCGGGACAGCAGCAGGAGGTTCCGTACTCCGTGCGTGGTGACGAGATGGCGCGCCACCAGCGCGCCGAGGCCGCCGGTGCCACCGGTCACGAGGACCGTGCCCCGCGCCCGCCAGGCGGGCGAGGCGTCCGCGGGCCCGGTCGTCCGGGCGACGCGCGGCAGCAGCACCTGGCCGCCCCGCACCGCGAGCTGGCTCTCGCCCGCCTCGGCGAGATCGGTCAGGCTCGCGGCCAGCGCCTCGTACGAAGCCTGCTCGCCGTCGGTGTCCGCCAGGACGAACCGGCCCGGGTTCTCGGTGATCGCCGAGCGCACCAGGCCCCACGCCCCGGCGCCGGCGAGATCGTCGGCCTCGACGACCGCGCCCGAGGTGAGCACGGCGAGGCGGGACTTGGCCAGACGCGGCTCGGCCAGCCACTCCCGTACGACGCGGAGCACGCCGCTCACGGCCTCGGTCACCTCGGCACCGGCACCGGTGGCCCGCGTGACCGGCAGCAGGACAGTGCCGGGAACGTCGGCGCCGCCGTCCAGGGCGGTGACGAGCTCGGCGAGGCCCGCGCGGCCGGTCACCGGGATTCCGGCGTCCTGCCATGGCCGCGCGTCGCCCAGGACGGTCCAGTCCTCCGGCTCGCCGGGGTCGGCTGCGGGGGCGGGGGCGGGGATCCAGTCGAGCCGGAACAGGCTGTCGACGGCCGGAGCCGCGGCGGCCAGCTCGGTGGCCGAAACGGGCCGCAGTACGAGGGCGTCGACCTCGGCGACGGGCTCACCGGACGCGTCGGCGACACGCAGTCCGACCTCACCCGGTGCGCGGACGGACAGCTGTGCCCGCACCTCGGGAGCGCCGACGGCCGACAGCGACACGCCGGACCACAGGAACGGCAGCAACGCCTTGCGAGGGCCGTCGGGTTCGTCCGGTACCGGCGCCGGATAGTCGATGCCGAGGGCGTGCAGGACGGAGTCCAGCAGCGCGGGGTGCAGTCCGAAGCCGGTCGCGTCCGCCATGGCCTCCTCGGGCAGGGCGGCCGCCACGAACAGGTCGTCGCCCAGCCGCCAGACCTCCCGCAGCCCCCGGAACACCGGGCCGTAGGCCATCCCCGTCCCCGCCAGCAGCTCGTAGAGCCCGTCGACCGGCACCGGCTCCGCGCCAGCGGGCGGCCAGGCCCGCAGATCCCAGTCGGCGGCGGTCTGATCGGCGGTCAGGGTGCCGGTGGCGTTGAGGGTCCACGGCCGGTCGGCCGGAGCGCCCTCGGTGCGGGAGTGGATCCGCACGGTCCGCGGGCCTTCGCCTTCCGCGGGCTCGATGGCGATCTGCACCTGGACCGCGCCGTCACGCGGCACCAGCATCGGGGACCGCAGGGTCAGCTCCTCGACCCGGTCGCAACCGGCCTGGTCGCCCGCCTGCACGGCGAGTTCGACGTAGGCGGTGCCCGGCACCACGACGGAGCTGCCGACCACATGGTCCGCGAGCCAGGGGTGAGTCGCCACGGACAGCCGCGATTGCAGGACCGCGGTGTCCGAGTCCGCCAGCCGTACGGTGGCGCCCAGCATGGGGTGCCCGGCCGCGCCGAGCCCCAGCCCGTTGGTGTCGATCGCCGGGCGCGGGTTGTCCAGCCAGTACCGCTGGCGCTGGAACGCGTAGGTCGGCAGCTCGACCCGCCGGGCACCGGTCCCCGCGAACACACCGGGCCAGTCGACGTCCGCGCCGCGTACGAACAGCTCCGCGACGGCGGTCAGAACGGTCTCGGCCTCGTCCCGGCCCCCGCGCAGGGCGGACACGGCCACCGGATCGGCCGCGGACTGGGCCAGCGCACTGAGCACGGGGTCGGGACCGATCTCCAGTAGCCGGGTCGCACCCTGCTCGTCGACAGCGGTCAGCAGCGCATCGTAAAAGCGCACCGGGCGGCGCACCTGGTTCACCCAGTACTCCGGAGTGGCCCAGTCCTCCCCACCGACCAGGTTTCCGGTGACCGTGCTGATCGCGGGAAGCGTCGGCTGCCGGTAATCGACAGTGGCCGCGATCTCGGCGAACTCCGCCAGCACCGGCTCCATCAACGGCGAGTGGAACGCATGACTCACCCGCAGCCGCGACACCCGACGGCCCTGCTCCCGCGCAATGGCCATGGCCCGCTCGACCACGTCCTCGCCACCGGAAACCACCACCGACGTCGGCCCGTTCACCGCCGCAACCGACACCCGCTGCGAGTCCGGCAGTCCCCGCAGAATCTCGGAGACCTCGGCCTCCTCACCCTCGATCGCCGCCATCGCACCACCCGCAGGCAGCCCCTGCATCAACCGCGCACGACCCGCCACCAACCGCGCGGCATCCGCCAATTCGAAAACACCAGCCGTGTACGCGGCGACGAACTCACCCACCGAGTGGCCCAACACCACATCCGGCACCACACCCCACGACCGCAGCAACTCCACCAACGCCGCCTGCACCGCGAACAACGACGGCTGCGCATACCCGGTCCGATCCAGCAGAGCCGCCTCAGCCGAACCCTCCGCCGCGAACAACACCTCCCGCACCGAAACCTCAAACCCCGGCCTGCCCGCAAGCTCCGCGTCCAGAAAACCGCACACCTCATCCAACGCCCTCGCGAACACCGGGAACACGCCATACAGCTCACGCCCCATACCGAGCCGCTGACTGCCCTGCCCCGTGAACATCCAGCCCGTACGCCCCTCCGACACCGCACCGGACACCACCGAAGCACCGTCGGCCAACGCGACGATGTTCTCGCACAGTCCGTCCCGGTCGGAGCCGAGCACGACGGCGCGATGGTCGAGCGCTGTGCGGGTCGTCGCGAGGGAGAAACCCACGTCGACCGGGGACAGGTCCTGCCCGGGGGCCCGCTCGTCCAGGAAGGCCGCCAGCCGGCCGGCCTGGCCGCGCAGGGCCTCCGGCGTCCGGCCGGACAGCACCCACGGCACCGCCGGCAGGTCCACCGGCGGCGACTCCTCGGCGGCGGCCGGGGCCGGCGCCGGGGCCTCGGGGGCTTCTTCGATGATGACGTGGGCGTTGGTGCCACTGATCCCGAACGACGACACCGCCGCGCGGCGCGTGCGTTCGGCCCGGGGCCACTCCCTCGCCTCGGTCAGCAGCTCGACCGAGCCGGACGCCCAATCGACGTGGGACGACGGCCGGTCCACATGCAGCGTCCGGGGCAGCCGCTCGGCGGCCAGCGCCATGACCACCTTGATGATTCCGGCGGCGCCGGCGGCGGCCTGGGTGTGGCCGATGTTCGACTTCACCGAGCCCAGCCACAACGGCTCACCGCCATCGCGTCCCTGACCGTACGTGGCGAGCAGGGCCTGGGCTTCGATCGGGTCGCCGAGCCGCGTCCCCGTGCCGTGCGCCTCCACCACGTCCACGTCGGACGCCGAGAGCCGCGCCGAGGACAGCGCCTGACGGATCACCCGCTGCTGCGACGGACCGTTCGGCGCCGTCAGACCATTCGACGCACCGTCCTGATTGACCGCGCTCCCACGCACCACCGCCAGCACCGGATGGCCCAGGCGCTGGGCGTCCGACAGCCGTTCCAGCACCAGCACCCCGGCACCCTCGGACCAGCCGGTGCCGTCCGCCGCCTCGGCGAAGGGCTTGCAGCGGCCGTCGGGCGCGAGCCCACGCTGCCGGGAGAACTCGATGAACGTGGCGGGGGTGGCCATCACCGTGACGCCACCGGCCAGCGCCATCCGGCACTCCCCCGCCCGCAGCGCCTGGCAGGCCAGGTGCAGCGAGACCAGGGAGGACGAGCACGCGGTGTCGACCGACACCGCCGGGCCCTCCAGGCCGAGCACGTACGACAGGCGGCCCGAGGCCACGCTCGGAGTGCTGCCGGTCTGCAGGTAGCCGGCGGATTCGCCGCCGTCCTCGTGGGCGAAGCCGCCGTACCCGTTGGCCGAGATCCCCGCGAAGACACCGGTCGACGACCCGCGCAGCGACAGCGGACCGATGCCCGCCCGCTCCAGCGCCTCCCACGCGGTCTCCAGCAGCAGTCGCTGCTGCGGATCCATGGCCAGGGCCTCACGCGGCGAGATCCCGAACAGCTCCGCGTCGAAGTCGGCCACGTCCGGCACGAATCCGCCGACCCCGGCGTACGCGGTGCCCATCGCCGCGCTGGTGGCGTCGAGCAGCCCCGGCACGTCCCAGCCGCGATCGCCGGGGAACGGGGACATCCGCTCGCCGCCCGAGGTCACCAGGTCCCACAGCGCTTCCGGCGAGGCGACCCCGCCCGGGAAGCGGCAGCCCATGCCCACGATCGCGATCGGCTCGTCGGCGGCCGAGGCCATCGTCTCCGGCGTGCCGTCCTGGTCCACCGACCCGCCCAGCAACTGCCCGCGCAGGAAGTCCGTGAGGACGGCGGGCGTGGGGTAGTCGAAGATCAGCGTGGTCGGTAGCGAGAGCGCGGTCGCACTGCCCAGGCGGTTGCGCAGGTCCACCGCCGTCAGCGAGTCGAAACCGAGGTCCTTGAACGGGCGCCCCGGGGCGATCGCGGTGGGTGAGGCGTGCCCCAGCACCGCCGCGACCTGGGACCGCACCAGGTCCAGCAGGACGCGGCCCTGTTCCTGTGCGGACAGCCCGCTCAGCCGGCGCGCCAGTTCGCCGTCGGCCGGAGCGGCGTGAGCCGAGCTGTCGGCCGCGCGCGCGGCGGCGGCCTCCGGGAGATCGCCGATCAGGGCGCTGGGCCGGGCGGAGGTGAACGAGGGCGCGAAGCGCTGCCAGTCCACATCGGCCAGCATCGCGCACACGCGGCCTTCGGCCATGACCTGTTGCAGGGCCGTCATCGCGCGCTGCGGCTGGAGCGCCTTGAGGCCGCGCTGCCGCAGGTACTCCTCGACGCCCCCGTCCGTCACCATCCCGGACTCGCCCCAGGGGCCCCAGGCCACCGAGGTGGCGGGCAGCCCCAGGCCGCGCCGGTGCTGCGCGAGCGCGTCGAGGTAGGTGTTGCCCGCGGCGTAGGCCGACTGGCCCGCGTTGCCGAGCGCTCCCGCGATGGAGGAGAACAGCACGAAGGCGTCCAGTTCCAGCCCCGCGGTCAGCTCGTGCAGATGCCGCGCCGCACCCGCCTTCGCGGCCAGCACCCCGGCCAGCCGTTCCGGCGTCAGATCCGCGGCCAGCCCGTCGTCCAGCACACCCGCGGTGTGCACGACGCCGGTCAGCGGCGCGTCTTCGGGAACACCGTCGAGCACGGCGGCGAGAGCCTGGCGGTCGGTGATGTCGCAGTCGGTGACGGTGACCCGCGCACCGAGTGCGGTCAGCTCTTCGCACAACTCCTTCGCGCCCGGGGCCTGAGCGCCCCGGCGGGAGACCAGCACCAGATGCTCCGCACCGCGCGAAGCCAGCCAGCGACCGACATGCCCGCCCAGGGCGCCGGTACCGCCGGTGATGAGCACGGTGCCGCGCGGCCGCCAGCCCTCGCCGTCCGGGGTCCCCGCCCGGTCGCGGACCACGCGGGCCGCGAACACGCCCGAGGGCCGTACCGCGACCTGGTCCTCGCCGTCGCCGTAGGCGGCCGCGAGCACGGACACCAGGCGGGTCCACGACTTCTCGTCGGCGTTCTCCGGCACGTCCACCAGGCCGCCCCAGCGCCGCGGCTGCTCCAGCGCCACCGTACGGCCGAAGCCCCACAGCTGAGCCTGCGCCGGGTTCGCCAGTTGCTCGCCCGACCCGACCGAGACCGCCGAGCGGGTCACGCACCACACCGGGAGGTCGGTGTCCCCGAGCGCGTGAACCAGCGTCAGCGTCGTCGCGGTGACGGTGGACAGTTCGTCGGAGTCCTCGGCGAGGAGGGACACGATCCCCACCGGAGAGCCGTCGGCGGCGGTACGAAGGCGGTCGGCCAGCGCGTCGGCGGTGTCCGTGGCGGCGACCGGCAGGACGGTCACCTCCGCGCCGCCCGCCCGCAGTGCCCGCACGCACGGCTCGGCCCGCGCCTCGTCCGGCTCCGGCACGGCCACCAGCCACGTGCCCGACAGCCGACCGGTGTTCGGGAGGGTCACCGGCTTCCATGTGATCCGGTATCGCCAGCCCGCCAGCTCGGACTGCTCCTGCTGCCGCTTGCGCCAGTCCGACAGCATCGGCAGCACCGCGTCCAGCGGCGCGGCCGATTCGACGCCGAGCCGCCCGGCCAGCGCATCGGCATCGCCCCGCTCGACCAGATTCCAGAACTCGGCCCCGGTCTCGTCGACGCCGCCGCCAACGGCGCGTCCCGGCTGGTCGGTCGCCTGGTCCCGCAACCAGAACCGACGGCGTTGGAAGGCGTACGTCGGCAGCTCCACCCGCCGCGCACCGGTCCCGGCGAACACCGCGGCCCAGTCGGTCCTCGCGCCGCGTACGAACACCTCGGCCACGGCCGCGAACACGGTCTCGGCTTCGGCTCGTCCCTTGCGCAGCGCCGATACGGCCACCGTGCTGCCCGCGGCGGACTGCGCGAGCGCGCTGAGCACCGGGTCGGGGCCGAGCTCCAGCAGGCGGGTCGCGGCATGTTCCGCGGTCGCGGTCACGACGGCGTCGTGGAAGCGCACCGGGCGGCGCACCTGGCTCACCCAGTACTCCGGGGTGGCCCAGTCCTCCCCGCCGACCAGGTCTCCGGTGACCGTGCTGATCGCGGGAAGCGTCGGCTGCCGATAGTCGATGGTGGCCGCGATCTCGGCGAACTCCGCCAGCATCGGCTCCATCAGCGGCGAGTGGAAGGCATGGCTCACCCGCAGCCGCGACACCCGGCGGTCCCGCTCCCGCGCGACCGCCATGGCCTGCTCGACCACGGCCTCGTCCCCGGAGATCACCACGGCGTCCGGGCCGTTGACCGCCGCGATCGCCAGCCGCTCGTCGTCCAGAAGTGTGCCCAGGACCTCGACGGCCTCGGACTCGGTGGCTTCGATGGCGGCCATGGCGCCCACCCGTCGCCCACCACCCCCTTCGACGGAATCGCTCCGCGATCCCCCCGCATTCGAAGGCAGCGCCTGCATCAGCCGCGCGCGGCCCGCGACCAGCCGGGCCGCATCGGCCAGTGCGAAGACACCCGCGGTGTACGCGGCGACGAACTCACCGACCGAGTGGCCGAACACGACATCCGGGCTCATGCCCCACGAGCGCAGCAGCTCGACCAGCGCCGTCTGGACCGCGAACAGCCCGGTCTGCGCGTAGCCCGTGCTGTCCAGCAGTCCGGCCTCGTACGAACCCTCCGGCGCGAAGAGCACGTCCCGCACCGGCACCTCGAAGCCCGGCTCGCCGCACAGTGCGGCGTCCAGCTGGGCGCAGACCTCGTCGAGGGCCCCTGCGAACACCGGGAATTGGCCGTACAGCTCGCGGCCCATGCCCACGCGCTGGCTGCCCTGTCCGGTGAACATCCAGCCCGTACGGCCCTCGCCGGCGACGCCGGAGGTGACCGCGTCATCGCCTTCGGCGAGCGCGGTGACGCCCGAGAGCAGGGCGTCGAGGTCGCCGCCCAGGACCACGGCGCGGTGTTCCAGCGTGGCGCGGGTGGTGCCCAGCGAGAAGCCGATGTCGAGCGGGGAGCCGTCCCTGGCGCCGAGGAAGGCCGCGAGGCGGCCGGCCTGGGCCCGCACCGCCTGCGCGGTGCGGCCCGACAGCACCCAGGGCACGATCGGCAGCTCGGCCGACGGCTCCTCGACGGCGGCCGGTGCGGCCTGGGGTGCCTGGGGGGCCTCTTCAAGGATGATGTGGGCGTTGGTGCCGCTGATCCCGAACGAGGAGATTCCGGCCCGGCGCGGACGGTCGCCCGACGGCCATTCCCGGGCCTCGGTCAGCAGCCGTACCGCGCCCGATTCCCAGTCCACGCGGGACGAGGGTTCGTCCGCGTACAGCGTCTTCGGCAGTCGCTGCTCCCGTAGCGCCAGGACCATCTTGATCAGTCCGGCGGCGCCTGCGGCGGCCTGGGTGTGGCCGATGTTCGACTTCACCGAGCCCAGCCACAACGGCTCTCCGCCGTCGCGGCCCTGACCGTACGTGGCCAGCAGGGCCTGCGCCTCGATCGGGTCGCCAAGGCTCGTGCCGGTGCCGTGCGCCTCCACCGCGTCCACCTCGGCGGGCGACAGCCTGGCCGCGGCGAGGGCCTGGCGGATCACCCGCTGCTGCGACGGGCCGTTCGGCGCCGTCAGGCCGTTCGACGCACCGTCCTGGTTGACCGCGCTCCCGCGTATGACCGCCAGCACCGGATGCCCGAGGCGCTGGGCGTCCGACAGCCGTTCCAGCACCAGCACCCCGGCACCCTCGGACCAGCCGGTGCCGTCCGCGCCCTCCGCGAACGCCTTGCAACGGCCGTCCGCCGCCAGCGCGCGCTGCCGGGAGAAGTCCACGAAGAGGTCCGGTGTCGCCATGACGGTGGTGCCGGCGGCCAGGGCCATCCGGCACTCGCCCGCGCGCAGCGCCTGGGCGGCCAGGTGCAGGGCCACCAGCGCCGACGAGCAGGCGGTGTCCACGGTGACAGCGGGGCCTTCCAGGCCCAGTGCGTAGGAGACCCGGCCGGACAGGACGCTGGCCGCGGACCCGGTGGTCACATATCCCTCGACGTCCGTGGCCAGGCCGCGCGCGGTGTGCTGGTAATCCTGGCCGTTGGTCCCGGCGAACACCCCGGTGGCCGAGCCGCGCAGCGACAGCGGGTCGACACCCGCCCGCTCCAGCGCCTCCCATGAGGTCTCCAGCAGCAGCCGCTGCTGTGGATCCATGGCAAGGGCCTCACGCGGCGAGATCCCGAACAGCTCCGCGTCGAACTCCGCCGCGTCATGCAGGAATCCGCCGACACGGACGTACGACGTCCCCGAGTGGGCCGGGTCGCGGTCGAACAGCCCGTCGACGTCCCAGCCTCGGTCCACGGGGAAGGACGAGAGCCCGTCACCGGCCGTGGACAGCAGGTCCCACAGCTCTTCGGGCGAGGCGGCGCCGCCCGGGAAGCGGCAGCCCATGCCCACGATCGCGATCGGGTCGTCATCGGCGCCCAGCGGCGCGAGTGCCGCGTCGGTGTGCCCGGCGTCGTCGGCCGTCGCGCCGAGCACCTGCCCGCGCAGGAAGGCCGTGAGCGCGGCGGGCGTGGGGTGGTCGAAGATCAGCGTGGTGGGCAGGTGCAGGGCGGTGGCGGTGGCGAGCCGGTTGCGGAACGCGACGGCGGTCAGGGAGTCGAAGCCGAGCTCCTTGAACGCCCGCGCCGGGTCGATGGTGGCCGGGGTGGCGTGCCCGAGCACGGCCGCGACCTGCGACAGCACCACGTCCAGCAGCATCCGGTCCTGCTCGGCGGCCGGGCGCTCCCGCAGCCGCCGCGCCAGTTCACCGCCCGCCGGAGCGGACGGGTCGGCGGCCCGCGTACGCGCCTGGGCCGCGGCCTCGGGAAGCTCGGCGATCAGCGGGCTGGGGCGGGTGAAGGTCACCGAGGCCGCGAAGCGTTCCCAGTCGACGTCGGCCACGACCCGGACCGCGCGGTCGTCGTCGAGCGCACTCCGGAGGGCGGCGATGGCCCGGTCCGGGTCCAGTAGGCGTACGCCCAGGCGGCGGAAGTGCTCCGCCACCAGACCGTCGGCGGCCATTCCGTCGCCGCTCCACGGACCCCAGGCCACCGAAGTGGCCGGCATCCCCAGGCCACGCCGATGGTGCGCCAGGGCATCCACGTACGCGTTGGCGGCACCGTACGCCGCCTGGCCCGCGTTGCCCAGCACGCCCGTTATCGAGGAGAACAGAACGAAGGCGTCGAGCTGACGGTCGGCCGTCAGCTCGTGCAGATGGCGCGCGGAGTCCGCCTTCGCCGCCAGCACGCCGGCAAGCCGTTCCGGCGTCAGCTCGGCGGCCGGGCCGTCGTCGAGAACCCCGGCCGTATGGACGATTCCGGTCAGCGGCGCCTCCTGCGGAATGTCGTCCAGCACGGCCCGTACGGCCGCACGGTCACCGACATCACAGGCCGCGAAGGCGACCTCGGCGCCCAAGTCCGCCAGCTCGCCACGCAGTTCGTCCGCCCCGGGCGCCTCAGCGCCCCGACGGGACACCAGCAGCAGGCGTTCGGCGCCGGAAGAGGCCAGCCAGCGGGCCACATGCCCGCCCAGTGCGCCCGTACCACCGGTCACCAGCACCGTGCCGCGCGGCCGCCAGGAATCCGTGTCATCGCTCGCGGCCGTGTCGCGCACCAGCCGGGCCGCGAACACGCCCGACGGCCGCACCGCGACCTGGTCCTCGCCGTCCGTCGCGGCGAGCGCGGGCGCCAGTCGCGTGAGGCTGCGCTCGTCGGCGTCCTCGGGCAGGTCGATCAGCCCGCCCCACCGGTCCGGCTGCTCCAGCGCCACCGTACGGCCCAGACCCCACAGCTGGGCCCCCGCCGGATTCGCCAACCGCTCACCCGAACCGAGCGACACCGCGGAGCGGGTCACACACCACACCCGCGCCCCGGTCCCGGAATCGGCCAGCGCCTGCACCAGAAGCAGCGTCGTGACCGTGCTCGTCAGCAGGGACACCACACCCGTGGGCTCGGCGTCCTCGGCGCGGAACCGGGTGGCCAGCGACTCCCGGGTGTCTTCGTCGGCGACCGGCACGACGATCACTTCCGCGCCGGACGCCCGCAACGCTTCGACCACATCGTCGTATGCGGCGCCGGTCTCCCGCGGGACCGCCACCAGCCAGGTGCCCGACAGCCGGGCGGCGGCCTGGAGCGGCACGGGCTTCCATGTGATCCGGTACCGCCAGCCCGCCAGCTCGGACTGCTCCTGCTGCCGCTTGCGCCAGTCCGACAGCATCGGCAGCACCGCGTCCAGCGGCGCGGCCGGCCCGACGCCGAGCCGCCCGGCCAGCGCATCGGCATCGCCCCGCTCGACCAGATCCCAGAAGGCGGCCTCGCCACCGTCGACCGCGCCGGGCACGTCCCGCCTCGCGACGGCCAGGTCCGGCAGCCAGAACCGCTGCCGCTGGAAGGCGTACGTCGGCAGGTCCACCCGCCGCGCACCGGTCCCGGCGAAGTACGCGCCCCAGTCGACCTCGGCTCCGCGTACGAACAGCTCGGCCACCGCCGTCAGCACGGTCCTGGCCTCGTCGCACCCCTCGCGCAGAGCCGACACCGCCGCTACGTCCAGGGCGGACTGGGCGAGCGTGGTCAGGACCGGGTCAGGACCGACCTCCAGCAGGCGGGTGACGCCCTGGGTGCGGGCGGCGTTCTCAAGGGCATCGTGGAAGCGGACCGGACGGCGTACCTGGCGCACCCAGTACTCGGGGGTCGCCCAGTCCTCTTCTCCGACCAGCTCACCGGTGACCGTGCTGAGGGCCGGGAGATCCGGCTGCCGGTAGGTGATGCTCGCCGCGATCTCGGCGAACTCCGCCAGCATCGGCTCCATCAACGGCGAGTGGAACGCATGGCTCACCCGCAGCCGCGACACCCGGCGGTCCTGTTCGCGCGCGGTGGCCATGGCCCGCTCGACCGCGTCCTCGTCACCGGAGACCACGACCGACCTCGGGCCGTTGACGGCCGCGATCGCGATGTGCGCGCCCAGCCCGGTGAGGATCTCGGCAACCTCATCCTCGGATCCCTCGATGGCCGCCATCGCACCGCCCGCGCGTCGCCCACCACCGCCCTCATTCGAGGGGAGCGCCTGCATCAGCCGGGCACGGCCTGCCACCAGCCGGGCGGCGTCAGCCACTCCGAAGACACCCGCGGTGTACGCGGCGACGAACTCACCGACCGAGTGGCCCAGCACCACATCCGGGGCGGTGCCCCACGACCGCAACAGTTCCACGAGCGCGACCTGGACGGCGAACAGTGCCGTCTGGGCGTAGCCGGTGCGGTCCAGCAGTTCCGCCTCGGCGGAGCCCGCTGCCGCGAACAGCACATCCCGTACGGGGACCGGGAACTCCGTGGCGCCGTCCAGCCCGGCCTGGAGGTGTGCGCACACCTCGTCCAGCGCCTCGGCGAAGGCCGGGTAGGCATCGTACAGTTCGCGTCCCATGCCGGTGCGCTGGCTGCCCTGTCCGGTGAACATCCAGCCCGTACGGCCCTCCGTGACCACGCCGGTGACCATGAAGGCGCCGCCGTGGGCCCGTTCGGAGACGGCCGCTCGCAGGGCGTCGTAGTCGGTGCCCAGCGCCACCGCGCGGTGCTCGAACGCCGCGCGCGTGGTCGCCAGCGACAGGCCGAGGTCGGCGGCGGAAGCGCCGGGCTCCCCGTCGAGGAGCGCCGCGAGCCGTGCGGTCTGCGCCCGTACGGCCTGCTCGCTGCGGCCGGACAGCACCCAGGGCACCACAGGTGCCGTCCAAGGCCGCTCCTCCGCGCCGCCGGCGGGCTGCTCGGCCTCGGGGGCCTGTTCGATGATGGCGTGGGCGTTGGTGCCGCTGATGCCGAACGACGACACCCCCGCCCGCCGGGGGCGGCCGGCCTCCGGCCACGCCGCGGGCTCGGTCAGCAGCCGTACGGTACCGGCCGACCAGTCCACGTACGGGGTGGCCTCGTTGATGTGCAGCGTGCGCGGCAGCACGCCGTGCCGCATCGCCAGCACCATCTTGATGACGCCCGCCACGCCCGCCGCCGCCTGGGTGTGCCCGACGTTGGACTTGAGGGAGCCCAGCCACAGCGGCCGGTCCTCGTCCCGCCCGCTTCCGTACGCGGAGATGACGGCGTCGGCTTCGATCGGGTCGCCCAGGGTGGTGCCGGTCCCATGGGCTTCGACGGCGTCGACCTCCGCCGCGTTCAGCCCGGCGTTGGCGAGGGCCTGGCGGATCACTCGCTGCTGTGAGGGGCCGTTGGGGGCGGTCAGGCCGTTGGACGCGCCGTCCTGGTTGACCGCGCTGCCCCGTACGACGGCCAGCACCCGGTGGCCGTGGCGGCGGGCGTCGGAGAGGCGTTCTACGAGCAGCATGCCCGCGCCTTCGGCCCAGCCGGTGCCATCGGCGGCCGCGGCGAAGGGCTTGCAGCGGCCGTCGGCGGAGAGGCCGCGCTGCTGGCTGAACTCGACGAACATGCCGGGGGTCGACATGACCGTCGCACCGCCCGCCAGCGCCATGTCGCACTCGCCCTGGCGCAGGGCCTGGCAGGCGAGGTGCAGGGCGACCAGGGACGACGAGCAGGCAGTGTCCACGGTGACCGCCGGTCCTTCGAAGCCGAAGGTGTAGGCGAGGCGGCCGGAGGCGACGCTGCTGGACGTGCCGGTCAGGGCGTGCCCTTCGGTGCCTTCCGACGCCTCGTGCAGGCGCGGGCCGTAGTCGTTGTGCATGACCCCGGCGAAGACACCGTTCGCCCTGCCCCGCTGGGACGCGGGGTCGATCCCGGCGCTTTCGAAGGCTTCCCAGGCGGTCTCCAGCAGCAGCCGCTGCTGCGGGTCCATGGCGAGGGCTTCACGCGGGGAGATCCCGAAGAAGTCCGCGTCGAACTCGGCGGCTTGGTGGAGGAAGCCGCCGTGCCGGGTGGCGGACTTGCCCGGACGGCCCGGAGCGGCGTCGTACAGGCTGTCGGTGTCCCAGCCGCGGTCGGCCGGGAACGGGGAGACCGCGTCGCCTCCGGCGGTGACGAACCGCCACAGCTCCTCCGGGGAGTCCACGTCTCCGGGAAGCCGGCAGCTCATGCCGACGATGGCGATGGGTTCGTCGGCGGCGGGTGTGACGGCGGTCGGTGCGGTGGGGGCCTGCGCCGATCCGGCGGTCAGCGAGGCGAGGTGGCCGGCGAGCGCGGTGGGGGTGGGATGGTCGATGGCCACGGCGGTCTCGAGCCGTAGTCCGGTCGCGGTGGTGAGCTGGTTGCGCAGCTCGACCAAGGTGAGCGATTCGAGGCCCAGTTCCTTGAAGGTGAGGGCGGGCTGGACCGCTTCCGGTGAGGGGTAGCCGGCGACGGCGGCGACATGGGCTCGGACCAGTTCCAGCGCTGCCCGTTGCCGCTTCGCCTGGGACAGGCCGGCCGTCCGGTGTGCCCAGGACTGTCCGTCGGATTCGGCGTGTTCGAGGGCGTCGGCGGCGTCGGGGGACTCGACGGGTACGGCGTCCGCGTGGTCGGCGGCGGTCGGTGGCTGGAGGGCCGGGCCGTCGGCCGTGGCGGGCTCGGGCAGCCAGTAGCGGCGGCGCTGGAAGGCGTAGGTCGGCAGCGGGACCCGGCGGGGGCGCCGGTCGGTGAGCGCGGTGGCGAACACGGCGGCCCAGTCGACGGTGGAGCCGTGGACGTGTGCTTTGGCGAGCGAGGTGACGAACCGGTCGAGGCCGCCCTCGTCACGGCGGAGCGAGCCCACGTAGACGGCCTCGTGACCGGCCGCTTCCGCGGTTTCGCCCACCCCCGTCCCCAGGACGGGGTGCGGGCTCATCTCGATGAAGATCCGGTGGCCCTGGCCGAGAAGTCCCTCGACGGCCCGGTCGAAGCGGACGGTGTGCCGCAGGCTGTTGTACCAGTACCCGGCCTCCAGTGCCGAGGGGTCGAGCGGTCCGCCCTCCATCGACGAGTGGAACGGGATGTCCGTCGGGGTCGGTGTGATGTCGGGCAGCGTGTCCAGGAGCCTGGTACGGATCTCCTCCATCTGGGTGGAGTGCGATGCGTAGTCGACCGGGATCCTGCGGGTCCGGACGCCGTCGGCGGCCAGCGTCCGCACGAGGTCGTCCAGTGCTTCCGGGTCGCCGGAGACGACCACGGAGCCGGGACCGTTGACGACGGCGACGGACAGCCTTGGGCCCCACGGCTCCAGCCTGCCGGTGATCTCGTCGGGGGGAAGCGCGACGGACACCATGCCGCCCCGGCCCGCCAGGTCCGCGAGCACCTGACTGCGCAGGGCCACCACGCAGGCGGCGTCCTCCAGGGAGAGGGCGCCCGCCACGCAGGCGGCGGCGATCTCGCCCTGGGAGTGGCCGACCACGGCCGCGGGCTCGACCCCGTACGAGCGCCAGAGGGCGGCCAGGGAGACCATCACCGCCCACAGCACGGGCTGGACCACGTCGACGCGGTCCAGCCCGGGGGCGCCCGGCACCTCGCGCACGACGTCCTCCGGGGACCACGGCACGTGGGGGGCGAGCGCGTCGGCGCACTCCCGCATGCGGGCGGCGAAGACCGGGGAGGAGTCGAGCAGTTCGACTGCCATGCCGGCCCACTGCGAGCCCTGGCCCGGGAAGACGAAGACCGCCCGGTCACCGGCCGGCCCTGTGCCGCGGAGGACACCGTGGGCGGTGCCACCGTCGGCAAGGGCGTCCAGGCCCCGCAGGAAGCCGCCGCGGTCGGTGGCGAGGACGGCCGCGCGGCAGGGGAAATCGGCGCGGGTGGTGGCCAGGGAGAAGCCGAGGTCGGACGGTTCCAGGTCGGGGTGGTCCCGGACATGCGCCCGCAGCCGCCTGGCCTGGGCGCGCAGGGCCGTCTCGGTCCTGCCGGAGATCACCCAGGGGAGGGCGGGACGCGGCTCGCCGGTGGCGGCGGTGCTCCCGACGGGTTCTCCCGGCTCGGGCTTCGACGGGAGGAGAGCGGCCGGGCGGTCCTGGGCGGCGGGGCCTTCGGCCAGGATCAGATGGCAGTTGGTGCCGCCCATGCCGAAGGCGCTCACGCCGGCCACGAGCGGCCGTTCGGGGTACTCCCAAGCGCCCAGTTCGCGCTGCACGCGCAGGCGCAGCGTGTCGAGGGGGATGGCGGGGCTGGGGGTTTCGTGGTTCAGGCTCGGTGGTAGTTCGCGGTGGCGGATGGCGAGCGCCGTCTTGATGAGCCCGACTATCCCGGCGGCGCCTTCGAGGTGGCCGACGTTGGTCTTGGCCGAGCCCACGGCGAGCGGGCGGTCGGCGGGACGGGCGGCTCCCAGGACCGCGCCGAGGGCGGCTGCCTCGACGGGGTCGCCCGCCTTGGTGCCGGTGCCGTGCAGTTCCACGTACTGGACCTGTGCCGGGTCCACTTCGGCCCGCTCGTAGGCCAGGCGGAGGACGTCCTGCTGGGCGCGGGGGTTCGGCATGGTGAGACCGTCACCACCGCCGTCGTTGTTGACCTCGCTGCCGAGGATCACGCAGTGGATGGAGTCGCCGTCGGCCAGCGCCTTCTTCAGCGGCTTGAGGACGACCAGGCCGCCGCCCTCGCCCCGGACGTAGCCGTTGGCCCGGGCGTCGAAGGTGAAACACCGGCCGTCGGGCGACAGGCCGCCGAACTTCTCGACGGCGGCGGTGCCGTCGGCGAGCAAGTTCAGGTTGACACCGCCCGCGATGGCCAGGGTGGAGGTGCCCGTGCGCAGGCTCTCGCAGGCCAGGTGTACGGCGACGAGCGACGACGACTGGCCGGTGTCGACGGTCAGGCTCGGCCCGTGCAGGCCCATGAAGTAGGAGACGCGGTTGGCGATGATGCTGCGGTGGAGGCCGGTCAGGCTGTGCCGGGTGAGGGCGTCGGTCCCCTGCCGGCGGGTCAGTGTGGCGTAGTCGTCCGCGATGGCGCCCACGAAGACGGCGCAGTCGCTGCCCCTGAGCGTTCCGGGAACGATGCCCGCGTCCTCGAGGGCCTCCCAGCTGAGTTCCATGGTCAGCCGTTGCTGCGGGTCCATCGTGGTGGCTTCGCGGGGTGAGATCCCGAAGAAGGCCGGGTCGAACCGGTCGACCTGGTCGAGGAACCCGCCCCAGCGGATGCCGGACTTCCCGGGGCCCGAGGCGTGTGTTTCCCACCGGCCGGGCGGCGCCTCCTCGATGGCGCTCAGGCCGGACCGCAGGGCCTGCCAGAACGCTTCCGGGTCCGCCGCCTTCGGCAGGCGGCAGGAGAGGCCCACGACGGCGATCGCGTCGTCCGGCGGTGTGCCGGTGTCGGCGGACACGGCGGCTTGCGAATCCCTGGTCATCGGCCCCACTGTTCGGTTCGCGCGCCCCCTGCCGGACCCGCCCGTCGACTGCCCCGGAAGTTCGGCCGGCGGTTGCTTCGGCAGATTCATCAGCAGTTCCATCGGATCGGTGCCGGTCTCCCCGAGGACGGCGGCCCAGTCGGGCGTACCGCCCGCGGCGTAGTACTCCGCCACGGCGTGCAGGAAGCGGGCCGGGCCGCTCTCGTCGCACCGCAGGGTCGCCCGGGCGACGGCGGGCCTGCCGGATCGTTCGATGGCGGTTTCGAGTTCGGAGGTCAGCAGCGGGTGCGGGCCGACTTCGAGGAAGTAGCCGTGGCCGTCTTCGAGCGCGGCGGCGGTGGCGTCCTGGAACCGGCCGGGCTCGCCCGGACCCCGGGTCCAATGGGCGACGTCCGGTCCGTGGCCGGGCCACCGGCCGCCGGTGGCGGAGGAGTAGAACGGGACACGGGCGCCGCGCGGTGTGATGTCCGCCAGGTCGGCGCGGCCGTCGCCCGGTGTCCGCGGCCGGTCCGATCCTGCGATCACGCGGGCGCTGTCGTCGAGCGACAGCACGCCCGCGACATGAGCCGCGGCGATCTCGCCGAGGCCGTTTCCGGCCACCGCGCCGGGTTCCACCCCGGCGGCCCGCCACAGCGCGGCCAGCGACACCATGACCGAGAACAGGGCCGCGGACTCCGCGGCGTCGGCGGGCATGGGCGCGGGCGCGTCATCGCACCGCCCCGTCGGCGTTTCCAGCATGTTCAGCGTGTCCGGCAGCGGCCGGCCCAGGTACGGGGCGAATGCGTCGGCGCACTCCCGCAGCCGGGCGGCGAAGACCGGTGAGCACCCCGCCAGTTCGCGTGCCATGCCGGGCTGTGGGGAGCCGTGCCCGGGGAAGACGAACACCGGGCCGCCCGGCTCGCCCTGGTGACTGCCCTGGGTGACCTGGGGCGCCGCGGTGCCCGCGACGAGGGCGTCGAGACCGGCGAGGAATGCCTCCCGGTCCTCGCCGACGATCACGGCCCGGTACGGCAGCGCGCCGGCGGCGGCCCGCAGCAGGCCCTGCCCGACAGCTTCGGGATGCCACCCCACACGCTCGTCCAGCCAGGTGCGGAGCACCCGGGCCTGGTCGCGTACCGCGTCCGCGCCGCGCCCGGAGAGCACCCAGGGACGGGGCAGGCCCGCCCCTGAGAACAGTGGGACAGGCGAGGTGGTGCGAGCGTGATCGGACACGTTTTCTCCCGCTGTGTCGGGGCGGAGCCGGGGTGAACCGTGTGGGTGGCTCTCGGCCCGTACGGACGCCGCCCATGCAGGCGCGCGGATGCCAGGGGGTGGTCGCCGATGGCGAGAATCACCCGGTGCTGTCCGATTATCTGGACGGGCGACTCGTGGATTCCCTACAAGGAATTGAGCGGCACTAAGGAAAACCTTGTTCTGAATTCAGTAGCGAGAGGAGAGTTGGCCGCCTGCGCCGCGACGAGACGGGAGTGAGTCAGGAGGCCAGCCGCTCAAGATGAGCCACGGCGACCTCGACGCCGGGCAGTGCGAACATCTCCTCCTGGGCGCGGTGCGCCACGGCGGTCACCAGCGGGTCGTCGAGCAGTCGGTGGCACGCCTGCGCCATCGCCTCCGGGCCGCGCTCGGACACGTGTGTGCCAAGGCCGAGCTCCGCCACCCGCTCGGCGTTGTACTTCTGGTCGCCGAACATGGGCCGTACGGCCATCGGCACTCCGGCGCGTACGGACTCCCGGATGCTGTTGTAGCCGCCGTGGGTGAGGAACAGCGCCGCGCGTTCCAGCAGCAGCTGCTGCGGGAAGTGGTCGACCACCTGTACGTTGTCCGCGGCCAGGCCCTCGTCCACCGGCATGCCGAGGGTGGACACCACGGCCGAGCAGTCCACGGTGGACAGCGCCCGGACGACGGTGTTCAGCGGTTCGGCCGGATCGTACTCGGGAACGGGGGCGCCGATCTGCCGGGCCTTGTCCAGGAAGCCCAGTACGGTGCCGGGCAGTCCGGTGCCCAGCGACGCGAGGACCAGCGGCCGGTCGGCGGGCAGCTCGTGCAGCCAGTCGGGCAGGGTCTCGCCGCGGGTGACGGTGCGCGGCTGGCGGTAGGCCACCGCCTCGGGGGCGACGGGGCGGGCGAAGGAGTACGGCACCGGCATGCAGTCGAACCGCCCGTGCCGGTACACCGACACCGGGTCGTCCGCCGGGGGCAGGCCGGCCTCCCGGCGACGGTCGTTCAGCATCGGCAGAATCAGCTCGGGGTCGAGGAACTGCCCGGAGCCCGACGGGGCCGGGACGTGTGGGACGCCCAGCGCCTCCGCGGCGAGCAGGGCGGCGAACTCATAGCCGTCGCGGAGGATGACGTCGGGCCGGAAGTCGCGGGCGATCGGCAGCAGCAGGCCGTACGCCTCGTCGAGCTGGGGACCGCAGCCCAGGGTGGCCCACAGGTCGTGGGCGAAGCGGCTGAACTCCGCCGGGATCGGCAGCCTGCCCTCCAGGAGCAGCCGCATGCCCTGCTGGGTGATGTCGGTGAACACCCCCGTCACCCGCGCGGCCTCGCCGTCGAACACGGGCACCAGCTTGGCCGCGGTGACCACGAGGACATCGTGCCCGGCCTCCGCGAGCGCGCGCACCAGCGGAAGCGAGGCACGCGCGTGCGAGGTCGATCCGGTGATACTGCACAGAACCCTCATCGGGGGCGAACCTTTCCTTGAACCGGGAACGAAGGTGTCGGGGGTGTGGCCCGTCAGCGAGGCTCGGGCAGCGGAAGCCCGGGGGCGGGGTGCACGACCGGGCGTACGCCTACTCCGTGCCACGCGATCCGCGCCGCGCGCAGCGATTCGGGGTCGAGGTGGTTGCGGGTGTCCACGATCACCGCCCGGTCCAGGGCGGCGGCCATGCGGCCCCAGTCCAGGTCACGGAATTCCGGCCATTCGGTGAACAGCACCAGGCCCGCCGCGCCCTTGGCCGCCTGGTACGGGTCGTCGACGACGGTGACGCCGGGCACCGGCTCCGCCGGGTGGCCGCCCGTACTCAGCGCCGGGTCGTAGGCGACGAGTTCGGCGCCGAGCCGGGACAGCTCCTGGGCGATGGCGGTCGCCGGGGAGTCCCGCAGATCGTCGGTGCCCGCCTTGAAGGTGAGCCCTAGTACGCCGAGCCGGACGCCGTCGAGCGGGGTCGCGGAGTCGGTGCCGCAGACTCGCGCGATCTTGTCGGTGATGCGCTCGCGCTGGTGAACGTTGACGTCGATGGCGGCGCGCAGCAGCCGGAAGTCGATGTCCGCCGACTCGGCGGCCTTGAGCATGGCGCGGGTGTCCTTGGGCAGGCACGAACCGCCCCAGCCGGGGCCGGGCCGCAGGAACGCGTCGCCGATCCGGTGGTCCTTGCCCAGGGCGGTGGCGACCTGCCCGATGTCGGCGCCCACCCGCTCGCACAGTTCCGCGATGACGTTGACGTAGGACAGCTTCACCGCGAGGAAGCAGTTCGCCGCGTACTTGATCAGCTCGGCGCTCGTGGCGTCGGTGATCACCATCGGGGCGTCCAGCTTCGCGTAGAGGGCGGCCACGTGCTCGGCGGCCTCGCGGGACTCGGCCCCGACGACGACGCGGTCGGGGTGCAGGAAGTCGTGTACGGAGGTGCCCTCACGCAGGAACTCCGGGTTGCTCACCACCTGTACGTCCGGGCGGCCCAGCCGCCGGGTCAGCCGCGCCGCGGTGCCCACCGGCACGGTGGACTTGGTGACCAGTACGCAGCCGGGGCGCAGCCGGTCCCGGATCTCATCGGCGACCGCGTCCACCGCGGTCATGTCCAGATCCCCGTCCTGGCTCATCGGTGTGCCGACGCAGACGAACACCGTATCCGCGTCGCGTACCGCTTCCGCGGCGCCCAGGACGAAGGTCAGCAGGCCGGAGTCGAGGCCGGCGCGCACGAGTTCGGGGAGGGACTCCTCCAGGATCGGGACCTCGCCGCGGGACAGCCGCTCGACCTTGGCCGGGTCCATGTCCGCGCACACCACCCGGTGCCCTAGCGAGGCCAGACAGGCACCGGCGGTCAGCCCTACGTAGCCGGTGCCGATGACGGCGATGTTGTGCCGGTGCACGGGCAGCCACCTCGTTTTCTCGGGGGTCGGGTCTCGGGGTCAACAGTTTTCGCGGGAGAGCAGGGCGCTGATCGATTCCGCGGCGCGGACGGCCAGGGCCACGCTGGTCAGCGTCGGGTTGACGGCGGTGGAGGTGGGGATGACTCCGTTGCCGCCGACGTAGAGGTTCTCGAACCCCCACACGCGGGAGTACGAGTCGCAGACCGAGGTGCCGTCGTCCGCCGCGCCCATGCGGACCGTCCCCTGGTAGTGCTTGGAACTGCCGGCCGGGAACAGGTCCGGTTCGTTGCCGGGCAGGAACTCGCCCAACCTGGCCGCGATCTTCTCCTGGTCGGCCCGGGCTCGTGCGATCCCCTCACGGTCGCGCTCGGTCAGCGAGTAGTGGATGACCATCCTCGGCATCCCGTAGGCGTCGGCCTCGGTGGTGGAGAACTCCACCCGGTCACTCTCCTGGATCTCCTTGGCCCCGTACCAGACCATGCCGACGAACAGCTCCGGATCGACGCCGTCGATCGGCGAGGTGTCCAGCGTCATGACCTGTCCGTGGCTCGTCCTGCCGGGGTCGGCGAACGGCACCCAGAACCGGCCGGTCTCCAGGTCGCGGATGTCGCCGGTGAAGTCCACCGAACCCCGCGCCTCGATCCCCGCGGTGGGACCGTCCTTGACCTGCACGGAACTGACCGTCTTGGGCTGGTCGTTGAGGTAGCGGCCGAGCGCGTGCGGCCGGATGCCGGAGGCCCACAGCAGCTGCGGGGTGCGCAGCGCGTCCGCGGCCACCGCCACGGCGCGGGCCCGCACCTTGAACTCCGCGCCGCTGGGCAGGTGTTGCAGCACCGCGCCGGCGGCCCGGCCGTCCTCGAACAGCACGCGGCGGCAGATGGTGTCCGACGCGATCCGGAACCGGCCGTCGCCACCGTGGGCGAGCGGCCCGAGGACCACGTCCGGGCCCGCCCAACGCGGCAGCGCCCCGGAACGCGGGGTGCAGGCGAGCGGCATGGGCTGGACATGCCGACCCTCGGGGTAGTCGCCGTCGAACAGTTCGCTCAGTGTCTTGAGGACGAGCTGACCGCCCGCGGTGTCCTCGAAGGCGCCCTGGGTGACGGAGAGCAGGTCCTCGGCCACCTCCAGCGCGGCATCGAGTTCCTCGTCGGCGAGGAACGGGACACGCTCGCTGTCGAGCGGACGCGGGGCGGTGCACGCCCAGTGGACACCCATGCCGCCGATGTTGCTGGACATCACCGCGGCGGGCATGCCCTCCTGTTCCGGCTGCTCCTGACGCCGCGGTGCGACCAGATGCGTGCCGCGGTCGGCGTACTTCTTGACCAGCGCCCCGTCCTCGCCCGGCGCGGTCCGGGGATCGCGCCCCTGGGACTTCGCCTGCAACCCACCCCGCTCCTGGGCGGGGAGGTTGCTCAGGTGCAGACCGGCTTCCTCGGTCAGGCGCGGGCCCAGGTCGGCCATGAGGATCCGCGCGGACGGCACCGCTTCGTGGACTCTGCGGGCGATGGCCGACCCTACCGGGCCGCTACCGACGACGAGCAGGTCGACCTCCGTCGGGAGTTCGGGTCGGCTCATGCTTGCGCGCTCCTTGTCCTCGTCCTGAGTGCTGTGTGCTGTGTGCTGGGCCTCGTCCTGGCCCTGGTGCTACGGGCGCATCCGGCCGGAACGGATCAGACCGCGGCCCGGACGGCCGCGTAGTACTCGCGGATCGTCTTGAGGAACTCGGGGTTCATCCGGGCCTTGGCGAGGATTTCGGCGGGCGGGGTGTAGTCGTCGTCCACCTCGTCGGCGAACTTGGCGTAGTCGGAGCGCAGTTGGGCCTCGATGACCTTCGGCCAGGCGTTCGGGATGGTCCACTCGTCCTCGTAGCCGGTGGCGAGCAGGTGCACCACGGCGGTGTCCACGATGTCCGCACGGCTCTGCGCCTGGATCGGCGCGCGGACCGGGCTGAACGTGCGCAGGTCGTGTTCCGGCTCCTCGCCGAGCAGACGGCGGGTCATCTCCTGGGCGAGCAGCGGCGACAGGTGGAGGCCGTCACGGTAGGTGCCGGTCATCATCCACAGGCCGTCCAGGCTGGTCTCGCCGATGAGCGGGAAGCCGTCGAAGGCCACGGGACGGTTGCCGACCTGGACCTTCGCCATGCCACTGGTGTCGAGGTCCCTGCGCAGCTGGCGCAGGGCGCAGTGCAGCAGGAAGGTGGTGTCGCGGATGCTCGGCACGTCCGCCGGCTCCGGCTCGATCGCGTTCGTGGCGCCGAGATAGACCTCGCCGCGGCCGCGCGGCACCAGGTGCAGGCCGCAGGCGAAGGCGCGGTTCGGCGTGCGCAGCACGCTGGTCGGGGCGGGCTTGTCCGGGTCGATGCGGGCCACGACGGAGACGCCGACTCCGGCGCAAAGCCGCGGTATACGCGCGGCGACGCCGGGCACGGTGTCGAGCAGGGTCTGGGAGGCGGCGCCCGCGGCGAGCACCACCTGGCCGGCGGAGACGGTGTCACCCGTGGTGAGCCGGACGCCGGTGATCTTGCCGCCGGAGTGCACCAGCTCCTCGCCGAACCCGGCGACCAGCACGCCGCCGGCCTTGACGTACGCGTCCTCGAGCCGCTCCAGCAGACCGCCTGCGTTCACCGCGTGCTCACCGGGCACGAACATGCCCATCAGCGGGCGGGTGGTCGGGTTGGGGTCGAGCCACTCGACGTCGGCCGGGTCGATGTCCTCGTACGGCTCCTTGTACTGCTCGAGGGTCTCCCGGATGGCCGTGTAGTTGGCGGAGTCGATGCCGGGGACGCCGACGGAGTTGAGCAGCATGACCGTGCCGTCCGCGACGCGGAGGTCCTCGGTCTTCCCGGTGTCCTCGGCGAGCCCGGCGAGCCAGTCGGCCCAGACCTTGCTCGCCTGTACGCCGAGGTCGAGCTTGGCACGGCCCTGTTCGCTCTTGAGGAGCGTCGTGGTCACCTCGCCGAACGCGCCGAGCATGGCACCCGCCGCGGTGGAGGCGGCCCACGGCCGGTCTCCCCGGCCGAGCACGGCGACCCTGGCGCCGCGCCGGGCGAGGGTCAGGCCCAGGGACAGGCCCAGCACGCCGTTGCCGACGACAAGGACTTCGAAAGTGCGGCCTGCAGGGTTTTCGCTAGTCATCGCTTGAGTCTTCCCATCCTGTGAAACCGCCGCTCAGGGCAGGGTTGTTCGGGCATCCGGTGTGTCAGGGCTGTCCTGGGCCGTTCCGCGGAAGTTCGGCGAGGACTTTGGCCACGCCCTCCACGACGTCGTCGATCTCCTGGTCCCCGCCCAGCAGGACCTGGTGCGGGATCATGAGTCCGCGGTGTCCGAGCCGCTCCGCGTTCGGGCAGCGCCGGGCGAGATCCTCGACCGATTCGTCGCCGGTCCTGGCGGTCCAGAACGCCTCGGTGCGGTGGATCGCCGGGTTGCCGCCGAAGGCGGGGATGCCCTCCGCGAGCAGGGCGTGGGCCACGGTGTCCCGGTCCAGGCCGCCCAGTTCCCCGGGGTCCAGGACGAACATGGTCATGTAGTGCGGATTGACGGTGCACCGTTCGTCGCGCCCCTGGGGGATGACCCCGGGGATGCCGGACAGTGCCGCGGCGAGCTTCTCGTGCTGGCGCTCGCGTTGCTCCGTCTGCGCGGCGAGGCGGCCGAGCTGCGCCCGGAGCAGTGCCCCGGTGAGCTCGGACATACGGAAGTTGGATGAGGCGGTGCGCAGGCTCAGGTCGCGGGCCCGGCCGCAGTTGTGCCGCGTGCGCGCGTCCTCGTAGCTCTCCTCGGTCGGCAGCAGCAGGGCGCCGCCCTCGCCGGCGGTCACGACCTTGGTCTCCTGAAAGGAGAAGGTGGCCATGGAGCCGAGCTCGCCGAGCCCTCGGCCGCGCCACCTGGCACCGTGCGCCTGCGCCGCATCCTGGATCACCGTGATCCCGCGGGGGTCCGCCCAGGCGGTGATGGCGTCCATGTCGGCGATGTGGCCGCCGATGTGGACCGGGATGACCGCTCGGGTGCGTTCGGTCGCCACCGCTTCGAGTCCGGCGGGATCCAGGCAGAAGGTGACGGGGTCCACGTCCACCGGCACAGGGATCCCGCCACGGCGCTGGACCGCGGTGGAGGTGGCGATGAACGTGTACGCGGGCACGATGACCTCGTCACCGGGCCGCAGCCCGATGACCTCCAGCGCGAGTTCGAGAGCATGTGAACCGTTGGTCACCGCGAGCGCGGCGGGCGCGTCATGGAACTCGGCGAACTCTTCTTCGAAGAAGTCCACTTCCTTGCCGCCATGGCGCCACCAGGACCCCTGGTCCAGCGCCCGCACCACGGCCGCGCGCTCCGAGTCGTGGAACTGCGGCCAGTCAGGAAAGGGCGCGGTGCGCACTTTCGGCCCGCCGTTCATGGCCAGCATGAGCGTTTTCTCCTCGGTGCGGTGCGGATGTCCGGGTGGTCAGGCGGGGACGGTGCCGAAGGCGCCGCGGGTACCGAAGGGGTCGAGCTGCATGTCGAGCCCGCGCTCCTCCTTCCACCGCTCGGTGATCTCCTTGCCCCCGGCGCGGTTCACGTCGTCGAGCAGCACGCTCGCCCCGGGGGCGAGGAAGTCCCACAGCACCGGGACCGCGGGGTAGCGGGCCATCGTGCGCCCCCGCTCCCAGCCGGGCGGCCCGTCCACCAGCAGCAGGTCGACCGGGCCGTGCTTCTCGGTGTACGCCCCGACCTCTTCGGTGACCGTCTTGGGCGCGTACCAGTCCACGTTCTTCACCGCGGCGGGGTGCTCCTCCAGCGGTGCGTGGATGACCGTCGCCACCTCGGAAAGGCCCTCGGCGGCCAGCTGCGTGGTGACCCGGGCGGCCCATTCCCCGTCGTGCTCCAGCGACAGCATGTTGCCGTAGCCACGCTGCGCCATCATCCGTGCGAACATCACCGTCGAGGTGCCGCTGCCGCACTCCAGGAGGACCTTGCGGTCCCTCAGAGCGATGTCGTCCAGCACCTTGATCATGGCGCTCGGCCGCAGTGAGACCACGGAGAACGGCAGGTACGGCCCGTTGTTCAGCAGCGGGGACAGTCGTATCCACGAGGCCAGGTCGTAGAACGCCTGCAGGAACTGCGCTTCCATCTGCCCGTCTCCAATCTTCGTAAGGTGAATCGGCCGTGTTCGGTGTGTCAGCCGACGAGTCGTGCGAGATGGTCGACAGCGGCGTCCACCGGAGGGAGCGAGAGCATGCGCCGCTGGGCCTTACGCGCCTGCTGGGCGAACCTCGGGTCCTCCAGCAGCCGGGTGCAGGTCTCGGCGACGGCATCCGCGTTCGCCGCGGGGACGCGCAGCCCGAGCCCGAGTTCCTCGACCCGGTTGGCGTTGTGCAGCTGGTCGCTGACCTCGGGGAGCACGGCCATCGGCACGCCGGCCCTGACCGCCTCGCGGACGCTGTTGTAGCCGCCGTGGGTGAACAGCAGCTGCGCGCTCTCCAGCAGCAGCGGCTGCGGGATGCGCTCGAAGACCCGTAGGTTGTCGCCGACGACGTCCTGGTTGAGCGGCATGCCACGGGTGGCGACGATCGCGGTGCAGTCCACTTCGGACAGCCCCTTGACGATCGCGTTGAGGGGGTTGGCGTCGCCCTGCATCAGGGCGTTGACCATGACGGCGGGGTCGACCTGGACGCCGTCCATACCCTCGAACATGTGCCCGGCGACCAGTCCGTCGAAGAACAGGCCCAGGATGCGCGGGAACACACTGCTGGACATCACCGAGGCGAACACGTTGGTGCTGGACACCACGACCAGCGGGCGGTCGGTGGGGATGTCCTGAAGCCACTCGGGCCCGGTCTCGTCGCGGACGATGCTCGACGGCTGCTGGTAGGCGAAGGTGTCCGGGATGTCGTAGGTGGTGAAGGCGTAGTCCGGCGGCATGCAGTCGAAGCGGCCGTGGGCATAGATGGCCTCCGGCTCGGCCCCGGCGGGCAGGCCCAGCTCCGTGCGGCGCTCGTTCAGCTCCGCCAGCACCAGCTTGGGGTCCAGGTACTGCCCGCCGCCCGATGGGGCGGTGACGTGCGGGATGCCGAGCGTCTCGGCGACGAGGTAGCCGGCGAACTCGACGCCGCTGCGCAGCACGATGTCCGGGCGGAACTCGTGGGCCACATCCAGCAGTTGCCGGTAGGCGTCGGTGACGTGCGGGCCGCAGGAGGTGGCGACGAGCGTCTCGGGCGCGAACGGATCACTGGGCATCGCCTCGATCCGCTTCTCCTGCAGCAGGCGGAGCACGATCTCGGCCATGTCGGTGAACAGCGGCTTGACCCGCATCGGCTCGCCGTCGAACACATCGGCCATCTCCGGCGGCGACACCACCAGGACCTCGTGGCCCGCCTCGGCCGCCGCCCGTGCCAGGGGAAGCAGGGCACGCGCGTTCGAGGGCGACAGCGCGATGCTGCACAGAATGCGCACAACTATTCCTTTCCACGCGGGAGCGGAGCCGGCTGCCGCGGACAATCGCGGGCGAGAACGGGTGATCACACCGCCCGAGCGCGCCGACCATTCCTATGGTCCGGCCTCTCACTCAGTGTTTTCCTGAGTATTCAGCGCGCTTTTCCGCCGCCGGTGCATCCGAAGATATGCGATTCCGCAGCGTTTACCCAGTTCCGCGTTTCCACCGCCGAGTAACCGTCACCTGAACCGTCGCCCTCCAAGGAATTCAGAACGTCCCATTCCGGGAGGTTCACGGTGTCCGGTCGCTCCAGGAGACGGCCCGCCGCAGCCTTTCCTCGCGCATCGAGGAGGAAATCAGCGAGTCCACCACATCGCGGATCGCCAGATAACGGAAGGCGTACTGGGTTTCCCCGGCCGGGGAACCGTGCCGGGAGCGCCGCAGGAGGTCGCGCCGCTCCAGATAGTCCAGCCACTTCGCGGCTTCCGCCCGGTCCCCGTCGCCGACGGCCGCGACACTCTCGGCGCAGAACACCGCGCCGAGCGCCGAGGCGTTGACCAGCACGGCCTTGGCGTCCGGCGGCACCGTATCCACCCGGGACGCGATCACCCGGTGCACGTAGTCCGGCAGCGGCGGGACCGTGGATCCGGGCAGGGGCCGCTCCCGCAGCTCATGGGCGTACTCGACGGCGAACAGCGGGTTCCCGCCAATCCGCATGATCAGCTCCTGCCGCAAGGCGCCTGGCAGCGTGTACCCGTCGCGCGCGAGCAGGGCGGCCAGCAGCCCGGCGGTGCCCTCTGCGGACAGCGGGTCCAGGGTGAGGGTGAGGGCGTCGCGCAGGCCACCGCCCCAGCCCGGCCGGGCGTCAAGCAGTTCAGGCCGGGCGGTCACCGCCACGAGCATCGGCACGGTGCCCGCGGTGTCGCCCAGGCACTGGATGAAGTCCAGCACAGACGCGTCGGCGAGATGCGCGTCCTCGAAGACGACCACCAGGGGCCGTTCCGCGGCGAGTTCGGCCAGGAACCGCCGCCACACCTCACCGTCCGCCGTCAGGCCCGCCGGGTCCGGGTCCTCGGACCGGAGCAGCCCGCGCAGCCGCGCCAGCGTCCCGGTGCCCGTCTCACCGGTGCCGAACAGATGGTGGACCTTGCGGGCCAGCTTGTCGTCCGCCGAGGCGGCGGAGGCCCCCGGCTCGATCCCGGCAGCCGCGGCCACGATCCGCCGGAGGAGGCCCAGCGGGGCGCCCCGCTCGGAGAACGATCCGCTCCCGGTCAGCACGGTGAACTCGCCGGAGCCGCGCCCGGCCATGGTGACGAGTTCGGCGACCAGCCTGCTCTTACCCAGGCCCGGCTCACCGAGCACGGTCAGGAAGTGGGGACGCCGCCGTCGGCACACATCGTCGAGCAGCCCGCGCAGCTGCTCGACCTCGCGCTCACGGTCCATCAGGGCAGGCGGTCCGTCCGCACGTGCGTGATCGGGGCGGACGACTACGGGTTCGGATCCCCCGCCCGGCTCCTCGACCGGCTCGTACTCGACGGTGCGCTCACTGCTCCTACGCGTGGTCGCGCACACCCGGATCCCGCCCGGGGGCACGGTTTCCAGCAGCCCCATGCAGCTCTCCGGAACGGCGCCGCTGACCACGGGGATCGCACCGGTGCCGTCCGCCGCGCAGGTGACGAGCACCTCGCCGGTCGCCACGGCCACCCGGACCGCGGTCTCCGCGCGCGCCGGGGCCGGCGCCTGACCGGCGGGGCCTGAGCGGCCCGGTCCCCGGCAGCCGAGCCGGTCTCGGATGGCCAGCCCGGCCTGCACGGCGCGGGCCGCGTCGTCCTCCCCGGTGCGGGGAACGCCGAACAGGGCGAAGGTGACAGGGCCGATCACGCCGGAGACCTTGCCGCCGTGGCGTTCGATCTCCTCACGGATGGTGGCCGTGAGGCCGCCGGTCGGCTGCGCGGCGTCCTCGGGGTCGCCCTGCGGGCCCCCGCCGGGATTGGTGCGCACCAGCAGCATGCTCAGCTGCTTGCGCTGCTCGGTGAGGCCGCCGCCCGACGAGGCCGGCGGGGTGGGCGTGCGCGCCGCCACGTGCCGCGCCATCCCGATGATGGCGGGCGGGGTGCCGGTCTCGGTCCGTGCCGGTCGTGGCGGGGCCGTCCGCCGGTCGGCGGACCCGGCACCGGCCGGAGCGGGCTGGGGCGGCGGAGCGGGCTGCGGCGGCGTCCTGCGGTAGAGCTCAGCGGGCGGGCCGCCGCGCTTGGCCTCACTCTCCTGGGCGATGATCCCCAGCGCGTCGGGCCGGGACAGCACCGGGTCGTGTTCGAGGATCGCCCGCTCCATGTCACGCAGTACGCGGCCGGGCTCCAGGCCCAGCTTGTCGGCGAACGCGGTCCTCGTACGGCGGTAGAGCTCCAGTGCGTCCACCTGGCGGCCACAGCGGTAGAGGCCCAGCAGCAACTCGGCGCACAGCCGTTCCCGTACCGGCTCCGCGACGACCAGCGTCTCCAGCTCCTGCACCACCTCGTGATGTCCGCCGCGGGCCAGCTCGGCCTCGAACAGGTCCTCCTGCACGGTGAAACGCGCCTGCTGGATCGCGGTCAGCTCCGGCCAGTCCGTGCCGGCCTCGGCCAAGTCCGCCAGCACCGGGCCGTGCCACAGCTCCAGCGCCGCCCGGAGGGTCTTCGCCGCGGCGATCCAGGACCCGGCCGCGAGATCGGCGCGTCCCCTGTCCACCATCGCCTGGTAGGCGGTCAGATCCAGCGCGTCGGTGTGCACGCTGAGCAGGTAGCCGGGCGCATGGGTCAGCAGCATCGGCGCGGGGGCGGCACCCTCGCCGGTCCCACCGCCCCCGCGGTCTGCGATGCCGGTCCCGCCACCCCCGCCCTCGATGTCCTCGACGGACAGCAGACCGCGCAGGCCGGAGATCGCGTTCTGCAACATCTTCCGCGCCGTGGGCGGCGGGTTGCCCGTCCACAGCGCACGCAGCAGGGTGCTGGTCGCCACCACCTGGTTCGCGTGCAGCAGGAGGAATCCGAGTGCGGCGCGCTGTTTGATCCCGCTCAGCGCCACCGGGCCACCTCGGCCGAGAACAGTCAGCGGACCCAGCACCCGGAACTTCATACCGAAATCGCTCCCGTTCCATCCGCCGTGGTGGATATCCCGACACTCCGCCGACCGGGAACGCCCGAGAGCACGCACGCCGAGGGGTGGGCGCCTGGGCGGCCTCCCCCCGTCGGCCCGGCCAGGATGCTACGGGAGCGCTACTGGGGAAATCACCGGCCTCGGCTCCGGGGCGAACGGCGAAGGCGAGTCAGGAGGCGCGCCAGCGCAGCGCCCGGTCGGCGATGCTGAGGGCGAGCGCCGTCATCACGGCCAGCACCAGGATGTCGAGGCCGAAGGTGGCATCGATGTTGTCGCTGACGCTGCGCCGGATGGCGTCCGACCCGTAGGTCGTGGGCATGACCCAGCTCAGGGCCTTCAGCGGGAGCGGCAGGGCCTTGGCCGGGATGAGCAACGGAGCGCCGAGCAGCAGAACGAAGTTCAGCACATAGGTCACGATCGAGATCAGCTCGATGCGGTCGATCAGGCTGCCGATGACCAGGCCGAGCGCCGCGAGCGGGAGCGCGGTCAGCGGGTAGACGATGAGGAGCATCGGCGACAGCGTCAAGTCCAGGCCGTACAGCAGCCGCACCGCGATCAGCGAGGTCACCAGGCCCGGCGCGATGAGCAGCAGGCGGGCGGCGACGAACGCCATCACGAAGGCCACCTTGCTGATCGGCAGTGAGGCGTAATACAGCATCGATCCCTCGGCCTTGATCGCACCGATCCGCTGCGCGATCGCCGTGGTGCCCAGTGCCGCGATCGCGAACACGCCGGAGCCGCTGGCGATGTACGTCAGGCTCAGCTCGTCGGTCAGCCCGGAGCCGATCCGGGAGAAGCCGAACACCATCGTCAGCGGCATGAAGATGCCGAACACCATGTGCACGTGCCAGGAGGTGCGGACGGTCAGCATGTGCTCGAACCACAGGTACTTGAACGAGGTGCCGAACCGGCCGAGCCGCTCCCGCAAGGGCATCCGGCCCCGGCCCCGCCCCTGGGGCTGGGCCTGGGCCCGGGCCCGGCGGGATGTCCCGGAGGCCGACGCCGCGGGTTCGGTGGCAGGGGGTTCGGTGGCAGGGGGTTCGGTGGCAGGGGGTTCGGTGGCAGGGGGTTCGGCGGAGAGGGGTTCGGCGGCGGGGAGTTCGGCGGCGGGGAGTCCCAAGGCCGCCGGCCGGTGGCCGTTCCGCGCGGCGGCGGCCGCCGCCTTCCCCGCGTCATCGCTCTCCGCTGAGCCGCCGCCTCCCGCCGGAGTGGTCACCAGTTCCCTGGCGGGCGCGGCGCCGGAGTCCTGCTTCGGGTTCAGGGTGAGGTAGACGTCTTCCAGGGTCGGACGGGCGAAGCGGAAGTCGTCGACACGCTTCACGCCGACATCGGTGACCAGCACCTCGATCAGCTGCTGGAGCCGGTCCGGCGCCGCGGTGATCAGGTAGCTGCCGCTGCGGTTGCCCTGGCTGACCTCGCCGACCGTGCTGAGCCGCGAAATCTCCTCCGGGGTGAGGCTGCCGCCGTCGCGGACGAACAGCTCCAGCCGCGCGTGCGCCCCGATCTGCTCCTTGAGTTCACCGGGCGTCCCCATCGCGTTGATCCGGCCGCCGTGCATCACCGCGACCCGGTGCACGGCCTTCTCGGCCTCCAGCACGTTGTGTGTCACCAGGACGATCGTGGCGCCCTCGAGGGTGCTGCGGCGCTCGATCATCTCCCAGATGAGACGCCGGTTGTGCGGATCCAGCTCATTGGTCGGCTCGTCCAGCACGATCAGCTCGGGGTGGCCCATCAGCGTCATGCCGAAGTTCACCAGGCGCATCAGCCCGCCGCTGAGCCGCTCCACCTGACGGTCGGCGTACGGGCCGAGGCCCAGCTCGTCGATCAGCGCGTCGGTCTGGCGGCGGGCGTCGGCCTCGCTCTGGCCGCGCAGCCTGCCGGTGTAGTGCAGAGCGCGACGGGTCTCGATCAGCCGCATGGAGAGCCCCGTCTGCGGCAGGAAGCCGACGGTGGATTTCACCGTCTCCGGGTAACGGGTCACATCGACGCCGTTGACCATGATCGAACCGGAGGTGGGCTGCACGAGTCCGAGCAGCTGCAAGACCAGCGTCGTCTTACCGGCGCCGTTCGCCCCGAAGAGGCCGAAGACCTGCCCGCGGGGCACGCTGAAGCTCAGACCGTCATTGGCCTTGATCAGCTCTCCATTGCGCCCCGGATAGGCGCGTACAAGATCGTGCACCTCGACCGCTGTATCGCCACTCGTTTTGACCATGCCCACACGCCTTATCGCCTCATCGGCTCACGAACCGGGCACGCGCCACTGATCCGCCGCCTACGTATCGGGTTTTCTCGTGCTCAGCGGACCCGGCACGAACGCGTCGCGCTACCGCGAGCGAGGAATTTCCACGGCTTCGCACCCAAGCTATGCCAGGCGCGATCCTCGCGTCATTGGAACCTCTCCACTGTCCACCCAGCGGGAATGCCCGCCGGCGTCGCCGAACCGTTTACCGTGGGAAAGTCTCGGGTTTTCCCTATTCTGTTCACGATCCGCCGAGCTCCTCGTCGAGGAAGGCGAACATCTCGTCATCCGACGCGGCGTCGAAGTCGAGCTCGGCGGAGTCCTCCTGGGCGCGCAGTGTGGCCCACCGTGACCTGAGGACTTCGAGCCGTCCCGCGATCTGCTTGTGCGCCTTGGCGTCCACGCTCACCTTCGCGATCACCTGCTCCAGTTTGTCCAGCGTGGCGAGGATCGAGCCGGAGCCCGCGAGTTCTGCCGACACCAGGTGGGTGTGCAGATGAGCCGCGAGCTCGCTCGCCGTCGGGTAGTCGAGAGCCAGCGTGGCCGGAAGCCGCAGCCCGGTCGCCGTGCTCAGTGCGTTGCGCAGTTCCACCGACGTCAGCGAGTCGAAACCGAGATCGCGGAAGGCACGGGACGGATCGACCGTGGTCGCGCCGTCGTGCCCGAGTACCGCCGCGACCTGGCCGCACACCAGATCCAGCAGGGCATCGCGTTGCCCGGCCTCGTCCATTTCGGCCAGCCGCTGGACGAGGCCGGGGTCCGTGGCGGCCCGGCCTGCCACGCGGCGACTCCGGACCAGGCCGCGCAGTCGCGGGGGCACCTCGGCGCGGGCACGCAGGGCGGGCAGGTCCAGCCGGACCGGCAACAGCACCGGATCCGCCGAGGCCACCGCGGCGTCGAACAGCGCCAGACCCTGCTCGGTGGACAGGGGCGGGAATCCCGAGCGGTGCATCCGCTCCCGATCGGCGGCGCTCAGCTCACCGAGCATGCCGTCGGTCTGCTCCCACGGGCCCCAGGCCAACGACACACCCGGCAGCCCCCGGTCCCGCCGATACCGCACCAGCGCATCCAGGAACGCATTCCCCGCCGCATAACTCCCCTGACCCGCACTGCCCAACGTCCCCGCCGCGGAGGAGAACACCACGAACGCAGACAAGTCCAGGCCCCGCGTCAACTCATGCAGATACCACGCCGCATTCACCTTCGGACGCAACACAGCAGCGACACGCTCCGGAGTCAACGCACCAATGACGCCGTCGTCCAGCACCCCAGCGGTATGCACCACCGCCGAGATGTCGTGCCGCGACAGCACCTCGGCCAGCGCCTCACAATCGGCCACGTCACACGCCACCACCTCGGCGCGGACACCCAATCCGGCGAGTTCGGCGACGAGGTCCCCGGCGCCCGGCGCGGACAGGCCACGCCGGGACAGTAGGAGCAGGTCCCGTACGCCGTGCTCGGCCGCCAGGTGCCGGGCCACCACCGCACCCAGACCACCGGTGCCGCCCGTGATCAGAACCGGGCCCGAACCGGCCCAAGACGCCCCGGTCTCCGGTAGCGGGTCCGGGTCCGGTGTCTGCTCCGGCTCCGGCGCTTGTGCTCGTACCAGCCGGGCCGCGAGGATGTGCCCCTCACGGATCGCCAGTTCCGGCTCCGGCGTCGTCAGCGCCCGTGCCAGGACCGATCCTGGAACGTCCGTACCATTCATCAGGTCCGGGGCCAGGTCCAGCAGCGTGATCCGGTCCGGATTCTCCGCCTGCGCGGAGCGCAACAGGCCCCACGCCGAGGCCGCGGCCACGTCATCACCCGTGGTGGCGTTGCGCGTCAGCACTACGAGCCAGGAATGGGCGAACCGCTCCCCCGCCAGCCAGTCCTGCGCCAGGCGCAGCGCGTGCGACACCGTGGCGTGAACAGCTTCCACCGGCCCGGCGTCGGGCTCGGTGTCCAGCTGGGCCAGCACCACGTCCGGCACCGGGTCCTCGGTCGCGGCCAGCGCCGCCAGATCCGGGTACGCGTACGCCCGGACCTCGGTCCCGGCAGAGCGCAACAACTCGGTCACGTCGTCCGCCGGGCCGACCACGGCCACCTCGGGCGGTTCGGTCCCGACCTGCTCGGTGGCCGCGGTCCACTCCGTACGGAAGAGGGAGTCTCCGGCTATCGCCGGGCCGGTGCCGAGTTGTTCGGGAGTGACGGGGCGGACCACCAGACCGTCCACCGTGAAGACCGGCCGCCCCGCCGTATCGACGGTCTCGATCGTGACCGTGTCCTGCCCGGCGCGCGACAGTCGTGCCCGCACCGACGCGGCGCCGGAGGCGAACAGCGACACGCCCTCCCAGGAGAACGGCAGAGCTCCCCCTCCGCCGTCCTGCGCCGCGCCGGTGAATCCGGCGACGTGCAGGACCGCGTCCAAAAGCGCGGGGTGAGCGCCGAACCCGTCGATGTCGGTGTCCATGCCGATGTCGGTATCGGCCACGGCGGCGGTATCGGGGCCTACGGGCAGGGCGACTTCGGCGAACACCTCGTCGCCGACCCGCCACGCGGACCGCAGACCCCGGAACACCGGTCCGTAGTCGAACCCGGCTTCGGCCAGCTGCGCGTAATGGTCGTCGAGGTCGATCGGTTCGGCGCTCACCGGCGGCCAGGCGACCGTATCGAAGCCGACGGCGGATTCGGCAGGATCGTCGGTCAGCACACCGGCGGCGTGCTGCCTCCACTGCGCGCCCGAGTCGTCATCGGGCCGCGAGTGGACGGTGACGGTGCGCCGCCCGTCCTCATCCGCCGCGCCGACGCGCACCTGGATCTGCACCGCGCCCCGCTCGGGCAACACCAGCGGTGCGGCCAGGGTCAGTTCCTCGACCCGGCCACTCCCGACCTCGTCACCGGCCCGGATCGCCAACTCCACGAAAGCCGTACCCGGCAGCAGGATTTGGCCCATGATCGTGTGGTCAGCCAGCCACGGATGTGAGGCCAACGACAGGCGCCCGGAAAACACCACACCGTCCGAGTCGGCCAACGACACCGCCGCACCCAGCAACGGATGCCGTGCCGAGGCCAGTCCCGCGGCCCGTACGTCCCCGGTGCCGACTGCGGCGGTGGGCCAGAACCGCTCCCGCTGGAAGGCGTAGGTGGGCAGCTCGACCTGCCGCGCACCCGTGCCCGTGAAGAACGCCCGCCAGTCCACGGCCACGCCGGTCACGTGCAGGCGGGCGAGCGCGGTAACCGCCGCGGTCTCCTCCGGGCGGTCCTTACG
>NZ_JBIRQF010000038.1:0-44488 GCF_044333065.1 Streptomyces sp. NPDC021115
CGGTGGTGGCCACCGGCCGGTCGGACTTCCCGAACCAGATCAACAACGTACTGGTCTTCCCGGGTGTCTTCCGTGGCCTCCTGGACGCCCAGTCCAAGGCCGTCGGCACCGACATGATGCTCGCCGCCGCGAGCGCGCTGGCTGACGTCGTCACCGAGGCCGAGCTGAACCCGAACTACATCATTCCGAGCGTCTTCAACGACACGGTCGCTGGAGCGGTCGCCGGAGCCGTCCGCGACGCCGCCCAGGCGGCGGACCTCGGCTGAACCAGCACAACCCATGGGAGCTCCCCGCATGCAAACAGGACACACCACGGCGCCCACCACCGACCGCCCCGAGACCGACCCCGGCGGTACGTCCCCGTCAACGCGCACAAAGCGCTGGTGGCGGCTGCCAATCGGCGTACAGTCGGCGCTCGCCGTCGGCCTCGGCGCGCTGATCGGCACGCTCGCGCCGTCCGTCGGCGAGCAGCTGAAGCTCCTCGGCGACGTCTTCCTGAACCTGGTGCAGATGGTCGTGCTGCCCCTGGTCTTCCCACTCATCGTGCTGGGTATCGCCCGCATGGAGTCGGTGAAGAAGGTGGGCCGGGTCGCCGGAAAGGCGGTCCTCTACTTCGAGGTCGTCACCACGGTGATCCTTGTGATCTCGGTGGCGCTGGCCAAATTCACCGGCATCGGCAAGGGCGCCCCGGTCGCCGGTGGCGACAAGAAGAGTGTGGAAAACCTCGATCAGGGCGTGAACTTCCACGAGCTGATCCTGCACTCGATCCCGAAGAACGTCTTCGCCGCCTTCACCGAGGGCAACCTGCTCGCCGCGATCGTCTTCGCGCTCTTCCTCGGCGTCGGGATGGCCGCCATCGGCGAGAAGTCCGCGCCCCTCTCATCGGTCCTGGAGTCCGTCTCCTCGGCCATGTTCAAGGTCGTCGGCTATGTCATCCGCCTAGCCCCGCTGGGCGTCCTCGGCTTCATCAGCTACGACGTGGCGCACTACGGCTTCGGCAACCTCAAGAGCCTGCTCGGCTTCATCGCCGTCGTCTACGCGGGCCTGGCCATCGTCCTCGGCGTGATCTTCCCGATCATCGCGCTGATCTACCGCATCCGGTACGTGGAACTGCTGAAGCAAATCGGCGGGCTCGTCGGGCTCGCCTTCCTCACCCGCAGCTCCGAAGCGGTCCTGGCACCGCTGATGGGCAAGCTCGAAGCCTTCGGCATCAGCCGCTCGACGTCGTCCTTCGTCGTCCCCCTCGGCTACTCCTTCAACTCCGACGGTTCCGTGCTCTACCAGGCCACCGCCCTGGTGTACCTCGCCCATGCCTACGGCACGGACACCTCGATCACGTCCCTGCTGCTCATGGTCGGTGTCCTGGTGGTGCTGTCCAAGGGCATGGCGGGCGTCACCTCGGCCTCCATCGTGGTGCTCCTCGCCGCGGCCAAGACGGTGGGCATCCCGGCCGAGGGGGTCGCGCTCCTGGTCGGCGTCGACTTCATCGTCGACATGGCGCGCACCGCGGTGAACGTCGTCGGGAACGCGCTGGCCGCCGCCGTCGTGGACCGCTCGGAGGCCAAGCGGGACGCCACCCGGAAGGACACGGAGGAGGCCGCCGAAGCGGTCTCGTCGTAGCGCACCTCGTCACACCGGCTGACGTCCTGGGCGGGATCTTGTCCCGCCCAGGACGTCAGCCGGTGTGCGGCGCGGTGGCCTCCTCGCCGTGCTGCGGCCAGGGGGCCGTACCGAGATCCCGGCGCATGGCCGTCTGCGCGGCCTCGGCCGCGGCGAGGTAGTCGCGAACATGTGTCCCGAAGGCAGGATCGTCCGTGGTGGCGCCGGTCGCCACCAGGTCACGGAGGTCGCGGCCCTTCCAGAAGACCTGGTTGGCCGGCTCCATGACCTCCCACGGAGCGATCAGCGCGAGCTCGTAGCGCAGCGGAACCGGGTGGAGAACCCGCCCGAGGAGCTGACCAAGAGCTTCGCGACCATCCGGGAGAACGCGGTGATCGCCCTCACCGAGGGCCGCAGAACGACATGGCGGGGTCCACCGGCTTCAGCCGGTGCGCCAGCGCGCCCTTGCGGCCCTGCGCCTCGTGGATGGTGGCGGCGGAGAACTGGCCGAGTGCGGCCACCACATCCGCTGACGGGCGGTCGGATCCCCCGCGTGGAATCCGCACGCGACATTCGCCGAGGTGAGCAGCTTCAGCAGCTCGGCGTCGTTGCCCATGGTGTAGGCCCCGAACTCTCTCCGAGGTCGGCGACCAGATCGACGACAGGCACAGTGAGGCTCCCCTTCTGCCGGAGGCCGGACGGTCCGGTGATGGACCGTGTCCGGATCGGACACTAGATCCGGCGCGGCCCGGGAAGAAGGACACATCAGGAAGCCCCATGTCTGTAGTGCGGTTCCCGATGGATACGGGCGCCCCGGCCGGCGACATCGAGGAGACCGCGTGTATCAGCCTGATGCGGTGTGTCACGAGTACGTATAGGTCTCGTGGTGGGGCGGCCACCTGGGGGTTTGCGGCCGCGCGGGTCGCCTACAGTGCCGATCATGTTTCAGCCAAAGATCCTTGAGCGCATCGCTCAGCAGCCCGAGTCCACCCGGATACCGTCCCGCCGGACGAAGAAGACCCTGATCGCGGCCGTCGGCATAGGCATGGTCGTCGCGTTGACCGGGTGCAACGAAGACACCAAGCAGGGCACGGACAAGGACACCGGCGCGGCGGGATCGAAGGCGCCCTCGAAGGGATCGGACCAGTCCTCCGCCCCGTCGAGCCCCGCGGGCGACCAGCCGTCGGTCCCGGGATGGCAGACGCAGACCTCGCAGAAGCACCACTTCCGCTACGACGTGCCCGGCAAGGCCAAGAAGTGGAAGGCCCTCGACGAAGGCACGGCCCTGTCCTACACGGACAAGGCAGGACAGCCGATCGTCGTCATGACCTCGGCCGCCAACTACCGTGAGGGCGGCTGCTCGTCGAGCCCCAACCCGAAGGCCGTCGGCGAGGCGGGCAAGGGACAGCTCGCCACCGTCGGCACCACGGGCGGCGGCAAGGACGGCTCCCTCCAGGAGAACGCCCGCAACTGGGCGGGCAACTGGGGCTTCGCCGCGTACGGCGGTGAGGACCACAAGCCCAAGATCAAGGTCAGCCAGCCCAAGCCGCTGAAGCAGGGCGGCATCGACGGCTACACCGCGACCGCCGAGGTCACCGTCACCAACCGCCCCAGCTCCTGCGTCCCGCCGAAGGCGATCGTGCACAGCATCGCGCAGAAGCTCCCCGACGGCACCATGCACGGCTGGGTGATCTACGCGGACCAAGGGGTCCCGAACGCGCTGACGGCCGCGGAGCTCAAGGAGATCATGGGCACCGTCCGGTCCACCGACGGCTGACACCTCCGTACGGCGAGGCCCCGCACCCCGTGCCGTACGGCGCCGGTGCGGGGCCTCGCCGTACGAAGGCCGGGCGCGGCAGCGACCCCAAACCCCGTTGCCCAGGCGAAAGTTGTGTACCAGAGATCAAAACGCTGCTTTAATTGGGTAATTGATCATGAGCCCCGGCCCTCGGAAAGGCAACGCGATGTCCCCCGTCCTCCACTCCTCCCGCTCCCGTTCCGAGGCCCCCTCCACCACCGCCGCCAGTGGCGTCCTGCGCGTCGTGTACGACTCCCGCACCCCGGTGTTCCTCACCGTGCACGCCAGCGGACGGCGCCGGTACGGCTACTGGCAGCCGTACGACTCCGCCTCCAGCCGGGGTGGCTGCTACATCGCCCTGCCCACCCCCGAATGCGACCGGCTGTACTCCGAGGGCCGCACCACACTCGGCGACCCCCTGGTGGACCCGGCCAAGACCACCTACCGCGTGTGGCCTGCCCCGTCCCCGGTCGCGCCGGTACGCATCCCCACGGCACCCGCGCCCGTCGTCGCGATGGCCCAGAGGCTCGCCGCATAAGCGGGCACTACCGCGAGCGGTTCACTCGAACGAGTTAACTTCCCTCACCTTCCCCGGGACGGGTCCCGGACGTTCGGCGCAGGATGTCGGACGTCGGGGCTGCCACGGGGGTGACGGGTGCGTCATGCGCAACCCACCGCTGCCCGTGCCGCCGCCGTGAGTCTAGGCGAGCTGCTGGGAGCGATCGTTGAACGGTACGAGGGATGTCTTTGCGATCCCGTTGGAAGACGGGGCCCATCTGGTGTACGCGCCACTGCACGGCGTGGCCTTCGCCGCCACGAGCGGACTGGTGGCGGGCCTCTCCGGTGTCCTGGCCGGTGAGGGCGGCGACCAGAACGTCATGGCGCTCGCCCGCGAGACCGGGCTCCTGAGCGAACCCGCCTCGCCGGTCACCCGCCGCCGAGGTGCCCCCGCGCCGAACGAGGTCACGCTCTTCCTGACGACGGCGTGCAACCTGCGCTGCACCTACTGCTACGCCTCGGCGGGCGACACTCCGGCCACCTATATGACGATGGACGTCGCCACGCGCGGCATCGACTTCGTCATCGACAACGCCCGCCGCGAAGGCGCGCCGTTCGCCGGTGTGCACTACCACGGAGGCGGCGAGCCGAGCGTCCACTGGGGCCTGATGACCGAATCCCTGGCGTACGCCCGTGAGCGGGCCGGTGACCTCCCCGTCATCGCGGCGTCGGCGGGCAACGGCGTGTTCACCGACCGTCAGATCGACTGGATGATCGCCCACCTCAACGGCGGCATGAGCCTGTCCTTCGACGGCCTGCCCGAGGCACACGACAAGCACCGGCCCACCGTACGGGGCACGGGGTCGAGCGCCCGGGTCATGCGCACCATGCGGCGCTTCACCGACGCGGACTACCCCTACGCGGTGCGGCTGACCGTCACCGCGGAGCAGATCCCGCTGCTGCCCGACTCGATCGAGTTCGTGCTGTCGAACTTCACACCGAAACGCGTGCAAGTGGAACCCGCCTACCAGCTGGGACGGCACGCGGGAGAGCCCGACGCGGAGACCGAGGAGTTCATCGCCGCCTACCGGGAAGCGCAGGGCAGGGCCGCCCGCTTCGGGCATGAGCTGGTCTACAGCGCGGCCCGGGTCGGCACCCTGACCAACCACTTCTGCGGCATCACCCAGGACAACTTCTGCCTGAGCCCCGCGGGGAACGTATCGGCCTGCTTCGAGGCGTTCTCCGAGGACAACGAGTTCGCCGATGTGTTCTTCTACGGCTCACCCGGCCCGGACGGCTACACCTTCGACATGGACCGGCTCGGCCGGCTGCGCGACCTGGGCGTGGAACACCGGTCGTTCTGCGACGGATGTTTCGCCAAGTGGAACTGCGCGGGCGACTGCTACCACAAGTCGCTCGCGACCAACGGCCGAGGCGAATTCACCGGCTCCCAGCGCTGCCACATCACCCGCGAACTGGTGAAGGACCAGCTCCTGACCCGGATCGCCGCATCGGGCGGCCTCATGTGGCGCGACGACCGCACCGGAGAGCCCTGCGGCGTCCACGGAGGCACACATGAATGACGTCATGCTGCCCTGGCCGAGCCCGAGGCGCCCGGGGAAGGACGACCAGCCCGAACAGCCACCGGGCGCCCCGCGCTACGAGATCCAGCGCATCGACGGCGCGGACACCACGGGCCCGGCCGAGGTCCTCCCCGTCACCGGCCCGCCGTGGTCGGCGGCATCGGGGCGGCGCGGCCTCCTCGGCGCGGGCATCGCGTCATCGGTCGCGGCAGCCCTGCTGCTCGCCGGATGCGACGACGGAAGCTCGGAGTCCCCCTCCTCACCGACCCCCACCACCTCCCAGCCGTCACCGACCCCCAGCCCGTCGACATCCACCCCCGACTTCCCGACCTCGACGTACGAACCCCCGACCCCCACCTACGAGCCCCCGACGACCTACGAACCACCGACCTACGAACCGCCCACCTACGAGGCGCCCGGCCCCACCTACGGCGGTGGCGGCGGCACGATCTGCACCTGCAACCAGGTCTGCACCTGCATCCCGGTCTGCCAGGCACACCGGCTCCTCCACCCCGATCCCGCTGTCCGGCGGATGGCGGAGACCGTGATCGTGGCGATGGGCCCCCGCGAACTGCCCTACCTGCGATGGGCGGCGAACGGCGCGCCCGCTCCGCTGAACACCCGCATCGAAGAGCTGACGGAGCAGATACGCGCCGGGCGCCGACTGGTACGGGACGACCTGGACGATCCGGGCTGCGCCCCCTACCTCACCTCAGGCGACCCGGTCGTCGCGATGATGGCCGCCCAGGTCCTCACCCTGCGCGCACTGTGGCTGGGCACGGGCCTGACCGGCACGACGGCCGACCACGCGGCCCAGGCCCTGACCACCGGCCACGCACTCCACCGCGAACGCGCCCCCGCCTGGCACCCGGGTGAGGGCTTCAGTCCAGCGTGATGGTCGGCTTGCGCTGGTCCAGCCAGGTGGCCAGGTCCAGGGCGCGTTCGATGGCGGCGCGCTGCTGCGTGGTGATGGCATCGCCCGGTGCGGCGATGGCCTGGTTCAGCGTCTCGAGGCGGCACAGGTCGAGGACCGGGTGTCCGGAGGTGATGAGGTCGCTCGCCTGCCGCTTGATGGCGGCCAGGTAGGCGGGGTCGAAACTGCCGGGGTAGCCGCTCTTCTTGCGGTTCGCGACCGACTCGGGCAGCACATCGCGGGTGGCCTCGCGCAGGATGCTCTTCTCCCGTCCGTCGAAGGTCTTGAGCGACCACGGGGTGTTGAAGACGTAACTCACGAGCCGGTGGTCGCAGAACGGCACCCGGACCTCCAGGCCGACCGCCATGCTCATCCGGTCCTTGCGGTCCAGCAGCGTGTTGACCATGCGGGTGAGGTGCAGATAGCAGACCTGCCGCATGCGCTTCTCCAGGCCGGACTCGCCGTCCTTGAGGGGGACTTCCTTCAGCGCGGTGACGTAGCGGTCGCGAAGGTAGGTGTCCAGGTCGAGCCGGGCGGCGAGGTCGTCGGGCAGCAGGGTCTTGGTGTCGCCGAGCATCTGCCCTCCGGCGAGCCACGGGAAGGTGTCGGCCTCGCGCCGCTCGTCGTGGAACCACGGATAGCCGCCGAAGACCTCGTCGGCCGACTCGCCGGACAACGCCACCGTCGACTGCTCGCGGACCGCCTTGAACAGCAGGTAGAGCGAGTTGTCCCGGTCGCCGAGCCCTATGGGCAGGTCCCGGGCGACGATGGCGGCCTGCCTGACGGCCGGGTCGGACAGGGCGGAGCCGTTGAGCACGATGTCCTGGTGGTCGCACTTCACATAGTCGGCCACCGCGTGCACATACGGCGTGTCGACGCTGGGCGCGACATCGATCGCGCGGAAGTTCTCCGCCTGGTCGGGGAAGTCGACCGCGAAGCTGCGGACGGTCTCGCCGTCCTCGGCGAGGCGGCGGGCGGCCAGCGAGGTCATCGCGGAGGAGTCGAGCCCGCCGGAGAGCAGGGTGCAGCGCGGCACGTCGGCGACGAGCTGGCGGTCGATGATGTCCTCCAGCAGCTCCCGCACATGGGCGACGGTCGTCTGCTGGTCATCGGTGTGCTCGGAGACCTCCAGACGCCAGTACGCCCGCTCGCGCAGCCCGTTGCTGTCGACGACGGCCAGATGGCCGGGGCGCAGTTCCCTCATGCCCTTCCATATGGCCTCGCCCGGCGTCTTGGCGAACGAGAAGATCTCCCGCAGCCCGTCGATGCCGACCACGGGGGCGGCGAGCGGGTTGGCGAGGATGGCCTTGGGCTCGGAGCCGAAGAGCACACCGTCGTCGGTCTCGAAGTAGTAGAACGGCTTGATGCCCATCCGGTCCCGGACCATGACCAGCTTCTCGGCGCGGGAGTCCCAGATGGCGAAGGCGTACATGCCGTTGAGCTTCTCGGTGAGGGATTCACCCCACTCCAGATAGCCGCGCAGGACGACCTCGGTGTCGGAGTCGGTGGTGAAGCCGTGCCCCCTGCGGCGCAGTTCGTCGCGCAGCTCGGTGAAGTTGTACGCCTCACCGGAATACACCATGGCGACGGTGCCCTCGGCCGTCTCGACGGTCATGGGCTGGGCCCCGCCGGGCAGGTCGATGACGGCCAGCCTGCGATGGCCGAGCGCCGCCCTGCCGGTCACCCAGGTGCCCGCCGCGTCCGGGCCGCGGCAGGCCATCGTCTCCGTCATGGTGTCGAGGAGCTGCCGGTGAGAGCTCAGGTCGCGGCGGTAGGAGACCCAGCCGGTGATGCCACACACAGTGATCAACCCTTTCGATCGGGAGCCGAACGGTTGCCTGGGTTAACCATCTACCTCTCCGGAGGCGGATCGCTACCTTCCGCCGCCGACGTCGACGGGTGTCGTTTCTCACCAGTAAATTCCTGTTAAGAGAACGTTTCGCCTCGAACGGTGTCCGAAATCCAGCGCCTGGAACGGTGCCCTATAGGGGGCTCACGGCGCATATAGGAGGCGCTCAAGTATTTTTCCAGCATATGTGCGCTTGCCCGGTGGTTCACTTGCGTCAGGCCTGCCCACGGGGGGCACAGGCCGAGGGGGGAACACCGCATATGGCCACGCCCACGCCCGTCCTCACGGCACTGGCGATCTACGAAGCGGGCAAGAAGGCGTACGAGGCATACCAGGGCATCGTCGCCTTCGTCAGCCTCGGCAGCCACACTCCCACCCCCGAAGAGGAGATCCTGGCCGGACTGGAGGCACTGCACCAGGATTTCGTCGCCCTCCAGGGGCGGTTCGACGAGGTGCTGGAGGCCGTGAAGCAGGCGGTCAGAGTCGAACAGCAGGCGTACGTCCTCAATCTGCGGCGCGACCTGGACGGCCTGCGCGGGCGGGCCCGCACCGCCATGGACGAGCTCAACAGCTGGGTCGCCGACGGGCGCAAGGACCCGCTCATGCGGTCCAACGCGGACAACAACTCACGGCTGGCGGCGAACACGCTGCTGGAGGGCGACTCCTACTTCTACCGCCCGGATCCCAACTCGCCGGAGAGCGTCTTCGACCACCGGCTGGCGTACATCGCCTATGTCTATGTGCTGACCGTCCGCTTCGGCGTGATCGCCGGGCTCAACCCGCAGTACCGCGAGGACCGGCTGGCCCGCGAGGAGCTGAACCGCCACGCGGCGCGGCTGGACTGGGTGTTCCAACACGCCGACCAAGCCATCGAACCCCATACCGGCGGCGGCCCGGACGGCCTCGGCAGCTACATCCTGGGCTACCAGTGCGTGGACCACATCAGCGGCTACGACACAGGGCACACCCAACTCGGGTGGCGGCCCGGCGGCCAGGCCGAATACGACGACGCCCGGTCCTACTACGCCGACGAGCTGCGCGCCGAGATGCGGGTCAGGACGGGCCTGGCCAAGCTCATCGGCCTCCGCGACACCGTGGCCTACTGGGCCAAGGACCCGCACACACCCGGATGGTCCCCCTGGGCCCCGGTGGAGGTGCCGGACGCCATCGTGTCCCTGGCCGCGGCGTCGGACCGGCCGGGCCACACCGTGCTGGTATGGCGGGACCCGGACAAGGCCCAACTGCGCACCACCTCCTACGACTCCACCGCCACCGCACCGGCATGGAAACCGTCGGTGGCCATCAGCGCGGAGAAGACGATGCGGAAGGAACCCGCACCGTGCGCCCTGTCGTCAGGGCCGGGCCTGGTCACGGTCGTGTTCCAGAGCAAGGACGGCGGCATCTACGCCACGCACACCGACCCCGCCCGGCCGACCGGATGGCTGGACGCCCCGGTCAGGGTGAGCGGCGACGCCACCGACATCGGGTTCACCGGGGCCGCCGCCGCGGCACCGGGCTCGGTCGTCGTGCTGTGGCTCGACAACGGGACCGGCACACTGATGGCCACGTTCCAGGACGCCAGCGGAGCGTGGGGGCCACCGCAGGCGGCGACCCCGGCAGGCGCCGTGTCGCTGGGCTCGGACCTCACGGTGACCTATCCCTCGCCCGGGGTGGTGCTGGTGGTGTGGACCATGAACTACCGCACGCTGCACAGCGTCACCTATGACTCCCACGCGGCGTCCCCCGCGTGGAGCGCGCCCGTGCAGATCGCCGAATTCCCCGGGGACGATTTCGCAGCGTCCATCTACGCCATGGGCACGGGCGACGGGAAGGCCGATGTGGTCTGGCAGGGCAAGTTCGGGGCCATGTGGAACATCCACTATGACGGCGGCTGGAGCGCCCCTGCCGAGATCACCCCACGGCACCTCACCAAATGGGGCGTGCCCTACACGATCGTCCCGGCGGTGACCGGGGACCGGCGGGCCAACTGGTTCTGGCAGGGCCGGGACAGCCGCGTCCAGACCATCCACCGGGACCCCCAGCAGACCCAGTGGTCGGCGCCGCAGTGGCTCGGACAGACCTGGTGGTCGTATTCCGAGGTCGCCGCGGTGCCGATGGCGGCGGGGAGCGTAGCCCTCTACCGCGTCGACTACGGCAGCGAGATCGGCGAGGTGGCGAGGCTCCTGACGTGTTTCTACGACACGGCCACACCGACCGCCCCGGCCCGGATCGCGGACGCGCGAGCCCTGATGACGAGGGCCCAGACCCTGTGGAACCTGCCGGGCCCGGCCCGCGACGAGGCCAACGCCCGGGCAGCCGACGCGCTCGCGGTCGCCCGCGAGGCCGTGGCCCTGGACCCCGCCTACCGCGCGACGCTCGCGCAGTGGCTGGTGTTCCCGGTGGGCACGTATCTGATGGGCACTGGCCACTATGACGACGCCGTCACGCGCATGCTGGAAGCGCTCGCCCTGTACGACAAGCTGATCGGTGAACAACCCGGATCCGACGATCTCCTGTACCGAAAGGCTTGGACGCTGGTCAATCTGGCCCAGGCTCTCTGGGGCAAGCCCGACCACGCCCACGGCGCACAGCGCGCCATCGAGGCCACCGACCTGCTGCGCCAACTCGCCACCAGGAAACCCACCTACCGTGCCGGACTCGCGCAGTGGCTGGTGTTCCCGGCGGGCACGTATCTGATGGGCAGCGGCCGCCACGACGACGCCATCGCGCGCATGCAGGAGGCGCTGACCCTCTACGACAAGCTGATCGGTGAACAACCCGGATCCGACGATCTCCTGTACCGAAAGGCTTGGACGCTGGTCAATCTGGCCCAGGCTCTCTGGGGCAAGCCCGACCACGCCCACGGCGCACAGCGTGCCGTCGACGCCACCGACCTGCTGCGCCAACTCGCCACCGAGAACCCCGGGAGGTTTCGCGGAGGGCTGGGCGACTGGCTGATGTTTCCGACGATCCCCTACCTGCGGCAGTCCGGCCGACGGGACCAGGCGCTCACGCGGGCACGGGAAGCCGTGGACATCTTCACCGCGCTCAACGCCACGGATCCCGCGGACAATGGGCCGAAGCTGGCGGCGGCGAAAAAGCTCGTCGCCGCTATCGAGGCCGAGGGCCTGCGACGGGTGACGCCTGACCGCCCGGACAGACTGACCTGAGGTCGTCTGTTCACGGATAGGTGAACGCCAATAAGCTGAGCGGTCTTCGCGTTCTCGGGAGGTCTCGTGAACGGTCTCCGTGTGCTCATCATCTGCCTCGCCATGGCATGTGCCGCGGTCGTGTCACCGGCCGCGGCCGTGACACCGAGCTGGTCGGCCCTGCCGGTACCGGCAGCGGCCCCGCCGGTGACCGTGTCCGATCTCGCCGCCCGCGGGCCGCGCGAGGCGTGGGTGACCGGATACGAGCAAGCCGCCGATGGACTGCGGCCGATGCTGTACCGGTGGGACGGCACGACGTGGAGCCGGAACATCACCTTCCCCGGCGCCGATGAGCCGGGCTGGCTCGGCAAGGTGCAGTACGTCGCCGACGAGGTGTGGATCTTCCACAACCGCGCGGGAGCGGGGGAGATCCTGCGCCGGTCCGCGGCAGGATGGAGTGCCCTCCCGCTGCCGCAGACCCTGTGGACCTACCAGGACTTCACCGCGGTACCGGGTGCCGCGTGGGTGGTCGGTGAGGACGACACCGGGCTGAAGGTGCTGCACTACGACGGTTCCGACTGGACCACCCAGTCCGCCCCGGACGGTGTGCTGTTCCTGATGGGAATCACCGCGCGTACGGCCACCGACGCCTGGGCCTGGGCCGACACCAGCACCGGGACCACCATCCTGCGCTGGAACGGAACACGGTGGCAGGACGCGAAGGTGCCGCTGCCGCCGAACAGCAACGTGCACACGATCCTGCTCGAACCATCCAACCGGGTCACGATCGGCGGCAGCCAGTACACCGACGGCGTGGCCCGCACCTACCTGATGACCTTGGGCGGGCACGCCTGGCGCACCACCTACCCACCGCTGGGCGACACCTACACCGAGGCCATGGCACGCGGCCCGGACGGCGCGCTGTGGCTGCCAGTACGCAGCGATCGCGCGTTCCAGTCGGAGTACGCGCGGCTGGACGGCTCCCGCACTACCTTCTCCTACGGCCCGCAGCGCGCAGACGCGATCGACGTCAAACCGCGCGCACTGGCGAAGGCCGGGCCCGCCCTGCTGTCCTTCGGAACCGTCGAGATCTACGGCTCGAAACCGAACCTGATGAGCGAGCGCCTGGGAGGCTGACCATGGCACGCCGACTGCTCATCGCGGCCCTCGCGGTCGCCATGACCCTCATGACCCTCATGAGCTCGGCCACGGCGGAAACCCCGTCCTGGCAACACGTCCCGGTCCCGGCACAGGTACGCCCACAGGCCGGGCTGAACGAGGCCGTGGCGTTCGGGCCGGACCGGGCATGGGCGGTGGGCACCGACGCCGTCGGACGCGAGGCGCCGGGCTACCCGCTGGTGCTGCGCTGGGACGGAACCGCGTGGCAGCGCCAGAGTCTGCCCGGGATCGGCTGGCAGGGAGAGCTGCTGTCCATCGCCGCGACCTCACCGACCACGGTCTGGGCGGTCGGCCGCGACGCGGCGGGCCGCACCCACCTGCTCCGCTTCGACGGCATCGCCTGGTCCGAGAGCCCACCGCCGAGCGGTGTCGCGCTGACCAGAGTTGTCGCCGGCGGTGGTGAGACCTGGCTGATCGGTTCGCGGGACGGCGCGCAGGCATTGCTGCGCTGGGACGGAAGCGGCTGGCGGGACGTACCGGTGCCGCCGGGGTCCGTGTACGGCCTGCACATCCTGGCGACTGACGACGTCTGGGCCGCGGGCGCCACCGATTCGGGCGCGGCCGTGTCGCACTGGAACGGGCAGGCGTGGCAGCAGACGCTCGTGGACGGGGCCCCGCGGTCAGCCGTGGGCAGTGTGCTGGCGGTCTCGCCGACGGAGGTGTGGGCGGGTGGCACGGCCGGGTTCATCGGCGGCCCGCCGGGCAAGCCGATTCCGCCCCTGCTGGCCCGCTTCGACGGGCAGGCATGGAGCCGGGTGACCGTGCCCACCGACTTCGGCTCGATCACCTCACTGACGCCGACCACGTCCGGCGCGCTGGCCTGGGTCTCGGTGGCCCGGTCGCAGAAGTGGGGCCCGCCGGGCTCTCCGCCGCTCGTCCCCGGGCCGGACTTCCTCAGCTGGAACGGACAGTCGTTCACCGAGTACGGCGAACCGGCGGTGGCCGGGGAGGGCGAGTCCCAGGTGCTGCGGCTGGCACCGGTGCCGGGCGCGGCGACGGTGTGGTCGGTCGGCCGCGCCGACGGCCCCGAGGCCACCTTCGCCCCGCGCATCCTGCGATTCGGCTGAGATGCCGCCGCACGTGCGCACCAGCAACCGCGGCCGCGCCCGGCCACGTGGGATCGCTGAGCCTGAACATGTCCGGCAACGTCACCCGGTACGTGAAGTTCGACTGATCAGCCGTACCGGTGGGTGTGCTCATCGTGTGGGGCCCTGACGGCGGTGTCGATTGCCGTCAGGGTGCACGTGCCGGACCCGGCTGTGTCAGCCATTCATGGCTGCCCAGAACTCCTCGAAGGACATCTGGCGATCGCCGTTGGTGTCGAGCGAGTCGATCAGCTCCTGGGCCTGCGGCTGGGTGATCTGCGAGCCCTCCAACTCCGCCACGACCTGCCGGTATTCGTCCGCGGTGACCAGGCCGTCCCCGTCGAGGTCGTAACGCTCGAAGACCTTCCGCGCCGCCGTCTCCACGATGTCTGCCATGTGCTCCACCTTTCTTCGATCTTCGCTGACGGGCCCAGGCTATCCGTGCCCACGAAACCGTCTGGCCGGGGTACCGGTGGGCTCTGGCCGCCAACCGCCTCGTTAAGGTTCGGCCATATGACCGATCGCGTACTGGAACTCCTGCGTACCCGCCCTGACCTAGCTGAACTTGCCGCGTTTCCGTTCAACTTCGACGTGAGCCGGGTGCGCCACTGCGAGCGGGTGCACCTGGCATCCGGTGCGTCTCTGGAGCCGATCGCCGGCGACGACACAGGCGGCACGTACTTCCTGTCCGGAGGAACAGCCGTGCTCCACGCGTCCGACGACGGGTACGCCTCGCTGGTGGCCGACAGTGTCACCGAGGCGCTCCAGATCCTCGTCCGGCTGCCCCGGTGGTGCGAGACCATGACCACCGAGATGGACGAGGAGGCCCTGCGCGCCGCCATACATGCGGCGGACGACCAGGCACGGGAGGAATTCGCCCCCGACGTGCACGCGCAGCGAGCCGCGTTGATCCACGGTCTGGGTCTACCGGACCGGCCGCTGGTCGAACTCTTGGCCCTCTCCGAGTCGGCCACCCGGCGCACCGAGCCGGACCACGTGCTCCTCAACTCGCAGGATCTCTTGGCCTACCAGCTCGAAGAACCATTCCGGCAGCCCCTGCCCGACATCGTCCTCGGCCCGGGGCGGGAGGCGCTGGAGCGGATGCGCTCCGGCGACCGCGGCGCGCGGGAGGAAGCAGCGGGGGACGCGGTGCTGCGGGCGGGGGTGCTGCGTGCGGCGCAGTTCGACCGCCGTGACGCTGACCTGCCGCTCCTCCGTTTCCTGCTGGAGCACGAGAACGCCGCACCCACCGGACGGTTCGAGGAGCGGTGGCTGGCCGCGACGCTGGTGGCGTCGCACGGCCAGGACAGGGACATCGCGCTGCTGCGGTCGGCCACGCGCGGCCAGATCACCGACAGCGCCGGGGCGGTGGAGTGGTCACGCACCCAGCAAGCGAAGCGGTACGGGCGGGATATGGTCGCGGAGAGCGAGTTCACCTGGATCCAGCTGGCCCACCGACAGGGCCGCGTCGAGAACGCCCGGGTCGCGCTCATCCGCATGCTGGACGACACCGGCCCGGACGCGGCCCGGCTGCGGGACCTGAGCCGCGCCCTGGAACGCATAGGCGACTACCCGCAGGCGGCCCGTGCCCAGTTCTTCCTCCTCTCCCTCCAAGACACGGCGTGGGACCAGGCCTCGGAGGCGTACGTCCTGGCCCGCCTGGAGCGCTGCAAGGGTGACCTCGCGGCAGCGGGGCGGGCGCTGGAGCGGGCACGGGCGGCGGTCGGCGCCGATGGCACGACCCCGGACTCAACGGTGCGGCAGTGGCACCGCCGGGGGCTCGGGCGAATGATCACCGAGCAGCACCTGGAGCTGACGCTCGCCGCGGTCGAGGCAGGCGATGCGGAACTCGCGCGAGCGACGATGGCCCACGGCAGGCGCCTGCTGGACACCATCGGCAAGCAATCGGCGAAGGCACTCGCCGAACTGTCCACGCGAGCCAAATGGGCCGTGGCCGGGCTTCGCACACCCCATGCCTGAGGAGTGGCCGTGTCCGGGGTACTCCAGGTCAGGGGAGTTCACGTCGGATCAGCGTCTGACGGAACGGCTCCCCGGTGGTTCGAGCGTAGGCCATCCGTTCACGTACCTCGTGGAGCGTGCGTGGGCGGTAGCGACCAGTCGCACACAGGGGGAGGGCCCAGCGAGTGTGCCAACGTGGCTGAGCGTCTCGGGCGCCTTACGGAGTTCTACGGGCGGTCGGTTGGAGGCGGGTGATGCGGTCGAGGTTGCCGTCGAGCAGGTCGCGGTGGCTGATGGTGAAGTCTGCGTTGGGCAGGGTTAGCCCTTCGCCGTAATACCGGCCCAGGACGGTGCTGGGGAGGAAGGCGCGCAGGCTGTGACGCATGTTCTTCGGGTAGTCGACGGGGTCGCCCCAGCCGGAGGGGGCCTGGTCGGTGGAGAGCAGGACCCAGTGGTCCACGGGCACGGCGGCGTCGAGATCCGGCGCTGCTCCGGTGTGGCTGTCCAGCGCCGGTACGGTCAGCTGGTCGGGGTCGAGCGGCGGATACCACATCAGAAGAGGCTTGGCCTGTTGCGCGTCGGCGTTGTCGAAGCAGCACACGGCGATGGTGTGGTCGGGGAAGTGGTCGGCGTAGAAGAGCAGTAGGTGCGGATCAAAGCGGGGGCGCCGATGGGGTGGCACCTGGTGCAGAGCCGTGGGGATCATGGTGGGGTCGGCGGCCAGGAGCACCGTGTAGACGTCGTGGTCGAAGACTTGGACGGGCTGCGGTTCCGCGCTCATCCACGCGATGCCGTCGTCCGACTCGGTGGCGGGCTCGACGGCGGCGACCATGCGGTGCAGGATGCCGCCGGTGCGTCCGGCGGAGAGAAAGTGCCTGGGGGAGAGCTGCCGCGTGGGCAGGTGCAGCAGCATGGCGTTCGGGCCGTCCGCCAGGTTCACGGCGGTGTTCTGGTAGCCCAAGATGTGGATGAGGCCGTGCACGGGGTGGTGCTGCCGCCCGCAATAAACGATGGTGCCGGAGAACGCGGCCTCACCTGTCGAGATGCACATGGCGGCACGGTACCGCCTCGGTCGAGCCTTCCCTCCGACCGAGGCTGCCCGACGCCCGTACCGATGTGCATATCCGAGCGTGCGCTACTGGATGAGGCGCAGCACGGCCACCGTCCGCTGCTGCGCTCCCTCCTCGGCTCGGATCTCCTCGTGGGCGTACGGCTGTAGAGCGCGGCGGCGCGGCGGACTCCGACGGTGGACATCCGCGCGCCCCGCCCCCGTCCCTCAGTGGATGTGCGACCCACCGTTGACGTCATACGTCGCACCAGTGAGATAGCCGGACTCGGGCCTGGCGAGGAAGGCGATGACATCGGCGACGTCGTCGACCCCGCCGATGCGGCGCGCCGGAATGTCGGCGACCATGGCCGCCTTGCGCGCGCTGTCGAGCTTTCCCTGGGTGATCTCGGTGTCGATCAGGCCGGGTGCGACGGAGTTGACGGTGATGCCGGACGGTCCGAGCTCGCGGGCCAGGGAACGGGAGAAGCCCAGGAGCGCGGCCTTGGCCGCCGAGTAGGCCACGCCGCCGAAGACGCCGCCTCCGCGTCTCGCGGGTCGTCGGGCTCGCGATCAGGCCCAACAGCCCGTAGGCGCTGAACAGGGCGGCGGGACCGGCCCATCCGGTGGCGGAGTAGAGCGCCGTAGCGATCATGGGGGTGAAGCCGGAGACGACCGCGGAGAGCTGGTAGGCCATGGATGTTCCGGCCGTGCGCGTCTTGGTGGCGAACAGTTCGGAGAACCACGCCCCTTGGACACCGGCCAGGGCGTTCTGGCAGACGGCGTAGCTGATGACGAAGGCGGCCATGACCATGGCAGCGGTCCCGGTGTTGACGAGCAGGAACATCGGGACGCCCCACAGCAGCGTCACCGTGCAGCCCAGCAGGTACACCGGGCGATGCCCCACCCGGTCGGACAGGCGGCCCCACAGCACGGTGGCCGCGATCCCGACGGCCGCGGCGGCCACCAGGGCGGTGAGGCTGACGGTTCCCGACACGTCGGGTGCGTCGCCGTCGTCCAGGTAGGACAGGACGAAGGCGACGGAGACGGCGTAGCCCGCGGTCTCCGCGCACCGGAGGCAGAAGGCCCGCAGCACATTGCGCCAGTCCTCGCGGAGGACCTCCAGCAGCGGGTTCTTGGCGACGTCGCCGGACCGCTGGAGCGCCTGGAATTCGGGAGACTCGTCGATCTTGAGCCGGATGAGGATGCCCACGACGATCAGGACGGCGCTGAGCAGGAACGGCACCCGCCAGGCCCAGGCGTCGCTCAGAGCGTGATCGCTGAAGAGGAACGCGAGATTCGCGAGCAGCAGTCCGACAGGGAATCCGGCCTGTGTGACGCCCGTGTACAGGCCGCGTCGTCGCCAGGGCGCATGCTCGAACATCATCAGGATCGCTCCGCCCCATTCGGCGCCGAAGGCGAGCCCCTGGATCACGCGGACGACCACCAGCAGGATCGGTGCCCAGATCCCGACCGCCTGGTAGGTGGGAAGGCATCCGATCAGAACGGTGGCGATGCCCATGAGGAGCAGTGAACCGACCAGGACGGGCTTGCGGCCGATACGGTCCCCGAGGTGACCGGCGACGATGCCGCCCAGCGGACGGGCGGCGAAGCCGATCCCCAGCGTGGCGAACGACAGCAGCGTCGCGGACAGGCCCGGGGCGGCGCGAAGCCGGGCGACAAGACCATGGTCGACGCGCTCGTCCCGGCGGCCCAAGCCGCGCGGGCGGCGGCTCTCGGAGCCGCCGCCGGTGTCACCGAGGTGTTGCAGGCCGCCGCCGAGGGCGCCGAACAAGGGGTCGCGGCCACCGCCGGGATGGTCGCCCGCATGGGACGGGCCGCCCGGCTCGGCGATCGCACACTGGGCCACCCCGACGCCGGAGCCACCTCCGTCGCCCTCATCCTGCGCACCGCTGCCGACGCCGTGCGCACCATCCGAGAGGACCGCTCATGAGTTCCACCCCGCACCCCGGCCGTCCGATGCGCATCGCGCTCGGATGCGACGAGGCGGCCATCGGGCTCGCCGACACCGTACGCGCCTGGCTGACCGGGCCCGAAGCCCCGGTCAAGGTCGAACTCGCCGACTTCGGCGTGCACGGCGACGACACCGTGGACTACCCGGACATCGCCGGGCCCGTCGCGCTCGCCGTGCAACGCGGCGAGGCCGACCGCGCCGTGCTGCTGTGCGGCACCGGGATAGGCATGGCCATCACCGCCAACAAGGTGCCGGGCGTACGCGCCGCCTGCTGCCATGACACGTACTCCGCCGAGCGAGCCCGCAAGAGCAACGATGCCCAGGTCATCACCATGGGCGCCCGTGTCATCGGCCCCGAGCTGGCGCTGAACATCCTGCGCACGTGGCTCGAATCGGAGTTCCCGGGCGGCAACTCCGCCCGCAAGGTCGCCAAGATCTCCGACCTCGAGGGCCGTTATGCCGTCGGCGGATCCGGCAGCTGCCGAGCCGTTGGTGCGCGTGCCCCGGCGTTACGCCAGGGGCGTGGGCTCGGGCGGCAGGGTCAGGGCGGAGTGGGCCGGCCGTCCCTTCGCCGGAGGCATGGTGCTCAGGTTGCGCAGCATGTTGTTGCGCTGCTCCAGGGCCGGGGCGGTGGTGGGGAAGAGCGTGGCGTCCCCCTTGCCGATCTTGCCCTGGTTCATGGTCACGAACTCCCGGATGTGGTGTTCGTAGGCGGCGAAACCCGCGGCGGGGTCCCGGTCGGCCAGGGAACGGGCGAGCATGTACGCACCGACGAGCGCGAGGCTGGAGCCCTGTCCGGTGAGGAACGAGGGCGCGTAAGCGGCGTCGCCCACCAGCGCGACCCTGCCGCTGGACCAGGCAGGCATGCGGATCTGGCTGACCGTGTCGGTGAACAGGTCATCCGCGTCGCGCATGGCGGTGATCATGCCCGGCACTTCCCATCCCGCGTCCGCGAAGGTCCCGGCGACCAGATCCCGTTGAGCTCGAGAGTCACCGAACGCCCCGGAAGGTGGTTGCGGCTGGGCGAAGTTCAGGAAGGCGTGCAGGTCGTCGTTGTCCCCTGTGGCGTAGAGAGCCGCGGCTCTGCCCGGGGTGTTCCACATCGTGACCTCGTGGGAGAGGCCGAAGGTGTTGGGCATGGTGAACACGGCGAAGCAGTACCCGAGGTACCGGTGGAACTGCTCTTCGGGGCCGAAGAGGAACTCGCGGGTGCGTGAGTGCATCCCGTCCGCGCCGAACACCATGTCGAACGTACGCCTGCTGCCCCCGCGGAAGGTGACGTCGACCCCGTGGCCGGACTGGTCGAGGGTGTCGATGGAGTCGTTGAACAAGAACTCCACGTCATCGCGGACCGCCGAGTAGAGAGCGCCGGTCAGATCCCCGCGCCGCACCTCCAGGTCCTGTCCCGCGACACTGCCGGCGAGGTTGTGCGGGCTGACGGACGTCACCGTGCCGCCGTCCTCGTCGAGGAAGGTGATCCGGCGCAAGTCGATGTGTGCGTCCCGCAGTTGTGGCAGGATCCCCATCCTGCGGACGACTTCCAGTGCGGTGCCGCGCACGTCGATCGGGTAGCCACCGCTACGCACCGCCCCCGCCTTCTCCGCCACCGTGACCGCGTATCCGTAGCGGTTCAGCCAGAACGCGAGGGCGGGACCGGCGATGCTGGCCCCCGATATCAGAACCCTGCGCTTGGGCGTGGCACGGACATCCGTCGAAGGATCGGTGAGGGTCATGCCTTGACTCCTTTGTTCATGGTACGGACGACCAGCAGGGACAGCGCCGTGACGGCGCCGGCGATGACGAATCCGGTGACGAAGGCCGATTCGGCCGGGCCGTCCATCCCGGGACGGGTCCCGGCGGTGAGGAAGGCACCGCTGACCTGTGCGCCTGCGGCGAAGCCGATCACGCGCGTCACCAGGACCAGGCTGGTGGCGGTGCCGGTGTTGCCGTGATCGACAGAGGTGGCCGTCTTGACGACCATCGCCGTGATGCAGACCCCACTGGCCAGGGCGATCAGCGCCTTGCCGACGATGAGGTGCCAGACCGCGGTGTGCGCGAGCGCCATGCCGATCAACGTGGCCGTCATGACGCCGATTCCGGCGGTGACCACGGCGGTCGACCCGAAACGCCGGGCCGCGACCCCGCCGAGCGGCCCGCTGATCGCCCCCGCGACGGCGCCGGGCAACAGGTACCGCCCGATGTCGGTGGAGCTGGCCCCGAAGCCGTACCCGTCGGCGGACACCGCGAACAGCTGCGGAACGAGATACATCGACACCGCGGTACCTACGCACACGGCGAAGGTGATCGCATAGGAGCTCCATACCGCGGGCTTCGCCACCAGGTTCAGATCGACCATCGGCGAGGGCGACCGGCGCTCAACGAATATCCACCCGGTCACCAGGAGCGCCAGGAGTACGACGAGGGCGCCGAGCAAGAGCGGCTGGCTGCCGAACTCGGGCGCCATAGAGAGCCCTAGCATGAGCGTCAGCAGAATGCCGCTCAGGAGAACCAGACCGGGCCAGTCGATCCTGGCGTCCGACCGGGCCGGCGCGTCGTCCGGCATCAGCCGGTGGACGAACAGGGTCGCCACCACGATCGCGATCGTCGGTATCGCGAACATCCAGTGCCGGGACAGCCCCTCCGCGATGGGCCCGGCCATCAGCGTCCCCAGCATGCCGCCGCCCACGAACAACCCGCTGACCACCCCGATGGCCACCTGGGACTCCCCGGAGGGAAGGTGCTTGCGTACCAGGATGAACGAGAGTGGCATCGCGCCCACCATCGCGCCCTCCAGCACCTGACCGAGCAGCAGTACGGGCAGGTTCGGTGCCAGCGAGGACACCAGCCCACCGGCCGAGACCACCGCCATCAGCCGGAGCATCACCCACTTCCCGCCGTAGCGGTCACCGAGGTTGCCCGCGATGGGCGTGACGAGAGCACCGGTGATGAGCATCGTGATGCTGAGCAGCGCCCCTTGAGCAGGGCTCATGGATAATTCGCGTTGCAACAGCGGGAGCGTTGGTGTCACCACCGACTCCAGGGCCCCGGTGGCGGCGGCCAGCACGCCGAGAGCGGCGACAGCGGCCTTCCCGATGCGGACCGGGGGAGCCAGGATCGTGGTCATGAACGTCCTCTACTTCGTTACTGGGTGAGCTGAGGGTTCGGCAATGCGCGCGCTTGTGCTTGATCACGTGTTGCCCCCCTCGTGCGTGAACGCCGGCATGTTAGGAATCGCGGCGTTCACCCCACATCACCCCCGGGAGCCACTGTTCGTGTCATACCGGGGGTGGATCAGGGCTACAAAACCCGGAGCGATGTCAGGCGTTCGAGGGTTTGCCCGGTAGGCACAGCCAGGCAAGGGTGGCCGCGGTGAGGTAGGCGAGGGTGCCGATGACCATGTTGACGCGGAGTCCGGCGCTGTAGGTGGTGGCTGTCGCCAGGAGGCTGCCGCCGAGTGCGATACCGGTGGCGCTGCCGATCTGGCGGGTGGTGTTGAACAAGGCGGAAGCGGCCCCCGAGTACGCCGTTGGTGCGGCGTTCATGACGGTGGTCGTAGTGCCGGTGAGGGCGAAGGAAGTACCGAACCCTGTAGCCATCATGGGGGCGATCAGCAGCGGGTAGGCCGGGTCGGTCCCGGCGGCGGCCCAACCGGCCAGTCCACCGGCGGCCAGGAGCATGCCGCAGATCACCAGCGGGCGGTCGCCGGTACGACGGGTGAGCCGTGCGGACAAGGCGGAGGCGAACATGGTCATGGCCACCGCGGGGAACAGGGCGAGTCCGGTGTACAGGGCGCTGTAGCCGCGCTGGTGCTGGAACTGCAGGCTGGCGGTGAAGATCATGCCGTAGAAGCCGAAGTTGAACAGCAGACCGATGACGGCTCCGCCGCTCATCGCACGCGAGCCCAGCAGGCTCAGGGGAAGGGCGGGGGAGCGGGCCGCCCGCTCCCGCACGGCGAATCCGGCGGCGGCAACAACGGCCAGCCCCACTCCGGCCAGGACAGCCGGATCGGTCCAGCCGCGCCGCCCGGCTTCGTTGAGCGCGGCGGTCAGCAGTGCCACCGCGGCCGCGACCGCGGCTTGCGCGGGCCAGTCCAGCGCCCGGTCGGTGTGCCGCGGCGAGCGTGCTACGTGGCGCAGTGTCAGCACCAGGCAGGCAGCCCCGGCGGGGAGGTTGATGAGGAACACCCAGCGCCACCCGGCCGTGGTCACCAGCAACCCGCCCAGCAACGGCCCGGCACACGCCGCGGTGCCCGCCATCGACCCCCACAGCCCGAAGGCCCGTGAACGGGCGGCCGGAGCCGGGTAGGCCTGCTGGAGCAGAGCCAGAGAGCCGGGCACGATCAGCGCCGCGCCCAGCCCTTCCACCAGCCGTGCCGCGACCAGGACAGGGGCACTGGGGGCGAGCGCGCACGCGGCCGAGGACAGGGTGAACACCGCCACCCCTGCACAGAAGACGCGGCGGTTGCCCAACCGGTCGCCCAGCGCGCCTCCGGTGAGCAGGAGCCCGGCGAAGACCAGGGTGTAGCCGTCGGTGATCCACTGGATGCCGGTGAGGGAGGCCGGCAGCTCCCGGCCGATGACCGGTACGGCGACGTTGATGACCGTCACATCCAGGATCACCATGAAGTAGCCGGTGCACACCGCCAACAACGGCGCCCAGGGGCGTCGCCCGCATGCCGCGTCCGTCCGAGCAGAGGGCATGGACTCACCGTTTCCGGCCGACTCCGAGCACCCCACCGCCCCGACTCCATCCCATCCACGAAACCCAACACCCAAACACCACAACAAGGAACATATACCTCACTTGGCGGCATCCAGGCGCCAAGCACCGCCTCAAACACCCAACAAACTCACGCCACTCCCGCCGCACACTCAGGGCTGATGTTCTTTCAATGCCTCGCGGATGTCCTCGGGTAAGGCCCGTCACCCGGTCCCTCACACTCCATAAGCTCTCCCGGGCGTGCAACGGCCACTCGTCCGAGACGTTCCCGTTCGCCATGGGGCCGTGGTGTTCGCCTCAGTCGCACATTTCGTGGGCGAACGCCACATCGAGACCGGCACCGACGCCTACCGACTCGCCAGCCCTCGGGTCTGCGCCGAAGCCCCGGACAAGGCCGGTTGACCCCGCTGCCGCGCGGCGGCCCTGGGCCGTTTCGTTTGGATCAGTCGGTCGTTGGTTCGGGTGCGCCGTTGGCAGATGCGCAGTGGGCGCGGACCGAGCCGTTACTTCCCGACCGGACGCCGAAGCGAGGCGGCCGGTGGCGTGACCACCGCGAGGTGACCGACTGGAGGGGCGTCTGCAACTGGCTTCGGGTGTGGGCCGTCGATGGAGCGCGTGTTCACCGCGCTGATGGCCCAGGCCGACGCCGACGAGAACCCCGACTGGGGCGTCTCGGTGGTCATCGGTCCTCGTCCGGCTGGCCGTCCGGGCCGGTGAGGGCAGGAGCGGCCGGTGCTACCAGGTGCCTGCGGTGTGGTGCAGGTCCTCGAAGCTCGCGCGCAGGTGGTGCCCGAGCGTGCCGCGCTGCGGGTCGGCCAGCCACTGGGCTACGGCGAGTTGGTGCGCGGCGACGGAGACGACGGCGGTCAGCGTGGCCGCCGGGTCGGGGAGGCCCCGCGCGCGCAGTGCGTCGGCGATCGCCTCACCGAGGGCTGCCGCTTTCGCCCGTTCGCGTTCCCGCAGGTCGGCATGTGCGTCGAGGAGGTGCCTGCGGCGCCGTGCCGCCTCCCGGCGCTGGTCGAACCAGTCACTGCCGGCTGTGAAGGCCGCGAGGACCGCGTCGAGGGGGGACTGCTCCGCGGGTGCGGCGGTCACCGCTTCGCGGATCTCGGCGGTGAACCGGTCCTGGGCAGGGAAGAGCACCTCGCGTTTGTCGGCGAAGTGGTTGTAGAAGGTGCGCTCGGTCAGTCCGGCCCGCGTCGCGATCTCGGCGACCGTCGTGCGTTCGTAGCCGCGCTCGGTGAACAACTCGATCGCGGCTTCCTGGAGCCGTTCCTGTGTGCCGCCCGGCCATCGTCCCATGGCACGCAGAGTAGCGGCGACGACACCGACTCCGAAGGGGAGACGCTGGCGTCCCGCCCGGTCGGCCCGACGGCCGTGCCCGGGGCCTCCCCGGCGATCCCGGTCCTGGTGGCGGCGATGGAGCCGCGCGCCCTCGCGGCTGCGGGCGAGTTGGCCGACGGAACGATTCCGTTCCTCGCCGGGCCGCGCACTCTCGCCGAACGGATCGTGCCGGCCATCACCGAGGCCGCCGCCGCGGCCGGGCGGCCGGCCCCGCAGATCGTGGCCGGGGTGCCCGCGGTGGTCACCGACGATGCCGCAGCGGCCCGCGACCGGGTGTCGGCCGTTCTCGGTTTCTACGACAGCATCCCGTCCTACCGGAAGGCCATCGCCACCGAGGGGTTGTCGCACGCGGCGGACCTGCTGATCGCCGGCGACGAGGACACCGTCACCGCCGGGCTGCGCCGCTATCTCGACGCCGGGGCCACCGAGGTCATGCTCACCCACACCGACCTCTTCGATACGGAAGACCGCGCACGGACGTGGAGCATCGCCCAGCGCCTGTGAACCGGGGCCGGACCGGCTGCGCCGTCCCCGGCCCCAACTGCCGTGATCGCGGCGCGGTTCCTCCGCCGCCCGACCCACCGCACCTGCGCAAAGAGGTGCCCCAGATCCGGCTCCAGCCGGGCAGGACGAGTAGCGGCCTGCCCGAACCGCCGCCGGCACGGCGTCCGGCCTGATCGGAAGTGACTCCGAGAACGTCGGCCCCGCCCCGCAGCAATCCACCTGCACCCGCAACGGGTCGCCGGGTAACAACCCTTTCCCGGGGCGCACCAGGAAGCCCGGCCAAGATGCTGGGCCTCTCGCATTCACAGGGAGAACCATGGCCAACGAGCTGAACCACATCATCGTCCACTGCCGCAACCGGCGTAAGTCCGCCGCGTTTCCGGCCGAGCTGATGGACGCCCCGGCCCGTGCGAATGGGGCCTGTTCACCCAGGTGCTCGATCCCGGCGGCACGGGTCTGACCGAGTTCATCACCGCCCCCTACCCTACTGCTGAGCGGCGCCCCGTGCGGCGCCCCACGGTTCACGGCAGCGGCAGGATTTTGCGGATCTCCCCTTGAGCATCGCTTCCGTGGTGCTGATGCCGTTGGCATCCAGCAGGCTCACGCAGGAGGCACTGAACTCGCCGAGCTCGACGACGAGGTCGTCATAGCCTTCCACGTCCCCGACGAAGATTCGCGCCATCAAGTCGGCGGTAGCCGCCATTCCCGAAGGACCGGTCAGCAGCGTCCTGAGCATTGCCACCACACGGTTGGGCGGCGTCGGCCCCTCCACGCGGGCCTGCTCGATCCGATCCAGCACCACAGTGGGCTCGGTGCCCCTGGGCGTCCTGCTTGCGAGGACCTGGGGTGACATCTACGGCGAGGCTTTTCTGCGCCGCACCCGGGACCTGTGCTCCGCCCGGGACACGACACCATCGCTGTGCCCGAAGACGTGACCTCCGTGATCGAGGAGGTCTACGCGGAACTGAACGACTTGGCCGACGATGCTCTTACCGACGACCGGCACCGCGCCCGCGCGGCAACGCAGGCCGCAGCGGCGGACGCGGCTGCCATCCCCGCTCCCGAGACGCTGACGGACCTGTTCCCTCGCACGATGGTGGAGTCCACGGAGACGGCCCAGTCGAGGTTCTCGTCGGCGTCGGCCTGGGTCATCAGCGCGGTGAACATGCGTTCCCCTGACCGTTTCTACTCCGGGCCCCGATTGCCCCTGAGCAGTCCCCGACCCGACCCGGAAAAGCCCCTGACAGGGGCACCACACGGTCGACAGTGCACCTAACGTGACGACGGTGCCCCGGCCGGGTCCGCACGCCTGACACAACCGCTCACATGACGAGGAGGATTCATGCCGTTAAGGAGCAGATCCGCACTGCGGCGCATCGCCGCGCGGGGCACGACCATGGCCGTGGGAGCCGTCCTGGCCGTCACCGCCGGCCTCGCCGCCGCTCCCGCGGTCCACGCGTCGTCGTCTCCCACGGAGACCCTGCGGTGGACACCGTGTTACGACTCGGCGGAGCCAGGAGCCGAGTGCGCCAATCTTCCGGTGCCGGTCGACTGGGCCCACCCGGACGGGCCGAGGCTCGACCTGGCCGTGGCCCGCCGACAGGCCGCCGACCCCGGCGCGCGCGTCGGCTCGATGGTGTTCGGCCCCGGCGGGCCGGGCGACTCGGGGGTGGAGATGGTGGTGCGCCGAATCAGCCGATTCAGCCCCGAGGTCCGCCGCAAGTTCGACATTGTCAGCTTCGACCCGCGCGGCGTGGGCGGTAGCAACCCGGTGGCCTGCTCCGCCGAATTGCTTGCCGAGCGGCCGTCACCGGAGATGAAGAACCAGGCGGACTTCAACGCGACCTTGGCCTACAACAGGCGGCTCCGTACCGATTGCAGGGCCCGTACCGGCCCATTGTTCGACCACCTTGACACCGCCCAGACGGTCCGGGACTTGGACGCCCTCCGGGCCGCCCTCGGCGAGCGGAAACTGACCTTCCACGGCAGCTCGTACGGCACGCTGCTCGGCGCGCAGTACGCCGAGGTCTATCCGCGCCGCGTGCGCGCGATGGTGCTGGAGAGCGTCATGGACCACAGCGTCCCGAACACCCGTGAGTTCCTGCAGTCCGAGGCGGCCACGGCAGAGGATTCGTTCCAGGAGTTCGTGAAGTGGTGCGACGGTGCCGCGGACTGCGCGCTACGAGGCCGCGACATTCGCGCCGTCTGGCAGGGCCTGTTGGCCCGTGCCGGGCGCGGCGAGCTGGAGGACCCGGCGAAGCCGGGCACCTCGCTGTCGTCCTCGGACCTGGTCAACATGGTGGCGTTCCGGAAGTTCTACCAGGCCGACTACGCGGGCCTGGCCACGGCGATCGCGGGGATGGACGCCGGCAAGCCGCTGCCCGCGTCGCCCACCTCGACAGCGCCGCTGCCTCAGGCCACCCCGGTCTTCTGCTCGGACTGGCACCTGCCAGTGCGTGACTACCAGGAGTACGCCTCGCTCGTCGCCATGATGAACAGGACCGCGCCTGACCTGCCTTACCTGCTCCCGGTCCACATGGCAGCGGCGTGTTTGGGCGCGCCGACCGCCAACCCGCAGCACCGCCTGGACGCACACGGTGCCCCGCCGATCCTGGTGTCCAACGCGCTGCACGACCCCGCCACCGGCTACCCGTGGGCGGTCTCGGTGGCCCGGCAGCTCGGCCGCAGCGGAGTGCTCCTCACCTACGAAGGCCACGGCCACGGCAGCGTCACCAGCGGCCCGTGTATGCAGGACGCCGTGGACGGCTACCTCACCGACCTGGCAGTCCCACCACGGGGCACCAGCTGCCCCGCCGTGCCGTCCTGACGGCTTGCCGAACCGGATCCGCCTGGTAGGCCGATCCACAAGAGTGGCCGGGCGCGCTGCTGCTCGCCAGGTGCTCCGGTGGCCAGCAGCGCTCGGAGGAGCTGAGGACGCAGCGGCAAAGTTGCGGCTTAAGGACGCTGAGCCCAGGGAAATCGTGCGTATCGCCGCCGAACACGCTGCACGGCTGAAGGATCTGGAGGCCGCCGAGTCGCGTGGCGAGTCGTAGCCCGCGGGTAGCGGGCGGCTTGGGGCCGGTCCGGGTGCCGGGCCGCGTCGACGGTCAGAAGCCGTGTCGCATCTACGGTGAGTGACGCAGTTCCGGTGCTGGTCCACTCCGGTCGCCGAAGGGGCGGAAGCGGGCCGACTCTGTCGTCGTATCGGCAGATCGTTTACTCGGCTCGGCATTTTCTGGTCGGCGGTGGCGACCTTGGCCGGTAGGGGCGGACGGTCCTTCAGCGGGCGCTCGGGGATACCGCCCTCCGCTTCTACCCGCAGAGCTTCTTCCAGGGCGAGGGGGGGGGTACAAGGGCCGCGACGGCAACAGCGGCCGCTGGCAGATCTTCGGCCTGATCGGCTCTCCTCATATTCGCTGGCAGGAATTCGCAAGAAGGATGTATCGCTGTGCGTAAAGTACTGCATACCGTTCTGCGATTAGTCGTCGCAATTTGCGTTCTCTTACCGCTGCAGGTGCCTGACAAATCCCAAGCTGCCCCGGTGACGTTCACCAACGGAACCCAGTTCATCAACACCGCGGGGGACGCGGTACATGGGCATGGCGGCAGCATGATTAAAGTGGGCAGATACTATTACTGGTTCGGCGAGAACGCCTACCCCAACGGCCCCTTCGCGTCGATCCCGGTCTACCGCTCCACCGACCTGCATACCTGGGAGTTCCGCAATAGCGCGCTGAGCCAGACCTCGGCCCCCGAACTACAGAGCGCCGGAGCCTGGCGGCCCAGGATCATCTACAACGCCCGCACGCAGCAGTACGTTCTCTTCATCCGCAAGGAGAACTACCCATCACCCATGACCGAGAACAAGGTCGCGATCGCCACATCGCCCACGGTGGACGGCAACTACACCTACCGGGGCAGCTTCCGGCCCATGGGATACCGGTCCTTCGACATGAACGTCTTCCGTGATACGGACGGCCAGGCGTACCTGATCTCGACGACCAATGGCCAGAAGGATCTGACCATCTTCCGTCTGTCCCCCGACTACCTGAGTATCGCCGCCCGGGTGACTACGGTGCACAACGTCAGGCGGGAAGCGCAGTCGATCTTCAAGCGCAACGGGGTCTACTTCCTGGTGACCTCGGGTACCACCGGCTGGAATCCGAACCAGCAGAAGTACGCGACTGCGACCAGCATGGCAGGCCCCTGGAGCAGCCTGGCGAACCTCGGGGACAGCACTGCCTACAACTCGCAGGTCACGCACATTCTCCCCGTACAGGGCAGCCGCACGACCTCGTACCTCTACCTCGGCGACCGATGGGCGCAGCACTGGGGTGGCAATCACAACGACTCCACGTACGTCTGGCTGCCGCTGCGGTTCCCGTCCAACACATCGCTGACGATGGCCTGGCACCCGAAGGTCACCATCAACGCCGACACCGGCGTTGTGTGGGGCACCAGTTAGATCCGCAGCTGCGGGCCGCCGCTCAGGTCTTGGGCAACTAGGATCTGTCTCTCCGATCATGTTGGTTGCCCGGTGGCTCGGCCACCGCGACGGGGCCCTGGAGACATCGTCTCCAGGCCCCAAGGGAGTCAGTGCGCCTGGTGATCATATCGGCGTGGGCGGGTGAAGAAGAGGAAGACACGTGTCTCTCCTGGTTGTTGGAGAACGACCCGGGCCGCGCTCTGCTATCGCGCGATCCGGATGAGGGCATGCTGATGAGGGCCGACGGCGGCCATATTCATCAACCTCCCCATCTCGTGATCACGCGTCTGTCGCGCTGGCGCGACGGTAACAACGTCTTTCCAGTCCGAGCAACACATTTCCAGGCTGCTGACCGGGGGCTTTCGCGCGCTGAAGGTCGTGTCTCTTCGAGGGGACGGCTCGTTGCCTGGTCATGCTCAGCAGAGGGGATCTCACGGACGACGAGTGGGCGGTGCTGGAGCCGCTGCTGCCCAGGGGCAACAACCGGTGCGGCCGGTGGCGAGACCACCGCCAGGTGATCAACGGGATCATCCACCGGCTCAGCCCCGGGTGCTAGTGGCGCGAGCTGCCCGAACGCTTCGGCCCGTGGCAGACCGTCCATGAACGACACATGCTGTGGTCGGCCACTACTGCGGCGGGCTGACCAGCAAACTCCACCTGAGCGCGGACGGCAGCTGCCGCCCACTCTCACTGGTCATCACGCCCGGGCAACCGGCGGACTGCACCCAGTTCGAACCCGTCATGGACAAGATCCGCGTCCCCCGGCTCGGCCCGGGCCGGGCCGAAGAGGTTGCCGGAAAGCGTCGGCGCCGACAAGGCATACAGCAACGGCATGATCCGCTCCTACCTGCGACGACGCGGCATCCGGCAGCCCCATACCACCGGCACAGCGGTCGGCGCGGAGCGGTGCTTATGCGGCGGCGCCGCAGGCGCGGTTCCTCCGCAGCGTGACCCAGGTTTTCGGTGTGGTCGTCGCCTGGATGCCGGGGCGGAGGTGTCGCTGACCCCCTTCGGGCTCCTGGGGCTGGCCCCCCGTGCGGCCGGGGTGTTGACGCCATGGCGCCGCACGATGGCCGGTCCGTACGTTTAAGCAGGTCAGAGTGTTTCTCTCCGATTCAGGACCGGAGTCCTCCATGTCTCAGACCACCGCGCCGTCCGTGCCCACCGCACCCGTCGGCGTCACCGCGCAGCAGGGGAGTGAGTTCACTCCCCTGCTGCGGAAGGTCAGAGGGCAGGGGCTACTGGAACGCCGCAAGGGCTGGTACACGCGGATGATCACCGTGAACCTCCTCGCCCTGGCCGCCGTGGTGACAGGGTTCGTCCTCGCCGGGGACACCTGGTGGACGCTGCTGCTCGCCGCGCCGCTCGCCATCCTGTCCGCCCGCACCGCCTACGTCGGCCACGACGCCGGGCACGCCCAGATCGCCGTCGGCCGCCGGGCGAACCGCGCCATCGGCCTCCTCCACGCCAATCTGCTCCTGGGCATGAGCTACGCGTGGTGGAACGACAAGCACAACCGGCACCACGCCAACCCCAACCACATCGAGAAGGACCCGGACGTCGGCGCCGGCGCACTCGTGTGGACCGCGGAACAGGCCGCTGAGCGCCGAGGATTCACCCGCTGGATCACCCGCCACCAGGCCCGGCTGTTCTTCCCCATGCTGCTGCTCGAAGGCATAGCCCTGAAGGTGAGCAGTGTCCAGGACCTCCGGCGGCAGCCGGTGCGCGAACGGGCCGTCGAGGGCGCGCTGCTGGCGCTGCACGCGGCCGGTTACGGTGCCCTGCTGCTCACCTGCCTGCCGGTGGGCAAGGCCATCGCGTTCGCGCTGCTCCACCAGGCGCTCTTCGGGCTCCACCTGGGAATGGCCTTCGCGCCCAACCACAAGGGCATGGACATGCCCGACCCGGCGGGCGAGCGCTGGGGCCATCTGCGCCGCCAGGTCCTGACCTCACGGAACGTCCGGGGCGGGCCGGTCACGGACTGGCTCCTCGGCGGGCTGAACTACCAGATCGAGCACCACCTCTTCCCGAACATGCCCAGGCCCCACCTCAGGCTCGTACAGCCTCTGGTCCAAGAACACTGCCACAACCTCGGGCTCCCGTACGCCGAGACCGGGCTGCTCGACTCCTACCGGCAAGGTCTCCGGCACATGCACACGGTGGGCGCTGCGGCCCGGCCAGAATGAGAGCGCCGAGCGCTGGCCTCCAGAGCCCGCTGCGCGTGTCCCGGTTCTCCTCACGCAACCCGGTCGTGCCGCGCCGGATGTTCTCACAGCACCTTGCGCCGCAGCCCTTCTTGATCCCGCCGGAACGCCGGACCGGCGGTGGGGTCACCCAGCACCCGACGTACGGCGCGCTGGCCGTGCGGCCGTGGGCTTGACGCGGCTGAAAGGAATCCGATGATGGCGAGGTGAGGACACAGAACGGTGAGTCGGTTCTGGCGAGGGCCGTACGGATCTTCGAGGCGTTCACGCCGGAGGAGTCGGCCCTGACCGTCTCGCAGATCTCCCGCCGTACGGAGCTGCACGTGGCGACCGCGTCGCGGCTGGTGGCCGAGCTGGTCTCGTACGGGTTCCTGACCCGGGACGCCGACCGCCGGGTCCGGATCGGTATGCGCATGTGGGAGCTGGCCACCCGGGCCTCGCCCACCCTGTCGCTGCGCAACGCGGCGATGCCGTTCATGGAGGGCGTCCACGATGTCGTCGGGCATCATGTGCAGCTCGGCGTGCTGGACGGCGACGAGGTGCTGTTCCTGGAGCGGCTGACGGCCCCGGGGGCGGTCGTCAACTACACCCGCATCGCGGGCCGCCTCCCGCTGCACGCCTCCTCCAGCGGCCTGATCCTCCTCGCCCATGGCCCCTCCGACCTGGCCCGACGGGTGCTCGACGAACCCCTGTACCGCTACACCCCGAACACGCCGGCCACCGCCGCGCGGCTGCGGGCCGAGCTGGCCGAGGTCCGCCGACAGGGGTACGCGAACTGCCCCGGGTACGTGCACCCCGACGTCCTGGGCATCGCGGCGCCGGTGCGTGACGCGCGCGGTGAGGTGGTGGCCGCGCTGGCGGTGATCGTCCCGAACGAGGCAGGGGCCGCGTCCGTCGTGCCGGTGGTGCGGACCGCGGCACGTGGCGTTTCCCGGGCGCTGGGGGCACCGGCCGCCCAGGGGCGGCCGCAACGAGGCGGATGACTCACGTGGCGGCAGTGCGACGGCCGTATGACGATCACCGGAAATTCGTCTCTCACTGATTGAGAACGCCATCGCGACGGTCCGTGTTGGCCGCGCATCCTGCCTGCAACCCAACGACGGGAGGCGGCGACGTGGTCGGAATCAGCGTGGTTGCGGATACCGAGTCCGGCGTCGGCACGGGACAGCCGACGCGCGGGGGCGCGGCAACTCTGGAGGTCTCCGCGAAGGAGCGCGTCGCCGAAGGCGTCGTGTCACTCACCCTCATGCGCCCGGACGGTGCCCGGTTGCCGGACTGGACACCGGGTTCCCACATCGACCTGGTGTTGCCGGAAGGGACGACCCGGCAGTACTCCCTGTGCGGCGACCGATGGGACGCGCACACCTACCGGATCGCAGTACTGAGGGAACCAGCGGGACGCGGCGGATCCGCGTATGTACACGACCAGCTGCGGCCGGGGGACCGCGTCGGGGTCGGCGGCCCGCGCAACCACTTCCCCCTCGTGCCCTCGGAGAAGTACCTCTTCATCGCGGGCGGCATCGGCATCACCCCGCTGCTGCCCATGGTGCGCCAGGCCGAACTGCTCGGTGCCGAATGGCAGTTGCTGTACGGCGGCCGGACCCGGGCATCGATGGCCTTTCGCGAGGAGCTGACGGAGACCTACGGCGAGCGAGTACACATCGTCCCGCAGGACGAGCTCGGACTGCTGGACCTCGCGACCCCGCTGGGCGGCCCGCGACCGGACACCAAGGTGTACTGCTGCGGCCCCGCCCCGCTGCTCGCCGCCGTCGAAACGGCCTGCGCCGCCTGGCCGCCGTACGCCCTGCGCGTCGAGCGCTTCACCGCCGCCGCGCAGACCGCGCCGGTGCGGGAGACGCCCTTCGAGGTCGAGCTGCGCCGCTCGGGACGTACCGTCACCGTGACTCCGGAGGTCTCGGTGCTGGAGGCGGTACGTCGTGCCGGGGCGGACGTGCTGTCCTCCTGCGAGCAGGGAACCTGCGGCACCTGCCTGACGCCGGTGCTGGAAGGGCAGCCCGACCACCGGGACTCCGTCCTCACCGGCCGCCAACGGGGGGCGAACGACTGCATGTTCGTGTGCGTATCCCGATCCTGCGGCGACCGTCTCGTCCTCGATCTCTGAGACCTCCCTACATCCCCAAGGAGCGCGATGTCCGAGGCACTGCAGCGTGCCGTTCCGCTGCCCGTGAATGACGTCGATCCGTTCGCCCACGAGGTCCTGCTGGACCCCGAACCGCTGCACCAGGCCCTGCGCGAGGCCGGTCCGGTCGTGTACCTGCCGCGCTACGACGTCCACGCGCTGGCCCGCTACGAGCAGGTGCACGCCGCGCTGGTGGACTGGCAGCACTTCGAGTCGGGCTCCGGCGTGGGCCTGGCCAACTTCCGTCACGAGAAGCCATGGCGCCCGCCGAGCCTGCTGCTGGAGGCGGACCCGCCCCGCCACGACGCCCCCCGCCGGGTGCTGAGCGAGATCCTCGCCCCGCCCGCCCTGCGGCGTCTGCGCACGATGTGGGCCGCCGTGGCCGAGGAACTCGTCGACCAAGTCCTCGGCGAATCCACGGAGTTCGACGCCTTCGTGGCGCTGGCGGAGGCGTTCCCCCTGCGGGCCTTCCCCGACGCGGTGGGCCTCGGCCCCGACGGCCGGGAGAACCTCCTGCCGTACGGAAACATGGCCTTCAACGCGTTCGGCCCGCGCAACGACCTCGTCGCGGCGGACGCCCACCGGATGGCCGAGCTTTCGGCATGGGTGAACGCCCAGTGCACCCGGGAGGCACTGAGCGGGGACGGCTTCGGCGCACAGATCTGGGCCGCTGCCGACCGCGGTGATCTCACCCGCGAACAGGCACCGCTGGTGGTGCGGTCCCTGCTCACCGCCGGCATCGACACCACTGTGCACGGCCTGGCGGCCTGCCTGTACGCCTTCGCCACCCACCCCGGCGAATGGCAACGGCTCCGGGAGCGGACCGATCTGGCGCGGACCGCCTTCGACGAAGCAGTGCGCTGGCAGTCACCGGTGCAGACGTTCTTCCGCACCGCGACCACCGACGTCACCATCGCCGGAACGCTCGTCCCCGAGGGCGCGAAGATCCTCATGTTCCTCGGCGCGGCCAACCGCGACCCATGCCGCTGGCACGACCCCGACCGCTTCGACCTCACCCGTGACCCCTCCGGCCACGTCGGCTTCGGCATGGGACTGCACCAGTGCATCGGCCAGCACGTCGCCCGCCTGGAGGCCGAGGCCCTGCTGACCGCCCTGGCGCGTCGCGTCGAGCGGATCGAACTCACCGGCACCCCGCACCGCCACCCCAACAACACCCTGCACTCGTGGGCATCCCTGCCCGTGCGCGTCCGGACGGCTGCCTGATCCGCCGTCGATGAGGCGTCGTCGCGCGGGCGAAGGACGAGACGATCGTGATCCCCGACCCGGATCCAGGCGTACGGGGTGTGCCGTACCGATCCCCACTGTGCGGCCGGTACCGGGCCTGTCGGGTCGGCCTTGGGCATCGGTGCCTTCGCCGAGAAGCCCCTGGTAGCGGCAGGGCAGTGCACCAAGGCCGACCCGGCCGCGTCCCCGGCCAAGCTGCGGGGCTATGGCGTGATGGCGGGCAAGACCATCGCCGTGGACATCGACGGCCGCAAGCTCGCCACCGCGGCGTCGCTGGGCGCCACGAACACCGTCAACGCTCGGGACACGGACCCCGTGACGGCGGTACGCGAGCTGGCCGGTGGGTTCGGAGCAGACGTGGTCGCGCTACTTCCCCCTGCTGATCGACCTGTATCTCCAGGGGCGCCTGGACCTCGACGCGTTCGTGAGTGGATCGACCGGGGCTACGGCGAGGAAGCGGACAACGCGAGGCACCGCAAAGTCCGCGCCCGCGTCGAGCACACCTTCGCCCGCACGAAGAACTACAAGATCCTCCGCGACTGCCGGCGACGCTGCAACGGCCTCCACGCCGTTGCTCGCATGCATCACCTCGCCCTCGCCGCATGACCAACGAAAGACTGCCCGTGCGGGCTAGTGCCGCATCAGGCAACGTTCGCCCTGTCGACGACGGCGCGTAGGTGCCGGTTCTCCGCATGGTGGTTTCGCCAGACGATGTAGCGGCGGATCATGCTGCCCTGCTCTTTGTGGGTGGCGTGGTCGGTGCCGTCGAGGGTGAAGTAGCGCAGGGCGGTGAACTGGGCCTCGATGCGGTTGAGCCAGGAGGAGTTCTTCGGGGTGTAGGTGATCTCGACGTTGTTCGCCGCGGCCCAGGTGCCGACCCGCTGGCACTTCTTCGTGGTCAGGTGCGGGGAGAAGTTGTCGCAGACGATCGCGATACGGACCTTGTCCGGGTAGAGGGTGCGCAGGTAGCGGCAGAACTCCAGGAACTGCGCCCGCCGCTTGACCGGCTTGATGTGGCCGTAGAGCTTGCCCTTGGCCAGGTCCAGGGCGGCGAACAGGTGCCGTACTCCGCCGTAGCGGTTGTAGGTCGCCCGCCGCCTGCGGCGCGGCTCACGGTCGGGGCCCTTGTGCTTGCCGCCGCGCTCGGCCCACTGCTTCCCGGGGTGGGGCATGAGGTTGAGCGGGCCGAACTCGTCCATGCAGAAGATGATTTCGGGCTCGCCTTCCTCAGGCAGGACCTCCCCGTCGGCGATCGCGTAGAGGTGCTCGACGCGGACCTTCTTGGCCGCGTAGTCCGGGTCGCGGGAGGTCTTCCAGGTCTTCAGGCGTTGAAAGGAGACGCCTTCCTTGCGGAACAGGATGCGCAGGCCCTCGTGGCTGATGTCGTCGATCACCCCCTCTGCGACCAGGAAGTCCGCCGGCTTGGACAGACTCCAGGTGGAAAAGGGCAGGTCGTGCTCAGTCGGCTTGGACTTCGCGATCTTCTTGATCTCGCGGCGCTCCGGCAGCGTGAACGTCCTGGGCCGCCCGCCCTTGTATTTCGGGTAGAGCGAGTCGAAGTCGTCGGTGTTGAAGTTGTGGATCACATCGCGGACGTCGCTGGTGAAGGTCACCACCGACCCGGTGCCCCTGCGGATAATCCGCAGCAGCCGCCGGCCCTCGTAATCGTCGATCTCCCGGACCTGCACTCGTTCAGTCACGTGATCATTCTGGCCGTCCGGTTGCCGCGCCGGGCGACACCGGCCTGTTGACCGGACTACGGGAGGACACGCCGGGCGGTAGCGCATCCCCGCTCGGGCGTCGACGGCTTCTACGACTGGGCGGTGGCGTCGGACCGCCGCTTTGCCAGGATGCGCCGGTTCCCGCCCGGAGCCGGCCGGGTGGTCAGTCCAGTGCGGGGCGTGTGCGGCGTGCGGTGTGTGCGGGCCACCCGACTGCGGCGTACCAGACCAGGGCCGCGCATATGAAGGCCGTCGCCGCGGAGACCAGTGACCTTGTGAGGGTGTCGTTCCGTGCGCCGGAAACGAGTGCGACGGCCAGTGCCAGCGTCAGGGTGATGACGGGCAGCGCACGGGGGCTCCGCGTGGCGCCTGGCGCGGCGGCTGGTGGCAGCAGCCAGGTTGCGAGGCCGTAACAGGCACAGGCCAACAGTGTGGCTCCCAGCACTTCGCTGGGCCGGTGGCCGCCCATGGTCGCGCTGGCGGCGGCGATGCAGGCGAGCCACAGCACACCGGCCGAGGCGACGTAGGGGCGGATGCGGGGGGACACCACGAGGACGGCGGCGAGGGTCAGCGCGGCGGGGATGGCCGAGTGCCCGCTGGGGAAACCCTGATCAAGGAGATTCTCCGGCGCGCCTACCAGATCGGGGCGGGGCAGGATGGTCGATTTGAGCACATCGTTGCCTCCGGCCGTGAGAATGACGACCCCGAGCGCCGCGCACCCCTGCCGCCAGCACCGCCGCACCAGGGTGAGGACCACGATGACGGCCAGGCCCACCATCAGCGTGGGCTTGGCACTCAATTCCATCGGCGGCAGGGGCGTCGAGCCGTAGGCCGCTCCTGACAGGGGGTAGATCCATGCTTCTTCGCCGCCCTGTTTACCGAGATGAAACCAGGAGTTCTCGGCTCGTTGCCCCCACGGGGTGCAGATGGCGAGCAGGTAGACCGTCAGGAACCCCAGGGTGTACAGCAGAGCCGGCATCCACGGCCGTGTCGTACGCGACGGGCTGGGGTTGTCGGGGGCCTCGGGGACCTGCCTTGAGGCCCCCGGACGGTGCGCGGGCAGGGACTGAGAATCGTGCTGAGTCATCGCTCTGTTTCTTCCGTTGGGGGGAGTTCGGTCACGCGCGTCTTCCGGCACGACGTGGGCCGCCGGGCTCGGCCGGCCCACCGGGGCTCCGCTCCTATTCGGCGAGTGCCTGCCCCTGTCGGCGCTGGGCGGCGATCGCCACGGCGGGGAGAGGTGCGATCAGCAGGATGAGGACGACCAGGTCCGGAAAGGACTGCATGAACGCGTCCGGCCGGACGACGATCGCCTGCGTGCGGACGATCGCGAACGCCGCGACGGGGATCAGCCACCGGTGGTCGCCGGTGGCGGCCGTCGCCACCCACGCGGCGATCAGCGCGGCGACTTCGAGGACGAACAAACCGCGCTGGAAAGCCGGACTGACGGAGATGATGTGCAGGCCCCCGGCCACGAACATGGCGAGCACGACGGGGGCCAGCCAGCGGTACGAGCGGCGTCGCAGACGGCTGGGACGGCAGAGCGCCAGCACGGCGCACGCGGCGCACAGTGCCCCCGACAGCACCAGGTCACGGGCCGTTATCGGGGCGCCAAGACCGTAGTAGCCCAGGCCCGCCTTGCCCTCGTCGCCGAAGAGGGTGCGGCCGTGGGACGTGGCGCCGGCCCAGATCATGGCTGCCGCGGCCGGCAGCGCGATCCACGGTCTGCCGCGCAGCAGGGCGATCAGGCAGCCCAGCGGGAGCAGCCCGTAGGGCAGCAGCCGTATCCGCGTGGGCCCTTCGGCCCACGGGTACCAGCCGGAGAAGTGGAAGGCGATGGCGTGCTGTCCGGGGTCGATGTGCAGCGCCCAGTGCCACACATCCTGCAAGTACGGAACCAGCGCCAGCGCGGCGAGGGCCAGAGCAGCCAGATGGATGCCGTCCAGCCACCACGGCCGGGCCGTGTCGTCGACGACGGCACGGGCGCGGGCCTGCACCCCGGCGCGCACCAGGGCGGCAACTTCCCGCGGCGGGGGCCAGGAGCGGCCGGGATACGCCTCGGACAGGCAGGCCAGCACCTCCTCTCCCTGCCGGGAACGGTAGGGCTCGGGATAGGCCGCAAGCAGCAGACGATTCATGCCGGGGCCGCTCCTGCATCCCGCGAGTGTCCGATGACGACGGCCGCCGCCTGCTGCATCCGCAGCGCCTCCCGGCCGAGCGCCTCGGCGCCGTCCTCGGTGAGCCGGTAGTAGCGCCGCGCCCGCCCGTCCACGATCTCCTCATGGCCGGCGGCCACCAGCCCGGCCCGCTCCATCCGCTCCAGCGCGCCGTAGAGAGTGCCGACAGCGATCCGGAGCCGCCCGTCGGTGGCCTGCTCGGCAGCCTTGATGATGCCGTAACCGTGCAACGGACCATCCATGAGTGCAGCAAGGATGAAGTACTGCGGTTCCGTCAAGGGCGGATTCTGTCTGGTCATGCATCGAGCATATATCGAGCTACGAAATATATCTGCCAGTCCTGGGTGATCAGCGACAGCACCTCCACGCCCGCGGCGAGCGTCACCTCCCCCGGCCGGCGGGCGCGACGGCGATCTCCTCGACGCACCCGCGCGGCGTTGGCGGATGCTCACCGCGACCTGGTCCGGGCCGAGCGGAATGTCTTTCCCACCGTGTCCGCCGGACCCGTCTCGCCTCCGTTGAATCTTCCACGGACCAGACCCTGTTCGCCCGGACCGGCCGGGAGATCAAGAAGATCGCCAAGTCCAAGCCAGCCGAGCACGGCCTGCCGTGCTCGACCTGGAGCCCAGCCAAGCTGGCCGGTTTCCTGGTAGCCGAGGGGGCGTTCGACGACATCAGCCACGAGGGCCTTACCGGCGATGTGTTGCTTCGGATGGTTTCATTCGGGTTGTTCTCGTTGGGCATGTCTCCATGCTCACCAGGAAGCCCGCAGGCGTGCCACACCCCCGTGAGGGTGGCCCTCCCAGGGCCCGCTTCCTGCTCGGCGGACGCCGGGTGCCGCGGTCGTCGTGATGGCACCTGACGGCCAAACGGGTGGCCATTTCCCCGATTCACTCGTCGGAGGGGCGGCAGTCCGCACACCTTCCGGTGCTCCCCATCCCCTCTCGTCTTGTCAAAGTTCCTGCCGTGAACTACTTTAGTTCACGGCAGGAACTAGCGGCAGGGGCATCCAGAGTTCGCCCTCTGCTGCTCCTTTCATCCGCGGCACCCCGGACGGCATTTCCGAAGCCCATCGACATGGGGTCCGCTGGCTGCCAATCACTGTCGCACCGGTGTCGACGTACACACGAGAAGGGGAATCATGAACACACGGTCATCCGGCACAATCGCCGTCTTCGATGCATTGGATGCACAGGGCGGAGCGGTCATCGACTCACTCCTGTCCCGCGGAGCGCACGTACGCGGCCTCGTCCGTGACCTTGGCTCCGACCGGGCACGGTCACTCGCCGGCCGAGGAGTCGAGCTCATCCGCGTCGAGGTCAGTGACGCCGCATCGTTGCTGGCCGCGCTGCAAGGGGTCGACGCATTCTTCTTCATGACCACCATCGAGGGTGACACCCACGACATTGACGGCGAGACGCGCCAGGGCATCGCCCTCATCGATGCGGCGGCCGCGGCGGCCGTGCCGAACGTGGTTTTCAGCTCGGTTGGAGGTGCTGACCGCGACTCGGGCGTGCCGCTCTTCGAGTCCAAGCGCTACCTGGAGGAGCGCCTTGAAAAGTCCGGCCTGCGGGCGACGCTGGTCCGACCGGTCGTCTACATGGACCATCTGCCGTTCCTGGGACCGAGCGTGGAGGACGGCGAGGTCGTGTTGCGTATGCCGCTGCCCGATCACATCCCGCTGCAGCTGATCGCGGTCCGCGACATCGGGCAGATCAGCGCCTCCTTCCTGCTTGGGGCCGCAGAAGCACCAGGCGGCACCATCGAAATCGCCGGCGACCAGCGCACCGGCAGTCAGATCGCCGCCGCGTTCGGCGAGCGCGCCGGGCTGCCGGCACGCTATGAGGCTCTGCAGCTGAATGCCTTTGACGACAACCCTCATCTGCAGGCAATGTTCCGCTGGCTGCAAGAGACGCCGGCCTTCCAGGCCGACATCGAAGCAGTGAAGGTGATCGAGCCGACCGTGTGGGACCTGCCTGCGTGGATCCGCTCCAGCGGATGGGCGGTCCCGAGCCCTGGCCGGTGACGCACTGCTGGATACCCATCGCAGCAACACCATCCACTGAGTGAACTTCCGGGCCCTGCTCCGCTCGGTCAAGGCAGCCCCGACCCAAACGGGATTGCCCGCAGGCAGTGGCGACTACGAGTTCCTGTTTACGTGCCGTCGAAAACGTCGGTCACATCGATCCCGGCGACTGCATGGACGATGCCGTCAGATGGGCGGTGATGCGGGCGACGGAGTTGGCGAGCTGGTGCTGCTCGTCGGCGGGCAGTGCACCGGCGATATCGGGCATGCGTCGGGCGACGTCGGCGTAGAGCGCGTCGACGATCTCCTTGCCGAGTGCGGTGGTGCTGAGTGTGACCGCCCGCCGATCGCGCTGGAGTGCTTCCCTTTGCACCAGTCCGCGTCGTTCGATGCGGTCAACGAGACCGCTGAGCGCGTTCTTGGCCACGCCGAGCAGCTGTGCGAGTTCACCCATGCCCTGTGGCTGATCCTTGATCACGCACAGGAGTGTCGCCTGGACCGAGGTGAGGTCGTGGTCAGCGCAGATCTGTGCGTACCGGCGCTGCACTAGCACGGACAGCCAGACCAGGTTGTTTCCGAAGTCGTCGTTCTCTGTCACCGGCGCACCCTTCCTTCGCTGTACGTCAGCTTACCTTGCGGAAATTCACGGCAGGAACTACTTTAGTTCACGGCAGGAACTGTTGGGCCGCCGATGGTGATGCGGCTCTGCGTGCTGTTGGTGCGGCACCAGCAGCGCTCCGCCACCGGTTAGTCCGGAGCAGACTCGCATGTGCCGTGGCGGGCTCGCCCAGTGCACGCCATCGCCTCAGAGCGCCCGGACGCGTTTTCTACGAAACCGAGACACAGACAACCCGCTCGCGCCGGGCATGGCAGCGACCGCTGCTGCACCGGCTTCAGGGCGGGCCCAGAGAGAGAAGCAATCATGAGCACACAGCCATTCGGCACAATCGCCGTCTTCGGTGGCACGGGCCAGCAGGGCGGATCGGTCATCGACGCGCTCCTGACCCACGGTGCGCACGTGCGCGCCCTCGTACGTAACCCCGAGTCCGACCGGGCGCAGGCGCTCGCCGACCGCGGAGTCGAACTCGCGCGCATTCAGATCGGCGACGCCGCGTCGCTGTCGACGGCGCTCAAGGGGGTGGACGCCTTCTTCTTCATGACCACCCCCGCAGGGCACACCCTCGCGGACATCGAAGGCGAGACGCAACTGGGCACCGCCCTCGTCGACGCGGCGGTCACGGCCGCCGTGCCGCACGTCGTGTTCAGCTCGGTCGGCGGCGCGGAACGCAACTCGGGCATACCGCACTTCGAGTCGAAGCGCCGTGTGGAGGAATACCTCCAGCGGTCCGGCCTGAGGGCGACGATAGTCCGCCCGGTCGCCTTCATGGAGAACTTCTCGTTCCTGGCACCGAGCATTGAGCAGGGCGAGATCGTGCTGCGCATACCGCTGCCCGACGGCATCCCGCTGCAGATGGTCGCCGTCCACGACATCGGCCGGATGAGCGCCGCTCTCCTGCTGGGCACCGCGGAGGCGCCCGGCGGCACCATCGAGATCGCCGGCGACGAACGCACCGGCAGCCAGATCGCCGCCGCCTTCGGCGAACACGCCGGGCTCCCGGCACGATACGAAGCCCTGCCCCTGAAGGTCCTCGAGGACAACCCGGATACCCAGGCCATGTTCCGCTGGTTCGCGGAGACGCCCGCCTACCAGGCCGACATCGATGCGGTGAAGGCGATCGAACCGGGTGCGTGGGACCTGCCCACGTGGCTGCGCTCCAGCGGCTGGACACTCCCGGGCCGGTGACAACCGCTGTCGCAGCCGAGTCAGAGGTGTCGACCGTCCAGAAGGGAAACGCATTGATGGATGTTGATGTTGACGTAGGCCAGCCGCTCTGCCTGATCGGAGATTCCGGCACGGGCAAGTCCCACATGCTCATCGCCCTAGGCACGGAGGCGGCCATGAAGGGTTACCGAGTCCGCTACACGCTGGCCACGAAGCTGGTCAACGAGCTGGTCGAGGCCGCCGATGAGAAGCAGCTCAACAAGACGATCGCTCGTTACGGCCGCGTCGACCTACTCTGCATCGACGAACTCGGCTACATGGAACTCGACCGCCACGGCGCCGAGCTGCTGTTCCAGGTGCTGACCGAGCGGGAGGAGAAGAACAGCGTGGCCATCGCTTCCAACGAGTCTTTCGGCGGCTGGACCAAGACCTTCACCGACCCTCGCCTCTGCGCGGCCATCGTCGACCGTCTCACCTTCAACGGCACCATCATCGAGACTGGCACCGACTCTTACCGCCTCGCCAGCACCCGAGCACGAGCCGAAGAGCACGCCAATGCCAGTTGACACCTGACGGTCCCGTCTTGGCGGACCCCGCTCTCACGGGCGGTGTCCGCCGCCAGAAAGTATTACCTCTGCTCAACTCGCTTGTTGAGCGTGCTCGGCTGTCCATGCCTTCCATTGGTCTGCCGTCATACGCCAGATGACATCGATCCCCACTTCGCCAGGAGCGACGGGCCCTTCAGTTGCTCGTATGCGCTCAACCTCAGTGAATCCCAAGCGGCGGGCGACGGCTCCGCTGGCCGGGTTGGCGGCATCGTGATGGATCTCGATGCGGTCGATGCCCGCGAGCTGGAAGCCCTGGCGGACAAGAGCCGCTGCCGCCATCGTGGCCAGCCCCCGTCCGGTCCAATGAGGGTGGAGCCAGTAGCCGATGTCGAGGCCGCCAGCTCCGATGCGGCGCATGAGGCCGCAGCTGCCGATCACCTCAGCATCTGATGTGATCGAATAGCCGAAGGCCTGTCTGGTTTCCCACTCTTCCTGGTTTCGGGCGAGGAAGTCAGAGGTTTGCTGTCTGCCAGAGTCGGCAGCCCACGGCATCCAGGGCACCAGATGGTCCAGGGACTCGTAGATCGCCCGTTCCAAGGCGTCGAGATCGCTCATGCGCCACCGGCGCAGCTCAACTTGGTCAGAGATGAGGCTTTCGGCAGGCTCTTCCATGCATCGGATGCTCTCGCAGCCCAGCTGAGACCGACAACGCATTATCGGTTGCCCGTCACTCAACCAGGCACGGTTGAGACTCCTCGGCCAAGAGCGACGTCATTTCTCGTGAACATCTGCGGAGGCTCCGACCCTCCGTCGCCTCCCAAACCGGTGGACAAACGCTGCTACTGAACGCGAACGAAGCCAGGCAGGCGGGAGCTGGTGTGCGCGCCTTGACCCGTACGGCGGCGCGGGCTTCTATGTCGTTGTGAAGGGCGGCTGCTGGCTGCTGCCCGACGGCGGCG
>NZ_JBIRQF010000039.1:0-29751 GCF_044333065.1 Streptomyces sp. NPDC021115
GGCGTGGCACGGTGCTGGTGACTGGTGGTACGGGTGGTTTGGGTGCGGTGGTGGCCCGGCATCTGGTCACTGCGCATGGTGTTCGTGATCTGCTGCTGGTTTCCCGGCGTGGTGTGGGGGCGCCGGGTGCGGAGGAGTTGCGTGATGAGCTGACCGGGCTGGGCGCGCGGGTGACGATTACTGCCTGCGACGTCAGCAATCGTGCGGCGCTGGCCGACGTCCTCGATACGGTCCCGGAGGATGCACCCCTTACGGGCATTGTGCACACTGCCGGTGTCCTGGACGACGGGTTGATCGCTGATCTGACGCCGGAGCGGTTGGCGCGGGTGCTCGCGGCGAAGGCGGAGTCGGCGGTGCATCTGCACGAGTTGACGTCCGACCGTGATCTGGACGCGTTCGTCCTGTTCTCGTCGATTGCGGGTGTGGTGGGGAACGCGGGTCAGTCGGCGTATGCGGCGGGTAATGCGGTGCTGGATGCGTTGGCGGTGTCCCGGCGGGCGCGGGGGCTGGCTGGTGTGTCGTTGGCATGGGGTATGTGGGAGCAGGCCGAGGGGATGGGGGGCCGTCTGAGTGAGGCGGACATCGACCGGCTTCGGCGTCAGGGGTTCCCGCCGCTGTCCACGGAGGAGGGGCTCGCGCTGCTGGATGTCGCTCTGCAGGTCAACGAGCCCGTCGCGTTGCCGGTCGCGCTGCGGACCGCGTCACTGGCCGGGTTCCGGGACAGTCTGCCGGGTGTGTTGCAGGTGCTCGTCCCGGCCACCCCTCAACAGCGCCGCACCGCAGGCCGGTCCGCCACTGGCAGCGGCAGCGCGCTGGCCCGGCGTCTGCGCCGGCTGTCCGCGGATGAGCAGGAACGCATGCTGCTGGACGTCGTACAGACGTCGGTCGCCGGGGTACTCGGGCATGCCTCGGCCGCTGCGGTCGATCCGACCAGGGCGTTCAAGGATCTTGGTTTCGACTCTCTGACCGCGGTGGACCTGCGTAACCGGCTCAATGGTGCGACCGCGCTCCCCCTGCCCGCCACCATGGTCTTCGACCACCCCACCCCGGCCTCCCTCGCCGGGTACCTGCGTGAGCAACTGCTCGGCGCGGTCGAGGAACAGGCCGTGGAGGATCGCCCCGCCGAGCGTGCGGGCGTCGCCGACGACCCGATCGCGATCGTTGGCATGGGCTGCCGCTACCCAGGGGGCGTGACCTCGCCCGAGACGCTGTGGGAGCTGGTGGACTCCGGTGGCGACGGGATGTCGCCGCTGCCCGTGGACCGCGGCTGGAACACGCAGGTGCTGGAGGACATCGCGGCTGTCGGAGGGTTCGTACAGGACGTCACGGAGTTCGATGCGGAGCTGTTCGGGATCTCGCCGCGTGAGGCCCTTGCCATGGATCCGCAGCAGCGGCTGCTGCTGGAGACCTCATGGGAGGCGCTGGAGCGGGCGGGCATCGACCCGTTGTCCCTGCGCGGTTCCCAGACCGGTGTGTTCGCGGGGGTGTCGGCCAACGGCTACGCCAGTGGCCAGGAGGACGAACAGGATACGGAGACCGAGGGGTATCTCCTCACCGGCAGCACGCCGAGCGTCGCCTCGGGCCGGTTGTCGTACGTGCTGGGCCTGGAGGGCCCGGCTGTGTCGGTGGACACGGCGTGCTCGTCCGCGTCGGTCGCCCTGCACCTGGCGTGCCAGGCGTTGCGCGCGGGCGAGTGCGAGATGGCGCTCGCCGGAGGCGCGACCGTGATGGCCACGCCAGGCATATTCGTGGAGTTCTCGCGGCAGGGCGGGCTGGCCGGGGACGGCCGGTGCAAGTCCTTCGCGGATGCCGCGGACGGCACCGGATGGTCCGAGGGCGGCGGAATCCTCGTTCTGGAGCGGCTTTCCGACGCGCAACGCCTGGGGCATCCGGTGCTCGCGGTCGTACGCGGGAGCGCGGTCAACCAGGACGGGGCCTCCAACGGTCTGACCGCGCCGAACGGCCCCTCCCAGCAGCGCGTCATCCGCCAGGCGCTGAAGGCCGCGAAGGTCTCGGCGTCCGACGTGGACGTCGTCGAAGCGCACGGCACCGGCACCAAGCTCGGCGACCCGATCGAGGCGCAGGCACTGCTGGCGACGTACGGCCAGGGCCGCGGCGCGCAGGGTCCGTTGTGGCTGGGCTCGATCAAGTCGAACATCGGGCACAGCCAGGCCGCGGCCGGCGCGGCGAGTGTGATCAAGATGGTCATGGCGCTGCGGGCACAGCGGCTGCCACGGACCCTGCATGTGGAAGAGCCTTCGTCCCACGTGGACTGGGAAGCCGGGGCGGTGAAGCTGCTGACCGAGGCCCGCGCCTGGCCGCGCGGTGAGCGGCCACGTCGGGCGGGTGTCTCGTCGTTCGGGATCAGCGGGACCAACGCGCACGTGATCATCGAGGAAGCGCCGATCGGTGATCCGGCTGTCGCTGCGGAGCGGGAGGGCTGGGACGATCGGAATGAGCGGGAGGACCGGCCGTCGGCCGAGCTGCCGCTGGTCCCCTGGGTGCTGTCCGGCCGGAGCGAACAGGCGGTGCGGGCGCAGGCCGGGCGTCTGACTGCCTTCCTCGGCGCGTACGAGGAGGGGGGACCCGCCGCGGTCGATGTCGGGATGTCGCTGGCGACCACCCGCGCCGTGCTCGACCACCGCGCCGTGGTGCTGGGCGCCGACCGCGATGCCCTGCGCGCCGGGGTGGCGACCTTCGCAACCCCGACCGCCACCGACGCCACCGACGCCACCGTGGTGTCCGGTGTGGTCGGCGACGGCCGGACGGCCTGGATGTTCACCGGCCAGGGCAGCCAGCGGCTCGGCATGGGCCGCGAGCTGTACGAACGGTTCCCGGCCTTCGCCAGGACCCTGGACGAGGTCTGCGACTTCCTCGACACAGAACTGGAGGGCACCGACGCGTTCAAGGTGCCCGTGCGGGATGTGCTGTTCGCCGACGAGGGTTCCGCCGAGGCGGAGTCGCTGGACCAAACCGGCTACGCGCAGACCGCGCTCTTCGCCGTCCAGTCCGCGCTGGTGGACCTCCTACGCTCCTGGGGAGTACGCCCGGACGTGGTGCTGGGCCACTCGGTCGGCGAACTGGCCGCCGCCTACGCCGCCGGGGTCTTCGAACTGGCCGACGCCGCCCGGCTGGTGGCGGGACGCGCCCGGTTGATGCAGGCGCTGCCCTCAGGCGGCGCGATGGCGGCGATCGAAGCCACCGAGGCCGAGGTCGCCGGGATTCTGCACGGACTTCCCGACAGCGAGCGGGCGGCGGTCGCGGCGGTCAACGGCCCCACCGCCGTGGTGATCTCCGGCGACGAGGACGCGGTCGAGCGGCTGATGGAGGCCGCGCGGGAGCGGGGCCGCCGGGTGTCCCGGCTGCGCGTCAGCCATGCGTTCCACTCGCCGTTGATGGAGCCGATGCTGGCGGAGTTCGCCGACATCGCGGCGAGCGTCACGTACCGGCAACCGACGCTCCCAGCGGTCAGCACGGTCACCGGCGAGCCGGTCGGCGAAAAGGACTGGGCGAACCCGGACTACTGGGTGGGCCAGGTCCGGCAGCCGGTGCGGTTCCATGACGCGATCGAGGCGACCACGGGCGAGCAGGGCGCCGGCCGACTGCTGGAGATCGGGCCCGACCCGGTCCTGACGGCACTGACCCGATCCGGAACCGACGGCGCGGACCCCGCGTTTTCCGTGGCCGCATTGCGCGAGGGCCATGCCGAGGCCGAAACCGTGCTGACGGCGGTGGCTGAGCTCTTCGTACGCGGGGCCAAGGTCGATTGGGCAGCGGTGTTCGCCGGTACCGGGGCCGAGCGGGTGAATCTGCCGACGTACGCCTTCCAGCGCCGGAGGTTCTGGCTGCCGGACCGCAAGACCCAGCGGGCGACCACGACCGACCTGGGCGTCGGCGATGCCGAAGCCGGGTTCTGGAACCTGGTCGAGCAGGGCGATGTGGCATCCCTTGCCGGTCAACTCGGCGTCGACGCAGGCACACCGCTGGACACCGTGCTGCCCATGCTGTCGACGTGGCGCAAGCGGCAGCGGGAGCAATCGGCGCTGTCGGGCTGGCGCTACGAGGTGGTGTGGAAGCAGATGACCGTACCGAGTGCGGGCCGCCTGTCGGGGACCTGGCTGCTGGCAGTGCCGGAGCGGCTGACCGCCGCCCAGGACGGATTGGCCGAGCAGTGCGTACAGGCTCTGCGGGCGGGCGGTGCGGCTGAGGTCACCGTGCTGACCCTCGCCGCCACGACGAGCCGCGAAGCACTCGCCGACCGGATCCGCGCGACCTCGGCGGACGGCGTGGTGTCCCTGCTGGCATGGGCCGAAGCCGAAGCCGAAGCGCAAGAACCCGGTGACGGGCCGGTGCCCATCGCGACCGCCACGACGCTGACGCTGGTGCAGGCACTGGCCGACGCCGAGGCCGAAGCGCCCCTGTGGTGCCTGACCCACTCAGCGGTCTCCGTCGGAGCGGGCGAGCGGTTGGCCAACCCCGCGCAGGCCCAGCTGTGGGGCTTGGGCAAGACGGTGGCCTTTGAACAGCCGCAGCGCTGGGGCGGTCTGGTCGACCTGCCCGAGGAAGTCGGGAGGCAGATCCTGACCCGTCTGGTGTCCGTCCTCGCCGCGGGCCGCACGGACGGCCGCGCGGAAGGCTACGAGGACCAGGTCGCCATACGGTCCTCGGGCGTGTACGCGGCCCGGCTGGCGCGCGACACCGCGCGGGGAGACGGCGACGGCTGGCAGCCGCACGGCACGGTCCTCATCACCGGCGGCACCGGCGCCCTGGGCGCGCATGTGGCACGTCGGCTGGCCTCCCGTGGCGCCGAACACCTCGTGCTGGTCTCCCGGCGTGGGGCACAGGCGCCGGGCGCGGCGGAACTGCGGCGGGAGCTGACCGAACTCGGCGCGCGGGTCACCGTCACCGACTGCGACATCGCCGACCGCCGAGCCCTCGCCGCCGTGCTGGACGGCATGCCCGAGGATGCGCCGCTGACCGGTGTCGTACACACCGCGGGGATCCTGGACGACGGGGTGGTCACCGAGCTGACGCCGGAGCGGCTCTCCGGGGTACTGGCCGCGAAGGCGGATGCGGCGCGGCATCTGCACGAACTGACGGCGGACCTGGAACTGGACGCCTTCGTGTTGTTCTCCTCCATCGCCGGGGTCCTCGGCAATGCGGGCCAATCCGCGTACGCGGCGGGCAACGCCCACCTCGACGCCCTCGCGCAACACCGGCGCGGTCTGGGGCTGCCCGCCACATCGGTGGCCTGGGGGCCGTGGGGCGGCGACGGGATGGCGGCCGACGGCGTGGCCGAGGAACGGTTCCGCCGTTCCGGCGTTCGCGTACTGGACCCGGAGCGGGCGGTGGCGGCCCTCGACCAGGTACTCGCCGACGGCCGGGCCTGCGCGACCGTCGCCGACGTGGACTGGGAACGCTTCGCGCCTTCGCTGACGCTGGCCCGGCCCAGCGCGCTCATCGCCGACCTGCCCGAGGCGGCCGCGGCGCTGACCGCGACCGCCGACGCCGGCGCCGAGGAGGCCGGCGAGCTGACCCGGCGGCTGCGGGACCTGCCCGCGGCCGAGCGGGAGCAGTCGCTGCTGGATCTGGTGCAGACCCAGGTCGCTGTGGTGCTGGGGCACTCGTCCGCCGCCGCGATCGACGCGGACCGCGCGTTCAAGGACTTCGGCTTCGATTCCCTCACCGCGGTGGATCTGCGCAACCGGCTCGCCACGGCCACCGGGCTGCGGTTGCCGACCACGCTCGTCTTCGACCACCCGACCCCGGCCTCGCTCGCCGGTTATCTGTGTGGCGAGCTGTTCCCGGACGACGGCGACGACGCGGATCCCGGTCCGGACGAGGAGCGGCTGCGGCGCGTACTGGCGTCCGTACCCCTGGACCGGTTCCGCGCGGCGGGACTGATGGACGCCCTGGTGCGGCTGGCCGCCTCCGGAGAGGACGAGCCGGAAGGGGCGGAGCCCGCGGAGGAGGGGGCGATCGCCGAGCTGGACGTCGACGATCTCGTACAACTGGCGCTCGGCGACGACGAACCCTTCGAACAGGACTGATCGGGGTCACAACAGATGAGTGCACCGTACGAAAAGGTCGTCCAGGCGCTCCGGAAGTCGCTGGAAGAGACCAACACGCTCAAGAAGCGGAACCAGCAGCTTCGCGCGGCCGCCCGCGAACCGATCGCGATTGTCGGTATGGGCTGCCGGTTTCCGGGCGGCGTATCTTCTCCTGAGGCTCTGTGGGAGATGCTGGTTTCGGGTGGTGACGGGCTTTCGCCGTTCCCGGTCGACAGGGGCTGGGACCTGGCCGGGCTGTTGGATCCTGATCCGGCTCAGGTGGGCACGTCGTACGTGTGTGTCGGTGGGTTTGTGCAGGATGCGGCTGAGTTCGATGCGGAGCTGTTCGGGATCTCGCCGCGTGAGGCGCTGGCGATGGATCCGCAGCAGCGGTTGCTGCTGGAGACGTCGTGGGAGGCGTTGGAGCGGGCCGGGATTGATCCGCTGTCGCTGCGTGGTTCGGCCACCGGGGTGTTCGCGGGGACCAATGGCCAGGATTATGTGCATACTCTGGGCGGCAGGCTGGACGGGGTCGAGGGTTTTGTGGGAACTGGGTCTGCCGCGAGTGTGATTTCCGGTCGTGTGGCTTATGCGTTGGGTCTGGAAGGGCCTGCGGTGACGGTGGATACGGCGTGTTCGTCGGCGTTGGTGGCGTTGCATCTGGCGAGTCAGGCGTTGCGGTCCGGGGAGTGCGGGATGGCTCTGGCCGGAGGAGCGACGGTGATGTCCACTCCGGCGGCGTTCGTGGAGTTCTCCCAGCAGCGGGGGCTTGCGCCGGACGGTCGTTGCAAGGCGTTCGCGGAGGCGGCGGATGGCACGGGCTGGTCCGAGGGTGCTGGGGTGTTGGTGTTGGAGCGGTTGTCCGATGCCCGGCGTCTGGGGCATCGTGTGCTGGCGGTGGTGCGGGGCAGTGCGGTCAATCAGGACGGTGCGTCGAATGGTCTGACGGCGCCGAATGGTCCGTCGCAGCAGCGGGTGATCCGTCAGGCGTTGGAGGCGGCCGAAGTCTCGGCGTCCGATGTGGATGTGGTGGAGGCGCATGGCACCGGTACGAGCCTGGGTGATCCCATTGAGGCGCAGGCCCTGCTGGCCACTTATGGCCGGGGTCGTGAGGGGGATCCGTTGTGGCTCGGCTCGGTGAAGTCCAACATCGGCCACACCCAAGCCGCCGCCGGTGCCGCCGGACTCATCAAGATGGTGATGGCGCTGTGCGCACAGCAACTGCCGCCGACGCTGCACGTGGATTCACCCTCGTCCCATGTGGACTGGAGTTCCGGGGCGGTACGACTTCTCACGGATGCGCGCGCCTGGCCGAAGGGTGAGCGTACGCGCCGGGCGGGCGTCTCGTCGTTCGGGATCAGCGGGACCAACGCCCACGTCATCCTCGAAGAGGCTCCCGAGACCGTCCCCGTCACCGCTGAGGAGCGGCCGTTGGTGGAGCTGCCGGTGGTGCCGTGGGTGCTGTCCGGACGTACCCCGGACGCGGTGCGGGCACAGGCCGGCCGCCTCGCGGCTCTTCTCGACCAGCGGGGACCGCAGGATCAATCCCCGGTCGACGTGGGCTTCTCGCTGGCGACGACCCGCGCGGCCCTCGAACACCGTGCCGTGGTACTCGGCACCGACGGCGCGGCCCTGCACACGGGCACGATTCGCCTGTCCGACGGGACCGTGCTGTCCGCCGAGGCCGACGAGACCGAGGCGGCCGACCCGGACACCTTCGTGGTGACCGGAGCGGTCAGCAAGGGCCGGACGGCCTGGATGTTCACCGGCCAGGGCAGCCAGCGCATCGGCATGGGCCGCGAACTCTACGACCGGTTCCCGGCGTTCGCTGGGGCCCTGGACGAGGTGTGCGGCCACCTGAACGCCGAGCTGGAAGGCGCCGCCGGGTTCGACGTCCCACTGCGGGACGTACTGTTCGCGGCCGAGGGCTCCGCCGAGGCGGACCTGCTGGACCGCACCGGTTATGCCCAGCCCGCCCTGTTCGCGGTGCAGGTCGCGCTCGTGGAGCTGCTGCGCTCGTGGGGTATGCGGCCGGACCTGCTGCTCGGCCACTCGATCGGTGAGTTCGCCGCCGCCTACGCGGCCGGGGTGTTCGAGTCGGCCGACGCCGCGCGGCTGGTCGCCGCCCGGGCCCGGTTGATGCAGGCCCTGCCCGGCGGGGGCGCGATGGCCGCGATCCAGGCCACCGAGAGCGACGTGCTGGAGATCCTGAAGGGCCTGCCCGGAGGTGACCAGGCCGCGATCGCCGCCGTCAACGGCCCCTCTGCGACCGTGATTTCCGGTGCCGAGGACATCGTGGAGCAAGCGATGGACATCGCGCGCGGCCAAGGCCGCCGCGTCTCCCGGCTGCGGGTCAGCCACGCGTTCCACTCGCCCCTGATGCGGCCGATGCTCGACGAGTTCGCCCAGGTCGCCGCCGGGATCACCTACCACGATCCCCATACGCGCGCGATCAGCACGGTCACCGGCGAGCCGGTGACCGCGGAGGATTGGGTGACCCCGGAGTACTGGGTCCGCCAGGTGCACCGGCCGGTGCGCTTCCACGCCGCGCTGACGACCGCGACCGCCGAACAGGGCGCGTCCCGCCTGCTGGAGCTCGGCCCCGATCCGGTGCTCACCGGGCTGGCTCGGTCCGAGGTGGACACCGCTGCGGCGGTGTCGGTGCTGCGGAAGGGCCGCGCCGAGCCCGAGACGCTGATGGCGGCGGTGTCGGGGCTGTTCGTCCGCGGAGCGCGGGTCGACTGGGCCGCCGTGTTCGCCGGGACCGGCGCCCAGCGGGTGGATCTGCCGACGTACGCCTTCCAGCGGCAGCGGTTCTGGCTGCCGGACCGAGAGCTTCCGGCGGAAGCGGCCGCGGAGTCCGGCGGGATCGAGAAGCGGTTCTGGGACCTGGTCGAGCGGGGCGATGTGGCATCCCTTGCCGGTCAACTCGGCGTCGACGCAGGCACACCGCTGGACACCGTGCTGCCAGTGCTCTCGGACTGGCGGCTGCGGCACCGCGAGGAGTCGCTGCTCTCGGGCTGGCGGTACCGGGTGCAGTGGAAGCCCGTGACCGTGGCGGCGCCGAACCGGCTGCGGGGCGTTTGGCTGGTGGCCGTCCCGAACCGGGCGGACGACGACTTCGCGGATCAGTGCGTGCGGACGCTGCGAGCCGCCGGCGCTCAGACGATCGTCGTGCCGGTGGCCGCCGACGATACGCGCGAGTCCCTGGCCGCGAAGATCCGAGCCGAGGACACCGAGACGGTGATGGGGGTCGTGTCCTTGGCGGGCTCGACCGCCGCGACGTTGACCTTGGTGCAGGCGCTGGGAGATTCCGACATCGCGGCGCGTGTGTGGTGTGTGACGCGGTCGGCGGTGTCGGTGGCTTCGGGCGAGCGGCTGCTGAATCCGGTGGGAGCTCAGTTGTGGGGCCTGGGCCGGACGGTGGCGTTGGAGCAGCCGGAGCGTTGGGGCGGTCTGGTCGATGTGCCGGAGGATGCCGACGAGCACAGCTTGACGCGGCTGGTGTGCGTGCTCGCGGCGTCCGGTGGCGAGGATCAGGTGGCCGTACGGCCATCGGGTGTGTTCGCGGCCCGGCTGGTACGGGACGGGGCCGGTACCGGCCGGGGAGAGGACTGGGAGCCGCGCGGCACGGTGCTGGTGACCGGTGGTACGGGTGCGCTGGGCGGGCTGGTGTCCCGCTGGCTGGCTGCTCGCGGTGCTGAGCGCCTGCTGCTGGTGTCCCGTCGGGGTGCCGAGGCGCCCGGCGCGGAGGAACTGCGCCGCGAGCTGGCGGACTTGGGCGCCGATGTCGCGTTCGCGGCCTGTGACGTCGGCGACCGCGAGGCCGTACGGGCGGTGCTGGACGGCATCCCGGAGGAGGCGCCGCTGACCGGAATCGTTCACACTGCCGGGATCCTCGATGACGGCGTGGTGGAGGGGCTGACCCCGGAGCGGCTGGCGCGCGTGCTGGCGGCGAAGGCGGACGCCGCGCGCCATCTGCACGACCTGACGGCCGACCGTGACCTCGACGCCTTCGTCCTGTTCTCGTCCATCGCCGGTGTGGTGGGGAATGCGGGTCAGGCGGCCTACGGCGCCGCCAACGCGTATGTGGATGCTCTGGCGCAGCACCGGCACGGTCTGGGGCTGACGGCCACGTCGGTGGCCTGGGGGCCGTGGGGCGGCGATGGCATGGCCGCCGACGGCGTGGTGGCGGAGCACTTCCGCCGTCTGGGTGTGCGCGTACTGGACCCGGACCGGGCCATCGCAGCCCTGCGGCAGGTGCTCGGTGACGGCCGGGCGTGCCAGACCGTGGTCGACGTCGACTGGGAACGCTTCGCCGCCGCCATGACGTTCACCCGCCCCAGCGCCTTGATCGGCGATCTGCCCGAGGTGGCCGCAGTGCGTACCCCCGCCGCCGATCTCGGAGCCGGGGGCGACGGCGAGCTGGCACGGCGGCTGCGTGGCCGTTCGGCGGCCGAGCAGGACCGGATGCTGCTGACACTGGTCCAGTCCCAGGTCGCCACCGTGCTCGGGCACTCCTCGTCCGCGACGATCGACCCCGGCCGGGCGTTCAAGGACCTCGGCTTCGACTCCCTCACAGCGGTCGACCTGCGCAACCGGCTGGCCAACGCCACCGCTCTGCCTCTGCCCGCCACTTTGGTCTTCGACCACCCGACCCCATCCGCGCTGGCAGTGTTCCTGCGCGAACAGGTGGTGGGGGAGACGCCCGGACCGGACACCACCCCCTCGCCGCAGGCTCGCGGCCATGCGGCCGACGACACCGAAGACCCGATCGCGATCGTCGGCATGGGCTGCCGGTTTCCGGGCGGCGTATCTTCACCGGAGGCCCTGTGGGATCTTGTGGCCTCGGGCGGTGACGGGCTTTCGCCGTTCCCGGTTGACAGGGGCTGGGACCTCGACCGACTGTACGATCCTGACCCGGCCCACGCGGGCACTTCATACGTGTGTGCGGGTGGGTTCGTCCAGGATGTGGCCGAGTTCGACGCGGAGCTGTTCGGGATCTCGCCGCGTGAGGCGCTGGCCATGGATCCGCAGCAGCGGTTGCTGCTGGAGACGTCGTGGGAGGCGTTGGAGCGGGCCGGGATTGATCCGCTGTCGCTGCGTGGCTCGGCCACCGGGGTGTTCGTCGGGACCAACGGGCAGGATTATCTGCATACTCTGGGCGGCAGGCTGGACGGGGTCGAAGGTTTCGTCGGGACCGGGTCTGCGGCCAGTGTGATTTCCGGCCGGGTCTCGTATGCGCTGGGTCTGGAAGGGCCTGCGGTGACGGTGGATACGGCGTGTTCGTCGGCGTTGGTGGCGTTGCATCTGGCGAGTCAGGCGCTGCGGTCCGGGGAGTGCGGGATGGCTCTGGCCGGAGGAGCGACGGTGATGTCCACTCCGGCGGCGTTCGTGGAGTTCTCGCAGCAGGGTGGGCTCGCGCCGGATGGCCGTTGCAAGGCGTTCGCGGAGGCGGCGGATGGCACCGGCTGGTCCGAGGGAGCTGGGGTGCTGGTGCTGGAGCGTCTGTCCGACGCCCAGCGCCTGGGACACGGCGTGCTCGCGGTCGTACGGGGTAGCGCGGTCAATCAGGACGGTGCGTCGAATGGCCTGACGGCGCCGAATGGTCCGTCGCAGCAGCGGGTGATCCGTCAGGCGTTGAAGGCGGCCCAAGTCTCGGCGTCCGATGTGGATGTCGTGGAGGCGCATGGCACCGGCACGAGCCTGGGTGATCCCATTGAGGCGCAGGCCCTGCTGGCCACCTATGGCCGGGGTCGTGAAGGGGATCCGCTGTGGCTCGGCTCGGTGAAGTCCAACATCGGCCACACCCAAGCCGCCGCCGGCGCCGCCGGACTCATCAAGATGGTCATGGCACTGAGGGAACAGCAACTACCGCCGACGCTGCACGTGGACCGGCCGTCGTCACATGTGGACTGGGAGGCGGGAGCGGTACGACTCCTCACGGACGCTCGCGCCTGGCCGAAGGGCGAACGCACGCGCCGGGCAGGCGTCTCGTCGTTCGGCATCAGCGGCACCAACGCCCACATCATCCTCGAAGAGGCTCCCGAGACCACACCCGCAACCGTAGAGGAGCGGCCGTCGGCAGAGCTGCCGGTGGTGCCGTGGGTGCTGTCCGGACGGAGCTCGCAGACGTTGCGGGCACAGGCCGGTCGCCTCGCATTCTTCCTCGACGCCCGTAACGGCGCCGACGTTCATGACAACTCCCGCCTCGACGTCGGCTTCTCGCTGGCGACGACCCGCGCGCTGCTCGGCCATCGCGCGGTGTTGCTGGGCGCCGACGACGCGGCGCTCCGTACGGGCGTGACCGCTCTGGCCGGCGGCGAAGCCTCCGTGGTGTCGGGCGTCGTGTCCGAGGGCCGCACGGCCTGGATGTTCACCGGGCAGGGCAGCCAGCGCATCGGCATGGGCCGCGAACTCTACGACCGGTTCCCCGTGTTCGCCCGGACCCTGGACGAGGTGTGCGCCCATCTGGACGCGGAACTGGACGACGCCGCCGGATTCGACATCGCCGTCCGTCAGGCGCTGTTCGCCCCGGACGGCTCGGACGAGGCGGCGCTGCTGGACGGGACCGGGTATGCCCAGACGGCGTTGTTCGCGGTGCAGACCGCCCTCGTGGAACTGCTGCGCTCCTGTGGCATGAGCCCGGATGTCGTGCTCGGACACTCCATCGGCGAGCTGGTCGCGGCCCGTACCGCGGGCGTCTTCGACCTCGCCGACGCCTCCCGACTGGTCGCGGCGCGCGCCCGGTTGATGCAGGCACTGCCCACGGGTGGTGCGATGGCCGCGATCGAGGCCGGTGAGGACGAGGTGTTGCGCATCCTCGACGAGGCCACCAAGGCGGTACCCGAGGGCGGGCGAGCCGCGATCGCGGCCGTGAACGGCCCCTCGGCGGTGGTGATCTCCGGGGATGAGGACGCCGTCGAGCGGGCGATGGCGGTGGCGCGCGCGGAGGACCGCCGGGTGTCCCGGCTGCGGGTCAGCCACGCCTTCCACTCACCGCTGATGCGGCCGATGCTGGCGGACTTCGCCCGTATCGCCGAAAGCGTCGCCTACCGGCAGCCGGTGCTCCCGGCGGTCAGCACCGTCACCGGGGACCCGGTGGGGGAGCGGGACTGGGCGACGGGAGACTACTGGGTGCGCCAGATCCGCCGTCCGGTCCGCTTCCACGACGCCGTGCGGACCGCGACCGGTGAGCTGGGCGCGACCCGCCTGCTGGAGGTCGGCCCCGATCCGGTGCTCACCTCCCTCGTACGGTCCGATGTGGACACCGCGGTCTCGGTTCTGCGCCGGGACCGGGGTGAGACCGAGAGCCTGCTGACCGCCGCTGCCGAGATGTTCGTACGCGGCACGGAGGTGGACTGGGCCGCGTTCTTCGCCGGGACCGGCGCCCAGCGGATCGAGCTGCCGACGTACGCCTTCCGGCGCCACCGCTTCTGGCTGGCGGACCGGGCGGTCGAGCCAGGGACGACATCGCTCCTCTCACAGGGGGGTGCGCGCCACCATGAGCGGACTTCGGCCCTTACGGAGGCGGAGCGCGCCGAGGACCACCGCGAACTGGCCATCCGTCTGCGGGACATGACGGCCGAGGAGCAGGACCAGGCGTTGCTCGGTCTGGTCACCTCGCAGATCGCGTCCGTTCTCGGCCACACCGACGTGGCGGAGGTGGAAACCGGCCGCAGGTTCCTCGAAATCGGCTTCACCTCCCTGTCGATCACCGACCTGCGCACCAGGCTCAGCCGGGCGACCGGACTGGCCCTGACCGCCGAGGCGATGTTCGAGCACGCGACGCCGCGCGCGCTCGCGACCCATCTGCTGGCCGGCCTGGCCGGGTCGGCCGGCCCGGCGGCCGCGGCCGGGCCGGAACGAGCGGACGGCGTAGCGCGGGGCGGCACCGTCACACACCTCTTCCGGCACGCGTTCGACCAGGAGCAGCACGAGCGCGGGCTGGACCTGCTCGACCTCGCGGCGGGAACGCGCCCCAGGTTCCAGGTCTGTGACACCGGAGGCGAGGGGCCGACGGGCGCCGAGCCGGTGCGGCTGTCGGACGGCTCGGAGGCCGAGCCCCTGCTGTGCGTCCCGTCGCTGGTGGCCCCGGCGAGCCCGTACCAGTTCGCCCGGTTCGCCGAAGCCCTGCGCGGCACCCGCGACGTCTGGGTCCTGCCCACACCCGGCTGCGGCCCGGGCGAGGCACTTCCGGCTGATCTCGACGCCACCGCCGCCCGGCAGGCGGACGCGGTGCTGCGCGCGTTCGGGGACAAGCCGCTCACGCTCGTCGCCTACTCCTCGGGGGGCTGGCTCGCCCACACCCTCACCGCGCGGCTGGAGGCAGCCGGAACACCGCCGCGCGCGCTGGTCCTGCTGGACACTCCCGCGGGCTCGGGCGACACCCTCGCACTGGGCATGGCGGCCACCACCCACCGGCTGATGCGGCGATTCCCTCAGATCCCGGTGGACGATGACCAGCTCACCGCGATGGCGCACTACGCGCGGCTGTTCAGCGGCTGGCAGCCGGGGCCGATCACCACTCCGACGCTGTTCGTACAGGCCGCCGAGTTCGTGCCCGAGCTGCTCTTCGAGGCCACGCGGCCTTCCTGGCCGCTGGATCACGAGATGCTGGAGGTGACCGGAAACCACTTCACCTTGCTGGAGGTGGACGCGGAGACGACCGCACGGCGGGTGCACGAGTGGCTGAACGACCAAGGATGACGCGCGGCGGCGGAAGGGACCGGTGACCAAACCGAAGGCCACCGTGAGGGAGGAGGATCCCCTCACGGTGGCCTTCGGTTTCCGGTCCACGGCCTCAGACCCGGGCCCCTGACGCGGCCGGTCAGGTGGGCGGTGCGCTCAGGACTCGGCGCGGAGCAGGGGGTTCGGGTCCGCGTGCTCGTACCAGCCGATGAACGGCGGGCACAGGCCCCAGCCGAGCAGGCGCTGCAACTCTTCCGGGTACTCCCGGACGATCTCCTTCGGCACGGCCAGGAACTGGTTCTCCTCCTGGCGGAGGTTGCCGCGCACCAGGGCCATGGTGAGCCCGGTTCGCGGATCGTCGGAGAGGTTCGGCCCGCCGCCGTGGAACAGCCCGCCCACCCAGATCAGACAGGAGCCGGGCTCCATCTCGGCCTGCACCGCCTCCTCCGGCCGCGGGCCGCGTTCCGCGTCCCAGGCGTGGCTGCCCGGGTACACCATCGTGGCGCCGTTCTCGTCGGTGAACTCGTCCATCGCCAGCATGATCTGCACGCGGTTGGTCGGCCCGGGGGAGGGCAGCATATGCGCGATGTCGTCGCGGTGCGCGGCCTGCGGTGTCTCCCCGGGCCAGATCTGGATCACCTGCGTGATGCTGACCTGTACGTTCGGCGCGATCTCGGTCCGCTGCGGACCGAACCAGCTGGGTACGGGCCGCTCGATGAGGTCGCGGGCGGCGCCGAGGAACAGCGGGTTCAGCGCCACCTTCTCCATGTGCCGGGAGCGCGCGAACAGCGAGCACAGCCGCTTGGTCCGCTGCCCGGCGAACGAGCTGTCCCCGTACCCGGTCTTCTCCAGGGCGGGACCCAGGTCGTCCCAGAGCCCCCTGAGGGTGGTCTTGTCGATCAGGTCTTCCACGATCACACCGCCGTCGCGGTCGAGCGCCGCGGAGACTTCGGCCACCGTGGACGGGGCGGGGAGCCGGACGAGAGGTATGGCCATGGGAATTCCAGGCTCCTTGTTCATCGAAGGGAGGGCACGGACAGAAAAGGGGTGCTACCAGCGGACCGGCAGCGAATCCAGGCCGAACAGCACGCCGTTGTTCCTGAACGACAGCTCCTCGACGGGTCGGGCCAGCTCCAGCGTCGGGATCCGTTCGAACAGCGTCCGGTAGGCGAGCTCCATCTCGGTGCGCACCAGATGCGCCCCGAGACACAGATGGCGGCCGAATCCGAACGCGATGTGGTGCTGCTCCGAGCGCCCGGGATCGAACTGGTGCGGGCAGGAGAACACGGAACCGTCGTGATTGGCCGCGGCGACCAGCGGGGCGATGCCCTCACCGGCCTTGATGAGCTGCCCGGCGATCTCCACGTCCTCCAGGGCAACGCGCAGCGGCACCAGGTCGGCGACGGAGTAGTAGCGCAACAGCTCCTCGACCACCCGGTCGTCGCCGATCCACTGACGGTTCGACAGCAGAGTGCTCGCGCCGAGAGCGATGTTGTTCGCCGTGGTCTCCTGACCGGCGATGACCAGCAGCATCGCCGCGCCCCCGATCTCCATCGGGGTCATCGTCTCCGACCTGATCATCACGCTGATCAGGTCGTCGCCGGGACGCCGCTTCCTGATGGCGATCATCCTGCTGAAGTAGCGCAGGATCTGTTTGGACGCCTCGTCGCGCTCCTCGTCGGTGGCACTCAGTGTGACCAGGACACGGATACGCGACTCGAAGAAGCCACGGTCCGCCTGCGGTACCCCGAGCAGCGCGCAGATCACCAGAGAGGGAATCGGCACCGCGAAGTCGGAGGCCAGGTCCGCGGGGCTGCCCTTCGCCAGCAGCGCCTCGACGCAGTCGTCGACGACCTCCTGGATCCGCGGCCTCAGCTCCCTGATGCGCCGGACACTGAACTCCGGGATCAGGACCTTGCGGTACCGGTCGTGCTCGGGCGGGTCCAGCGCCGCGAACCAGCCGGGCACCTGGTCCTGCGCGGGCGGCCCGCCGGTCCGGCCGGGGCTGGGGAAACCATCGTGTCCGGGGTTGGAGCTGATCTTCGGGTTGGTGAGCACCGCGCGGACGTCCTCGTATCGCGTCACCAGCCAGACCCGGGCACCGGTGGGCATGGTGGACCAGACCAGCCCCTCGCGCTCGCGGAAGTCCTCGTACTGCTGGGGCGGGAGGGGGTCACCGGGCCGTCTCAGCGGGAAGTCGACGAGTTTCGCGGCGTCCGACATGTCAGCAGTTCCCATTTCTCTCCGCTCTCGCAATCCGGTCCGGCCCGGCTACCAGGTCACCGGCAGTTCGGCGAGGCCGCCGACCAACTCGCCGCCCCGTGTCCGCAGTTCGCCCAACGGGACCGCGGGGCGCAGTCCGGGCAGCCTCGAGAACAGGGCGGTGAACGCGGTGCTCAGCTCCACCCGGGCCAGAGGCGCGCCGACGCAGTGCCAGATCCCGTGGCCGAAGGTCAGGTGCTGGTTCGGCGAGCGGGTGACGTCGAACAGCTCCGGCTCGCTGAACGCCTGCTCGTCGAAGTTCGCCAGCGCGAAGTCGAGCAGTACCAGATCCCCGGCGTGAATGGTCACACCGGCGATCTCGATGTCCTCGCTCGCGTACCGCGGCAAGGTCGCCCCGGCTCGCTTGGCGGACCGCAGCACCTCCTCGACCGTGCCGGTCAGCAGGGTCGGATCCCGGAGCACCGCGCCGCGCTGCTCCGGGTGAGCGGACAGCAGCACCACCCCGAGGTCGATGTGGGTCGCGACACTCTCCAGCCCGGCGAACAACAGGACCGCGGCCAGCGAACCGGCATGGTCGTCCGGGATGCCCGCCTCGCACATCCGGGAGATCACATCGTCGCCCGGCTCCGCCCGCTTGCGCGCAGAGACCCCGGCGAGTAAGCCGAACAGGGCTTTTGGCCCGGTGACCATGGACTGCCCGGTGTCGATCTGGCCCATACCGGCCAGCAGCGCCGCGCATCGCTCCCGGTCCTCGTCCGGCACCCCGATCAGCTCGCACAGGATCCGCAGGGAGAACGGCGACGAGAAGTACGCGTGCAGGTCGACCGGCCGTTCCTGCGCTGCGAAGTCCTCCACCAGGTCACTCGCCAACTCCTCGATTCGCGGGCGCAGAGCGCGGATGCGCTTCGCCGAGAAGTTCGGTGTGAACAGTGCGCGTGTCCGGGCGTGCGCCTCGCGCGCAACTTGCGGGTCGTCGGCGACGAGCAGGTCGAGCAGGGAGTTCTTGACATACCTCGGAGCGGTTTCCGGGCTAGGGTGGGAGCGGCCCAGCCGCTCGTCGTGGAGCAGCTTCTTCACCTCGGCATGCCGGGTGACCAGCCAGGCTTCGTCACCCGCCGGCGTATGGACCCGGCAGACCGGAGCGCTCGCCCGCAGCTCCCGCAGCGGGCTCGGGTCCAGCACGGGCCGCGCCTCGGTGGTCAGGGCGGGCAGCTCTCGGGATGTCGGCACAGACCTCTCCTCAACTTCCTGCCCGAGCGGTCCGTCCCGGCGGCCGGGCGGCTTCGAGCGCTCTGGCAATCTCGTCGTTCACCTCGGCCTGATGGTCGGCGAGGAAGAAGTGGCCCCCGGGGAACACCTTGACCTGGAACCAGCCCTCGGTGTGCGGTCGCCAGGCGATCGCCTCCTCCAGCGTCGTCTTCGGATCCGCGTCGCCGGTCAGGACGGTGATGGGACAGCGAACTTGTCGGCTCGGCTCGCAGGCGTAGGTCTCGATCGCCCGGTAGTCGCCGCGAATCGCAGGCAGCGCCATCCTCAGCAGCTCGTCATCGCCGAACACCGCCGAGTCGGTGCCGTTGAGCAGCCTGAGCTCGGAGATGATGCCGTTGTCGTCGCGCTTGTGTACCTGCTCGTCCCGGCGGGTCGAGGGGGCGCGCCGCCCGGAGGCGATCACCGCGTGGGGCGGTTTGACCCCTTGCTGCTCGAGCCGGAAGGCGGTCTCGAAGGCCAGCACCGCACCCATGCTGTGCCCGAAGAAGACCGTGGGCTTGTCGCTGAGGGCCTGGATCTCCTCGACGAGCAGGTCGGCGAGCGCGCCGATGTCCTCGATGCACGGCTCGCGGCGTCGGTCCTGGCGACCGGGGTACTGGAGGGCCACCACGTCGGCGTCGGGCGAGAACCGTGCCGACACCGGGTGGAAGAAGCTGGCCGAACCGCCCGCGTGGGGGAAGCAGATGAGCCGCGCGGTACTGCCATCGGATGAGTGATAGCGGCGGATCCAGGCCGTTGTGGCGTCGTCCTTCGTTTCCAAGTCTCGTCGGTCCCTTCCGATCCGGATCGCGATGTCGCGCTGCCTTCAGTGGAGTCCGAACCGCACCCGCAAATCCTTAGTCTTGAGCCGTGGTCCCCTCGGTGCGGGAGGCGGGAAGACCGGGGGACGCTACTCGGCGGCTTCGCGGAACCGGTTGATGAACGGCAGGTGACGGGCGCGGGCCTGAGGGTCCTGGACGCCGAGGCCCTCGGTCGGGGCGAGACACAGTACGCCGACCTTGCCGCTGTGACGGTTTTCATGGACCCGCCGCACCGCCGCCGGGGTCTGGGCCAGCGGGAATACGGTGGAGAGGGTGGGGTGGATCTTTCCCTTGGCGATGAGACGGTTGGCCTCCCACGCCTCGCGGTAGTTGGCGAAATGGGAGCCGACGATGCGCTTGAGCGACATCCACAGGTAGCGGTTGTCGTACTCGTGGGTGTAGCCGGACGTGGAGGCGCAGGTGACGATGGTGCCGCCCTTGCGGGTGACGTACACCGACGCGCCGAAGGTCTCCCGCCCCGGGTGCTCGAAGACGATGTCGACGTCCTCGCCGCCGGTCAGCTCACGGATCCCCTTCCCGAAGCGCTTCCACTCCTTCGGATTCGGAGTCCGCTCGTCCGACCAGAACCGGAAGTCCTCCGCGCCGCGGTCGATGACGGCCTCGGCGCCCATGGACCGGCAGAGCTCCGCCTTGGCGTCCGAGGACACCACACAGACCGGGTTGGCGCCGCCGTGCAACACGAACTGGGTCGCGTACGAGCCGAGTCCGCCGCTCGCGCCCCAGATCAGCACGTTGTCGCCCTGCTTCATCCCGGCGCCGTTCCGGGACACCAACTGCCGATACGCGGTGGAGTTCACCAGCCCCGAGCAGGCCGCCTCCTCCCAGGTCAGGTGGGCCGGCTTGGGCATGAGCTGGTTGGACTTGACGAGGGCGATCTCGGCGAGGCCGCCGAAGTTGGTCTCGAAGCCCCAGATGCGCTGCTCGGGGTCGAGCATCGTGTCGTTGTGCCCGTCGGAGCTCTCCAACTCCACCGACAGACAGTGCGCCACCACCCGGTCCCCGGGCTTCCAGCGCCGCACTCCGGGCCCGGTGCGCAGCACGACCCCGGACAGATCGGATCCGACGACGTGATACGGCAGATCGTGCCGGGCGCCCTCCGGCCCGGCCTTGGCGTAGCGCTCCAGGAAGGCGAAGGTCGGCAGCGGCTCGAAGATGGCGCTCCACACCGTGTTGTAATTGATCGCGCTCGCCATGACCGCGATCAGCACCTCACCGGCGCGGGGCGACGGCGTCGGAACCTCGCTGATGTGCAGCGATTTCTCCGGATCCTTGTCCGAGGAAGCGAGCCCCTCGAACATCCCGGCCTCCTCCTTCAGCGTGAGCGCGCCGCGATAGGAATCGGGTACGGGGAGCGCGGCGAAGTCTTCGGAGGCAGCGTCATCGGAGAGAACGGCGCTGAGGATTTCTTTCACGAGATTCCGGTCCTCGGGTCGGGATGCAAGGAAGGTGTTCGACTAATCCCGCGTCATGAACGGTGTGGACAGTTCCCCCCAACGCGCGCCGCGTCAACGATCACTGAAACGGGCCCGTGCAAGGTACCGTCTCAATTCACAGGAAATTACTAGCGCCGGATGCTGTCGCCACCTGTTTTGAGGTGTTTTCTCACGACAGCTCACCGGACGGGTGCGGCACGGGGCGGCCCGTCAGGCGCTGCCGTGCGAGGACTGCGGGCAGGAACAGGCGGCCGGGCGGTGCGAGGCATACGTTCGTCGGGCACGGAGCACCTATCCGCGCGACCTCTGAGACGCGGCTGGGGTGGGCGCCCCCTCTACCCCGGGGCGGTGCCCGACCTCCGGGCTCAGTTACCCGGAGGTCGCTTGGCGCCTTGCAGCACCGGGTCCTGTGACTGCCGCCTGGCGAGTGTGCGTTTTGTGGGGGGTGGCGGCGGGGTGGTGTGCCAGCGGCGCAGGCGGTTGGAGTTGGTGACGACCGACAGGGAGGACAGGGCCATGGCGGCGGCGGCGATGACGGGGCTGAGGCGGATACCCCACAGGGGGTAGAGGGCACCGGCGGCGACGGGGACGCCGACGGCGTTGTAGATCAGGGCGAAGAACAGGTTCTGGCGGATATTGCGCATGGTGGCCCGGGAGAGCCGGATCGCGGTGACGACGGCGCTGAGGGAACCGGAGATGAGGGTGATGTCGGCGGCTTCGATGGCGACGTCGGTGCCGGTGCCGGTGCCGGTGCCGGTGCCGATGGCGAGGCCGACGTCGGCGGCGGCCAGGGCGGGGGCGTCGTTGATGCCGTCGCCGACCATGCCGACCATGCGTCCCTCGCCCTGAAGGCGGCGGAATTCATCCGCCACCCGCGGATCGGCTTCGAGCCTGTGGGTGCCGGAAACCGTGTCACCCTATGCGGCCTGCTTGTATTCGTGAATGAGGCCACCGAGCCGATCAAGCCGGGAGACCATTGTGAGGTCGCTGGCCGACCGTCGTTCAGCGGCGATCAAAGCGGCGGCATGATCCGATCCAGCGTTCCGCGATGGCGTTCATCCGCGGCACCTGGGGCAGTGTCGGAATGACACGCACACCAATCTCCTGGAAGACAGCATCGAAGCTGTCGGTGAAGTACGTGCCGCGGTCCCGGATGGGGAACTTGATCGACTCGGCATGGTCGCCGAGGTCCATGAGGTAGTTGCGTGCCTGCTGGGTGATCCAGGGGCCGGTCGGGTGTCGGGTCCGACGGATCCATGGGGAGTTGCTGGGCCTGGGACGCAAAGTCGGCGCCTCGACCGTCTGGGAGATTCTGAAGAAGGCCGGGACCAGTTAATCGCAAGGCTTCGGGCGTTGGCGGTCTTCCTGGACTTCGGGATGGGTAGGTCCACTTCCAGGCGCTGAGCCGTGCGTGCCAGCGCAGGACCGTTCACGGAGTGACCAGTAAGGGCAGCTGTGAACGCCGCTGGTTGCTGAAGATCCGGTGCAGTGCTGCCATGACGGCCCTGTCGCTCCAGGAGAACCGAGGCCGAGGCCGGTTGCGTCGCACCATGGCGAGCTGATGCCGAAGCATCAAGATCTCGGCATCTTTCGCCGCACTCGAGCGGGTCAGGAGGGCAATCCATCGGAAAGTCTGACAGGCGAGCAGGTAGATCAGCCGTATCACCACGACTCGCATGCTGCCCCAGAACAGTCGGCAGCTACCTGAGATCTGGGAAACTCGAACCAGCAGGTCAGCCCAGGTGACACACTTTCCGGCACCCACAGGCTCGATCTGCTGCCCCGTCCCTGTACCCGGCCCTCGTCGAGCAGTGCTCAGCGCGTCGGACGGTAGGTCGCGATGATCACTCCGCTGCTGGTCGGCTGAGCGCTGACCAGCTCCAGCTTCTTCAGGGTGGCGTCGTCGGCGAACAGCTTCTTGCGGCCCTCGCCGGCCACCACCGGGTGGATCAGCAATACCAGTTCGTCCAACAGGTCCTGCTCCAGGAGCGAACGCACCAGCGTGGGGCTGCCCGCGACGGTGATGTCCTTCCCCTCGCCCGACTTGAGCTCCTCGATCGCGGCCGGCAGATCGCCGTTGATGAGCGTGCTGTTCGCCCAGTCCTCCACGCTGTCCAGCGTGGAGGAGACGACGTACTTGGGCGAATCATTGATCCACTTGGCGAAGCCGGCGTCCTCGCCGTCGGTCACCGTCGGCCAGTACCCGGCCCACTCGGTGAAGGTCGCCCGGCCCAGCAGAATCGTGTCGGCCGTCTCCAGCGTCTTTCCCAGCGCCGCGCCCATCTCCTCGTCGAAATCGAACTGCCACTCGTTCGGCGACTGGGCGACACCATCGAGCGAGACGAACAGACCCGAAACAACCTTGCGCATGATTCCTCCGTGATGAGTTCGGGGTCGTCTGCCCGGTCCCGGCCGAATAGCGCTCCGGCCGGGGCGGGCCGACCCCGTCGGCTACGTCAGGAAGACTATGCGGGCACCGGGGAGGAGGGCTTGTACAGAAGCGACAGCGGCTCCGCCCTGCCCGGAGCACCCAGCTGAGTGGCGGTCCGGCCGATGAACCGGGTCAGGGACCGCGCCAGGTGCGGCTGGTCGAAATAGCCCAGCTGGTGCACGACGTCCTGCGTCGGCACCCCCTCCTGGATCAGAACCGCCGCCCCGCGGGCACGGTGGATCTGCCGGATGGCACCCCGGGTGAGGCCCGTCGCCGCGACGAAACGCCGCTGGAGGGTCCGCTCGGAGACATCGGGGGCCGCGCCGCCGAGCACCGCGGGCACGATCGGGTCGCAGTCCACGATGCCCTCACGCACCATGCGCCGCACGAACGCCTCCGCATTGTCGTAATCGGGCACGTGCCAGGCGGAACCCTTCAGCCACACGGAGCGCCGCGTCACGTCGGGGATCTCCGCGCTGCCACCCACAAGCCGGCTGATCGGCACGTGAGGCATAGAGGTGCCGAGAGCGAAGCTGATACCGAAGAACGTGGCGTCCTTGGGAACGGGAGCCAGACAGGCCCTGGGCTCCGGGCCCAGCACGGCCGCCTGCACCTGGCCGTCGTGCTCCCAGAAGACAAGCTCCCAATGCGACGCCGCGATCGACGTCATCCGGCCAACCTCGATGCTGCGGCTGCGCCATACCCTCTCGACGTACGGCAACTCCGACGGCCGACTCTCGATCTCCAGACCCAACCGGATCGCCCCCCCCGTTCCCCGCCAGTGTGTCACGTCGCGCGGACGGCCAAAGCTCCTGCGAGATGCGCGGGAGGATCCGCGCGGCTCGGCCCGAACGCGGCCAGCGGCCCGATGCCCAGGGCTCATGTGGAAGCCCAACTACATCGAGCCCAGCCTTGGGCAACTCGCGTCGGAAACCAATGTCGGAGAAACGGTCCGGCCGATAGATTCCGACACATTCTCATCGGCTACGTGCGAGTCTCGACCGCCGACCAGAACCCCGATCATCAGATCGACGCCCGCGAGCGGGCAGACCGTCCGGAAGCCGGTTCGCCTGTCAACAACGTGCTGACCCGAAACATCTAGAGGATCTCGAAGTGCCCGAATCGTGCGGAGTCGACGGCGTGGAAGTGGCGGGCGTCGAGGGTCGCGATCTTGGGGGTGTTCAGGCGCTCTGCCGCGGTCATGCCCGAGGCGTCGGTGATGCCGAGTGGGAAGTCGTGGTAGCGGCCGACGAGCTCGGCGATCCGGGGCCAGTCCCGCGCTTCGACAGGTTCGACCCGGAAGGCGCCTGCGGTGATGTCTTCGATGAGGGCGAGCTCGGCTTCGACAGCTTTCTTGGCGCCGACGGCGCGCTTGACCCGGGTGTTGATGAAATAGGAGACCTCTGCCAGGACGAGCTGGGGATCACGAGCTCGCCGTCGAAACTCTCCAGTAGGCGGCGCAGCGGGCGTGGTCAGGGTCGTTCGCGGAGAGATAGGCGAAGACGGGGCCCGCGTCGACGATCAGCTTCACGCGTCATCCGCTTCGCCACGCATGCATGCCTTGAGGTCGCGGGAGTGGGGTGCGCTGCTGTCGGCGTGCAGCGCGCCCTTGCCGCGGAGGGCGCGGACGGGACGCGAGACGACGAGTTTGGTGAGTTCTTTGGTGACCAGCTCGTCCACGGTGATGCCCTGGGCCGCCGCCAGCTGGCGCAGGCGGGCCTCAAGGTCTTCGGGCACCTGAATCGCCATGCGGCATGCGGCCAGGACATCGCGGGGCACGCTTCGGAAGGTGTCTACAGGGCGCGCACCGGTGCGAGGCTGCCGCAAGCGGTCAGAAGAGCTTGGTACGGCTGTGCACAACCACGAACGAATCGCCACCGTCCGCAATGGGGCGACAAGTGCGGATGGTCTGTCGATCTTGCTGCAAGGAATAAATAGTGTGCCAAGCGCGATGATGTGCCGTTCGAGTTTCCTCAGGGGGCTCATCGGGCCTCCTCCAGCTGCGGCGCGGCCGACTCGTGGCGCGTGGGTCCGAGGGCGGTGTGCAGTCGTTCGAGCGCGGTGATCAGCGTGTCGTCGTCGACAGCGAAGCACACGCAAATGCGTCCGGGCACGTTGAACGCCTCGCCGGGTACGACGAGGGCGTGCTTGACGCCGAGGGCGATCTGGACGTCGTCCGCGCTCCAAGAGAGCCCGGTGTCGTCGGCGATGGCGGTGGCGACGAGTGCGCGCAGGGCGGGGCCGCCCTGGACCGTCCCGTAGTGGTGGGCGGCGGGGTCGCGTAGGGCGGCGACGGCGGTCTCCACGACCACGGCGCTGGTGGCCGCCTGGAGCTCTCGGCGGCGAGCTTGACGACGTCCGCGCCCTGGGCCCGTAGTGCTTCGGCCTTGGCGGCCACGGCGAAGGCCCTGTCTCCCGAAGCTACGGCGAAGTGACAAGTAGCCCCCTGCGCGCAAGTCTCAGAAGGGGTCCGTCCCGCTTTTGAGTGAGAACGGGTTCTGCGAACGAATCCGGGGTCGGCGGGGGTCCGGCGGCCCGTGACTAGCCTTGCTCGCGCAAAGGCTTAAGCAGGCAAGGCAGGCCGCCAGCGAAAGCAGCGATGGCGTCGGCGAGGGCGTGGGGACCGGTGAGGAAGGCGTCGTGGGCTTCGCCGGGGATCTCGACGAGTCGGGCGTCGGGCAGGGCCTGGTGCAGGCGGCGGGAGACGTCCGTCAGCCAGCGGGGGCTGAGTTCGCCGATCACGAGGAGCGTCGGGATGTCGAGGGCCGCGAAGCGGGCAAGGTCGTCGCCGAAGCTGTCCATCGCACGCATCTCGCGGGCCCATGTCGGGGTCATGGACGCGCGGATGGCCCAGAACGGGGTCTGACGGAACTCCTCGATGGCTTCCTCGGGAAACCGCAGGAAGTTCCGCAGCCCGAGGGTGAGGGCTCGGTCGAGGTCGCCGGCCTGGACGGCCTCCTCGAAGGGAGCGATGGCGTCGCCGCCGACAGGGCCGCCCAGCGGGATCGGGGGCTCGTAGAGGATGAAGGCCGCCGGGGGCTGGTGCAGGGCGTGGGCGAGGGTGACCAGTCCGCCGTAGGAGTGGCCGAGCAGGATCGCGTCGGGCCCGGCGAGGCCGAGGACGGCGGCGATGTCGTCGGCCTCCCGCTGGATGGTGTGCTCACCGTTGTCGCCACTGGCGCCCCGGCCGCGGCGGTCGATCGCGTAGGTGGCGAAGCGCGGGGCCAGCAGATCGGCAAGGACCTGCCAGTCCTGGGCGGCGTTGAGGGCGCCCGGAGATACAACCAGAGGGCGGCCCTGGCCGGTGATCGTGACGGCGATCTTTGTGCCGTCGGTGGAGGTGACGTGGGCCTGGCGGGGAGCATGGGCAGTCATGGCCTTCTTCCTTATGTCGCGCTCTCGGGGAGGGGTGCGGCGCGGGCGATCCGGTCCGCCCGGGGTGGCCTTGCAGGCAGTACGGAGCGGGCCCCATCAAACGTAACATCGAAACGATGTAAGCATCGTTTCGATGTGAGATCCTGGGGTCATGCTCGAACTCGCGATCCTTGGCTTCCTCGCCGAAGGCCCCCTGCCCGGTCACGAGCTGCGCCGCCGCATCACGCACCTGACCGGCTACAGCCGTCCGGTCAGCGACGGCACCCTCTACCCGGCGATCAACCGGCTGACGAAGGCCGGGCTGATCGAACGGCGCCCTGCCCCCGGGGCGGGCGGTGGCCGGTACGTGCTGAACATGACCGCGGCAGGACGCGAGGACATGCTGCGGCGGCTGCGGGAACCGGCCGAGCACGAGATCACCGACTTCTCCCGCTGGTTCACGATCCTGGCGTTCCTCTCGCTGCTGCCCGACAGTGCCGAGCAGCACGCCGTGCTGCGCCGCCGCCTGGACTTCCTGGAGGCCCCCGCCAGCTTCTTCTACGACGGCGACACGCCGCTGCGCGCCGAGCAGGTCAGTGATCCCTACCGGCGCGGCATGCTGCTCACCGCCCGCGCCATCAGCCGCGCCGAGCGCGCCTGGCTCCACGAGGCCCTGGACGGCGACGGCATCCGAGGGCCGGACGAGCAGCCCGGCCCCCAGACCCACACCCGTGATCGGAAGGACTGAACATGCGTGCGTCCTGGTACGACAAGCAGGGCCCGGCCGCCGAGGTGCTCCAGCTCGGTGAGGTACCCGACCCCACCCCCGGCCCCGGTGAGGTCCGTGTCCGCGTCACCGTCTCCGGCGCCAACCCCGGCGATACCAAGAAGCGGCGCGGCTGGACCGGCTCGGCCATGCCCTATCCGCGGGTGATCCCGCACAGCGACGCCGCCGGCATCATCGACTCCGTCGGCGACGGCGTCGACGCGCGCCGCGTCGGGCAGCGCGTGTGGGTGTACGGCGCCCAGTCCTACCGCCCCTTCGGTACTGCCGCCCAGTACACCGTCGTCCCCGGCGACCTCGCCGTCCCGCTGCCCGACCACCTGCCCGACGACCTCGGCGCGAGCCTGGGCATCCCCGGCATCACTGCACACCGCACCGTGTTCGCCGACGGCCCCGTCAACGGCAAACTGGTGCTGGTCAACGGCGTGCTCGGCGGGGTCGGCTCGCTGGCCGCCCAGCTCGCCCGCTGGGGCGGGGCCACGGTCATCGGCACTGTCCGACGCGGCACCGAACTGGACCGGATCGATCCCGCGGTGGTCTCCCACGCCGTCGCCCTCGACTCGGGCGACCCGGCCGCCGCGATCCGCGCCCACGCACCCGACGGCGTGGACCGGATTGTCGAGGTCGCCCTGTCCGACAACGTCGACCTGGACGACGCCGTCGCCGCGAACGGCGCGGTCATCGCCGCGTACGCCACCCGCTCCGACCACACCGAGATCCCGTTCTGGACCCTGCTGTTCAACAACATCACCCTGCGCCTGCTCGGCAGCGACGACTTCCCCGCCGAGGCCAAACGCCAGGCCGCCCGCGACCTCACCGCCGCGGCCGCCGTTGGCGCCCTCACCGTCGATGTCGGCGCCCGCTTCCCGCTCGCCGGCATCGCCCAGGCCCACGACCGCATCGACGCCGGCGGCCGCAGCCGCGTCCTGATCGACATCCCCCAGTAGAGAGACTCTGGCGGGATCTCCTCATCGGTCCTCCTCCAGCAGCGTCCAGACCTCGATCAGGCCCTCCGGCTCTCATTCCTGCCGCACCCCGCGCTCCCTCCGGTCGTCATGACCGGCCCAACCTCGCCGAGCATGGTCCCCGATGAGCCCAGAAGATCAAAAATGCTGACAAGCACATCCCAGATCCGCTACAGAGAGCTACACGTCACTTCGCCGTAGCTTCGGGGGAACAGGGTCGCGAAGATCGTTCCTGTCGCGGTGAGGCTGTCGGATTCTCGCTCGTTCTCGTTCGAGCTGTCGCATTCTCATCGCTTCACGCCTGAGCGGCAGCGTTTGCTTCGTTCGTGGGGTTTGTTCTCACTTCTCCAGTCCCGTTTCTCGCTGTACCTGTAACGGTAGGTTTCGGCAGGTATGTGGATCCAGGGGTGGCGATGGACCTGGGGCTAGGTTTCATCCATGAACCAGCGTCGGGTTCCCCACCCGTTTACGGCAGTTGACAGCTGGCCGCGGCCAATCGAACTCGTCGACATCCTGCGACGGTTGGCCGCCGAACCGTTTTACGGTGCGTACGAGCAGCGACTACGAGAACTCCTCCAGGCCCGTCCAGGCGGGCGCTTCCTCGACGTGGGTGCCGGAGCAGGGGGACAGCGCCCTCGCCCTGACTGCCGAATCCGGAGCACAGGTAGTGGGAGCGGACAGTTCCCTGACCATGGCCGGCACGATGAGGAAGGGGGGCCTCGCACACGTCACCGTCGCGGACGGACACCGTCTGCCGTTCCATGACTCATGCTTCGACGGCGCGTGGGCAGACCGCGTGCTGCAACACGTGGAAGATCCAGAACAGGTCATCGATGAAATGACCCGCGTGGTCCGCCCCGGCGGCCGGATCGTACTTGCCGACCCCGACTACGCAACCCAGGTACTCGACATCGAGGACCAGCACCTCGCCACCCGAGTTCTCCACTTCCGCGCCGAAGCCGCACTTCGCAACGGCACCCTGGCACACCGACATCCAGGGATGCTCGCCGCCCGCGAACTGGAAGACGTCACGGTGGAGGCCCGGACCCTTGTCGTCCGGGACCCCACGGCCGTCGACAACGTCATGGGGCTGAGGACCTGGGCCCACACTGCCACCGCTCGCGGATACCTTGACCAGTCTGAAGCTGACAGGTTCGTCGCCCAGTTCGATCAAGCAGTCCGCACCGGACGCTTCACCTATGCCGTGACCTTCTTCCTGACTTCGGGCCCACTGCAGGACGTCCGCCACGGGCTCGGGCACACTCCGTCCGCCAAGACGACCGTTGACCAGATGGTGGCCATGCTCACCTCCGCCCGTCTTCTCTCCGAGGCCGTACTGCTCCGCCGGCTCGGGTTCAGCGAGGCCCAGTGCCGCCGGTCGCTCGACTACCAACAGGACCGGGGAACCGCCTCCGCGCTGATGAAGAAGAGCTTCCCGGACGCAACCCCCCACCGCTCCACCTCGACGTGACCGATACCGCGAAACACTGATCGGCACGGATCACAAGGGCAGCTCCGCCAACTCGCGGTCTCGGCGGCGGCGGACATGGCCACGCCGTAGAACGCACGATGTCCTCGCTAGCATCGCCTGCACCCTCATCTGCTACCGCCGACTCATCAAATGAGATGATTTCTTACTGATCTTTTCGTAAGTTCGGTGGGTGTGGTGGGTGGATGGTCAGGCCGGTATGGGCGAGGAATGACCATGGCAGTCGGGGGTTGGCGTTGAT
>NZ_JBIRQF010000040.1:0-28951 GCF_044333065.1 Streptomyces sp. NPDC021115
CACCGCACCCGAGACCAGCGTCTTCCTGGAACTGGGCCCCGACCCCGTCCTGGCCACCGCAACACACCACACCCTCCACCACGACACCGCAGACAACGAACGCTTCAACCCCTTGGTGGCGGCGACTCTAAACCGTAAACAACCCGACGCCCGCGCCCTCGCCAACACCCTCGCACGGCTCCACACCACCGGAACCGACATCGACTGGACACCCTGGTTCCCCGCCAGCCCAGCCCCACGCACCCTCGAACTACCCACCTACGCCTTCCAACACCAACGCTTCTGGCTCGCCCCGCCCGCCCGGCGTACCAACGAACACAGCGCGCAGCAGGACCCGGTCGAGGCACAGCTGTGGGGCGCCATCGAGGCGCAGGACGTGGATGCCCTCACCAGCACACTCCAGCTGGAGAAGAACGACCCCGGCATCGACGCGCTGCTCCCTGCCCTCCCCCTCCTCTCGGCCTGGCGGCGACGGCACCGGGAGCACGCCACCATCGGCTCGTGGCGCTACCGGATCGCCTGGGACCCGCTGCCCGACGCGGTCGCCACACCTGTGCTCAGCGGCACTTGGCTGCTCCTTGTCCCCTCCGGCCTGACCGAGCACCCGGTCGTCCTGGCCGCCGCCGAGGCGCTCGATGCCCACGGTGCGGCGCGCGAGACGCTCACCATCGACACCACCACTGCTCATCGCGAAGCCTTCACCCAGCAGCTCGCCGATCCTTCCGGGGGACGGACCACACCCGTCGGTGTGCTGAGCCTCCTCGCCCTCGAGGAGACCCACCACCCGGATCACCCGGCCGTTCCCGCGGGACTGGCCGCTACCACGGCCCTCGTCCAGGCCCTCGACGAACTCGCGCTGCCCGCACCCCTGTGGTGCCTGACCCAGGGCGCCGTGGCGGCCACGCCCTCCGATGCGCTTCCCCATCCGCACCAGGCGCAGATCTGGGGTTTCGGCCGGGTTGCCGCGCTGGAACACCCCCGGCTCTGGGGCGGTGTGATCGATCTGCCCGACACCCTCGATGCCCGCACGCCCGGCCGCCTCGCGGCGCTTCTCGGGTCCGGCCAGCCCGAGGATCAGGTGGCGATCCGTTCGACCGTCCTCGGCCGCCGCCTTGAGCGCGCGCCCGCCACCGATGCCCTGGCGGTCCCCTGGCAGCCGACCGGTACGACGCTCATCACCGGCGGCACCGGCGGACTCGGCGCCCACCTCGCCCGCTGGCTCGCCCGCAACGGCGCACCACACCTCCACCTCACCAGCCGCACCGGCCCCAACGCACCAGGCGCCCACCAACTGACCCAAGAACTCACCGACCTCGGCACCACCGTCACCATCACCGCCTGCGACGTCTCCGACCGCACCGCACTCCACCACCTCATCGAAACCATTCCCACCGAATACCCCCTCACCGCCGTCATCCACGCCGCCGGAATCGCGGAGAACGCCTCGCTCGCGGAGAGCGACCTCCCACACATCGACGCCATCCTTCAGCCCAAGGCGCTCGCCGCCACCCACCTCCATGAGCTGACCAAGGACCGCGATCTCAGCGCCTTCGTTCTCTTCTCCTCCGGCGCCGCCTCCTGGGGCGGCAGCCGGCAGGCCGCCTACGCCGCCGCCAACACCTACCTCGACGCCCTCGCCGAACACCGACGCGCCCAAGGACTCCCCGCCACCAGCATCGCGTGGGCGCCCTGGAACGACGCGGGCATGGCCGCCGACGAGGCCGTCATCGACTACTACAACCGGCGCGGCATGAATCCGCTCGACCCGGATCTCGCCATCGCCTCCCTTCAGCACTCCCTCGACCACAACGACACGACCGTCACCGTCGCGGACATCGACTGGCAGAAATTCCCTGCCAGCTTTACGACGCAACGGCCGAGTCCGCTCCTCGCCCGATTCATGCCCACCCCGTCGTCGTCCGACGGCGACGCCCCGGATGCGACGGCTGCCATCACCTCGCTCCAGAAGCAATTGGCGAACTGCTCACCAGCCCAGCAACATCAGCTCCTTGTCCATCACCTCCAGACGCACGCGGCCGCGATCCTCGGCCATTCCAGTACGGACGCCGTTCCTCCCACCCAGCCATTCCAGGAGCTGGGGTTCGACTCCCTCACCGCGGTCGAATTCGGGCACCGGCTCACCGCCACCACCGGTATCGATCTGCCGCCCACGCTCATATTCGATCACCCCACCTCTCACCAGCTGGCGGAATTTCTGCGCGAGCGACTCGTCGACACGGGGGTGAGCTCCGAGGGACGGCTGCTCTCGGACCTCGACACCTGGGACTCGGTGTCGGAGCCGTCCGCGGTGGACGAGGCGGCCCGTCGCCGCATCACGGGCCGACTGCAACTGCTGCTGGCCAAGTGGAGCGACACGGGACACGAAGCGGACCGTTCCACGGCTCACAGCGAGCTGGAGACAGCAACAGCGGAAGACATTTTCGACCTCATTTCCGATGAGTTCGGAAAATCATGAGCCCGATGACCTCCACCCTCCGCGCCGCGCCAAGGAGCTTGCGCTAGATGTCCAACGAAGAGAAGCTTCTCGACCACCTCAAGTGGGTCACGGCCGAATTGCGCCAGACCCGCCAGCGTCTGCGCGAGATCGATTCCGCCGAGCCGGAGCCGGTCGCCATCGTGGGAATGGCGTGCCGCTATCCGGGCGGAGTGCGGTCGCCCGAGGACCTTTGGCAGTTGGTGGCGCAGGGCGACGACGCCATTTCCGCGTTTCCGACCGACCGCGGCTGGAGTCTCGACCAACTCTTCGATCCGGACCCCGAGCACTACGGCACGTCCTATGTGGACCAGGGCGGATTCTGTTACGACGCCACCGCATTCGACGCGGCGTTCTTCGACATCAGCCCACGTGAGGCGCTGGCCATGGACCCGCAGCAGCGGCTGCTCCTGGAAACGGCGTGGGAGGCGTTCGAACGGGCGGGATTCCGTCGTGACACCCTGAGCGGCAGCAACACCGGTGTGTTCGCCGGAATCGGTTCCCACGACTATCTGTCGGTCATCGGGAACATCACCAGCGAGGTGGAGGGCTACGTCGGGGCTGGAAACCTCGGCAGTGTGGTGTCAGGGCGGGTGGCCTATTCGCTGGGCCTCGAAGGGCCCGCGGTGACGGTCGACACGGCGTGTTCGTCGTCGCTGGTGGCCATCCATCTGGCCTGCCAGGCGCTACGCCACAGCGAATGCGATCTGGCACTGGCAGGTGGCGTGGCCGTGATGGCTACTCCGGGAGCGTTCATCGAGTTCTCCCGGCAGCGCGGCATGGCCCCCGACGGCCGGTGCAAGCCCTTCGCCTCCGCGGCCGACGGCACCGGATGGGGAGAGGGCGCCGGGCTCGTCGTACTGGAGCGCCTTGGTGAGGCGCGGCGCCGCAACCACCGGGTGCTGGCGGTGATCCGTGGTTCGGCGGTCAACCAGGACGGGGCGAGCAACGGACTGACCGCGCCGAACGGGCCGTCCCAGCAGCGCGTCATCCGACAGGCGCTCGCCAACGCCCATCTGTCCGCCGCCGAGGTGGACGCGGTGGAGGGCCATGGCACCGGGACGACGCTCGGCGATCCGATCGAGGCCCAGGCGCTGCTGGCCACGTACGGGCAGGGAAGGGCGGAGGACCGGCCGCTGTGGCTGGGCTCCATCAAGTCGAACCTGGGCCACACCCAGGCCGCCGCGGGTGCGGCCAGTGTCATCAAGATGGTGATGGCGCTGCGCCACGAGCGGCTGCCCGCCTCGCTGCACATCGACACACCGACCCCGCACGCGGACTGGGCCTCGGGGGGCGTACGGCTGCTCACCGAGCCGGTCCGGTGGGCCCGGGAAGAACGGCCGCGCAGGGCCGGGGTGTCCGCGTTCGGCATCTCGGGGACGAACGCCCATCTCATCCTGGAGCAGGCCCCTGAGGAGGCGGAAGACACCGCAACGCGGCCGGAGCCCGACGCCAGCGGTGTGGTGCCCTGGGTGGTGTCGGCGCGAAGCGCTACGGCCTTACGAGGCCAGGCGCAGGCGCTGGCCGAGCGAGTGGCCGCCGATGCGGACGTAACGGCCGCCGAGGTGGGCTGGTCGCTGATCCGTACCCGCTCGGTGTTCGACCACCGAGCGGTCGTCGTGGGCAAGGACCGCGACGAGCTGACGGCTGGTCTCATGGCCCTGGCCGCCAGGGAGTCGCACCCGGCAGTGGTGGAGCCCGCCGGTGTGACGTCCGCCCAGTCCACCGCTGCCTCGGGAGCGGGCCCGGTGCTGGTGTTCCCGGGGCAGGGTTCGCAGTGGGCCGGGATGGGCGCCGCACTGCTGGATGAGTCACCGGTCTTCGCTGCCCGAGTCGCCGAGTGCGAACAGGCCCTCTCCTCTTACGTGGACTGGTCGCTCACCGACGTCCTGCGCGGTGCCCGCGACGCCGCCGATCTGGGCCGCGTCGACGTCGTCCAACCCGTCCTCTGGGCCGTCATGGTGTCACTGGCCGCCGTATGGGACCACCACGGCGTGACCCCCGCAGCCGTCGTCGGCCACAGCCAAGGCGAAATCGCCGCAGCCGTGGTGGCGGGCGCGCTGTCCCCGGACGAAGGCGCCAGGATCGTGGCACTACGCAGCCAGGCACTGCGCAAACTCGCGGGCGGCGGCGCCATGGCATCCCTCGCAATGAGCCAGGACCGGGCCGAGGAGTTCCTGACCGGGCTGGGCGAACACGCCGAAGGCGTGGGCCTGGCCGCCGTCAACGGACCCGGGTCCGTCGTCATCTCCGGACCCCCCGATCAAGTCGCCCACACGGTGACCGCATGCCAAGAGGCCGGTAGCCGGGCACGGCTCATCGACGTGGACTACGCCTCACACGGCCCACAGATCGACCAGATCCGCGACGAGCTGACCGACCTCTTGGCCGGTATCGAACCAGCCCAGGCAGAGGCGGCGTTCTACTCCACCGTCACCGGCGGCCGGATGGACACCAGCGGTCTGGACACGGCGTACTGGGTGACGAACCTGCGCGAGCGGGTGCGATTCGCCGACACCGTACGAGCCCTGCTCGACGACGGCCACCGCGTCTTCATCGAAGCCAGCACCCACCCCGTCCTCACCGTCGGCATGCAGGAAACCTTCGAGGAAGCCGCAGTCCAGGCAACCACCATCCCCACCCTGCGCCGCGACCACGGCGGGACGGCGCAAATGATCCACGCCATCGCCCAAGCCTTCACGGCCGGGGCCGAGGTGGACTGGTCCCGCTCGTTCCCCACCGACCCGGCGCCCCGCGTCATCGACCTGCCGACATACGCCTTCCAGCGCGCACGCTACTGGCTCGACCGCCCTAGCGGGCCCAGTGGCGATCCGACCGAACTGGGTCTGATGGCCGCCGGGCATCCGCTGCTCGGTGCTGTCGTGGACGTGGCCGAGGGTGGCACCAATGTGCTGACCGGTCGGTTGTCCCCGCAGACCCACCCCTGGCTGAACGACCACCGGGTACTGGACACCGTGCTGCTGCCCGGGACCGCCTTCGCCGAGCTCGCCCTGCACGCCGCCGCCCGGACCGGTTGTGACCAGGTGTCCGAGCTGACTCTGGCCGCGCCGTTGGTCGTACCGGACGGCGAGGCGGTCGATGTGCAGGTCGTCGTCGGCGCCCCCGGCCACGACGGTGGGCGCTCCCTCACCATCCATTCCCGTCCCGCCGCCGAGAGCGGTGACACGGCGTGGACGCGGCACGCCACCGGTGCCCTCGCCCCCTCACCCGCGCGCAGCCTCGTCGCCCTCGACAGCGCGTGGCCGCCACCGGGGGCGACACCGCTGCCCGTGCAGGACTTCTACGCCCGGCTCGCCGACCACGGCTACGCCTACGGCCCGTCGTTCCAGGGGCTCACCGCGGCATGGCGGCTGGACGACCAGCTCTACGCCGAAGTGGCGCTGCCCGAGGGCGAACGCGCCTCCGCCACCGGATACGGCATCCACCCGGCCCTGCTCGACGCCGCGCTGCACGCCCGCGCTCTCGCCGTCGCACCCGATTCCGAGGAGGCGCAGCAGGTCCTCCTCCCCTTCGCCTGGAGCGGTCTGCGGCTGTGCGCCACCGGTGCCGACGCCCTGCGGGTGCGCATCACGCCCACGGCGGCGGACCGGCTGGCGCTGCACGTCTGCGATCCAGTCGGCACGCCGGTGGCGGCCGTGGACGACCTGGTGTTGCGGCCCGTGCCGCAAGGCGCCCAGCTCGGCCGCGCCCGTTCCGCGAGCCGCAATGCGCTGTTCCAGTTCGCCTGGGCACCGTTGCCCCTGCCCGAGGACGGGTCCGAGGGTGGCCCGGTGCTCCGTACGGCCGTCCTCGGATCCGGCGGCGCGGAAGCGCTGGCCGCCGCCCTGCCCGACGCCATGTGTCATCCCGGGCTCGACGCCCTCCGGGCGGCCATCGCGGAGGGCACTCCGGCACCCGACGTCGTGTTCGCCACCGTCACCACTCCCCCGGACGCCGACCCGGTCGAGCACACGCACCGCGTCGGCACGGCCGTGCTCTCGCTGCTCCAGGGCTTCCTCGCCGCGCCCGAGTTCACCGGCTCCCGGCTGGCCGTCGTCACCCGGCGCGCTGTCGCCACCCACGGCCATGACGACGTCCATGACCTGCCCGCCTCCGCCGCCTGGGGCCTGGTGCGCAGCGCCCAGTCGGAGAACCCCGGCCGTCTGCTGCTGCTCGACCTGGATGAGCAGGCCACTTCGCAGCGCGCAGTGGCGGGCACGGTCGCCTCGGGCGAGCCGCAGATCGCCCTGCGCGGTGGCCAGGCGTACGTAGCCCGGCTCGCCCATGACGACGCCGCCAAGCGGCTCACCCCGCCCGAGGGCCCGGCAGCGTGGCGGCTGGGGCTCACCGGGCACGGCAGCCTGGACCATCTCGCCCTGGTCGACTGCCCGGACAACACACGCCCGCTGGGCCCCGGCGAGGTGCGGGTGGCGCTGCACGCGGGCGGGGTGAACTTCCATGACGTCGTGGTGGCGCTGGGCATGGTGGCGGACCCGCGGCCGCTCGGTGGCGACGGAGCGGGCGTGGTGGTCGAAGTGGGCCCGGACACGGGCCGGTTCGCCGTGGGCGACCGGGTGATGGGCCTGTTCAACGGCACCGGGCCGCTGGTCGTCACCGACGCCCGGCTCATCACCCGGATGCCGGACGGCTGGTCGTACGCGCGGGCGGCCACCATCCCGTCGGCCTTCCTCACCGCGTACTACGGGCTGGCCGATCTCGCGGGGCTGCGCTCGGGGGAGAAGCTGCTGCTGCACGCGGCCACCGGTGGCGTCGGGCTGGCGGCCGTGCAACTGGCCCGGCACTGGGGGGCCGAGGTGTACGCCACCGCGAGCCCCGGCAAGTGGCATGCGCTGCGGGCCCGTGGCTTCGACGACCGCCACATCGCCTCGTCCCGTGCGCTGGACTTCGAGGACCGGGTCCGCGAGGCCGCCGGGTCCGTCGATGTGGTGCTCAACGCACTGGCCGGTGACTTCGTGGACGCGTCGCTGCGGCTGCTGGCCCCCGGCGGTCGCTTCATCGACATGGCCAGGACCGACATCCGTGACCCCGCCGAGGTCGGCGCCGAGCACGCAGGGGTCGTCTACCGGGCGTTCGACCTCGTCAGCGGCGCCGGTCCGGACCGTATCCAGCAGATACTGACCGAGCTGTCGGCGCTGTTCGAGGGCGGAACGCTGCGCCCCCTGCCCACCACGGTGTGGGACATCCGCCGGGCTCCCGAGGCGTTCCGCCACTTCAGCCAGGCCCGCCACATCGGCAAGATCGTCCTGGCGATTCCCCAGCCCCTCGATCCGGAGGGCACCGTCCTGATCACCGGCGGCACCGGCACGCTGGGCGCGGCCACCGCCCGCCATCTGGTGGCCCGCCACGGCGTACGAAGGCTGCTGCTTGCCAGCCGCCGGGGGCTGGACGCGCCGGGGGCAGACGGGCTGGTGGCGGAGCTGGCCGAACGGGGCGCGGAGGTCACCGTCGCCGCGTGTGACACCTCTGACCGGGCGGCCCTCGCCACGCTGCTGGAGTCGATTCCCGAGCGTCATCGGCTCACCGCGGTGGTCCATGCCGCCGGATTGCTGCGCGATGCCACGGTCGAAGCGCTGACGCCCGCCCAGGTCGACGACGTGCTAGGGGCGAAGGCGGACGCGGCGTGGCATCTGCACGAGCTGACCCGGGACCTGGGGCTTTCGGCGTTCGTGCTGTTCTCCGCCGCTGCCGGGCTGCTCGGCGCCGCGGGGCAGGGCAACTACGCGGCCGCCAATGCCTTCCTCGACGCCCTCGCTCAGCACCGCCACGCCCAGGGTCTGCCCGCGACCTCCCTGGCCTGGGGTTACTGGGAGCAGGCCACCGGGATGACCGGGGACATGACCGACGCCGACCGGGCCCGGCTCGCGCGGGCGGGCATCGTGGGGCTGGAGACCGAACAGGGGCTCGCGCTGCTCGACATCGCCCTCGCCAGCGGCATGCCCACCCTGGCGCCCATCCGCCTGGACCTGGCCGCCCTCGCCCGTCAGGCCCGGGACACCGAGCCACCGCCCCTCTTCCGCACCCTCGTACGCGGCGGCACCCCGCAGGTGGCCGCAAAGGCCGCCGAGGTATCCGCCACCGACCCGGCTCAGCCGCTCGCGGCGCTCTCCGCGGAGGACCGGCAGCAGGCGCTCCTCAAGCTGGTGCGCGGCCACACCGCGACGGTGCTGGGCCATGACGCGGCGGATTCGATCCACCCCGCGCAGAACTTCCGCGAGCTGGGCTTCGACTCCCTGACCGCCGTCGAGCTGCGGAACCGGCTCGGCGCCGCCACCGGGCTGCGGCTGCCTGCCACGCTGGTCTTCGACCACCCCACGCCCACCGCCGTCGTCCGGCTCCTGGACGAGCTGCTGGCCCCGGCCGGAACGGCCCGCACCGGCTCGATCCTCGCCGAGCTGGACGCCATCGGCGCGGCGCTGGGCGCGGTGGCCGACGACCCGGAGGAGCGGACGCGCATCGCAGGGCGGCTGCGGGAGCTGCTGCGCAGGGTGGACGGCGATGCCGATGAGGAGCCCGGTGAGGACGATCTGGAGTCGGCCACCGACGAGGAGCTGTTCCAGGTGCTCGACGGCGAGCTGAACGCCCCCTTCGACGACAGTCTCCGCTGACCCTCCCCGCCCTCCGATGAATCCAGACGGCCGTGACGATCGGGTTGATGTGACATGACGGACGACGAGAAGCTCCGCAGCTATCTCAAGCGGGCGACCTCCGATCTGCGCCTGGCCAAACGGCAGTTGCGCGAGGCCGACGAGCGGGCCCGGGAGCCCATCGCCATCATCGGCATGGCCTGCCACTTCCCCGGTGACGTGGCCTCTCCCGAGGACCTGTGGCGGGTGGTGTGCGAGGGGGAGGACGTCATCTCCTCCTTTCCCGAGGACCGCGGCTGGGACCTGGACGGCCTCTACGACCCGGACCCCGAGCGCGCCGGGACGAGCAGTGCCCGGGAGGGCGGCTTCCTGCGCGACGTGGCCGACTTCGACGCCGACTTCTTCGGGATCAGCCCCCGCGAGGCCGCGGCGATGGACCCGCAGCAGCGGCTGCTGCTGGAGACGGCGTGGGAGGCGTTCGAGCGCGCCGGTATCAGGCGCGACGAGCTGAGCGGGAGCGACACCGGCGTGTTCGCGGGAGTGGACTCGTACCACTATCTGTCGCTCATCGGACAGACGACCAGCGACGCGGCGGGCTACGTCGCCACCGGCAACCTCGGCAGTGTGGTGTCGGGGCGGGTGTCGTACTCCTTCGGCCTGGAGGGGCCCGCGGTGACGGTGGACACCGCGTGTTCGTCGTCGCTGGTGGCGACGCATATGGCGGCGCAGGCGCTGCGGCAGGGCGAATGCGCCCTCGCGCTGGCGGGCGGGGTGACGGTGATGGCGACGCCGGGTGGCTTCACCGAGTTCTCCCGTCAGCGCGCGCTGTCGCCGGACGGGCGGTGCAAGGCGTTCGCGGCGGCGGCAGACGGCACCGGCTTCTCCGAGGGTGTCGGACTGGTGCTGCTGGAGCGGTTGTCGGACGCGCGGCGCAATGGCCACCGGGTGTTGGCTGTGATCCGTGGTTCGGCGGTCAACCAGGACGGGGCGAGCAACGGTCTGACCGCGCCGAACGGGCCGTCCCAGCAGCGTGTCATCCGGCAGGCGCTCGCCAACGCCCGGCTGGCGCCGCGCGAGGTGGACGCGGTGGAGGCGCACGGTACCGGTACGACGCTGGGCGACCCGATCGAGGCCCAAGCGCTGCTGGCCACGTACGGACAGGACCGGCCGGACGGGCGACCGCTGTGGCTCGGCTCGGTCAAGTCGAACGTCGGGCACACCCAGGCCGCCGCCGGGGCTGCCAGTGTCATCAAGATGGTGATGGCGTTGCGGCACCAACTGCTGCCCGCCTCGCTGCACATCGACGCACCCACCCCGCATGTGGACTGGAGCGCCGGTGCCGTGCGGCTGCTGACCGAACAGGTCCCCTGGGTGACGGATGAGCGTCCGCGCCGCGCAGGCGTGTCCTCCTTCGGGATCAGTGGCACCAACGCCCATCTGATCCTGGAGGAGGCGCCGAACGCGACGGAGCAGCCCGCCACGCGCCCGGACACCGAGGACATCGGCGCCGTGCCGTGGGTGGTGTCGGGACACAGCGCCGCGGCGTTACGGGGGCAGGCGCGGGCGCTGGCCGAGCGGGTGGCCGCCGATGCGGACGTAACGCCCGCCGAGGTGGGCTGGTCGCTGATCCGGACTCGGTCGGTGTTCGACCACCGCGCGGTCGTCGTCGGCGAGAAGCGCGAAGAGTTGCTGGCGGGGCTGGTGGCGCTGGCCGCCGGTGACGCCCATCCCGGGGTGGTCGATCCGGGCAGCGCGGCGGCCACGGGCGGCACGGGTCCGGTGCTGGTGTTCCCGGGGCAGGGCTCGCAGTGGGCCGGAATGGGCGCCGCACTGCTGGATGAGTCACCGGTCTTCGCCACCCGCGTCGCCGAATGCGAACAGGCCCTGTCCCCGTACGTGGACTGGTCCCTCACCGACGTCCTGCGCGGTGCCCCCGACGCCGCCGACCTGGTCCGCGTCGACGTCGTCCAACCCGTCCTCTGGGCCATCATGGTGTCACTGGCAACCGTATGGGGCCACCACGGCGTAACCCCAGCCGCCGTCGTCGGCCACAGCCAAGGCGAAATCGCCGCAGCCGTGGTGGCGGGCGCACTGTCCCTGGACGACGGCGCCAAGATCGTGGCACTACGCAGCCAGGCACTGCGCAAACTCGCAGGCGGCGGCGCCATGGCATCCCTCGCAATGAGCCAGGACCGGGCCGAGGAATTCCTGACCGGACTGGACGAACACGCCGAAGGCGTGGCCCTGGCCGCCGTCAACGGACCCGGATCCGTCGTCATCTCCGGACCCCCAGATGAGGTCGCCCACACGGTGACCGCATGCCAGGAAGCCGGTAGCCGGGCACGGCTCATCGACGTCGACTACGCCTCACACGGCCCACAGATCGACCAGATCACCGACGAACTGAACGGCCTCCTGGCCGGGGTCACACCGACCCGCTCCGGGGTGGCGTTCTACTCGGCTGTCACCGGTGGCCGGTTGGACACCGCCGAGCTGGATTCCGGCTACTGGGTGACGAATCTGCGCGAGCGCGTGCGGTTCGCCGACGCCGTACGAGCCCTGCTGGACGACGGCCACCGCGTCTTCATCGAAGCCAGCACCCACCCCGTCCTCACCATCGGCATGCAGGAAACCTTCGAGGAAGCCGCAGTCCAGGCAACCACCATCCCCACCCTGCGCCGGGACCATGGCGGGACGGCGCAGCTGGCGCGCTCGGTGGCCCAAGCCTTCACGGCCGGGGCCGAGGTGGACTGGTCCCGCTGGTTCCTCAGCGATCCGGCGCCCCGCGTCATCGACCTGCCGACGTACGCCTTCCAGCGCGAGCGCTACTGGATCGACGGCGAGTCCGGGACCGGTGGCGATCCGGCCGGTCTCGGGCTGGTGTCCGCAGGCCATCCGGTGCTGGGCGCGGCGGTGGAGGTGGCCGACGGCTCGACGCGTCTGCTGACCGGCCGGGTGTCGCCGCGCACCCATCCGTGGCTCGGTGAGCATGTGGTGGCGGGTGCGGTGCTGGCGCCGGGTGCGGTGTTGGTGGAGTGGGCGCTGCGGGCCGCCGACGAGGTGGGGTGCGGTGGTGTGGAGGAGCTGGCGCTCCAGCGGCCGCTGGTGTTGCCCGCGTCGGGCAGTTTGCGGGTGCAGGTGGTGGTGGGCGCCGCGGCGGAGGACGGGCGGCGTGAGGTGGCCGTGTACACGTGCCCGGAGGATGACGGGGGAGGTCCCGCGGAGTGGGTGTGCCATGCGCGGGGTGTGCTGGCCCCGCCAGCCGACGCCCCCGGGCAGGCGGAGGGGCTGGGTGGCGTATGGCCTCCGGCGGGTGCGGAGCCGCTGGACATCGACGGGTTCTACGAGCAGGTGAGGGCGGCCGGCTACGCGTACGGACCGGCCTTCCAGGGCCTGACCGCCGCTTGGCGGCACGGCGCGGACGTCCTCGCGGAGGTGGTCCTGCCCGATGCCGCCGGTGACCGGAGCGGGTTCGGGATCCATCCGGCGCTGCTGGACGCGGCGTTGCATCCGTCGCTGCTCATGGACCGGCCGGAGGGGCAGGAGGACGACGACCGGGTACGGCTGCCGTTCGTGTGGAACGGCGTGTCCCTGTGGGCGTCCGAGGCGACCAGTGTGCGGGTGCGGCTGGCCCGCGACGAGGAGCGGCAGGCGCTGCGGATGGCGGTGGCCGACGCCGTGGGCGCCCCGGTGCTGACGGTGGATTCGCTGGTCACGCGACCGGCCGGTGCCGACGGGTTGCGGGCGGCCGCGGCCGGGCGCGGGGTGGACGGGCTGTTCACGCTGGGCTGGACTCCGCTGCCGGTGCCTGCCACCGGGCCGGAGGAACGGTCTGTGGTGGGGGACGGCGAATGGGTGGTCGTGGGCGAGGATCCACAGGGCCTGGCGGCCTCGGTGGCGATGGCGGAGGGCGCGGACGTCGTGCGCTATCCGGATCTGGAGGCGCTGGTCGCGGCCATTGACGCCGGTGCGCCCGCGCCTTCGGTCGTCCTGACGCCCTGCCACGCGTCCGGGGCCTCCGCCGACGCCCGCGAGGGGCTGCGGGCGGTGGACGGGCTGCTGGGGCTGGTGCAGGGGTGGCTGGGGCGGGCCGCGCTGGCCGATGCCCGGCTGGTGGTGGTCACGCGCGGCGCGGTGGCCATGGCCGACTCCAGCGAGGGTGAGGGCGTCGCGGTGGATCCGGTCGGGGCCGGGGCGTGGGGGCTTATCCGCAGCGCCCAGTCGGAGAACCCCGAACGGTTCGTTCTGCTCGACGTCGACCACGGCACCGGACCCGGTGGCGCCGCGGAGGCGGTCGTCCGCGCGGTGGATCTGCATGAGCCGCAGGTGGCGGTGCGTACGGGACGCGTACTGGTGCCCCGGCTGGGGCGGGCCGGTGTGGGGTGTCCGGCCCCGGCGGACGCCACGGAAGCGTCCGGTGGCGGTGGAGTGCCTGACCCGGACGGCACCGTGCTGATCACCGGCGGCACGGGCACGTTGGGCGGCCTGGTCGCCGAACATCTGGTACGCACCTGGGGTGTCAAGCATCTGCTGCTCGTCAGCCGAAGCGGCCCGCACGCCCCCGGGGTCCCCGAACTGGCCGAGCGGCTTGAGGAGTTGGGCGCTCAGGTGCGGGTCCGCGCCGCCGATGTCACCGATCCGGTCGAGGTGGCGGACCTGGTGGCCGGAGTCGACCCGGCGCATCCACTGACCGGTGTCGTCCACGCCGCCGGTGTGCTGGACGACGCCGTCCTCACCTCCCAGACTCCGGAGCGGCTGGCCCGGGTGTGGGAGCCGAAGGCCACGGCCGCGGCGCATCTGCACACGGCGACGGCGGATCTGCCGCTGGCGCTGTTCGTGATGTTCTCCTCGACGGCGGCCACCCTGGGGTCGTCGGGACAGTCCAACTACGCCGCGTCTAACGCCTTCTGCGACGCCCTGGCCGCCCACCGTCGCGCCCTCGGCCTGCCGGGAGTGTCGGTGTCCTGGGGGCTGTGGGCCGACACCAGTGGCATGACCGGGCACCTGGACGAGGCGGACCGGGCCCGGATGGCCCGTTCGGGCATCGGTGCGATGTCCGGTGAACGGGCGCTGGGACTGCTGGACGCCGCCGTACGGCACGGCGCGCCGCACCTCGTGGCCATCGACCTGGACGTACGGGCGCTGGCCGGGCAGCCCGCGCTCACCCTGCCCGCCCCGCTGCGGGCGCTCACCGGCGGCGGCCCGGCGCGGCGTACCGCCGCCACCGGCCGGGCGCCCACCGACTGGTCCGGCCACCTCGCGGCGCTCCCCCGGGACGAGCAGCACCGGGTGCTGCTCAACCTGGTGCTCACGCACGCCGCGGCCGCGCTCGGCCACTCCGATCCGGGCCGGATTCCGGCCGAACGCGGCTTCCTGGACCTGGGCTTCGACTCGCTGACCGCGATCGAGCTGCGGAACAGGCTGACCGCCGTCACCGGATTGCGGCTGGCTACCACGCTCATCTTCGACCAGCCCAACCCGGCCGCCCTTGCCGCGCATCTGCGCACCGAGCTGGCGCCCGGGGACGTGGATCCGCTCACCCCGGTGCTGGGCGAGCTGGAGCGGCTGGAGGGCACGGTCCTCACCGTCGCCCGGGACGAGGCCGTCTGGGACGCGCTGCGCAAGCGCCTGCGGAGCACGCTGGCGAAGCTGGACACCCTGCATGGCGATGCCGCAGAGGACGCCGAGGTGACCGGCCGCATCCAGGACGCCAGCACCGACGAGATCTTCCAGTTCATCGACCGGGAGCTCGGCCGCGGCGAAGGCAGTCGTGCGGAGAGCGACGGCAAGCACACGGAGGCACACGTTGATTGACGAACGAAGCCGGAAGAAGCTCATTCTCGAGCACAGCCGTCGGCTCAACGCCGCGGATGTGGACGGGCTGCTGGAGCTGTACGCCGACGAGGCCACTTTCGAGGATCCCATCGGCTCGGGCCAGCGGAGCGGACGGGACGCGCTGCGGAAGCATTTCGAGGAGCTGGCCGCCGCGGGTATCGCCGAGGTTCCCGGCGAGCCGGTGGCCGGGCAGGACGGTGTGCATGTGCTGGTGCCCGTCACCGCCACCCTGGGACGCCTCCCCAAGGGACCCGGCTTCGCCGACCGCGGCTGGCAGAGGGTGCCAGAGGCTCCCGAGGACACCCGCCTCACCTGGGATTACGTGCTGATGCTGCGCGTCGGGGCCGGTGGCCTCATTCATGAGCTGCGAAAGTTCTGGGGAAGGTCCGACCTGGCTTCCCGGAGCGGCGGAGCCGCGCAGCAGGCGTCCATGACCGATGAGGCGACCCTCAAGACGATGGCCCTGGAGTACGCCCGGCGCATGAATGCCGGTGATGTGGATGACGTACTCGCGCTGTTCTCGGACGACATCGTCTTCGAGGACCCGGTCGGCGCGCCGCCACTGATCGGAAAGGAGGCGCTCCGCGAGCACATCGCGTGGTCCATCGAATGCCAGGTGCACGAGGCGCCGGGCCGCCCCGTCGCCTCGATGGACGGCCGGTGGGCGGCGGTGCCGACCACGGTCACGGTCTACGCCCCGACGAAGCTGACGTTCAGCATCGTCGGTGTCATCGAGCTGGGTGCTGACGGTCTGGTCCATCACGCCCAGGCGTTCTGGGGCATCACGGACACCAAAGTGGGTGATGGCCCCGAACTCACCGGCGTCGCACACTTCATGGCCGTCACCCAGAACCTCGCTCGGATGGTCCAGGCCAAGGGCAGCCCCAGTCCGATGTAAGTGGTGAAGGGACGTAAGCAGAACCATGACCGAACCGAAGCGCGGAATTGTCCTGGGTGGCGGCTGGGCGGGGATGCTGGCCGCCCATGTGCTCACCCGCCATCTGGAGAGCGTCACCGTCGTGGAGCGCGATGTGCTGCCGGACGGGCCCCGCCATCGCAAGGGCTCGCCCCAGGCGCGCCATGTCCATGTGCTGTGGTCGAGTGGCGCCCGTATCGTCGACGCGCTGCTGCCGGGCACGATCGACCGGCTGCTGGACGCGGGCGCCCGCCGGGTCGGCTTCCACCAGGACCTGGTGACGCTGACCTCGCACGGCTGGCAGCACCGCTTCCCGCCACGGCAGTACGCCATCATGTGCACCCGGCCGTTCCTGGACTGGATCGTGCGCGACCAGATCCTGGCGGCCGGGCGGATCTCCGTACGGTCGCGCGCCGAGATCCTCGACCTGGCCGGGGACGGCAAGCGGGTCGCCGGGGTGCGGGTACGGGACATGGACACCGGAGCCCTGGAAACCCTGGAAGCCGATCTGGTGGTCGACGCCTCGGGGCGCGGCTCCCGGCTGCGGCACTGGCTGTCGGCGCTGGCGCTGCCCCCGGTCGAGGAGGACATCGTCGACGCGGGGATCGCGTACGCCACCCGGGTGTTCCGCGCGCCGCCGGGGGCCACCGTCGGATTCCCCGCCGTCAATGTGGCCGCCGACCACCGGGTGCGCGAGCCCGGTCGCTTCGGGGTGGTCTATCCGCAGGAGGACGGCACCTGGATGGTGACCCTGTCCTGCACCCGTGGCGCCGGGCTGCCCACGCACGACGACGACTTCCTGCCGTACGCCCAGACCCTGCGCCATCCGCTGGTGGCCGACCTCATGGCGCTGGCCGAGCCGCTGACCTCGGTGGCGGTCTCCCGCGTCGGTGCCAACCGCCGGCTGTATCCGGAGCGGCTGGACACCTGGCCGGAGGGGCTGCTCGTCCTCGGGGACGCGCTGGCCGCGTTCAACCCGATCTACGGTCATGGGATGAGCGCCGCCGCGCGCAGTGCCGCCGCGCTCGACGCGGAGCTGGGGCGGTCCGGATACGAACCGGCGCGGACCCGGCGGGTGCAGCAGGCCGTCAGCGCCGTGGTGGACGACCCATGGATCATGGCCGCGTCCAAGGACGTCGAATACGTCAACTGCCGTACTCAGGTGACCGATCCCCGGCTGACCGGCGGGGCGGTGGCACGGCAGCGCTTCTCCGACCTCATCTCCGACCGGGCGATCCGCGCCTCCGCGGTGTGCGACGTGGTGACCGATGTGATCAGCCTGACCGCGCCGCAGTCCGAGCTGGCGTCCAGCCGCTTCCTGTCGCTGATGCACCGGGACCGGCCACTGCCGGAACTCACCGCGCCACCGCTGCGCCCCGAAGAACTCGCCCTGGTGGACCTCAATCCGCGCAGCACGGTGGCCGGGCGACCGTCATGACGAAACCGGTCATGACGAACGAGGAAAAGCTCGTCGACTACCTCAAGTGGACGACGGCCGAACTGCACGAGGCCCGGCAGGAGCTGCGGGACCTGCGGTCGGAGCGGGAGGACCCCATCGCGCTCGTCGGCATGGCCTGCCGTTTCCCCGGTGGCGTGCGGACGCCGGAGCAGCTGTGGGATCTGGTGGCCGGTGAACGCGACGCCGTCTCCGGCCTTCCCACGGACCGCGGATGGGATCTGGAGCGGCTTCACGATCCCGGCCCGGGCCGCAAGGAGACCTCGTTCGTCCGCGCGGGCGGCTTCATCTATGACGCGAGCGCCTTCGACGCCGGGTTCTTCCACATCGGCCCGCGCGAGGCCGCGGCCATCGAACCGCAGCAGCGGATGCTGCTGGAGCTGGCCTGGGAGGCCACGGAGAGCGCGGGCATCGATCCGCAGTCCCTGCGCGGCAGCTCCACCGGCGTGTACACGGGTGTGATGTACCACGACTACGTCGCACGGCTGAGCGAGATCCCGGCGGATCTGCTGGGGCAGGTGGGGAACGGCAGCGCGGGAAGCGTGGCATCGGGCCGGATCGCGTTCACGCTGGGTTTGCGCGGCGCGGCCGTCACCCTGGACACGGCGTGTTCGTCGTCGCTGGTGGCGATGCATCTGGCCGCGCGGTCGCTGCGGCAGCGGGAATGCGATCTGGCGCTGGCGGGCGGGGCCGCCCTCATGTACACCCCGAGCGTGTTCCACGCGGCGCCCGGACAGCATCAGCTAGCCCCCGACGCCCGGTGCAAGTCCTTCGCGGACGCGGCGGACGGCATGGTGTACGGGGAGGGCGCCGGTCTGGTGCTGCTGGAACGGCTGTCCGACGCGCGGCGCCACGGCCATCAGGTGCTGGCGGTGCTCCGCGGTTCGGCGATCAACCAGGACGGTGCCAGTACGGGAATGGCCGCGCCGAACGGCCCGGCCCAGCAGCAGCTGATCCGGGACGCGCTGGCCAACGCCGGGCTGTCGGCGGCCGACGTGGACGCGGTCGAGGCGCACGGCACCGGTACCGCGTTCGGCGACTCCATCGAGGTGCAGGCGCTGCTGGCCACCTACGGTCAGGAGCGGCCGCCCGAACGCCCCCTGCTGCTGGGGTCGGTGAAGTCGAACATCGGGCACACCCAGGCAGCGGCCGGGCTGGCCGGTGTCGTCAAGATGGTGCTGGCCATGCGGCACGGGGTGCTGCCGCGCTCCCTGCACATCGACCGGCCCACCCGGCTGGTGGACTGGCGCAGGGGCGCGGTGCGGCTGCTGACCGAGCGGACGGCGTGGCCGGTGCGCGAGGAGGGCCCGCGGCGCGCCGGGGTGTCCTCCTTCAGCGCGAGCGGCACCAACGCCCATCTGATTCTGGAGCAGGCGACCTCGCCCGTTTCCGACGACGGCGCTGCTGGGGATGCCGGAGTGGTGCCCTGGGTGCTGTCCGCGCGTGATGGGGCCGCGTTACGGGGCCAGGCGCGGGCGCTGGCCGCCCATGTGGCCCGGGATGCGGGGGTGTCGCCGCGCGATGTGGGGTGGTCGCTGGTCGCGACGCGGTCGGTGTTCGACCAGCGGGCCGTCGTGGTCGGTGAGGGGCAGGACGAGTTGCGGGCCGGGCTGGAGGCGCTGGCGGCCGGTGAGCCGCATCCGGCCGTGGTCGGGCCGGGTGTGGTGCGTACGGGCGGGGCGGCGGCCGCGCCACGCAGGACGGTGTTCCTGTTCGACGGCTTCGGTGACTTTGGTGACGGCCGGTGTCCGGCTTGGGGTCGCGAACTGTACGACCGCTTCACAGTGTTCGCCGCCGCCTACGACGAGGTGTGCATGCTGCTGGGGACGGCGGGGGAACGTCCACCGCCGGGCTCGGGGGCCGGGCTGTTCGCGCTGCACATCGCGCTGGTCCGGCTGCTGGAGGCCGCCGGGGTACGGCCCGATGCGGTAGCCGGTTGCGTGGTAGGCGGCGATTCCGTCAGTGAGATCGCCGCCGCCCATGTCGCCGGTGTCCTCGATCTCTCCGACGCCTGCCGCCTCGTCGCGGCCGGTCCCGGCGAGCTCCCCCGCGTCATCGACACGGTGTCCCTGCGCCGCCCCACGCTCCCGGTTCTCGACGGCGCCACCGGCCTGCCCGTCGATGAACACATCGGCACGCCCGGCTACTGGTGCGGCCGCGACACGGCCGCCCCGCGCCCCGGGGCCCCGGACCTGGGCGCGGCCGGTGTGGTCTGGACGCTGAGGCCCGGGCGTGGTCTGCCGGAGGGGGCGGCGCCGCTGGTGCTGTCGCCGTTCGGTGGTGGCGGCGAGCGGTCCGAGGTGCGCGGGCTGTTGTACGCGCTGGCGCGGCTGCACACCACGGGCGCCACCGTCGACTGGGCCGTCCTCTTCGACGGCGCCACTCGGCCGCGTACCGTCCCCCTGCCCACCTACGCCTTCCAGCGGCAGCGGTTCTGGCTGGAGGACGCACCCCGGGCGGGCACCGCACCGGTGGCCGAGACATGGGTGGACACCGAGTTCTGGGACGCCGTGGAGCACGGCGACGTGGCTGCCCTCACCCGGACCCTCGATGTGCCAGCGGAGCGGCACGGCCTGCTGCGGGAGATCCTGCCCGCGCTGACCGCCTGGCGGCGGCAGCGGCAGTGGCGCCACCGGATCGTCTGGCAGGCCATGAGCGAGGTGGTGGCACCGCGGCTGTCCGGCACCTGGCTCGTCGTGTCGCCCGGCGGCCCGCCCGCCGACGCCGTTACGGGCGCGCTGCGCGAGCACGGCGCCGATGTCGTCGTACTCGCCCCGGACGGCTCGTCGGCGCGCACCCTCGCCGAACGGATATCCGACGCCGCCACCGGGGGGTTCGTGGCGGGTGTGCTCTCGCTGTCGGCCCTGGACGAGTCGCAGCCTCCTCCCGACGACGGACCGAGCCCGGCCCTTGCCTCGACCATCTCTCTGGTCGAGGCGGTGGAGCGGGCCGGGCTCGAGGCCCCGGTGTGGGTGGCCACGCGCGGCGCGGTCAGCGTCGGGCGCGGGGATCCGGTGACCCGCCCGGAGCAGGCCCAGTTCTGGGGTCTGGGCCGCGCCCTCGCGGTGGAACACCCGCGGTGCTGGGGCGGGTCGGCCGATCTGCCGGACCGGTTCGACGCACGGGCCGGACGGCGGCTGGCGGGAGTTCTGGCGGGCCTCCACGGCGAGGGCGAAGTGGCCGTCCGCGCCGACTGCTGCTTCACCAGCCGTCTGGTAGGCGACGTACCCGGGCGCGCCACCACGGGGGGCCACACCACGCCGCAGGGCTGGCGGGTGCACGGCACGGTGCTGGTCACGGGGGCGGCCACCGCCCTGGGGGCGCACACCGCCCGATGGGTGGCCGGTGCGGGGGCGGATCGTCTGCTGCTCCTCGACACCACGGCCCCGGCTGACAGCCTGCTCGCCGAACTGGCCGCCTCGGGCACGCAGGTGTCCGTGGCCACCGTCGACCCGGCCGATCCGGACGCGCTCGCCGCCGCCGTGGCCGGGCTTCCGGCCGACGCGCCGCTGACCGCGGTGCTGCATCTTCCGGCCCTTGCGCCCGAGGAGACCGGGCCGCTGGAAGCGGCACGGATCGAGCGCACGTGGCATGCGGCGGTGGCGGGGGCGAGGAATCTGTGCGCCCTCAGTCTGAAGAGCGACCTGTCGGCCTTCGTCCTCAGCTCCTCGGTCGTGGGCGTGCTGCCCGGCCCGGGGCTGGGCAACCAGGCTCCGGCCCACGCCTATCTGCACGCGCTCGCCCAGGAGTGCCGGGCGCGGGGCGTCCCGGCGACCGCGGTGTGCTGGGGCGCCGCAACGTCTGCACTGTCCCCGCGATCGGCGGCCGCCCTGCTGCGGCAGGCGGTCGTGGAGGACGCGGTGTCCGTGGTCATCGCGGACATCGACCAAGCACCCACCAGGCGGGAGAAACGATGAACGCATTCACCGCGGTCAATGGCAGCGCCCACGGCGATTCCTCCGACCACGAACCGAACGGATCCGCGATGCACACGGAACAGAGCGAGACCCATCTCGACAGCGCGGCCCTGCACCAGGCGCTCGCCATCGCCACGGCGCAGGAGCGAGAGGACATCCTGCGGGAGACCGTACGGGCGCAACTCGCCGTCGTCCTCTCCCCCACCCCCATCGACGACGACAGCAATTTCCTCGAAAACGGTCTCACCTCGCTGACCGCGCTCGAACTCACCCGCAAGCTGATGACGCTCACCGACGTGGAAATTCCCCTCGTCGCCATTCTGGAATATCCCACCCCGGCCCGTCTCGGCCACTATCTCGCCGAGGCGTACGCGGCCATCAACAGCGGGGACGGCGCCACAGCATAGTGGCCCGCGATGCGGCAGGACGCCGGGCAGGAGGGGCCAATCCCTCTCCCGCCCGGCGTCTCCCTTTCCCTCATATTCTTAAGTGCCGCTAATGCGCGGACACTTGACCGCAACAGACCTCGAAGCGCCTGCGGCTATCCGGATAGAATTTCTGCATGGATCTTTCCGTGCCCGTAACCGACGATGTGAAGTTGCATTTCCGACACCGGCCTGGAACCGCATCCCCTGTCTTCCTCCTGGTCCATGGCATGGCCTCGAATGCCCGTATGTGGGACGAGGTCGCCGACCATCTGGCCGCCGGGGGCCATGCGGTGTACGCGGCCGATCTGCGCGGCCACGGCGAGTCCGACACCCCGGAGAAGGGGTACGACACACCGACCGCCGTCGCGGACCTGGTGGCGGCCTGCGCCGCCCTCGAACTGTCCGAGGTGGTGGTGGCCGGCCACTCCTACGGCGGCAACGTGTCGGTGCGGCTGACCGCCGAGCATCCCGAACTGGTGGCGGGGCTGGCCCTGGTCGACGGCGGCTGGCTCGAACCCGCCAAGGTCTTCCCCTCGTGGGAGGCGTTCGCGGGCGCACTGCGCCCGCCCGCTCTGGACGGCGCCACCGTGCAGAGCGTGAGCGACTACTTCCGGGAGATCCACCCCGACTGGTCGCCGGCGGCGATCGAAGCGGCCGTGGCCACCATGCGGGAGAACCCGGACGGCTCGCTGTCCCGGCGTATGACCCTCGAACAGCACACGTCGATGCTGCGCAGCATCTGGGACGAGCCGCCGAGCCCCTGGTACCCGGCCATCTCGGTGCCCACCCTGCTGATGCCCGCCATCCCCAAGGGCGCGGACCGGCAGTGGGCTGAGCGCATCCGCTCGCGCATCGAGACCACCACGGCCGGGCTGCGCGCCGCGACCATGCGCCCATATCTGGACTCGGAGCACGATCTGCACGCCCAGCACCCGCAGCGGGTGGCGGAGGATCTTCTCGACCTGGCCCGTACGGTCCGGCGGGCCCCTGACCTTCGATGACCGTCCCAGTGATGAGCCCCCGTACGGCACGCCGCACGGGGGCTCATCACTGGAGCGCCGGTCAGGTGCCCAGTTCGCGGTCGATGAGGGCGAACACCTCGTCGGCGGTGGCGGCGGCCAGATCCTGCTGCTCGTCCGCCGGTGTCCCCTCGTTGTACTTCCAAAGGATGCCCTGTAGGCGGTTCACCAGACCGGCGCGGCGCGGGTCTTCGGCCGCCATTCCGGCCAGCGCCGCCTCCAGCGCGTCGAGGTGTCCGACCCCCGGGTGGGCGGTGGCGGACTCCTCCGGAGCCAGCTGGGCAAGCAGGTAGCCCGCCAGGGTCTCCGGTGTCGGATAGTCGAAGACCACCGTCGTCGGCAGGCTCAGTCCGGTGGCGGCGCGCAGCCGGTTCCTGAGTTCCACCGCCGCGATCGAGTCGAAGCCCAGCTCCTTGAACGGCCTGCCCGGGTCCACCGCCTCCGGCGCCGGATAGTGCAGTACGGCGGCCACGTGGCCGCGTACGAGGGCGAGCAGCCGTCCGGCCCGCTCGTCCTCGTCCAGCGCGGCCAGCTCCTCGCGCAGCGCCCCGGCGCCGTCCAGACCGGTCTCCCCATCGGCTCGCTCCTGTGCGGCCTCGATGGCGTGGCGCGCGGTCGGCACCGTGTCGAACAGCCTGCTCGTCCGGGCCAGAGTGAACAGGGGTGCGAAGCGTTCCCAGGTGACATCGGCGATCGTCATCTGCGGATCGTCGTGGTCGAGCACTTGGCGCAGGGCGTTCAGCGCCCATCGGGGGTTCAGGGGCGACAGCCCCTGGCGCCGGGAGCGCTCGGTGTGCGGGGCCAGCGGGTGCGGCGTATCGCCGCCGCTCTGCTCCGTGTCAGCGCCGTCCGGCAGGTCCCACAGCCCCCAGGCGATCGATACCGTGGCCCGGCCCTCGGCCCGTCGGCGTTGCGCGAGCGCGTCGAGGTGGGCGGTGGCGGCGGCGTACGAGGCGTGGTCCTTGCTGCCCCATGCCGTCGCGACGGTGGAGCAGTAGATGACGGTGTCCTCGGGACCGAGGCCGCACGCGGCCTCAACCTCCGCTTCGGAATGCGTGAGTTGAGCGGAGATCTCATCGGCCAGCCGCTCCGGTGTCAGCTCGGTGAGCGGGGCCAGCGGCGTCAGGGCACCGGAGTTCGCGGTGTGCACGACGGTCCCGATGCGGCCGCCGTCCGACACCAACCGTTCGACGGCACGGACGGCACCCGCCCGGTCTCCGGGCGCGCAGTCCGCGATCGTCAGCTCGGCGCCGAGCGCGTCCACCTCGGCCTTGAGCGCGGCGGTCCCGTCTCCCGCCAGCTGGCCCAGCAGGATCACGCGTTTCGCGCCGCTTGCCGCCGCCCAGCGGGCGATGTGGGACGCCGGGCCGGTGGGGTCGCCGGTGATGAGCACGGCGTCGTGCGGTGTCCAGGTCCGTGGGGGCACTCCGCCGCCGATCGGGGCGGGGGCCAGCCGCCGCCCGTACGCCCCCGAGCTGCGGAGCGCCACCTGGTCCTCGCCGGACGCCCCGGTGAGCAGGGCCCGCAGCCGGTCCGGGTCCACCGCGTCGGGGCTCGCGGGGAGGTCGAGCAATCCGCCCCACAGGGTGGGGTGTTCGAGGGCGGCGACCCGGCCGAGCCCCCAGAGCTGGGCCTGTGAGGGAGCAGTCACGGGGTCGGTGTCGCCGATGGACACCGCTCCGCGGGTGGCGCACCACAGGGGCGCCGTGACGTTCGCGTCCACGAGCGCTTGCAGCAGGGTGAGCGTGCCGGTCAGACCGGTGGCCGCGCCGTGGGCCTGAGGGTGTGCGGACGTGTCGAGCGCCAGCAGGGACAGGACACCGGCAGGTGGCGCCGCATCGGCGTACCGGTCGTGCAGCAGCTCCGTGAGCCGCGCCCGGCCGGTGTCCTCGGTGACGGTCAGCTCCTCCACCTGCCCGCCACCCGCGCCGAGCGCCTGGACGCAGGTGTTCACCCAGGCGTGCGCACCGTCGGTCGGGCGGACGACGAGCCAGGTGTGCGGGCCATCCGGAGCGTGGTCGGTGAGGGGCTGCCACTGGATCCGGTAGCGCCAGGAGTCCACGAGGGACCGCTCACGCCGTTCGCGCCGCCATGCGGAGAGCACCGGCAGCACCGTGCCCCACGACGAGCACGCGCCGCCGCCATCGGGGAGCCGCAGCGCTTCGGAGAGCGCCCGCAGATCCTCGCCGTCGACCGCGGCCCAGAACCGGATCTCGTCCTCGTCCGTCCCCGGCGCCGCGTCGAATGATGGCATCGAGTCGGGCAGCCAGTACCGCTCCCGCTGGAAGGCGTACGTGGGCAGGTCGACAGTGCGCGGGGCCGCCGCGCCGGTCGGGTGGAGGGTCGTCCAGTCGACGGCGGCTCCGGCCGTGAACGCCTGGGCCAGGGACTCCATCAGCTGCGCCCGGCCCCCGTGGTCACGGCGCAGCGTGGGCACCGTGACGGCCTCGACACCCGTGTGCTCGAACGTCTCCTGCATCCCGAGGGTCAGCACGGGGTGGGTGCTGGCCTCGATGAACGCCCGGTGGCCGTCGGCCAGCAGCGCCTCGACGGCGTCGGCGAACCGTACGGGCTCCCGCAGATTCGTCACCCAGTAGCCGCTGTCCAGGGTGGCGGTGTCGATCCGTCCGCCGGTGACCGTGGAGTAGAACGCCACCTTCGACGCGCTCGGCCGGATTCCGGCCAGAACCTCGGCCAGTTCCGCGGCGATCTCGTCGACCTGCGGGCCGTGCGAGGCGTAGTCGACGTCGATCATGCGCGCTCGCGCACCTGTTTCCCGGCAGGTGGCCACCGCGTCGGCCACCTGTGCCGGAGGTCCCGAAATAACCGTAGAGGAAGGGCCGTTGACGGCCGCCATGCCGACGTCGGCGGCCCGGTCGCCGAGCCCGACCAGCAGCGTACTCGCCTGCTCCCGGCCCAGGCCGAGGGACGCCATCGCCCCGCCGCCCGCCAGCCTGCGCAGCGCCCGGCTGCGCAGCGCCACGACCTTGGCGCCGTCCTCCAGGGACAGCGCCCCCGCCACCACCGCCGCCGCGATCTCGCCCTGGCTGTGGCCGACGACCGCGGCGGGTGTCACGCCGTGCCCGGCCCACACCGCCGCCAGGGAGACCATCGCGGCCCAGAGCACGGGCTGCACCACATCCACCCGGCTCATGTCGGCCGCGCCCGCCACGCCGCGCAGGACGTCGGTGAGCGACCATTCGACGTACGGCGACAGCGCCCGTTCACACTCCGCCACACGCTCCGCGAACAGGGGCGAGCCGTCGAGCAGCCCGGCTCCCATGCCCGCCCACTGCGAGCCCTGGCCCGGGAACACCAGCACCGGCCCCGGCTCGCCCGCCACGGCGGCGACGCCGGGGTGGACCACGCCCGGGTGCGCTTCCCCGGCGGCGAGCGCCGTGGCGGCCGCCAGCAGCGTGTCCCGGTCCTCGCCGAGCACCACGGCCCGGTGGTCGAACAGCGTCCGTGTGGTGGCGAGCGACCAGCCCACATCGGCCACGGGCAGCTGCGGCTCTTCCGCCACCCGCGCCGCCAGCGCCGCCGCCTGTCCCCGCAGAGCCCGCTGGCTGCGGGCGGAGACCACCCACGCGGTGGCGACGGCGGACGCGTCCGGCACCGCATCGTCTGCGGTTTCGGACGGCTCGGGCGCCTGCTCCAGGATCAGATGGGCGTTGGTGCCGCTGATGCCGAACGACGACACTCCCGCCCGGCGCGGACGCTCGCCCCTCGGCCACGCCACCCGTTCGGTGAGCAGCCGTACCCCACCGCCCTCCCAGTCCACGTGCGGTGTCGGCTCGTCGATATGCAGGGTGACCGGCAGCGTCTCCCGCCGGAGGGCCATCACCATCTTGATCACACCGGCCACGCCCGCCGCGGCCTGGGCGTGGCCGATGTTCGACTTGAGGGAGCCCAGCCACAGGGGCCGGTCGACCGGGCGCTCCCGGCCGTACGTGGCGAGCAGCGCGTGCGCCTCGATCGGATCGCCGAGGGAGGTCCCCGTACCGTGTGCCTCCACCGCGTCCACCTGATCGGCGGCGAGGCGCGCGTTGGCCAGGGCGTGCCGGATCACCCGCTCCTGCGCCATGTCGTTGGGCGCGGTCAGCCCGTTGCTCGCGCCGTCCTGGTTGACGGCCGAACCTCGGATGACCGCCAGCACCCGGTGGCCGTGGCGGCGTGCGTCCGACAGGCGCTCCAGCAGTACGAGCCCGACGCCCTCGGAGAAGCCGGTGCCGTCGGCTGCCGCGGCGAACGACTTGCAGCGCCCGTCCGGGGCCAGCCCGCGCTGCCGGGAGAACTCGGCGAAGGCGGTGGGGGTCGTGAGCGCGGTGACCCCGCCCGCGAGCGCCAGGTCGCATTCGCCCTGGCGCAGCGCCTGGCTGGCCAGGTGCATGGCCACCAGGGACGAGGAACACGCGGTGTCCACCGTCACCGCGGGCCCCTCAAGCCCGAAGGTGTACGCCACGCGGCCGGACACCACGCTGGTGAGGCTCCCCGTGGTGGCATACCCCTCGAAGCCCTCGGGGATCCGCGGCAGCCGGGACAGATAGTCCTGGCTGGACACCCCGGCGTAGACACCGGTCGGGCTGCCCTTCAGCGAGGTGGGGTCGATGCCTGCCCGTTCCAGCAGCTCCCAGGACACTTCCAGCAGCAGCCGCTGCTGCGGGTCCATCGCCAGCGCCTCGCGCGGGCTGATGCCGAAGAACTCGGAGTCGAAGCGGTCGGCGCCGCGCAGGAATCCACCGTGCCGGACATAACTGGTGCCGGGGTGGTCGGGGTCCGGGTGGTACAGGCCCTCCAGATCCCAGCCGCGGTCGGTGGGAAACGCCTCGATCCCGTCGCCGCCCGAGGACACCAGCTCCCATAACTCCTCGGGCGAGCCCACCCCGCCGGGATAGCGGCAGGCCATGCTCACCAAGGCCACTGGCTCCTGGGCGCGCTCCTCCATGTCCCGTACCCGCTGGCGGGCCTGCCCCAGGTCCACCGTGACCCGCTTCAGGTATTGGCGGAGCTTTTCTTCCGTACCCGACATCAGTCCTCACTCATCACGCTACTCGTGGTCAAGTGGTCAAGAAGGCAGTTCCCGGTCGATGAAGGCGAACAGTTCGTCGTCCGACGCGGCTTCCATGGCCTCGCCGTCCACGGCCCGTTCGAGGCCGGTCTCGGTGGCGCCGTCGCCGAGCCGCCACAGCAGGGCCTCCAGACGCTTCGCCAACCTGCCGCGCGTCTGGTCGTCGGGGACGAACCGGGCCATCGCCCCTTCCAGCTTCTCCAGCTCACCGAAGACGGGGGCGGGAGTGTCCGCGGCCACGGGACACAGCTGTTCGCGCAGGTCGGCGGCGATGGCCGAGGACGTCGGATGCCGGAAGATGAACGTGGCGGGCAAGCGCAACCCAGTTGCCGCGGCCAGCCGGTTGCGCAGCTCGACGGCGGTCAGCGAATCGAATCCCAGATCCTTGAACGGGGTGTCGCTGTCCACCGCCCCGACATCGGTGTGCCCCAGCACCGCCGCCGCCTGGATGCGTACCAGGGTGAGCAGTTCGCGGTGTTGTTCGTCAGGCGGCAGTGCGGTGAGCCGGCCGACCAGCCCCGCGGCGGGCGCGCCGGTGGCAGCGGTTCGCCGTGCGGCGGCCCGTCGTGGTTCGGCGATGAGTGCGCGTAGCAAGGCCGGGAGCGCGTCGGCGGGCTGTGCGGCAAGGGCGCGGACGTCGAGGTCGACGGCGGTCGGCTGAGGATCGCCGTGCCAGCAGGCGGCGTCCAGCAGGTGCAGTGCCTGTTCGCCGGACATCGCGGCGATTCCGGACCGGGCCATCCGGGCCAGGTCGGTCTCGGCCAGATGGCCGGTCATCCCGCTGGCCTCGGCCCACAGTCCCCATGCCACCGATACACCGGACAGGCCGAGAGCCTGGCGGTGGGATGCGAGGGCGTCGCAGAAGGCGTTGGCCGCGGCGTAGTTGGCCTGTCCGGGGCTTCCCATGACCCCGGCGGCCGAGGAGAACATCACGAACATGGCCAGCGGAAGGTGCGCGGTGGCGGTGTGCAGATTGGCCGCGGCGGTGGCCTTGGCTCCCCACACCCGCGCCAGCCGCTCCGGCGATTGCGAGGTGACGACGGCGTCGTCCAGCACGCCCGCGGCGTGGACGACGCCGGTCAGGGGGTGGGCCGGGTCGATGCCCGCGATGAGGTCACTGACAGCGGCGCGGTCGGACACATCGGCTGCGATGATCCGTACGTCGGTGCCCAACTCATGCAGCCGGTTGGCCAGTTCTTTCGCACCGGGGGCG
>NZ_JBIRQF010000041.1:0-19250 GCF_044333065.1 Streptomyces sp. NPDC021115
CGCCCCCGGTGCGAAAGAACTGGCCAACCGGCTGCATGAGTTGGGCACCGACGTACGGATCATCGCAGCCGATGTGTCCGACCGCGCCGCTGTCAATGACCTCGTCGCGGGCATCGATCCAGCCCATCCACTGACCGGCGTCGTCCACGCCGCGGGCGCCCTGGACGACGCCATGCTTCCCGCGCAGTCCCCGGAGCGGCTGGCCCGGGCATGGGGGGCCAAGGCCGCCGCCGCTGCCCATCTGCACGCGGCGACCGAGCATCTACGACTCGGTGCGTTCGTGATGTTCTCCTCCTTCGCCTCCGATCTGGGCACCCCCGGGCAGGCCAACTACGCAGCGGCCAACGCCTTCTGTGACGCCCTCGCCTCCCACCGCCAGGCCCTCGGGCTGCCAGGTCTGTCGGTGGCTTGGGGACTGTGGGCGGCCACCAGCGGCCTCACCGCCCGGCTGGACACCGCCAATCTGGCCAGGATCGGCCGTCTGGGGATCTCGGCCAACACCACCGAAGAGGGGATGGCCCTGCTGGACGCGGCGTACCGCCCCGGCCGTCCCCATCTGCTGGCGCTCAAGCTGGACACCCGGGCCTTGGCCGCCCAGGACACCGCCACCCTGCCCACCCCGCTCCGCGCGCTCGCCGTCACCAATGGCAGCAGCCGTCGGCGGCCGACCGCGGCGGCCGGTGGCCAGCCGACCGACTGGGCCGGGCGGCTCCGCGGACTGCCGTCCTCCGAGCAGCACCGGCTGCTGCTCAACCTGGTGCGCAGCCACGCCGCCACGGTGCTGGGCCACGCCGACCCCGCCACGGTCCACCCGGACGCGTCGTTCAAGGACCTGGGCTTCGATTCGCTGACCGGGGTCGAGCTGCGCAACCGGCTGGCCGCGGCCACCGGGCTGCGGCTGCCCGCGGCGCTCGTCTTCGACCATCCCGAAGCGGCAGCGCTCGCCGAACACCTCCGCTGCCAACTCGCCCCGGAAGGCGCCGGATCCGCGGGCCGGGGTGCCCTCCACCCGGTCTTCGACGAGCTGGTCAGGCTGGGGAACAGCCTGTCCGCCCTGGCCGTCGAGGAGTTGGATTCCAGGGCCGTCACGACCCGGCTGGAGACCTTGCTTTCGCGCTGGAAGGCGATGTGTCCCTCGGGCCACGAGGGCGACGACGACGGCGGCGCCGTCGAGCGGCTCCAAGTCGCGACAGCCGATCAGGTGCTGGATTTCATCGACAACGAGCTTGGCCTGTCATGACCGACGTGGCGCGCCCTTTCGCGGAAGGCCGGGTGACCCTCTGTGCCGCATGCTGATGAAGAGAAGCTGGTCGAGTATCTGAGGCGCGTGGCGGGCGACCTGCACGAGACACGCCAGCGGCTTCGCGCCATGGAGGACCGCTCCCAGGAGCCGGTGGCTGTGGTGAGCATGGCCTGCCGCTATCCGGGTGGTGTGCGTACACCCGAGGATCTGTGGCGACTCGTCGCCTCCGGCGGACACGCGATGGGGGAGTTCCCCATGGACCGCGGGTGGGACCTGGAGAGCCTGTTCCACCCGGACCCGGAGCACCCCGGCACCAGCCACGCCCGTGAGGGCGGTTTCCTCTACGACGCCGACCAGTTCGATCCCGAGTTCTTCGGCATCAGCCCGCGCGAGGCCGTGGCCGTCGACCCCCAGCAGCGGCTGCTGCTGGAGGTTTCCTGGGAGCTGCTGGAGCGCGCCGGAATCGACCCCGCCTCGCTAAAGGGCAGCTCGACGGGCGTCTATGCCGGGACCGCCCTCCCCGGTTTCGGCACACCGCACATCGACAGGAGCGCCGAGGGCTATCTGGTCACGGGCAACGCCCCCAGTGTGCTGTCGGGCCGGGTGGCGTACGCCCTCGGCCTCGAAGGGCCCGCGGTCACGGTGGACACCGCGTGTTCGTCGTCGCTTGTGGCGATGCATCTGGCGGCCCAGGCGCTGCGGCAGGGCGAATGCGCGCTGGCCCTGGCCGGTGGTGTGACGGTGATGGCGATCCCGAACGTGTTCACCGAGTTCTCCCGGCAGCGGGGCCTCGCACCCGACGGCCGGTGCAAGGCGTTCTCCGCGGACGCGGACGGCACCGCCTTCGCCGAGGGCGTCGGCCTGGTGCTGCTGGAGCGGCTGTCGGACGCGCGGCGCAACGGCCATCGGGTGCTGGCGGTCATCAGGGGCTCGGCCATCAACCAGGACGGCGCCTCGAACGGCCTGACCGCCCCCAACGGCCCCTCCCAACAGCGGGTCATCACCCAGGCGCTGGCGAACGCACGGCTGTCACCGGCCGAGATCGACGTGGTCGAGGCTCATGGCACCGGCACCCGGCTGGGCGACCCCATCGAGGCGCACGCGCTGCTGACCACTTACGGCCAGGACCGGCCCGACGGAAAGCCACTGTGGCTGGGGTCGGTCAAGTCGAACATCGGCCACACCCAGGGCGCGGCGGGCGTGGCGGGTGTCATCAAGATGGTCATGGCGATGCGGTACGAAACGCTGCCCGCCACCCTGAACGTCAACGGGCCCACCCCGCACGTGAACTGGGACGCGGGCGCCGTACGCCTGCTCACCGAGTCGGTCGACTGGCCGCGCGGGGAACGTCCGCGCCGGGCCGCGGTGTCCTCGTTCGGCATCTCCGGAACCAACGCCCACCTCCTCCTCGAATCCGCGCCGGACAGCCCGCCCGCGCTGACAGCCACCGAGGAGGACCCGCCCGTCGGCCGCACGCTGCCCTGGGTGCTGTCCGCCCGTACCGGCCGGGCACTGCGCGACCAAGCCGAGGCGCTGGCAGCCCATGCCGACGACAACCCCCGGCTGCCCCTGGCCGACGTGGGCTGGTCACTCGCCAGGACCCGCACCGTCTTCGAACACCGGGCCGTGATCCTCGGCGACGACCGCGACCAGCTGCTGACGGCCGTACGCGCGCTGTCCGAAGGCCGGAACCACCCCGGGCTGACCCATGCCGGGGCGGCCCGCCCCGGTGCCACCGCGTTCATGTTCACCGGGCAGGGCAGCCAACAGCCCGGCATGGGGTCGGAGTTGTATCAGCGCTTCGAGGCGTTCGCCACGGCCCTCGACGAGGCATGCGCCCATCTGGACCCGGTGCTGGGGTGCTCGCTGCGCGCCGTCCTCTTCGCCGCCGAGGACACCGACGAGGCCCGGTCCCTGCATCGCACCGGACTCACCCAGGCGGCCCTCTTCGCCCTGGAGACCGCCCTCTTCCGGCTGGTGGAGTCCTTCGGCCTCGCCCCCGGATATCTGACCGGCCACTCCGTGGGCGAAATCGTCGCCGCACACGTGGCGGGCGTTCTGTCGCTGCCGGACGCCTGCACGCTCGTCGCCGCCCGGGGCCGCCTCATGCAGGCGCTCCCGGCCGGTGGCGCCATGGCCGCCGTCGAGGCCACCGAGGAACAGGTCCTCCCCCTGCTCAGCGCGCACGCGGACCGTCTCGCCCTGGCCGCCGTCAACGGGCCCGCCGCCCTCGTGGTGTCCGGCGCCGCGGAAGCCGTGGACGAGGTGGTCCGCACCCTCAAGGAGCGCGGCCACCGCACCAAGCGGCTGCGCGTCAGCCACGCCTTCCACTCGCCGCTCCTCCAGCCCATGCTGGACGAGTTCCGCGAGGTCGCCCGCACCCTCACCTACCACGCGCCCCACATCCCCGTGATCTCCAATGTCACGGGCGACGTGGCCGACTCCGACCAGCTCCGCGACCCGGAGTACTGGGTACGCCACGTCCGCGAGCCCGTACGGTTCCACGACGGACTGCGGACCCTGCGCGCCGAGGGCGTGGTGCGCTACCTCGAACTCGGCCCGGACGCCGTGCTCACCACCATGGCCGAGGACGCCCTCGCCGCCGACGGGACCGCACCGGAGACGGTGCCGGTGTTCGCCACCGTCCTGCGCCGCGGCCGCGACGAGCCACGCACCCTGCTGTCCGCCCTGGCCCGCATGCACATCGACGGCGGCACCGCCGACTTCTCCGCCGCACTGCCCGACGGCGCGGGCCACGCCGACCTGCCCACGTACCGATTCCAGCGCGAACGCTACTGGCGTCCCGTCCCGAACGGCACCGCCGACGTACGCGCCGCCGGGCTCGGCGCCACCGGCCACCCCCTCCTCCAAGCGGTCGTGGAAACTCCCGACGGCGAACTGCTGCTCACCGGGCGGCTCTCGCTGACCACCCACCCCTGGCTGGCGGACCACACCATCGCGGGCAGCGTGCCGCTGCCCGGGACGGCCCTGCTGGAGCTGGCCCTGCTCGCCGGGGCGCGGGCGGGCTGCGACACGGTCGACGACCTCACCCTGGAGACCCCGCTCCTCCTGCCCGCCTCCGGAGCGGTGCGCATCCAGCTGGCGGTCGCCGCCCCCGACGACACGGGCCGACGCGCGCTCACCCTCTCCTCCCGCCCCGCCGACGAGGACGACGGAACACCGTCGGCCATGGACGCCTGGCGCCGGCACGCCGTAGGGCTCCTCGCCCCCGCGGCACCCGCCCCCGCAGCGACCACCCCGGCGCCGTGGCCACCGGCCGACGCCGTCCCGGTCGATGTGGCGGACCTGTACCGGCGCCTCACCGAGCAGGGGTACGCGTACGGCCCGTCCTTCCGCGGACTGCACGCCGCGTGGCGGCATGGCGAGGACATGCTCGCCGAGGTGCGCCTGACCACCGAGCCGCCGGGCGACGCCGAGGGCTTCGGTCTCCACCCCGCCCTGCTCGACAGCGCGCTGCACCCGGTGGAGGAGCTGTTCAACGGTGACTACACGAGCCAGGAAACCGTCCGGCTGCCGTTCTCCTTCAGCGGTGTACGGCTGTTCGCCACCGGCGCCACCCGGCTACGGGTCCGCCTCACCCCGACCGGCCCCGACACCATCGCGCTCACCCTGACCGATGACCACGGCACCGTGGCCGCCACCATCGAAACCCTCGGGCTGCGCGAGGTCCCCGCCGACCGCTGGCGCTCCGCCCGCACCGACGACTCCCTCTACCGCCTCGACTGGCAGCCCCAGCCGCTGCCCGCAGGCCCATCCGCCAGGCCCGAGAGCTGGGCCGTCGTCGGCCTCGACCCCCTGCGCCTGTCCGACGGCGGCCCCGAACCCGCCTCCGTCCACACCGACCTGGCCGCGCTGACGGCCGCCATCGGCTCGGGACAACCGGTCCCGGACCTCGTCATTCTGACGCGCCCCGGCCACGACAACGCGACATCCGACCCCGACCAGACCCCCGCGCAGGTGCGCGCCGCAGCCCATCAGATGCTGGACGCGCTGCGCACCTGGCTGACCGACGAGCGGTTCGGCACGGCCCGGCTGGTGATCGCCACCCGTGGTGCGATCGCCGCCACCCCCGACGACCCGCCCGCCGACCTGACCACCGCGCCTCTGTGGGGCCTGGTCCGCGCCGCGCAGGCCGAACACCCCGAGCGCATCCTGCTGCTGGACCTGGACGACGGCCCCGACTCCCGCCACGTCCTGCGCACCGCGCTCCCGGCCGCCGTGGCGGCCGGTGAGACCGAGCTGGCGGTACGGGCCGGGACCGTACGCGTCCCCCGTCTGGTGCGCGTCCGCCCCGACCACGAGGCGCCGCTTCCCGCCCTCGACCCGGACGGAACCGTCCTGATCACCGGCGGCACCGGAGCCCTCGGGCGGCTGGTCGCCCGGCATTTCGCCACCGCCCACGGCGCCCGCCACCTGCTGTTGGTCTCCCGGAGCGGCCCGGCCGCACACGACATCGACACCTTCACCGCCGAACTGGCCGCCCTGGGCACGGACGTGCGCATCGCCGCCTGTGACGTCACCGATCCGCACACGGTGGCCGCTGTGCTGGCCACGATCCCCGACGCCCATCCCCTGACGGCCGTGGTCCACACAGCAGGGGTGCTGGACGACGGGGTCCTCACCTCGCTGACCCCCGAGCGGTTCGACGCCGTCCTCGCCCCGAAGCTCGACGCGGCATGGCATCTGCACCGGCTGACCCGCGAGATGTCCCCGGCGGCGTTCGTGATGTTCTCCTCCGCCGCCTCCGTCATGGGCAACGGCGGGCAGGCCAATTACGCGGCCGCCAACATGTTCCTCAACGCCCTCGCCGAACGCCGCCGCGCCGAGGGCCTGGTGGCCCACACGCTGGCCTGGGGGCTGCTGGCCTCGGCCGGTGGCATGACCCATGACCTCGACGACACCGACCTGGCCAGGATGGCGCGCTCCGGCGTCGCCCCCATCGCGGACGACCAAGTGCCCGTGCTGCTGGACACCGCGCTGACCACCCCGTATCCCGTCCTCGTACCGGCCAGGTTCGATCCGGCCGCGCTGCGCGCCCGGGCCGCCGCCGGGCCACTTCCGCCCGTACTGCGCGCCCTGGTGGCCAGCCCCGCCCGGCCCGCCCGGGACACCGGCGCGGTGTCCTGGGCCGCGCGGCTGACCGGTCTGCCCGCCGCCGAACAGGACCGTGTTCTCGGCGAATTGGTCCGCGCCCAGGTCGCCACCGTGCTCGCCCATCCGGCACCGGAGGCCATCGAGCCGGGCCGTGCCTTCCAGGAACTCGGCTTCGACTCACTCACCGCCCTCGACCTGCGCAACCGCCTCAACGCGGCCACCGGGACCCGAATCCCGGCCACCGTCATCTTCGACTATCCGACCCCCGACGCCCTGGTGGGTTTCCTGCGCGAGCAGCTGATCGGCACACGCGACACGGCACCGCTCGCCCTCGTGGCGGCGACGGCGGGGGCGGCGGTGGCCACCGACGACGATCCCATCGCCATCGTCGGCATGGCCTGCCGCTATCCGGGCGGTGCCGGCTCGCCGGAGGAGCTGTGGCGGCTGGTGTCCGAGGGCGTGGACGCGATCAGCGCGTTCCCCGAGGACCGGGGCTGGGACCTGCCGGGGCTCTTCGACCCCGACCCGGACCACCCGCGCACCAGCTATGCCCGCGAGGGTGGATTCCTGTACGACGCGGCACGCTTCGACGCCGAGTTCTTCGGGATCAGCCCGCGTGAGGCGCTGGCCACCGACCCGCAGCAGCGGCTGTTGTTGGAAACCGCGTGGCAGGCCTTCGAGAACGCGGGCATCGACCCGATGACCCTGCGCGGCAGCCAGACCGCGGTCATCACGGGCGTCATGTACGACGACTATGGCAGCCGTTTCCTGGGCCGTACCCCGGAGGGCGTCGAGGGCCGCCTGATGACCGGCAGCACCCCCAGCATCGCCTCCGGGCGCGTCGCGTTCACCTTCGGCCTGGAGGGGCCGGCGGTGACTGTGGACACGGCGTGTTCGTCATCGCTGGTGGCCATGCATCTGGCGGCCCAGGCGCTGCGCCAGGGCGAATGCGCGCTGGCCCTCGCGGGCGGCGTGACAGTGATGGCCACGCCGAACACCTTCGTCGAGTTCTCACGGCAGCGCGGACTGGCCACGGACGGCCGCTGCAAGCCGTTCGCGGCGGCGGCCGACGGCACGGGCTGGGGCGAGGGCATCGGACTGCTCGTCCTGGAACGGCTGTCGGACGCCCGGCGCAACGGCCACCAGGTGTTCGCCCTGCTCCGCGGCTCGGCCGTCAACCAGGACGGCGCCTCCAACGGCCTGACCGCGCCCAACGGCCCCTCGCAGCAGCGGGTGATCCGGCAGGCGCTCGCCTCCGCCCGCCTCACCCCGGCCGACATCGACGCGGTCGAGGCCCATGGCACCGGTACCACACTGGGCGACCCGATCGAGGCGCAGGCCCTGCTCGCCACCTACGGACGGGAGCGGGCCGACGGGCGGCCGCTGTGGCTCGGCTCCATCAAGTCGAACATCGGCCACACCCAGGCCGCCGCCGGGGCCGCGGGCGTCATCAAGATGGTGATGGCGATGCGACACGGACTGCTGCCCGCCTCCCTGCACATCGACGCACCGAGCCCGCACGTGGAGTGGGAGGACGGCGTACGGCTGCTGACCGAGGCGGTCGCATGGCCACGGGAGGAGCGGCCGCGCCGGGCCGCCGTGTCCTCCTTCGGCATCAGCGGCACCAACGCCCACGTCATCCTCGAACAGGCCCCGGAACCCACCCCCCGCACGGAGCCGGCACCTGCGGCAGACCACGCCGTGGTGCCCTGGGTGCTGTCCGCGCGGGGCACCACGGCGCTGCGCGAGCAGGCCCGGGCCCTGGCCACCCACCTCACCACCGCCCCCGAGGCCACGCCCGCCGAGGTGGGCTGGTCGCTGATCAGCACCCGTACCCTCTTCGACCACCGGGCCGTGGCCGTCGGCGAGAGCCACGCCGATCTGCTGGCCGCGGTGGAGGCGCTGGCGGCCGACGAAGCCCACCCGGGCGTCGTGCAGTCCGGCACCGCCCCGGACCCGCGCGCGGCCGGACCGGTGCTGGTGTTCCCGGGGCAGGGATCGCAGTGGCAGGGGATGGGGGCCGAACTGCTCGACATCTCCCCGGCGTTCGCGGAGCGCGTGGCCGCCTGCGAACGGGCCCTGGCCCCCTACGTCGACTGGTCCCTCACCGATGTGCTGCGCGGCACCGAGGGCGCGGGCGATCTGGGACGGGTCGATGTGGTGCAGCCGGTGCTGTGGGCGGTCATGGTGTCGCTGGCCGCCGTCTGGGCCGGTTACGGCGTGACACCCGCCGCCGTCGTGGGCCACAGCCAGGGCGAGATCGCTGCCGCCTGCGTGGCCGGGGCGCTCTCGCTGGACGACGGCGCCCGGATCGTGGCCCGGCGCAGCCGCGCCCTGCGGCGACTCGCGGGCGGCGGCGCGATGGCCTCCGTCGGCGTGGGCCGGGAACGCGCCGAGCGGCTGCTCGCCGACCTGGGCGAGCGGGCGGCCACGGTCGTGGTGGCGGCCGTCAACGGGCCCGCCTCGACGGTGGTGTCCGGACCGCCCGAGCAGGTGGCCGCGGCCGTGGCCGCCTGCCGTGACACCGGTGAACGGGCCCGGATGATCGAGGTGGACTACGCCTCCCACAGCCCCCAGGTCGACGAGATCACCGACGAACTCACCCAGCTGCTGGACGGAGTTCACCCCGTCCGGCAGCCCGGGACGGGCGTGGCCTTCTACTCCACCGTGACCGCGGGCCCCGCCGACCCCGCCGAACTCGACACCGCGTACTGGGTGCGCAACCTGCGCGACCAGGTGCGGTTCGCCGACGCCGTACGGGCCGCCCTGGCCGCTGGCCACCGCGTGTTCATCGAGGTCAGCACCCATCCCGTCCTCACCGTCGGGATGCAGGAAACCTTTGACGAGGCGGGCAGCGCGGCCATCGCGGTGCCCACCCTGCGGCGCGACCACGGCGATCTGGCCCAGCTGCTGCGCTCGGTGGCGCAGGCGTTCACCGCCGGGGTCGAGACGGACTGGGCCACCCTGTTCCCGGCCGACCCCACGCCCCGTACCGTCCCATTGCCGACGTACGTCTTCCAGCGCGAGCGCTACTGGCTGGACGGGGCGGACGGACGCGGCGGCGACCCCGCCGACCTCGGACTGACCTCCGCCGACCACCCCCTGCTGGGGGCCGCCGTCGAACTTGCCGACAGCGGCACCCACCTGCTCACCGGCCGCATCGGGACCGGTGGCGGCCACGGCTGGCTGGCCGAGCACGTGGTGGCCGGGGTGCCCCTGGTACCGGGCGCCGCGCTGGTGGAGTGGGCACTGCGCGCCGCCGACCAGGCAGGGTGCGCGATGGTGGACGAACTGACGCTGCACACCCCGCTGATCCTTCCCGAATCCGGCGGGCTGCGTGTCCAGGTGGCGGTGGGCGCGGCCGACGAGGACGGCCGCCGCGAGGTGCGCGTCCACTCCCGCCCGGACACCGACACCGATGGCACATGGCTGTGCCACGCCGATGGCGTACTCGCCCCGCCCCGCGGCCACCGGGTGCCCATGCCCTCCGGGGCATGGCCGCCACCGGGCGCGGAACCGGTGGACGCGGACGGCTTCTACGGGCGGGCCGCCGCCGAGGGATACGCGTACGGGCCCGCCTTCCATGGCGTACGCAAGCTCTGGCGGGACGGCCTTGATGTGCTGGCCGAGGTGGCGCTGCCCGAGACCGCCGGTGAGGGCAGCGGATTCGGCATCCACCCCGCGCTGCTGGACGCCGTGCTCCACCCGGCCGCCCTGCTCACCGCCGACGAGGACGACCACGCCCGGGTGTGGCTGCCGTTCACCTGGAACGGAGTGTCCCTGTGGGCCGCCGGGGCGACCACGGTACGGGTCCGGCTGTCCCCGCATGGGCTCGATGCGGACGGCGAGCGGGCGCTGCGGGTGACCGTGTCCGATGCTGTGGGCGATCCCGTCCTCACCGTCGACTCGCTGGTGCTGCGGCCCGCCCGTATGGACCAGCTGCGCACCCCGGGCCGCCGCGGCGCGGACGGGCTGTTCACGCTGGACTGGATCTCGCTGCCGGAGGCACCGCAGCCGGTGGCCGATGGCGGCGACTGGGCGGTGCTGGGCCCGGCGGAATGGGACACCGCGGGCGCGGTGCGCCACCCGGATCTGGCATCGCTGCTCGCGGGCGCCGACCGTGGCGACCCTCTCCCCTCGGTGGTGCTGACCGGTGTCCCGTCCGCACCGGACGCCACCTCTGCCGAGGGCCTGACCACCGTGCAGCGCACGATCAGCCTGCTCCAGGCGTGGCTGGCCGAACCCCGGCTGGCCGAGACCCGGCTGGTGGTGGTGACGCGGGGTGCCGTCGCGGCCGGGGCACCGGACGGGGGCGAGACCGGGGACGCCCCCGGAGCCGACGCCGTGGACGCCGCCGCTGCGGCGGTGTGGGGGCTGCTGCGCAGCGCGCAGGCCGAGAACCCCGACCGGTTCGTCCTGCTCGACCTCGACCTCCGGGGCCCGGCGAAAACACCGGGCGCGGATGTCCTGGACGGTGTGCTGTGCGCGATGGGGATGGCCGAACCGCAGGTGGCGCTGCGCGCGGGCCGGGTATGGGCGCCACGGCTGATGCGGGCCGGGGCTGCCGGAAGCGGTGGCCTGGTCGCCCCGTTGGCGCAACCGGCCTGGCGGCTCGCGGTGGAAGGCGCCGCCACCATCGAGAACGTGACCCCGGTGCCCTGCCCCGAAGTGCTGGAGCCACTGGGCCCGGGCCAGGTCCGCATCGCGGTCCATGCGGCGGGCGTCAACTTCCGCGACGCGCTGATCGCCGTAGGGATGTATCCGGGCGGAGGGGTGTTCCGGGGCAGCGAGGGCGCGGGCGTCGTCACGGACATCGGGCCCGGGGTGACCGGACTCGCCGTGGGCGACCGCGTGATGGGCCTGTTCGAAGGCGCCTTCGGCCCGCTGGCGGTGGCGGACGCGCGCATGGTGGTACCGATCCCGGACGGATGGACCGTCCAGCAGGCCGCCGCCGTACCCGTGGTGTTCCTCACCGCCTGGTACGGGCTGGTGGACCTGGCCGGACTGCGGCCAGGGGAGTCGGTGCTCATCCACGCCGCGACCGGCGGCGTCGGCATGGCAGCCGTCCAGATCGCCCGCCACCTGGGCGCCGAGGTGTACGCCACGGCGAGCCCCGGCAAGCACGCGGTGCTGGATGAGATGCGCATCGACCCTGCGCACCGGGCCTCGTCACGCACCCTCGACTTCGAAACCGCACTACGGGACGCCACCGGCGGCCGTGGCATGGACGTGGTACTGAACAGCCTCGCCGGGCCCTTCGTCGACGCCTCGCTGCGCCTGCTGGCCGACGGCGGACGGCTCTCGGAGATGGGCAAGACCGATATCCGCGATCCGGAGGACATCGCCGCCACTCACCCCGGCGTCCGCTACCGGGCCTTCGACCTGGTGCCCGACGCCGGACCGGACCGCATCGGCGAGATGCTGCGCACGCTCCGCGAGCTGTTCACCGCCGGGGTGCTGCGGCCCGCCCCCGTACGGACCTGGCCGCTGAGCCGGGCACGGGAAGCGCTGCGGCAGCTCAGCCAGGCCCGCCACACCGGCAAGCTGGTCCTGGATGTTCCGGCTGCGCTCGAACCGGACGGCACGGTGCTCATCACGGGCGGCACCGGCACGCTGGGCGGTATCGTCGCAGAACACCTCGTACGCACCTGGCAGGTACGCCACTTGGTGCTGGCGAGCAGGCGGGGACCGGACGCACCGGGCGCTGCCGAACTGGGCACCCGTCTAGGTGAGTTGGGCGCGTGCGTGCGCACGGTCGCGGTGGATGTGACGGATGCGGCCGCGGTGGCGGAGCTGGTGGCGGGGATCGGCGCGGAGCATCCGCTGACCGGCGTGGTCCACGCCACGGGGGTGCTGGACGACGCGGTGCTCACCTCGCAGACCCCGGAGCGGGTGGCGCGGGTGTGGGAGGCGAAGGCCACGGCGGCGGCCTATCTGCATGCGGCGACGGCAGACATGCGGCTCGGCATGTTCGTGATGTTCTCCTCGGCCGCGGGGGTACTGGGCAGCCCGGGGCAGGCCAACTACGCGGCCGCGAACGCCTTTTGCGATGCCCTGGCCGCCCGTCGCAGGGCCGAGGGCCTGCCGGGTGTGTCGATCGCCTGGGGGCTGTGGGCCGACGCCAGCGGAATGACCGGCCACCTCGCCGAGGCCGACCTCGCCCGGATGTCCCGTACGGGCGTGGGCGCCCTCGGCACCCGCCAGGGCCTGGCCCTGCTCGACGCCGCCGTCCAGCACGGCCGCCATCTGCTGGTGGCGGCCGACGTGAACGTCCGCACCCTGGGCGCCCTGCCCGCCGAGCGCCTGTCCGCCACTCTGCGCGCACTCGCCACCACCAGTGGCGGTGGCGGCGCCGGACGACGTACGGCGGCGGCTGCCGACGCGGGGTACCCCGCCGACTGGACCGCCAGGCTGGCCGGTCTGTCGGCGACCGAGCGCCACCGCCTGGTGTTGGGCCTGGTCCGCGGCCACGCGGCCACCGTGCTGGGGCACACCGATGTGGGGGCGGTGCAGGCCGATGCCAGCTTCAAGGAGCTGGGTTTCGACTCGCTGACCGCCGTGGAACTGCGCAACCGGCTCGCCGCCGCCACCGGACTACGGCTGCCCGCCGCGATGGTCTTCGACTACCCCGAGGCCGTCGTGCTCGCCGACTACCTGCTGGAACGGCTCGCACCCGACGACGCGACCACCGTGGGCCGGGACGGCGTGGACCCCGTAATGGGCGAGCTGGCCAGGCTGGACCACGCCTTGGACGGCCTGGTGGCGGACGAAGAGGGACGGCACAGGATCGCCAAGCGGCTGAGCGGACTGCTGGCGAAGGTGAACGGCAGCGGATCGGCCGACGCGTCCAGCGTGACGGACTTCAGCGGCCTCGAATCCGCTTCGGACGACGAGATGTTCGCGCTCATTGACCGTGAACTGCCCTGATGGAGGAGCGAGAACAGATGCCGGGTACGGATTCGGGTACGGGTACGGGTACGGGTACGGGTACGGAAGAAAAGCTCCGCCAGTACCTCAAGCGGGTGACGGCCGATCTGGGGCAGACCCGCCAGCGCTTACGCGAGGTGGAGGAGCGCGCGCAGGAGCCGGTGGCCATCGTCAGCATGGCCTGCCGCTTCCCGGGCGGGATCGCCTCCCCCGAAGACCTGTGGCAGCTCGTCGCCTCCGGCCGCGACGCCATCGGGGACTTCCCGAAGGACCGCGGCTGGGACCTGGACGGCCTGTACCACCCGGACCCGGGCCACCCCGGCACCAGCTACGTCCGCCGCGGTGGCTTCCTGCGGGGCGCCGATGGCTTCGACGCCACCTTCTTCGGCATCAGCCCGCGCGAAGCACTCGCCGCCGAACCGCAGCAGCGCCAGCTCCTCGAGGTCTCCTGGGAACTGCTCGAACGCGCCGGAATCGACCCCACCTCGCTGAAGGGCACCCCGACCGGCGTCTACGCGGGCGCCGGAATCCTCGGCTTCGGCACCCCTCACATCGAAAGGAGCGCCGAAGGATATCTGCTCACCGGCAACACCCTCAGCGTCCTCTCCGGGCGGGTCGCCTTCACCCTCGGCCTCGAAGGACCCGCGGTGACCGTGGACACGGCGTGCTCCTCCTCCCTGGTCGCCATGCATCTGGCGGCACAGGCGCTACGGCAGGGCGAATGCACCCTGGCCCTGGCCGGTGGCGTCACAGTGATGACCATCCCGCACACCTTCGTGGAATTCTCCCGCCAGCGCGGACTGGCCCCCGATGGCCGCTGCAAGCCGTTCGCGGCGGCCGCCGACGGTACGGGATTCTCCGAAGGCGTCGGCCTGCTGCTCCTGGAACGCCTCTCGGACGCACGGCGCAACGGACACCAGGTCCTCGCGGTGCTCCGCGGCTCGGCGATCAACCAGGACGGCGCATCGAACGGCCTGACCGCACCGAACGGCCCCTCACAGCAGCGAGTGATCCGCCAGGCTCTCATCAACGCCCAGCTGTCCTCCACCGAGGTCGACGCCGTCGAGGCCCATGGCACCGGCACCACTCTCGGCGACCCCATCGAGGCGGACGCGCTGATCGCCGCGTACGGTCAGGACCGGCCCACCGATCGGCCGCTGTGGCTGGGTTCGTTGAAGTCCAACATCGGCCATGCGCAGGGCGCGGCGGGTGTGGCCGGTGTGATCAAGATGGTGATGGCGCTGCGACACGAGATGCTGCCCGCGACCCTGTACGTCGACGAACCGACCCCGCACGCGGACTGGAGCGGTGGCGCGGTACGGCTGCTCACCGAACCGGTGGCGTGGCCGCGCGGCGAGCGCCTGAGGCGGGCCGGTGTGTCGGCGTTCGGCATTTCCGGCACGAATGCGCATGTGATCGTGGAGCAGGCCCCGGAGGCGCCGGAGGTGGCGCCGGTGTCCGAGCGTGGTGGCGTGCTGCCGTGGGTGGTGTCGGCGCGGAATTCGGACGCGTTGCGCGATCAGGCGGGGGCGTTGGCGTCGCGGGTGGTCGATGCGGGGTTGGTGCCGGTGGATGTGGGTTGGTCGTTGGTGAGGTCGCGGTCGGTGTTTGAGCATCGTGCGGTGGTGGTGGGTGAGGGTCGGGCGGAGTTGGTGGCTGGGGCCGAGGCGTTGGCGGCGGGGGATTCGCATCCGGGTGTGGTGTGTTCGGGTGTTCCGGTGCTGGCGGGTGGTGTGGGTCCGGTGTTGGTGTTTCCGGGTCAGGGGTCTCAGTGGGTGGGGATGGGTGCGGGGTTGCTGGATGTGTCGTCGGTGTTTGCGGCGCGGGTGGCGGAGTGTGAGCGGGCCCTGTCGCCGTATGTGGATTGGTCGCTCAGGGACGTGTTGCGTGTGGGTGATCTGGGCCGGGTGGATGTGGTGCAGCCGGTGTTGTGGGCGGTGATGGTGTCGTTGGCGGCGGTGTGGGCTGAGCATGGTGTGCAGCCTGCGGCGGTGGTGGGTCATAGCCAGGGGGAGATCGCCGCGGCCGTGGTGGCGGGGGCGCTGTCGTTGGAGGATGGTGCGAAGGTGGTGGCGCTGCGGAGTCGGGCGTTGCGCAAGCTGGCCGGTGGTGGGGCGATGGCGTCGCTCGGTGTGGGGCAGGAGGGGGCTGATCGGCTGCTGGCCCGGCTTGGTGACCAGGCCGCTGGGGTGGGTGTGGCGGCGGTGAACGGTCCCTCTTCTACAGTGGTTTCAGGCCCGCCGGAGCAGGTGGCCGCAGTCGTGGCCGCATGCCGGGAGAGCGGCGATCGCGCGCGGTTGATCGACGTGGACTACGCCTCGCACGGCCCGCAGGTCGATGAGATCCACGATGAGCTGATGCGCGTACTGGACGGTGTGACCCCGGTCGCCGCCTCCTCGGACGACGTGGCGTTCTATTCGACGGTGACCGGTGGCCGAGCCGATACGGCCGGACTGGACGCCGCGTACTGGGTGCGGAACCTGCGGGAGCCGGTGCGGTTCGCGGATGCGGTGGAGGCGCTGTTGGCCGATGGGCACAGGGTGTTCATCGAGGCCAGTACCCATCCTGTGCTGACTGTTGGCATGGAGGAGACGTTCGAGCGGGCGAGCGTCGAGGCGGTGACCGTGCCGACGCTGCGCCGCGACCATGGCGGTCAGGACCAGCTCGTACGGTCCCTCGCCCAAGCCTTCAACGCGGGCGTCCCCGTGGACTGGACGGCCCTGTTCCCGGCCGACCCGACGCCGAACACCGTGGACCTGCCCACGTACCCGTTCCAGCACCAGCGCTTCTGGATGGCCGGATCGGGCGGGACCGGCGACCCCAGTGACCTTGGGCTCGTATCCGCCGGGCATCCGCTGCTGGGCGCCGCGGTCGAGCTTGCCGACGGCAGTACGCACCTGCTCACCGGCAGGATCACCGCAGGCGGTGGCGAGAACTGGCTCGGCGACCATGTGGTGGCCGGGACCGTGCTGGCGCCGGGTGCGGCGCTGGTGGAGTGGGTGCTGCGGGCGGCTGACGAGGTCGGCTGCGGCGGGGTGGAGGAGCTGGCGCTTCAGGTTCCCCTGGCGCTGCCCGAGTCGACGGCTTGCCGCGTACAGGTCGTGGTGGGCGAAGCAGCGGAGGACGGGCGGCGTGAGGTCCAGGTGTACACCCGTTCCGGGGACGCCGCCTCCGTAGCGGGGTGGGTGTGCCACGCGGAGGGCGTCCTGAGCCCGCCACGTGCGGACACGGCCCCGACGACCGAGGGCTTGCCGGGGGTGTGGCCTCCGGCGGGCGCGGAGCCGGTGGAGCTGAAGCGGTTCTACGAGCAGGCTGCGGTGGCGGGATATGCGTACGGGCCGTCCTTCCGGGGGCTGCGCGCGATGTGGCGGGACGGTGCGGACGTCATCGCGGAGGTGGCACTGCCCGAGGAAGCGGGCGCTGAGGAAGGATTCGGTATCCATCCGGCGCTACTGGACGCCGCGCTGCAGCCGGCGCTGCTGATCGCCTCGTCCGAGCAGGGACAGGACGACGACCAGGTGTGGCTGCCGTTCGCCTGGAACGGAGTGTCCCTCTGGGCCACCGGCGCCACCACCGTGCGGGTGCGAATCTCCCCGCAGGCGCGAGGTGTGGACGGCGAGCGGGGACTGCGGCTGGTGGTGGCCGATACCGCGGGACAACCGGTCCTGACGGTGGACTCCCTGGTGACGCGCCCGGCACGGATCGAGCAGCTACGGGCTGTGGGCGCCCGTGGTACGGACGGGCTGTTCACATTGGAGTGGACGCCACTGCCTGCGGTGCCGGTCACCACGGATGGCGACGACTGGGTGATCCTGGGACTCGACCACCAGGCCGAAGATCTGGAGTCGTTGATCGCGGCGCTCGATGCCGATGAGCCGGTTCCGTCCGTCGCCCTCGCCCGCCTTCCACACTCCGAAGCCGATGGCCTGACGGCGACCGCCGAGGGGCTGGCCTTGGCGGAGCGGACATTGGGACTGTTGCAGGGTTGGTTGGCCGAACCACGGCTGGCCGACACCCGGTTGGTGGTGGTGACGCGGGGTGCGGTCGCGCACGCCGAGGGAGACGTCCCGGATCTGGCCGGCGCCGCCATATGGGGCCTGGTGCGCAGCGCGCAGGCGGAGAACCCGGGGCGCTTCCTCCTCCTCGACCTCACGCCCGACACCGAAGTCTTCACGGACCGTGTGCGAGAGGCGGTCGCGTGTGCGGTGGAACGGGACGAACCTCAGCTGACCTTGCGCGACGGCCAGGTGCTGGTGCCCCGGCTGAAGCGGGCCGACAGCGACCAGCCGTCGGACATCCCCGCCGCGCTTGACCCGGACGGCACGGTGCTCATCACGGGCGGCACCGGCACGCTGGGAGGCCTGGTCGCCGAACACCTCGTACGCACCTGGCAGATCGGTCACCTGGTGCTGGCGAGCCGCAGGGGGCCGGACGCCCCCGGCGCACGGGACCTGGCCGACCGGCTGGAACACCTCGGCGCGCGGGTGCGCATTGCCGCCGTGGACGTCACGGATGCGGCTGCGGTCACGGAGTTGGTGGCGGGGATCGATGCGGAGCATCCGCTGACGGGCGTCATCCACGCCACGGGTGTGCTGGACGACGCGGTGGTCACCTCGATGACCCCGGATCGGGTGGCGCGGGTGTGGGAGGCGAAGGCCACGGCGGCGGCCCATCTGCATGCGGCGACGGCGAATCTGCCGCTGGGCATGTTCGTGATGTTCTCCTCGGCCGCTGGAGTGCTGGGCAGCCCGGGCCAGGCCAACTATGCGGCGGCCAACGCCTTCTGCGATGCCCTGGCCACTCACCGCCGGGCCAGCGGCCTTCCGGCGCTGTCGGTGGCATGGGGGCTCTGGGCGCAGTCCAGCACCCTGACCGGAAAGCTCGCCGAGGTGGACCGGGGCCGGATGTCCCGCTCAGGCATCACCGCGATGTCCACCGCGAAGGCGCTGACCCTGTTGGATGCCGCGTGCCAACTGCCGTATTCGTTGTTGGTGGCTGTGGATCTTGATGTGGTGGGGGTGGTGGGTGGTGAGGTGCCTGCGGTGTTGCGTGGGCTGGTGGCGGGGCGTGTGCGGCGTCGGGTGGCCCTTGGCGGCGAGCGGGCTGGTGGGTTGGCTGGGCGGTTGGTGGGGCTGGCTGAGGGTGCGCGGTTGGATGTGGTGGTGGAGGTGGTGCGGGGTTGTGTGGCGGTGGTGTTGGGGTTTGGTTCGTCGGGTGCGGTGCGGTCGGGGGTGGCGTTCAAGGAGTTGGGTTTTGATTCCTTGACGGCGGTGGAGCTACGTAATCGGCTGTCGGCGGCGACGGGGTTGCGGTTGCCCGCGACGATGGTGTTCGACTATCCGACTCCCCACGCTCTGGCCACCTACCTGTGCACCCGGCTGAGCGGGGAGACGGTACGACCCGACGTCCCCGCCGTGACGTCGACGGCCACCGACGAGCCGATCGCGATCGTCGCGATGACCTGCCGGTTCCCGGGCGGCGTCACCTCCCCGGAGGGCCTGTGGAACCTGGTGTCCTCGGGCCATGAGGCGATCGGGGAGTTCCCGACCGGCCGGGGCTGGGACCTGGGCAACCTCTTCCATCCGGACCCCGACCACCCGGGCACGTCCTACGCCCGAAAGGGCGGGTTTCTGTACGACGCCGACGCGTTCGATGCGGGGTTCTTCGGTATCAATCCGCGTGAGGCGCTTGCCACCGATCCGCAGCAGCGTCTGTTGTTGGAGGCGGCGTGGGAGGTGGTGGAGCGGGCTGGTATCGATCCGGTGTCGTTGAAGGGCAGTCCGACCGGGGTCTACGCCGGGGTGATGTACCACGACTACGCGGCCGGGCTCAGCGGTGGTGACGCACGACTGGAGGGCTACGCCATGCTAGCCAGCTCCGGCAGTGTGGTGTCGGGTCGTGTGGCGTACACGTTGGGGTTGGAGGGCCCGGCGGTGACGGTGGATACGGCGTGTTCGTCGTCGCT
>NZ_JBIRQF010000042.1:0-14391 GCF_044333065.1 Streptomyces sp. NPDC021115
GGCGGCGGTCGAGGGCGGGGAGGCGGAGGTCTCCGAGATTCTGCGGGGGCTGCCGGACTCGCAGCGGGTGGCGGTCGCGGCGGTGAACGGGCCGACGTCGGTGGTGGTTTCCGGTGACGAGGACGTGGTCGAGCGGGTCATGGCCATTGCGCGGGAACAGGACCGCCGGGTGTCCCGACTGCGGGTCAGCCACGCCTTCCACTCGCCGTTGATGGAGCCGATGCTCGGGGAGTTCGCCGACATCGCCGCGAGCGTCACCTACCGGCAGCCGACGCTCGCCGCCGTCAGTACGGTCACCGGCGAGCCGGTCGGAGAAGAGGACTGGGCAACCCCCGCCTACTGGGTGGACCAGGTGCGCCGGCCGGTCCGCTTCCACGACGCGCTGCGCACCACGACCGGGCAGCGGGCCGTGAGCCGACTGCTGGAGATCGGGCCCGACCCGGTGCTGACCAGCCTGGCGCAGGCCGCGACGGAGGCCACCGCCGCGTCGGTGCTGCGGAAGGGCCGCGCGGAGGCCGAGTCCGTACTGTCCGCGGCGGCGGAGATGTTCGTACGCGGCGCGAAGCTGGACTGGGCCGCGGTGTTCGCCGGAACCGGCGCCCAGCGGGTGGAGCTGCCGACGTACGCGTTCCAGCACCAGCGGTTCTGGCTGCGGCCCTCCCGCTCCGTGACCGATGCGAGCGGGCTCGGCCTGGGGACGGTCGGGCACCCGCTGCTGGGGGCCGCGCTGCGGCTGGCCGGATCGGACACGGTGCTGCTGACGTCGCGGCTGTCCGCGCAGTCGCATCCGTGGCTGTCCGATCACGTGGTGGCCGGATCCGTCGTGGTGCCCGGCGCGGTGTTCGTGGAACTCGCCGTGCAGGCGGGGGACCAGGTCGGCTGCGACCAAGTGGAGGACCTGACCCTGCGGGCCCCGCTGATCCTGCCGCACGACGGCACGGTCCAGCTCCAGATCAGCAGCGAACCGGCCGAAGGCGACCGGCGGCGCACGGTCCGGGTCTACTCACGCCCGCAGGACGCCGCCGCCGACCAGCCGTGGACCCTGCACGCCACCGGGACCCTCACCACCGCGCGGCCCGCCGCCGACTGGGACCTGCGCGCCTGGCCCCCCGAGGGTGCGGAGCCGGTACCGGCCGATGGACTCGAGGGCCTCGAGGGTCTCTACAGCCGACTGTCCGACGCGGGACTCGCCTACGGACCCGGGTTCCGTGGCCTGAAGGAGGTATGGCGGCGGGGCGAGGACCTGTTCGTGGAGGCGGTCCTGCCCGAGCAGATCGCGGGGGACGTCACCGGGTTCGGTCTGCACCCGGCCCTGCTGGACACCCTCCTGCACGCCCTCGGGCTACGTGAGCCGTCAGCCGAGGGCACCGCGTCCCTGCCGTTCCTGTGGTCCGGCGTCTCGTTGTTCGCCGTGGGCGCCACTGCCGTCCGGGCGCGCCTCTCGCCGCGCGGCGGGCCGGGCTCGGGCGAGATCGCCCTGCGCGTGGCGGACGCGGCGGGCGAGCCGGTCGCCGAGGTGGGCTCCCTGGTGCTGCGGCCCGTATCGGCCGCCGACCTCGTCGCGGGCGGCGATGGGGGCTCGCCGATCTCGGACAGCCTGTTCCGGCTGGACTGGACCGCCGCCCCCGCCCCCACCGAGCGTCGTGACGCCGGCGAACTCGGGGACTGGGCCGTGCTCGGCGATCCGCACGCGTGGCAGGACGCCGGAGTGCCGGTGACCGGCTACGCCGACCTCACCGCGCTGACCGCCGCCCTCGACGAGGGCGGCAGCGCCCCGGACACCGTGCTGCTGCCGCTCCCGCACGACCCTCGCGGCACGGACACCGGGGTCGCCGCAGCGGTCTCCGGTGTGCTGGGGCTCGTTCGTGAGTGGCTGGCCGAGCGGCGGCTGACGGAAACCCGGCTGGTGGTGGTGACCTCCGGCGCGGTAGGGACGGAGGCGGACGACCTGGCCGGCGCGGGCGTCTGGGGCCTGCTGCGCTCGGCGATGAGTGAACACCCGGGCCGGTTCGTACTGGCCGACGTCGACGGTGAACCAACCTCGTACGCGACCCTGGCGGTGTCCCTGGCCGACGGCGGGGAAAGCCAGTTCGCCGTGCGGCGGGGCGAGGTGTGGCTGCCCCGGATGGCGCGGATGACCGGCGCCTCCGAAGACGGCGCTCCAGGTGTGTGGCAGAGCCAGGGAACGGTGCTGGTCACCGGCGGAACCGGTGGCCTTGGCGCGGTCGTGGCCCGGCACCTGGTGAGCACGCATGGCGTACGGAACCTGCTGCTGCTCTCCCGCCGCGGCCCGGACGCCCCCGGTGCTCACGAACTCCAACGGGAGCTGACCGGCCTGGGCGCCGAAGTCACCATCACCGCCTGCGACGTGGCCGACCGCCGGGCACTGGCCGAGGTGATGGGCGGCATACCCGACGACGCGCCCCTGACCGGAGTCGTGCACACCGCCGGTGTCCTCGACGACGGCATGATCACCGACCTGACCCCGGAGCGGGTCGCCCGGGTGCTTGCGGCGAAGGCCGAATCGGCTCTCAACCTGCACGAGTTGACCGCGGACAACCGCGATCTGACCTCCTTCGTCCTGTTCTCTTCCATCGCGGGAGTGTTCGGGAACGCGGGCCAGGCCGCATACGCCGCGGCCAACAGCGTGCTGGACACCCTCGCCCTGTCCCGGCGATCGCAGGGGCTGCCCGGGGTGTCGCTGGCGTGGGGCATGTGGGAACACGCCGACGGCATGGGCGGCCGCCTCGGCGAGGCGAACATCGCCCGCCTGCGAGGCCAGGGCTTCCCGCCACTGTCCACCCAGGGCGCGCTGGCACTGTTCGACCTGGCGCTGCGGACCGACGAACCCCTGGCGCTGCCGGTCGCCCTGCGGACCACGGCGCTCGCCGCGCGGCGCGACAGCCTGCCCACCCCGTTGCACGGTCTCCTTCCCGTGTCCCGCCGGCGCCGGACCGCGGGCCAGGGCACCGACGTGAGTGGGCTGACCCGCCGCCTGTCGGGTCTGTCCGGGGCGGAGCGGGACCGAGTGCTGCTCCACGTGGTGCAGTCCGAGGTGGCGGCGGTACTGGGGCACGCGTCGCCGGGTGCGGTCGATCCGGGGCGGGCGTTCAAGGATCTCGGGTTCGATTCGCTGACCGCGGTGGACCTGCGCAACCGGCTCAACAGCGCGACCGCGCTCACCCTGCCCGCCACCCTGGTCTTCGACCACCCCAGCCCCACCGCGCTCGCCGCGTATCTGCGCGAACGGCTGCTGGGGGAGACGCCGGCCGACCAGGACATCGAGCCGAGGCCGTCCGGGGTGATGGCCGACGACGAGCCGATCGCGATCGTGGGGATGGGGTGCCGCTACCCGGGCGGGGTGACCTCTCCCGAGGCGCTGTGGGAGCTGGTCGACTCCGCCGGGGACGGGATCACGGGCTTCCCGACCGACCGCGGCTGGGATGTCGACTCGCTCTTCGACCCCGACGCCGACCGCGCGGGCACGTCGTATGTACGCGAGGGCGGCTTCCTGCACGACGCGGCGGAGTTTGACGCGGAGCTGTTCGGGATCAGCCCGCGTGAGGCGCTGGCCATGGATCCGCAGCAGCGGTTGCTTCTGGAGACGTCGTGGGAGGCGCTGGAGCGGGCCGGCATCAACCCCCTGTCGTTGCGGGGGTCGTCCACAGGTGTGTTCGCGGGGCTGATGTACCACGATTACGCCTCGCGTCTCCAGACCGTGCCCGAGGACGTGGAAGGCTTCGTCGCCAACGGGAACGCGGGCAGCGTCTTCTCCGGACGCGTCGCGTACGTCTTCGGGTTCGAGGGGCCCGCGGTGACGGTGGACACCGCGTGTTCCTCGTCGCTTGTGTCCCTGCACTGGGCCTGCCAGGCCCTGCGGGCGGGGGAGTGCGACACGGCCCTGGCCGGTGGCGTCACGGTCATGGCGACGCCCTCGACGTTCGTCGAGTTCTCACGCCAGCGGGGTCTGGCCTCGGACGGCCGGTGCAAGTCCTTCGCGGACGGCGCGGACGGCACGGGCTGGGCCGAGGGTGCCGGGGTTCTGGTGCTGGAGCGTCTCTCGGACGCGCGGCGCCGTGGTCACCATGTGCTCGCGGTGGTGCGCGGCAGCGCCGTCAACCAGGACGGCGCGTCGAATGGCCTGACGGCGCCGAACGGTCCGTCGCAGCAGCGGGTGATCCGCCAGGCGCTGTCGTCGGCGCGGCTTTCCGCCGCCGAGGTCGATGTGGTCGAAGCACATGGCACGGGGACCCGGCTGGGCGACCCGATCGAGGCGCAGGCGCTGCTGGCGACGTACGGTCAGGCGCGCACCGAGGATGAGCCTTTGTGGCTGGGCTCGGTGAAGTCGAACATCGGGCACACTCAGGCCGCCGCCGGTGCCGCGGGAATCATCAAGATGGTGATGGCGCTGCGTGCCGAGCGGCTGCCGCGGACGCTGCACGTGAACGAGCCCTCGAGCCAGGTGGACTGGGCCGACGGAGCGGTCCGGCTGCTGAGGGAGGCCCGTACGTGGCCGATGGGGGAGCGTCCGCGGCGCGCGGGCATCTCCTCCTTCGGGATCAGTGGCACCAACGCTCACGTCATCATCGAGGAAGCGCCGGTGGCTGAACCGGCCACGGCCGAGGAGCGGCCCCCGGCCGAGCTGCCGGTGGTCCCGTGGGTGCTCTCGGCGCGCAGCGCTCAGGCGCTCCGGGCGCAGGCCGGACGCCTGGCCGAACTCGCCGACGCACGCGACCACTCCAGTGTGGATCTGGGGCTGTCGCTTGTGACGACGCGTGCGCTGCTGGACCACCGCGCGGTGGTGTTGGGTGGTGATCCGGGTGCGTTGCGTGCGGGCGTGGCCGCGCTGGCCGAGGGTGACGCCTCGGTGGTGTCCGGTGTGGTGCGTGAGGGCCGTACGGGCTGGATGTTCACCGGGCAGGGCAGCCAGCGGCTCGGCATGGGCCGCGAGCTGTATGAGCAATTCCCGCAGTTCAGCCGGGCGTTCGACGAGGTTTGTGGACACCTGGAGACCGCACTGGCGGGCCGGCCCGGCTTCGATATCCCCGTGAGGGACGTGCTGTTCGCCGCCGAGGGCTCGGACGAGGCAGATCTCCTCGACCGGACCGGGTACGCGCAGACGGCGCTGTTCGCGGTCCAGGCCGCCCTGGTGGAGCTGCTGGGTTCGTGGGGCATGGGCCCGGACGTGGTGCTGGGTCACTCGGTGGGGGAGTTCGCCGCCGCGTACGCCGCCGGTGTCTTCGATCTGGCCGACGCCGCCAGGCTGGTGGCGGGCCGGGCCCGGCTGATGCAGCGGCTGCCGGCAGGTGGCGCGATGGCTGCCATCGAGGGCGGCGAGGAGGAGGTTCTTGGCATCCTGCGGGGGCTCTCCGGGGACGGGCGGATCGCGATCGCGGCGGTCAACGGGCCGACGTCGGTGGTGGTTTCCGGCGACGAGGAGGCCGTGGAGCGGGCGATGACCGTAGCCCGTGAACAGCACCGCCGGGTGTCCCGGCTGAGGGTGAGCCACGCGTTCCACTCGCCGTTGATGGAACCGGCCTTGGCGGAGTTCGCCGATATCGCGGCCGATGTGGCCTACCGGCAGCCGAATCTACCGGCCCTCAGCACCGTCACCGGCGAGTCGGCGGCCGCGGAGGACTGGGCGACCCCGGAGTACTGGGTGCGTCAGCTCCGCGAACCGGTGCGTTTTCACGACGCCCTCGTGGCCGCGACGGGTGCGCAGGGCGTGTCCCGGCTGCTGGAGATCGGCCCCGACCCGGTGCTGACCGCGCTCGCGCAGTCCGCGGCGGAGGACGTCACCGCGACGTCGGTACTCCGTAACGGACGGCCCGAGGCCGAGTCCGTGCTGGGCGCCGTGGCCGAGATGTTCGTACGCGGCACGAAAGTCGACTGGACCGCCATGTTCGCCGGGAGCGGCGCCCGGCCGACCGCGCTGCCGACCTACGCGTTCCAGCGGCAGCGGTACTGGCTCGGGGCTTCCCGGCCGGTGGCCGACGCCCGTGGCCTGGGCCTGGGCGCGGCCGGGCACCCCCTGCTGGGCGCGGCCGTGACGCTGGCCGGTTCGGACGCCGTGCTGCTGACCTCACGGCTTTCCGTCCAGTCGCATCCGTGGCTGGCCGATCACGCCGTGGCGGGCTCGGTGCTCGTGCCGGGCACGGTGTTCGTGGAGCTGGCCGTACAGGCGGGCGACCGGGTCAACCGCGACCGCGTGGAGGAGCTGACCCTGCAAGCGCCACTGGTGCTGCCGGAACAGCACGCCGTACACCTACAGCTCAGCGTCGAAACGGCGGACGGCGCTGGGGACGAGCGGCGCGCCCTCAAGGTGTACTCCCGCCCGGAGGGCGCCGCGGCCGAGGAGCCGTGGACTCTGCACGCCACCGGGACCCTGACGTCAGGAAAGGGCGTGCCCGCCGACTGGGACCTGGCCGCGTGGCCGCCCGCCGGTGCGGAGCGTGTCCCGACGGACGGCCTGTACGAGCGGCTGGCCGACGAGGGGCTCGTCTACGGCCCGGCCTTCCGTGGCTTGCGGGGGGCCTGGCGGCAGGGCGACGACTTCTACGTGGAGGCGGCGTTGCCCGAGCCGCTGTCCGGTGAGGCGGCCGGGTTCGGTCTGCACCCGGCACTGCTGGACTCGGTGCTGCACGCGCTGGGACTTCGGGAGTCGGTTGACGAGGGTGCGTCCCTGCCCTTCATGTGGTCGGGGGTGTCGCTTTCGGCGGTCGGGGCCGCCGCGGTGCGGGTACGGGTCTCGGTGCGGGGCTCCGGTGAGATCGCCTTGCGGGTCGCCGATGGTGAGGGTGCGCCGGTGGCCGAGGTGGAGTCGCTGGTGCTGCGGCCGGTGTCGGCGGGGGAGCTGGCAGCGGCGAACTCCCCTGTCAGGGACAGCCTCTTCCGCCTCGACTGGATCCAGGCCCCCACCACTACCACCACCGGACTCGATCAGCCGGGCGCCTGGGCGGTGCTCGGTGACACTCGGCTGGGCGCCGGTGTGCCGAGGGCCACCGGACACGCCGACCTGGGAGCGCTGGCCGCCGCGCTCGATGCCGGCGCGCCCGTCCCGGAAACCGTCGTGCTCCCCTTCGACGCCACGGGCGCCGCGGTCGGCGACGCGGTGGCCGGTGTGCTGGCAGTGATCCGCGCGTGGCTGGCTCAGGAGCGCTTCGCCGGATCGCGGTTGGTGGTGCTGACCTCCGGCGCCGTGGACGTGAGGCCCGAGGACAGCACACCTGAGGACAGCACTCCCGAGACACTGGATCTCGCCGGTGCCGGGGTGTGGGGACTGGTGCGGTCGGCGATGAGCGAGCACCCGGGCCGGTTCGCGCTCGCCGACGTCGACGGCGCGCAGGAGTCGTACGAGGTCCTCGCCGCCGCTCTCTCGGGGCCGGACTCCGGCCAGGTCGCCGTACGGGAAGGCCGCGCCTGGCTGCCGCGTATGGTGCGGATGAACGCGGGCGGGGTGCTGGTGCCTCCGGCGGGCGCGGGTTCGGCCTGGCGGATGGACATCGTGGCCAAGGGCCGGTTGGACGGCGTCGCCCTGGTGCCCGAAGACCCGGCTCCGCTGGGCCCGGGGCAGGTCCGGGTAGCTGTCCGGGCGTCGGGCGTCAATTTCCGTGATGTGCTCCATGTGCTCGATATGTATCCGGGCGACGCCGGGCGGCTGGGCCATGAGGGTGCGGGTGTGGTCCTGGAGGTCGGTCCGGGGGTGTCGGACTGGGCTGTCGGCGACCGGGTGATGGGTCTGCTGAACGGTGGGTTCGGTCCCGCGGCCGTGGCCGATGGGCGGATGCTGGCGCGCATCCCGGCCGGTTGGTCGTACGCGCAGGCGGCATCCGTGCCGATCGTCTATCTCACCGCGTATTACGCGCTGGTCGATCTGGCAGGGCTGGAAGCGGGCGAGTCGGTATTGATCCATGCCGCGGCTGGGGGTGTCGGCATGGCCGCGGTGCAACTCGCCCAGCACCTGCGGGCGGAGGTGTTCGCGACCGCGAGTCAGGCCAAGTGGCAGGCCGTTCGTGATCTGGGTGTGTCCGCCGAGCGCATCGCCTCCTCCCGTACGACGGAGTTCGAGGAGGTCTTCTCCCGGGCCACGGACGGGGCCGGGCTGGACGTGGTGCTGGACTGCCTGGCCGGTGAGTACGTGGACGCGTCGCTGCGGTTGACACGGGCCGGTGGCCGGTTCGTCGAGATGGGCAAGACCGATATCCGGGACGCGGACGAGGTGGCCGAGGCCCATCCGGGCGTGCGGTACACGTCGTTCGACGTGATGGACGCGGGTCCGGAGCGGATCGGCGAGATGCTGACGGCGCTGCTGGCACTGTTCGAGAGCGGCGCGCTGCGGCCGATCCCGGTCACGACGTGGGACATCGCCCGGGCCCCGGAGGCGCTGCGATTCCTGGGCCAGGCGAAGCACGTCGGCAAGGTCGTGCTGACCGTGCCCGCGCCCTGGCGCGAGGACGGCACAGTGCTGATCACCGGCGGCACCGGCGGCCTGGGCGCGCTGGTGGCCCGCCATCTGGTCACCCATCACGGCGTACGGAACCTGGCGCTGCTCTCCCGCCGCGGCCCCGAGGCCCCGGGCGCGCGCGAACTCGAACGAGAGCTGGTCGACCTCGGCGCGCGAGTCACGATCAGCGCGTGCGATGTCAGCGACCGTACGGCCCTGGCAGGCGTCATCGACGCGATTCCCGACGAGGCCCCGCTGACCGGCGTGGTGCACACCGCCGGTGTGCTCGACGACGGGATCATCGCCGATCTCACCCCTGAGCGATTGACCCGGGTCCTGGCCGCGAAGGCCGATTCCGCCGTGCATCTCCACGAACTCACCGCGGACCGCTACCTGGACTCGTTCGTCCTGTTCTCCTCGATCGCGGGTGTGGTGGGCAACGCGGGCCAGGCGCCCTACGCGGCGGCCAACTCCGTGCTCGACGCGCTCGCGGTGTCCCGGCGCGCCCAGGGCCTGCCCGCCGTGTCACTGGCCTGGGGCATGTGGGCCCACACCGAGGGCATGGGCGGCACGCTCAGCGAGTCCGACCTGCTCCGGATGGCGCGCCACGGCTTCCCCGCCCTGGAGACTGACCACGGACTCTCCCTGCTGGACATCGCCCTCTCGATCAACGAGCCGCTGGCGCTGCCGATCGCCCTGCGCACCTCCGCGCTGACCTCGGACCGCACGACCCTGCCCGAGGTTCTGCACAGGCTCGCCCCGACGGCGCGGCAGCGCCGGGACGCCGGGCAGGCCACCATCACGAGCCGGGGCGAACTCGGCGGTCGGCTGGTGGGGTTGCCCGCCGCCGAGCAGAACCGGCTGCTGCTGGACCTGGTACAGACCGAGGTCGCAGGTGTGTTGGGGCATACCTCGGGGGCGGCCATCGACCCGGCCCGGGCATTCAAGGATCTCGGCTTCGACTCGCTGACCGCGGTGGACCTGCGCAACCGCATGAATGCCGCCACTGGCCTCCGTCTGCCCGCGACGCTCATCTTCGACCACCCGACTCCGTCCGCCCTCGCCGGATATCTGCGCGAGGAGGTGCTCGGCGCGGCCGTCGAGCCGACCGGAACACCGGCCGTCCCCGCCCCGGTGGGCGCGGCGGACGAGCAGATCGTGATCGTGGGCATGGGCTGCCGCTTCCCGGGCGGCGTCACCTCGCCGGAATCCCTGTGGGACCTGGTGGCTTCCGCCGGAGACGGCATCACCCCGTTTCCCGCGGACCGCGGCTGGGACGCGCGGGCGCTGCACGACATCGCGGCCGTTGGCGGGTTCGTACAGGACGCCGGGGAATTCGACGCCGAGCTGTTCGGGATCTCGCCGCGTGAGGCCCTGGCGATGGATCCGCAGCAGCGGCTACTGCTGGAGACCTCCTGGGAGGCGCTGGAGCGTGCCGGAATCGACCCGCAATCGCTGCGTGGCTCGGCCACCGGGGTGTTTGCGGGCGTGTCCGCCAACGGGTACGGCGGCCACCTGCACGAGGCGGGCGCGGAAACCGAGGGCTACCTGCTGACCGGGAGCACGCCGAGCGTGGCATCGGGTCGGCTGTCCTATGCCCTCGGCCTTGAGGGCCCCGCGGTGTCGGTGGACACCGCGTGCTCGTCGGCGCTGGTGGCGCTGCACCTCGCGTGCCAGGCGCTGCGCGCGGGGGAGTGCACGATGGCGCTCGCCGGTGGTGCGACGATCATGGCGAACCCCGGCATGTTCCTGGAGTTCTCGCGGCAGGGCGGGCTGGCCGGGGACGGTCGGTGCAAGTCCTTCGCGGAGGCCGCGGACGGTACCGGGTGGGCCGAGGGCGCCGGCGTGCTGGTGCTGGAGCGGCTGTCCGACGCGCGGCGCCTGGGGCATCAGGTGCTGGCGGTCGTACGCGGTAGCGCGGTCAATCAGGACGGTGCGTCGAATGGTCTGACGGCGCCGAACGGTCCGTCGCAGCAGAGGGTGATCCGGCAGGCGCTCGCCGCCGCGCGGATATCGCCGTCCGAAGTGGACGCGGTCGAGGCCCACGGCACCGGCACCCGGCTGGGCGACCCGATCGAGGCGCAGGCCCTGATGGCCACGTACGGCCAGGACCGCGCCGGAGCCGAGCCGCTGTGGCTGGGCTCGGTGAAGTCGAACATCGGCCACCCACAGGCCGCGGCGGGTGCGGCCGGGCTGATCAAGATGGTGATGGCGCTCCGGGAGCGGCAGCTGCCGCAGACGCTCCACGCTGACGCGCCCTCGTCCCACGTGGACTGGACGGCCGGTGCGGTCGAGCTGCTGTCCGAGGCCCGGGAATGGCCCCGGACCGAACACCCGCGCCGGGCGGGTGTCTCATCGTTCGGCATCAGCGGGACGAACGCACACGTCATCATCGAAGAAGCCCCGGCAGACGAACCCGCCGTGGCCGACGATCGGCCGACGGTCGAGCTGCCGGTGGTGCCGTGGGTGCTGTCCGGCCGGAACGCCCAGGCGCTGCGGGCACAGGCCGGGCGCCTGGCGGCCTTCCTCGACGGGCGGGACGTCGCCCCGCTCGACGTCGGACTGTCCCTGGCCACCACGCGGGCCGCGCTGGAGCACCGCGCGGTGGTGCTGGGCGCCGAGGGCGCCACATGGCGCGAAAGCGTCATTGACCTGGATGGCGACTCGGTGGTGTCGGGTGCCGTGGGCGAGGGGCGTACGGCGTGGATGTTCACCGGGCAGGGGAGCCAGCGGCTCGGCATGGGCCGTGAGCTGTATGCCGTGTTCCCGGTGTTCGCGAGGGCGTTGGATGAGGTCTGCGGCTATCTGGACGCGGAGCTTGCGGGTGTGCCGGGGTTTGAGGTTTCGGTGCGGGAGGTGTTGTTCGCGGCGGAGGGTTCTGCGGAGGGGGCTCTGCTGGACCGTACCGGCTACGCCCAGAGCGGGCTGTTCGCGGTGCAGGCCGCACTGGTGGAGCTGTTGCGTTCCTGGGGCGTGCGTCCGGATGTGGTGCTCGGCCATTCCATCGGTGAGCTGGCCGCCGCGTATGCGGCGGGTGTGTTCGAGCTGGCCGACGCTGCCCGGTTGGTGGCGGGCCGTGCCCGGTTGATGCAGGGGCTGCCCACGGGGGGTGCGATGGCGGCGATTGAGGGCACCGAGTCCGAGGTCGCCGAGATCCTCGGCGGGTTTGCCGAGGGCGAGCGGGTGGCGGTTGCGGCGGTGAACGGGCCGACGTCGGTGGTGGTTTCCGGTGACGAGGATGCGGTCGAGCGGGTGATGGCCATTGCGCGGGAGCAGGGGCGCCGGGTGTCGCGGCTGCGGGTGAGTCATGCCTTCCACTCGCCGTTGATGGAGCCGATGCTCGCGGAGTTCGCGGAGGTCGCGGCGAGTATCACCTACCGGCAGCCGGTGCTTCCGGCGGTCAGCACCGTCACGGGTCAGCCCCTCGCCGATGGCGACTGGACAACCCCCGCCTACTGGGTCCGTCAGGTGCGCGAGCCGGTCCGCTTCCATGACGCCCTGCTGACCACAACCGGCGAACAGGGCGCAAACCGGCTGCTGGAGGTCGGTCCGGACCCGGTGCTGACCAGCCTCGCACCGGCGGCCACCGACGCTGCCGCCGCGGCCGTGCTGCGAAAGGGACGGGCCGAGGCCGAGACCCTGCTGACCGCTGTGGCGGAAGTGTTCGTGCGTGGGGCGGACGTGGACTGGCCCGCTGTCTTCGCAGGGACCGGCGCGCGGCGAGTGGATCTGCCGACGTACGCGTTTCAGCGGCAGCGGTACTGGCTGCGGCCCGTCCGGTCGGCGACCGACCTCGACGGCCTGGGTCTGGGTGCGGCGGGGCATCCGTTGTTGGGTGCTTCGGTTGCGGTGGCGGGTTCGGATGCGGTGCTGCTGACGTCACGGCTTTCGGTGCGGTCGCATCCGTGGCTGGCTGATCACGTCGTCGCCGGTTCGGTCCTGGTGCCGGGCACGGCCTTCGTTGAGCTCGCGGTGCAGGCGGGCGATCACGTCGGGTGCGCCCGGGTCGAGGAATTGACCTTGCAGGCGCCGCTGGTCCTCCCGGAGGACGGTGCTGTTCAGGTGCAGCTCAGTATCGACGGTGCCGAGGACGGCCGTCGTGCGCTGCGGTTCTATTCGCGCGCGGAGGAGGCCGACGCCGAGCAGCCGTGGACCTTGCATGCCACCGGTGCTCTTGCTGTCGGGGCCCCTGCTGTTGGGTGGGATTTGCGGGTGTGGCCGCCGGTGGGTGCGGAGGCGGTTGTGGTGGATGGGTTGTATGAGCGGTTGTCGGGTGTGGGGCTGGCTTATGGTCCGGCGTTCCGTGGTCTGCGGGGGGTGTGGAAGCAGGGGGAGGACCTGTTCGTGGAGGCCGCTCTGCCGGAGGAGGTCGCCGAGGACGGGGCTGGGTTCGGGCTGCATCCGGCGCTGCTGGACACGGTGCTGCACGCGCTGGCGCTCCAGGACCCGGACTCCGAGGGCGCGATGTTGCCGTTCCTCTGGTCGGGGGTCTCGCTGTCCGCGGTGGGCGCTTCCGCCGTACGGGTCCGGCTCAGCCCGCGTGGTGTGGGCGAAATCGGGCTGCGGGTGGCCGACGCCGTAGGCGAACCCGTGGCCGAGATCGAATCCCTGGTGCTACGCCCCGTGTCGACCGCGGACCTGGCGGCGGCGAACTCCCCGACGGCGGAGAGTCTGTTCCGGCTGGAGTGGGTTCCTGCGCCGGTGGCCCGGTCCGAGGAGCCTGTGGAGTCTGCTGGTTGGGCGGTGCTTGGTGATGTCGAGTCGGGTGGGTTGCGGGGTGCCGGTGTTCCGGTGACGTCTTACGACGGTCTTGCGGGTTTGGTCGCCGCTCTTGATGGTGGTGCCACGGTGCCGGAGACGGTCGTGCTTCCGGTGGCGCGTGGTGGTGCCGGTTTCGGTGATGTGGTGGCGGGTGTTCTGGCCGTGGTCCGCGAATGGCTGGCCGAGCGGCGCTTCGCCGGGTCGCGGCTGGTGGTGTTGACGTCGGGTGCGGTGGAGGTATCCGGCGGTGAGTGTGTGGATCTCGCTGGTGCGGGTGTGTGGGGTTTGGTGCGGTCGGCGGTGAGTGAGCATCCGGGTCGGTTTGTGCTGGCCGATGTCGATGGTGAGGAGGCTTCTTTCCGGGCGCTTGCCGGGGCCCTGGGCGAGGGTCAGTTTGCGGTGCGTGGGGGTGCGGTGTGGTTTCCGCGGATGGTGCGGATGGCTTCGGGGGGTGTGCTGGTGCCGCCGCCCGGCGCGGATTCGTCGTGGCGGATGGAGGTGGCGGCGCAGGGGCGGCTTGATGGTGTGGCGTTGGTGCCGGAGGAGCCGCGGCCCTTGGAGCGGGGTCAGGTGCGGGTTGGTGTGCGGGCGGCTGGGGTGAACTTCCGTGATGTGCTCAATGTGTTGGGGATGTATCCGGGTGATGCGGGCCGGATGGGTCTGGAGGGCGCGGGAGTGGTCCTGGAGGTCGGTCCGGGTGTGGACGACTTCGCTGTGGGTGACCGGGTGATGGGTCTGCTGGACGGGGCGTTTGGTCCTGCGGCGGTGGCGGATGCGCGGATGTTGGCGCGTATGCCGGGTGGTTGGTCGTTCGAGCAGGCGGCGTCGGTGCCGGTGGTGTTCCTGACGGCGTATTACGCGCTGGTGGATCTGGCAGGTGTGGGGGCCGGTGAGTCGGTGTTGATTCATGCCGCTGCCGGTGGTGTGGGTATGGCGGCGGTGCAGTTGGCTCAGCATTTGGGTGCGGAGGTGTTCGCGACGGCGAGTCAGGCCAAGTGGCCCACGGTCCGTGAGTTCGGGGTCGCCGCCGACCGTCTGGCTTCCTCCCGCACGACGGAGTTCGAGCAGATCTTCTCGCAGGCGACTGAGGGTGCTGGGGTGAATGTTGTACTCGACTGTCTGGCCGGTGAATTTGTCGACGCGTCGTTGCGGTTGACGCGGCGGGGTGGCCGGTTTGTGGAGATGGG
>NZ_JBIRQF010000043.1:0-13280 GCF_044333065.1 Streptomyces sp. NPDC021115
AGTACGGCGTCCAGCGCCTCCGCGAACACCGGGAAACGCCCGTACAACTCCCGCCCCATACCCAGCCGCTGGCTGCCCTGCCCGGAGAACAGGAAGGCGACCGGTCCGCGAGCACCGCGTGCCACGCCGCGCTCGACCTCCGTCACTCCGTCCTCGGTGGCGAGCAGCACCGCGCGGTGCGCGAAGGCGGAGCGGGCCGTTGCCAGCGAGTAGGCCACGTCGGCGGCGGGCAGCTCGGGGTGGTGCTCGGTGAAGGACACGAGCCGTGTGAGCTGCGCGCGCAGCGCCTCCGCGGTCTTGCCGGAGACCAGCCACGGCACTACCGCGGGTACGGTCCGGGCGGGCTCGGTTTCCGGTCGCCGCGTGTCCGCCGGCGCCTGTTCGATGATGACGTGGGCGTTCGTGCCGCTCATGCCGAACGCCGACACGCCCGCCCGGCGCGGCCCGCCGGTCTCGGGCCAGGCGGCGGGCCGGCTGAGCAGCGCGAGTTCACCGGAGGCCCAGGCGATGTGCGGGGACGGGGCGTCCGCGTGCAGTGTTTTGGGCAGCGTGCCCCGCTGCATCGCCAGGACCATCTTGATCACACCCGCGACACCGGCCGCGGCCTGGGTGTGACCGAGGTTCGACTTGACCGTGCCCAGCAGCAGCGGGCGCTCGCGGTCCTGGCCGTAGGTCGCCAGCAGCGCCTGCGCCTCGATCGGATCGCCCAGCGTGGTGCCCGTGCCGTGCGCGTCGACGGCGTCGATGTCGGTGTACGCCAGCCCCGCGTCGGCCAGCGCCTGCCGGATGACGCGTTGCTGGGAGGGCCCGTTGGGGGCGGTCAGGCCGTTGGACGCGCCGTCCTGGTTGACGGCCGTACCGCGCACGATGCCGCGGACCTCGTGCCCGTTGCGTATCGCGTCGGAGAGCCGTTCCAGTACGAGCACGCCGACGCCCTCCGACCAGGAGGTGCCGTCAGCGTCACCGGAGAACGCCTTGCAGCGGCCGTCCGGGGCCAGCCCGCCCTGGGCGCTGAACTCCACGAAGGCGTCAGGGCCCGACATCACCGACACGCCACCGGCGAGCGCCAGCGAGCACTCGCCGCCGCGCAGCGCCCGGGTGGCCCAGTGCAGGGCGACCAGCGAGGCCGAGCAGGCGGTGTCGACGGTGACCGCCGGGCCTTCGAGACCGAGCACGTACGACACGCGTCCTGACAGCACGCTCGCGGTGTTGCCGGTGGCCGCGTACCCCTGCACGTCCTCGGAACCGGCCCGCAGCACGGTGGTGTAGTCCTGGCCGTTGGTGCCGACGAAGACGCCCGTCTGGCTGCCGCGCAGCGCGCCGGGGTCGATGGCGGCCCGTTCCAGCGCCTCCCACGAGGTCTCCAGCAGCAACCGCTGCTGCGGGTCCATGGCAAGCGCCTCGCGGGGCGAGATCCCGAAGAACCCGGCGTCGAACTCGGCCACGCCGCTGAGGAATCCGCCCTCGCGGGTGGTGGACGCCCCGGCCGCCAGCGCGTCCAGGTCCCAGTGCCGGTCGGTCGGGAACGGCGAGATCGCGTCGCGCCCCTCCGAGAGCAGCTGCCAGAAGTCCTCGGGCGAGGTCACTCCGCCGGGGAAGCGGCAGCCGATGCCGACGATCGCGATCGGGTCGTCGGCCGGGGGCCGGGTGGCGGGGTCCGTCGACCGGGTGGCGGGTGCCGCCCGCTCCGGCAGCGATCCGAGTAGCTCGGCGAGCAGGAACTCCGCCAGTTCCTGCGGGGTCGGGTAGTCGTACACCAGCGAAGCGGGCAGGGTCAGCCCGGTGGCCGTGGCGATCCCGTTGCGCAGTTCCAGCGTGGTCAGCGAATCGAAGCCCAGGTCCCGGAAGGTCCAGTCGGCCTCGACGGTGGTTGCGTCGGCGTGGCCGAGCACAGCGGCCACCTGGGTACGCAGCAGATCCAGCAGGAACCGGCCGCGCTCGGCGTCGGACATGCCCGCCAGCCGCTGCCGTAGCTCCGACTCGCCGGGCATACGGGCCGCGGCGGCGCCGCCGTCGGTCACCAGGACCTGCCGCACCTCGGGCAGGTCGCCGACGAGCGGGGCGGGCCTGGCGGAGGTGTAGGCGACGACGAAGCGGCCCCAGTCGACGTCGGCGACGGTGAGGGCGGTGTCGTCGTGCTCGACGGCGGCACGCAGCGCGGAGAGGGCCAGGTCCGGTGCGAGGGGCGTGAATCCGCCACGCCGTACCCGCCGTTCGATCTCGCCGCGGTCGTGGTCGGCGTCCGTGCCGCCGCCCACGGCGCTGCCGCCGCCGACCATGCCCGATCCGGCCCACGGGCCCCACGCGATCGACACGGCGGCGCGGCCCCGGGTCCTGCGGTATTCCGCGAGGGCGTCCAGGTAGGCGTTCGCGGCGGCGTAGTTGCCCTGCCCGGCCGCGCCGATGACGCCGGCCGTCGAGGAGAACAGCACGAATGCCGACAGCTCGGCGTCCTGGGTCAGTTCGTCCAGGTTCCGCGCGGACACCGCCTTGGCGCGCAGTACGGCCGCGAAGTCGTCCGGTGCCAGGTCGTCCACGACGCGGTCCTCGAGCACGCCCGCGGTGTGCATGACCGCGGTGAGCGGGCAGTCCTCGGGAATGTCCGCGAGGACCGCGGCGAGAGCGTCCCGGTCAGCGGCGTCGCAGGCCGTGATGGTGACCCGGGCGCCGAGTTCGGTGAGTTCTCGCCGCAGGGCGTCGGCGCCCGGCGCCTCCTGGCCGCGTCGGCTGATCAGCAGCAGATGGTCCGCGCCCTCGCGAGCCAGCCAGCGGGCGACGTGTCCGCCGAGGCCGCCGGTGCCGCCGGTGACCAGGACGGTGCCGCTCGGTGCGAACTCGCGCCCGGTCCTGTGGTCCGTCGTCACCGGGCTGTGTGCGAGCCTGCGCGCGAACACGCCGGAGGCGCGTACGGCGACCTGGTCCTCGGCGCCCGTGCCGGTGTCCGCGAGGACGCTCCGGAGCCGGCGCGCCGTGGCCGGGTCGATCCGCTCGGGCAGGTCGATCAACCCGCCCCAGCGCCGGGGGTGTTCGAGTGCGACGACGCGGCCGAGGCCCCACACGGCGGCCTGGTCCGGGCTGTGCACCGGCTCGGAGCGGCCGACGGACACCGCGCCTCGGGTGACGCACCACAGCGGGGCGTCGATCCCGGCGTCGCCGAGCGCCTGGAACGCGGTGGCCGTGCGGGCTGAGACCCCGCCGCCGTCACACGCGTCGTCGTCATCGAGCGCGAGCAGGGAGAGCACCCCGGCGAACTCGCCCTCGGGCAGCCTCTCCGCGAGCGATTCGCGGTCGGCTCCGGTGACCTCGACGCGTACGGTCGGCGCGCCGAGGCCATCGGTCACGGCGGTCAGCCACGTGTCGTCGCCGGACCCGGCCGGGGTGAGTACGAGCCACCGGCCAGGCAGGGCCTGCGACCTCGGCTCGGCGCTCGTCGGTTTCCAGATCGCCTGGTAGCGCAGTGCGTCGACGGTGGACCTGGCACGGCGGCGACGACGCCACGACGACAGCGCCGGAGCCAGCACGCTCACCGCCTCGGCGTCCAGGTCGAGCGTGGCGGCCAGCGAGTCCGTGTCCTCGCGCTCCACCGCGGACCAGAAGTCGGTGTCCGCTCCGTCCCCGGCGGCGGGCGCCACCGGGAGTGCGGGCTCCGCCCAGAACCGCTGCCGCTGGAAGGCGTAGGTGGGCAGTTCGATGCGCCGTGCGCCCATTCCGGCGAAGAAGCCGGACCAGTCCACGGAGACGCCGCCCACGTGCACGCCCGCCAGCGCGGCGGTGATGGCGGGCACCTCGTCGCGGTCGTGGCGCAGTGCCGGGATCACGGCGGTGCGCGCCCGTGCCTCGTCGCCCAGGCAGTCCTGGGCCATGGCGCTGAGCACCCCGTCCGGGCCGAGCTCGAGGAAGGTGCGTACGCCCCGCCCGGCGAGCGTGGCCATGCCTTCGGCGAAGCGGACGGTGCGGCGGACGTGCCGCACCCAGTAGTCCGGGGAGCCCAGCTCCTCGTCGGTGGCGAGTTCGCCGGTGACGGTGGACACCAGGGGGATCGCCGCCGCGTGGTAGGACACGCGCGCGGCGACGGCGGCGAAGTCGTCGAGCATGGCGTCCATGCGCGGCGAGTGGAAGGCGTGGCTCACCCGGAGCCGCTTGGTCCGCCTGCCGCGCGCCGCCAGGTCGGCCGCCATCGCCTCGACGGCGTCCTCGTCCCCGGCGATCACGAGCGAGGCCGGGCCGTTGACGGCGGCGATGGACACGCGGTCGGTGAGCAGCGGGGCGACCTCGTCCTCGGTGGACTCGACGGCGACCATGGCCCCTCCGGCGGGCAGGTCCTCCATCAGCCGCCCGCGTGCGGCCACCAGCGTGCACGCGTCCTCCAGCGAGAACACGCCCGCGACGTGTGCCGCGGCCAGTTCGCCGACGGAGTGCCCGGCGAGGTAGTCGGGTGCGATGCCCCAGGATGCGAACAGCCGGAACAGCGCCACCTCGATCGCGAACAGTGCGGGCTGGGTGTGGCCGGTCCGGTCGAGCAGCGCGGCCTCGGGTGTGCCGTCGTCCGCGAACATGACCTCGCGCAGCGGGCGGGCCAGCTCGGTGTCGAGGTGCGCCAGTACGGCGTCCAGCGCGTCGGCGAACACCGGGAACCGCTCGTACAGCTCCCGTCCCATGCCGGGACGCTGGCCGCCCTGCCCGGTGAACAGGTACGCGAGCCGGCCCCGGCCCATGCCACCCCCGCCACCGTGCACCACGTTCGCGTCGCTCAGGCCGTCGCGCAGCGCCAGCAGGCCGCGGCGCAGGCCGTCCTGGTCGCGGGCGATGACGGCCGCGCGGCGTTCGAAGCTCGACCGGGACAGCGCCTGTGAGTACGCCAGGTCCGTGAGGTGCGTTCCGGGCCGGTCCTCGACCAGGGACAGCAGCCGGCCGGCCTGCGCCCGCAGCGCGTCGTCGGTACGGCCGGACAGCACGACGGGGACGATCTCCGCGCGAGGCCCGGCGGCGGGCTCGGCGGGTTCCTCGACGAGCGGTGCCTGTTCGAGAACGGTGTGCACATTGGTACCGCTGATGCCGAACGAGGACACGCCGGCCCGGCGCGCCCGCCCGGTCTGCGGCCAGTCGGTGGGCTCGGTCAGCAGTTCCACCGCGCCCGCGGACCAGTCCACGTGGGACGACGGGGTGTCGGCGTGCAGGGTCGGGGGGAGGACACCGTGCCGCAGCGCCATCACCATCTTGATCACGCTCGCCGCGCCGGAGGCGGCCTGGGTGTGTCCGATGTTGGACTTGATCGAGCCCAGCAGCAGCGGCCGTTCGCGGTCCTGCCCGTAGGCCGCCAGCAGCGCCTGCGCCTCGATCGGGTCGCCGAGCGCGGTGCCCGTGCCGTGGCCTTCGATCGCGTCGATGTCCGCCGCGGACAGCCCCGAGTTGGCCAGCGCCTGCCGGATCACGCGCTGCTGGGACGGCCCGTTGGGGGCGGTCAGGCCGTTGGACGCGCCGTCCTGGTTGACCGCGCTGCCGCGGACCACCGCCAGGACCGGGTGCCCGTTGCGCCGAGCGTCCGACAGCCGCTCCACGAGCACCATGCCGACGCCCTCGGCGAGCGCCATGCCGTCGGCGGAGTCCGCGTACGCCTTGCAGCGTCCGTCGGGGGCCAGCGCCCGCTGGCGGCTGAAGCCGATGAAGGTGTTCGGCGTGGACATGAGGCTCACACCGCCGGCGAGCGCGAGCGTGCTCTCGCCGTTGCGCAGCGACTGGCAGGCCAGGTGCAACGCCGTCAGCGAGGAGGAGCAGGCGGTGTCGAGGGTGACCGCGGGGCCCTCCAGGCCCAGCAGGTAGGAGACCCGGCCGGACAGCACACTGGACAGCGTGCCGGTGACCGCGTGCCCGTCCGGGCCCTCCGAGCCGTCCGCGCCGTCGCCGCTGGGCGCGCCGCCTGCCTGGTAGTCCTGGTAGCTGGCCCCGATGAACGCGCCGGTGAGGGTGGAACGCACGGTGTCGGGGACGATCCCGGCGCGTTCGAACGCCTCCCACGCGGTCTCCAGCAGGAGTCGCTGCTGCGGGTCCATGGTCATCGCCTCGCGCGGCGAGATGCCGAAGAAGGCGGGGTCGAAGTCGGCGGCGTGGTGCAGGAAACCGCCCCGCGCGCTGTACGTACGCCCCGGGGTGTCCGGGTCCGGGTCGTACAGGGCGTCCGTGGGCCAGCCACGGTCGGCCGGGAATCCGGAGATCGCGTCCGCGCCCCCCATGACCAGTTCCCACAGCTCTTCCGGCGAATTGGCCTCGCCCGGGTAGCGGCAGCTCATGCCGATGATGGCGATCGGCTCGTCGGTGGTGGCGGACACGGCCGGGGCCGCGGCCCGCTGCTCGTCGCCGGTGATCCCGGTGCGCAGGAACTCGGCCAGCGCCACCGGGGTCGGGTAGTCGAACACCATGGTCGCGGGCAGGCTGAGCCCGGTGATCGCGGCGAGCCGGTTGCGCAGGTCGACCGCGGTCAGGGAGTCGAAGCCGACCTCCCGGAAGGCGCGCCGCTCGGCCACCGTATCGACGGAACCGTGGCCGAGCACGGCCGCGGCCTGGCCTCGTACTGTGTCCAGCAGCAGCCGGTCCCGCTCGACGGGCGGCAGGGCGGCCAGCTTCGCCGCGAACTCGCCGTTGCCCGCCTGCCCGGCCTGCGCCTCGGCGGCCTCGACCAGCCGTCGCACCTCGGGCACCTCGTCGAAGAGCGGCGTCGGGCGCACCGAGCCGAACACCGGGTAGTAGCGGTCCCAGTCGACATCGGCGATCGCGAGCACGGTCTCGTCGTCGTCCATCGCGCGCCGCATCCCGGTCAGCGCGAGGCCCGCGTCCATGAACTCCAGGCCGCTGCGCCGGATCTGGTCCGGGGCGACCCGGCCGATGCCGAGCTCGTTGGCCCAGATGCCCCAGTGGACGGACGTCGCGGTCAGGCCGCGGGCGCGCCGGTTGGCAGCCAGCGCGCTCAGGTAGGCGTTGCCCGCCACGTACGCGGCGTGCTGGCCGCTTCCCCACATGCCGGCGACGGACGAGAACAGCACGAAGGCGTCGAGTTCGGTGTCCGCCAGCAGCTCGTCCAGGTTCCGCGCACCGGCCACCTTGGCGTGCATGACCCTGGCGAACGCCGCCATGTCCGTCTCCGCCAGCGTGTGCAGCTCGATGACGGCGGCGGCGTGAATGACGGTGCGCAGGGTGTGGCCTTCGGCCGTCAGCCGGTCCAGCAGCGCGGCGAGCGCCTCGCGGTCGGTGATGTCGCAGGTGGCGACGGTGGCTTCGGTGCCCTGCCCGGCCAATTCGTCCACCAGCTCGGCGGCGCCGGGCGCGGCCGTGCCCCGGCGGCTGACCAGGACGATCCGTTCGGCGCCCTGGTTCGCCAGCCAGCGGGCGACGTGCGGGCCCAGCGTGCCGGTGCCGCCGGTGACCAGCACCGTGCCGCGCGGCTCCCAGGTCCGGCGCGGCTCGCGGTCACCGGCCGGGGCGCGCACGATGCGCCGGGTCAGCACACCGGAGGTGCGTATGGCGAGCTGGTCCTCGCCGCCCGTGGTCTCTGTTCCGGCCCCGGCCCCGGGCCCGGCTCCGGCCAGTATGGCCGCCAGCCGCTGCCCGCCCCGCTCGTCCAGGGTCTCCGGCAGGTCCACCGCTCCGCCGTAGAAGCGCGGGTGTTCCAGCGCGGCGGTCCAGCCCACGCCGAGCGCCTGCGCCTGGACCGGGCGGATGACCTGGTCGGAACGCCCGGTGGAGACCGCGCCCCGGGTCAGGCACCACAGGGGTGCCTCGGCGCCGGTGTCCTCCAGGGCCTGTACGAGGGCGACGGCCAGGGCCGTGCCGGCGGCCAGCTCGGGATACGCCCGGCACGGCTCCTCGGCGGCGGCCAGCAGGGACACGAACCCGGCGATGTCGCTGGTCTCGTCTCCCCCGTCTCCCTCATCCGTCTCGACCGCGTCCGCCAGTCGGGACGCCAGCACGGCACGGTCCAGGCAGGACTCGTCCAGCGCCACCCGGCGTACGCGTGCGCCGTGGGCCCGCAGCGCGGCCACCACGTCTTCGCCGGCACCACCCTCGCCCGTACGGCCTTCGCCTTCGGCGGTGACGACCAGCCAGGTGCCCGAGAGCGTCGCCCGGGGCAGGGCGGGCAGCGGCGTCCAGGTGACCTGGTAGCGCCAGTCGTCCACGGTGGACTGCTCGTGCTTGCGACGGCGCCAGGCGGTCAGTCCCGGCAGGATCGCGGCGAGAGCCTCCTCGTCGACGTGCAGGCTCTCGGTCAGACCCGCGAGGTCCGCGCGCTCGACGGCGGCCCAGAAGGCGGCGTCCGCCGGGTCGGCCGCCTCGGCCCGCTCGGCCTCGACCGGCCGTACCCACAACTGCTGGTGCTGGAAGGGGTACGTGGGCAGGTCGACCCGCTTCGCCGCCGTCCCGAAGGCGGCGGTCCAGTCGACGCGTACGCCCCGTACGTACGCCTCCGCCAGCGAGGTCAGCACGCGCCGCGGCCCGTCCTCGCCACGGCGCAGGGTGCCGACGGCCACGGCCGGCACCGCGGTCTCGTCGATCAGGGCCTGCACCCCCATGGTCAACACCGGGTGGGCGCTGACCTCGATGAACGCGCGGTGCTGCTCCTCCAGCAGCAGCGCGACCGCGGGCGCGAAGCGCACGGTCCGGCGGAGGTTGCGGTACCAGTACTCGGCGTCCATGCCGCTCGTGTCGAGCCAGTCACCGGTCACGGTGGACAGCAGTGGGACGAGCGAGGCGCGCGGGGTGATCGGCGCCAGCTCGGTGAGCAGTTCGTCGCGCAGATCCTCGACGTGCGCCGAGTGCGAGGCGTAGTCCACGGCGATCTTCCGCGCCCGTACGCCGTCCTCGGTCAGGCGGGCGAACAGTTCGTCCAGCGCTTCCGGATCGCCGCACACCACCACGGCACCTGGGCCGTTCACGGCCGCGATCGACAACCGCTCGTCCCAAGCCTCCAGACGGGACCGGGCCTCGTCGGCGGACAGCGCCACGGACATCATGCCGCCGCGCCCCGCGAGGCGCCGGCCGATCGCCTGGCTGCGCAACGCCACCACGCGGGCACCGTCCTCGATGGACAGCGCGCCCGCGACCACGGCCGCCGCGATCTCGCCCTGCGAATGGCCGACGACCGCGTCCGGAATGACGCCGTACGACTCCCACACCGACGCCAGCGACACCATCACCGCGAACGACACCGGCTGCACGACGTCGACGCGATCCAGCGACGGCGCACCGGGCTCCTGCCGCAGGACGTCCTCCAGCGACCACTCCACGAACCGGCCCAGGGCCGTCGCGCACTCGCGGAGCCGCTCGGCGAACACCGGCGACCGGTCCAGCAGAGCGGCGCCCATTCCAGCCCACTGCGTGCCCTGCCCGGGGAAGACGAACACCGTCTTCCCCTCGACGTCGGCCTCGCCCCGGACCACGGGAGCCGACGGGTCCTCATCGGAGAACGCGGCCAGTGCGGCCGACAGTTCGGCGCGGTCCGCGCCGACGGCCACCGCGCGCCGCTCGAACGCCGACCGCGATGTCACCAGGGAGAAGCCGACATCGGCGACGTCCACCGGATCGGCTTCGACGTGCGATACCAGGTCTGCCGCCCGGTCGCGCAGCGAGGCTCCGTCCCGGGCCGACAGCACCCAGGGCACCACGCCCCGAGCCTGCTCGGACGGCAACGAAGCCGGGGTGGGTTCGCGTTCGGGGTCCGGTTCGGCCGGTGCCTGTTCCAGCACCGCGTGCGCGTTCGTACCGCTGATCCCGAAAGACGACACCGCGCACCGGCGCGGCTGCCCGGTCTCCGGCCACGGCACCGGCTCGGCGAGCAACCGGAGCGCCCCCGAGGACCAGTCCACATGCGACGAAGGCGTGTCCACGTGCAGGGTCTGCGGCAGAACGCCGAGCCGCAGCGCCATCACCATCTTGATCACGCTCGCGACACCCGCCGCCGATTGGGTGTGGCCGATGTTCGACTTCACGGACCCCAGCCACACCGGCCGCTCCGGATCCCGGTCACGGCCGTAGGTCGCCAGCAGCGCCTGCACCTCGATCGGGTCGCCGAGCGGCGTGCCGGTGCCGTGTGCCTCCACCGCGTCGATCTCGGCGGGCGAGATCCGCGCGGTGGCCAGCGCCTTGCGGATCACCCGCTGCTGCGACGGGCCGTTGGGCGCGGTCAGTCCGTTCGAGGCGCCGTCCTGGTTGATCGCCGAACCGCGGATGACGGCGAGCACCGGATGCCCGTTGCGCCGCGCGTCCGACAGCCGCTCGACCAGCAGCAGCCCGACGCCCTCGGCCAGCGCCATGCCGTCCGCACCGTCGGAGAACGCCTTGCAGCGGCCGTCGGCGGCGAGCGCGCGCTGGCGACTGAACGCCACGAACGCGTCCGGCGTCGTCATTACCGTGGCGCCCCCGGCCAGCGCGAGCGAGCTCTCGCCGTCGCGCAGGCTCTGGCAGGCCAGGTGGAGGGCGACCAGCGACGAGGAGCAGGCGGTGTCGACCGTGACGGCCGGGCCTTCGAGACCGAGCGCGTACGCCACGCGGCCCGACAGCACGCTCGGGATGGACCCCGTGACCATGTGGCCCTCGGTGCCGTCGCCCGCGCCACGGCCGTAGTCCTGGTAGCTGGAGCCGATGAACGCGCCGGTCAGGGTGGAGTGCAGGGCGGCCGGGTCGATCCCGGCCCGTTCGACGGCCTCCCACGCGGTCTCCAGCAGCAGCCGCTGCTGCGGGTCCATCACCAGCGCCTCGCGCGGCGAGATGCCGAAGAAGACCGGGTCGAACGCGCCCGCGTCGTGCAGGAACCCGCCCTGTGTGGAGTAGGTCGTGCCGCTGCGGTCCGGATCCGGGTCGTACAGGCCGGTGGTGTCCCAGCCACGGTTGACCGGGAACTCCGAGACCGCGTCCACCCCCGAGGAGACAAGGTCCCAGAACTGCTCGGGCGAGTTGACGCCACCGGGGAAGCGGCAGCTCATCCCGATGATCGCGATCGGCTCGTCGTCGGTCGGCACGCCCGGTACGGCACCCGCGCCGGACGTATCGGTGGTGTCGGTGCCGTCGGCGGCGTCGCTCAGCAGCTCCGCCCGCAGGTATCGGGCCAGCGCGACGGGGGTCGGATAGTCGAAGACCATGGTGCTGGGCAGGATCAAGTCGGTGACCATGCCGAGCCGCTTGCGCAGTTCCACGGCGGTCAGCGAGTCGAAGCCGTGGTCCTGGAAGGCCCTGTCCGGCTTGATGGCGTCCGGGCCGGGGTGCCCGAGCACAGCGGCCGCATGGGTACGGACCAGGTCGAGCAGCACCGGCAGCCGGCCGCTCTCCGGGGCCTCATGCAAACGCTCGCGTAGCGCCGATGCCGCCGTTTCGCTCTCGCGCCGCGCTTCCCTGGCCGTCTCCGCGGCCTCACGCGCGCCGGGCAGCGTAGTGAGCGACGCGATGGACCGCAGGCTGAACAGCGCCTCCAGCACCTGCTTGTCGCCCAGGTCGGCGACCACCGTGGTCGCGTGCGGCTCGGCCACCAGCTCGGACAGGGCTTCCAACGCGAGCCGCGGTTCCAGCGCCGTAGTCCCCGCGTGCCGCGCCCGCGCGGCCATGCCGTCCCCGCTCCAGGCGCCCCAGGCGATCGAGGTCGCGGGCAGACCTCGCGACCGGCGCTGCTGAGCCAGCGCGTCCAGCACCGCATTGGCGGCCGCGTAGTTCGCCTGGCCGAGGTTGCCCAGGGCACCGGCCACCGACGAGAACAGCGCGAACACCGACAGACCGCGGTCGGCCGTCAGCTCGTCCAGCAGCATCGCCGGAGCGACCTTGGACTGGAACACTCCCTCGAACCGCTCCGGGGTCAGACCGTCCAGCATCGCGTCGTCCAGCACCCCGGCCGAGTGCACCACACCGGTCAGCGGGAACTCGGCCGGGACGGCGGCCAGTACGCCTTCCAGCTCGGCGCGATCGGCGACATCGCAGGCCACGACCGTGACCCGGGTGCCCAGTGCGGTCAGCTCCGCTTCCAGTTCCGGTGCGCCCGGCGCGCCCGGCCCACGGCGGCTCAACAACAGCAGGTGTTCCGTGCCTCGTTCGGCCAGCCACCGGGCCACGTGCGCGCCCAGCGCGCCGGTACCACCGGTGATCAGTACCGTGCCCGACGGCTCCCAGCACGTCGCGCCCTCACCCTCGACGATGGGGGTGAGGGTGGGGTCGACGGGCGGGACGGGCGCGGGAGCGGACACCAACCGACGGCCGTAGACGCCCGAGGCGCGAACCGCGACCTGGTCCTCATCCCCCGGCCCGGCCAGCACCCCGACCAACCGTCGCACGACCAGGTCGTCGAGCTCCTGTGGCAGATCGATCAGGCCGCCCCAACCGTCCGGGTACTCCAACGCGGCGACCCGGCCCAGCCCCCACACCGCGGCCTGCACAGGGTGGCTCACCGGATCGGCGGACCCCACCGACACCGCGCCGCGAGTCACCGCCCACACGGGCGCCCCGATCCCGGCATCCTCCAGCGCCTGCACCAGAACCGCCGTGTCCACCGCACCGGCGGGCACACCCGACCAACGAGCCCATTCATCAGCCGCGAGCAGAGACACCACACCCGAGGGCTCTGCCACACCCTGTGCAGTCAACTCGGCTATCTGCCGGGTAAGCTGCTCGGCCAACGCCGCACGCTCGGCGTCTTCGACCACCACCCGCACCACGTCCCCGCCCAGCGCGGCAAGCACGAACCGAACCCACTCGTGCTCGGCCTCGTCTGCCGGGACCACAACCAACCAGGTCCCGGACAACGCCGTCGGCAGCGTGCCGCTCAACGCCTGCCATGTCTCCCGGTACCTCAACGAATCCACCGCCGACCGGGTCCGGCTCCGGTTACGCCAGGCCGCCAGCGCGGACACCACGCCGTCCAACGCGTCCGTGTCGATCTCCAGGCGGGCCGCCAGGGCCTCCAGGTCCTCACTCTCAACCGCGGCCCAGAACTCCGCGTCGACCCCGTCCACGGCCATCCCGGCCTCGGTCCCCGCGCTCTGAGCCGCCTCGGGCCAATACCGCTGCCGCTGGAAAGCGTAGGTGGGCAGCTCGACCTGCCGCGCGCCGGTACCCGTGAAGAACGCCCGCCAGTCCACGGCCACGCCGGTCACGTGCAGGCGGGCGAGCGCGGTAACCGCCGCGGTCTCCTCCGGGCGGTCCTTACGCAGCACCGGCACGACCACGGCCTCATCCGGTGCCGACTCCCGGACCAGGGCCGACAGCACACCGTCCGGCCCCAGCTCCAGGAACGTCCCCACCCCCGCATCCGA
>NZ_JBIRQF010000044.1:0-12706 GCF_044333065.1 Streptomyces sp. NPDC021115
TCGTACGCGGGAGCGCGGTCAACCAGGACGGGGCCTCCAACGGTCTGACCGCGCCGAACGGCCCCTCCCAGCAGCGCGTCATCCGCCAGGCGCTGGCGAACGCGCGCCTCTCGACATCCGAAGTGGACGCAGTGGAGGCCCACGGCACCGGCACCAAGCTCGGCGACCCGATCGAGGCGCAGGCACTGCTGGCGACGTACGGCCAGGGCCGTGACGGTCAGGATCCCCTGCGGCTGGGCTCGATCAAGTCGAACATCGGGCACAGCCAGGCCGCGGCCGGCGCGGCCGGATTGATCAAGATGGTGATGGCGCTGAGGGAACGGAAGCTGCCGAAGACCTTGTACGTCGACCGGCCCTCGTCCCACGTGGACTGGGAGTCCGGCGCGGTCGAGCTGCTGACCGAGACCCGCGCCTGGCCGCGCGGTGAGCGGCCACGTCGGGCGGGTGTCTCGTCGTTCGGCATCAGCGGAACCAACGCGCACGTCATCATCGAGGAGGCCGAGGAAGCTCTCACGATCGCGCCGCCCGTGGCCGTGGAGCGGCCGTCGGCGGGGCTGCCGGTGGTGCCGTGGGTGCTGTCCGGCCGTAGCCCGCAAGCGACGCGGGCCCAGGCGGCACGACTGGCGGCATTCCTCGCTGAGGGCCCCGACCGTTCCCCGGCGGATGTGGGCCTTTCGCTCGCGACGACCCGCGCGGCGCTGGAACACCGGGCAGTGGTGCTCGGCGCCGACTTCGCCACCCTGCACTCGGGCGTGGCCGCGCTGGCCGACGGTGACGCCTCCGTGGTGTCCGGTGTGGCGAGCGAAGCGCGGACGGCCTGGATGTTCACCGGCCAGGGCAGCCAGCGGACCGGCATGGGCCGCGAGCTGTACGAACGGTTCCCGGTGTTCGCCAGGACCCTGGACGAGGTCTGCGGCCATATGGACGCCGATCTCGATGGCGCCGCCGAGTTCCCTGTCCCGGTGCGGCAGGTGCTGTTCGCGGACGACGGCTCCGAAGAGGCGGGGCTGCTGGACCGGACGGCGTATGCCCAGACGGCGCTGTTCGCGGTGCAGGTCGCGTTGGTGGAGCTGCTGCGTTCCTGGGGCGTGCGCCCGGACGTGGTGCTGGGCCACTCGGTCGGCGAGCTGGCCGCCGCCTACGCAGCGGGCGTATTCGATCTCGCGGACGCCGCTCGGTTGGTGGCGGGTCGTGCCCGGTTGATGCAGGGGCTCCCTGCGGGGGGTGCGATGGCGGCGGTCGAGGGCGAGGAGTCCGAGGTCTCCGAGATTCTGCGAGGACTGCCGGACCCGCAGCGGGTGGCGGTTGCGGCGGTCAACGGGCCGACGGCGGTGGTGGTTTCCGGTGATGAGGATGTGGTTGAGCGGGTGATGGCGGTTGCGCGGGAGCGGGGTCGGCGGGTGTCGCGGCTGCGGGTGAGTCATGCGTTCCACTCGCCGTTGATGGAGCCGATGCTGGCGGAGTTCGCCGAGATCACGGCGAGCGTCACGTACCGGCAGCCGATCCTTCCGGCGGCCAGCACCCTCACCGGGCGGCCGGTCGATGAGCAGGACTGGGCCACCCCGGATTACTGGGTGCGCCAGGTCCGTCGCCCGGTGCGCTTCCACGACGCCCTGCTGACCACAACCGGCGAGCAGGCGGCGGCTCGGCTGCTCGAAATCGGTCCGGACCCGGTACTGACCGCGCTCGCTCAGTCCGAAGTGGACACGGCGGTGTCGGTGCTGCGTAAGGGACGGGCCGAGGCCGGGACCGTGATGGCAGGGGTGGCGGAACTGTTCGTACGCGGGGACAAGGTCGACTGGTCCGCCGTGTTCGCCGAGAGCGGCGCCGAGCGGATCGGCCTGCCGACGTACGCGTTCCAGCGCGAACGTTTCTGGATGGGGCCCGTCCGGCCGGTCACCGACGCCCGGGGGCTGGGTCTGGGTGCGGCGGGGCATCCGTTGTTGGGTGCTTCGGTTGCGGTGGCGGGTTCGGATGCGGTGCTGCTGACGTCACGGCTTTCGGTGCGGTCGCATCCGTGGCTGGCTGATCATGTGGTGGCGGGTTCGGTGTTGGTGCCGGGTACCGCGTTCGTTGAGCTTGCTGTGCAGGCGGGTGACCGGGTCGGGTGCGACCGTGTGGAAGAGTTGACCTTGCAGGCGCCGTTGGTCCTTCCCGAGGACGGCGCGGTTCAGGTGCAGCTCAGTATTGACGCGCCGGAGCCCGGTGGGGAGCAGCGTTCGCTGCGTGTGTATTCGCGCCCGGAGGGCGCCTCGGCCGACCGGCCGTGGACGTTGCACGCCACTGGCACCCTTACGGCCGAGCGTGCCGCCGCTGACTGGGACCTGAGTGTTTGGCCGCCTGCCGGTGCGGAACCGGTCGCGCTGGACGGGCTGTACGAGCGGCTGACCGGCGCCGGACTGGCCTACGGACCCGCGTTCCGGGGGCTTCGGAATGCATGGGCTCAGGACGGTGACCTACTCGTGGAGGCCGCCTTGCCGGAGGAGGTGGCCGGGGAGGCGTCGGCGTACGGTCTGCATCCGGTGCTGCTGGACACGGTGCTGCACGCGCTCGGGCTCCAGAACCCGGACGCCGAGGGCACGATGCTGCCGTTCCTCTGGTCCGGCGTGTCGCTGTCCGCCGTCGGCGCCCCTGCCGTACGGGTGCGGCTGTCGAGGCGCGGCTCGAGTGAGTTCCGGCTTCGCGTGGCCGATGCTGCGGGCGACCCGGTGGCCGAGGTGGCGTCGCTGGTACTGCGGCCGGTGTCGGCCACCGACCTTGCTGCCGCCCGTGCCACGGCCGACAGCCTGTTCCGGCTGGAGTGGACCCCCGCGCCGGCTCCGGCCGAGCCCGGCGAACGTGGCGACTTGGCCGTCCTCGGCACCGATCCGCAGCACGAGGACGGGTGGTCTGCCGCGGGAGTCGCGGTGACCGGTTACGCCGACTTGGACGCGTTGATCGCTGCCCTGGACGACGACGGTGTGGCGGTTCCGCGGACAGTCGTGCTACCGGTGGCGCCACATTCTGAGGATCTCCTGAGTGTGGTTGCTGGTGTGCTGGGGGCCATGCGGACGTGGCTGGCTGAGGAGCGCTTGGCGGGTTCGCGTCTGATGGTGTCGACCACGGGCGCGGTCGCGGTGAACCCTGCCTCCGACACGGGCGAGCTCGACCTGGCGGCCGCCGGGGCGTGGGGCCTGGTGCGGTCCGCGATGAACGAGCACCCGGGCCGGTTCGCGCTGGCCGATGTGGATGGCGACCCGGACTCCTACCGGGCTCTGGCGGCGTACCCGGCCGGTTCCGGGGAATCCCCGGAATCCGGGGAGAGTCAATTCGCGGTGCGACAAGGCCGGACCTGGGTGCCCCGGGTCGCCCGAATGACCCCCGCCACCGGCGAAGACATCCCGGCGACACGCTGGGACAAGGGAACGGTGCTGATCACCGGTGGGACCGGCGGGCTGGGCGCCGTGATCGCCCGCCACCTCGTATCCGTGCACGGCGTACGGAATCTGCTGCTGATCTCCCGCCGAGGCCACCAAGCCCCCGGCGCCCAGCAACTCCATCGGGAACTGGTCGACTTGGGCGCCCGTGTGACGATCACCGCCTGCGACGTCAGTGACGAGCGGGCACTTGCCGACGTGCTCGACACAGTCCCTGACGATGCGCCGCTGGCCGGGGTGGTGCACGCCGCCGGTGTGCTCGACGACGGCATGATCACCGACCTCACTCCGGAACGCCTGGCCGATGTGCTTTCGGCAAAGGCGGAGTCGGCGCTGCACCTGCACCACCTGACGGCGAAATCCGACCTCCAGGCGTTCGTACTGTTCTCTTCGATCGCCGGAGTAGTCGGAAACGCCGGGCAGTCGGCCTACGCGGCGGGCAACACGGTGCTCGACGCACTCGCGGTGTCCCGACGCGCCCAGGGGCTGCCCGGCGTTTCCCTGGCGTGGGGCATGTGGGAACACCCCGACGGCATGGGCGGCCGCCTCGGTGACGCGAACCTGACCCGTCTGCGCGGGCAGGGCTTCGCGCCGCTGACCACCGAGCACGCGCTCGCGCTGTTCGACATGGCGGTACGGTCCGACGAGCCGGTCGCGCTGCCGGTCTCGGTCAACACCACGGCACTGGCCGCACGCCGGGACAGCCTGCCCGGCATGCTGCACGGCCTCGTGCCGATGGCCGCCCGGCAGCGGCGTGCCGGGGACCGGAGCGGTGCGGGCAGTTCCGATGCGCTTGCCCGCCGCCTGCGGGGCCGGTCCGCGGCCGAGCAGGACCGGGTGCTGCTGGACCTTGTGCAGTCCCAGGTCGCGGTGGTCCTGGGACATGGTTCCGCTGGTGTGATCGATCCGGGGCGGGCGTTCAAGGATCTCGGGTTCGATTCGCTGACCGCGGTGGACCTGCGTAACCGGCTCAGCAGCGCGACCGCGCTCACCCTGCCCGCCAGCCTTGTCTTCGATCATCCGACGATCGAGGGCCTCGCCGGGTACTTGCGCGACCAGCTCAACCAGGGCTCGGGCGAGGGCGATTTCGGCCTGAGCGACTTGGAGAAGTTCGAAGCCGCAGTGTTCTCGATGGCCCAGGACGGCGCGCTGCGCAAGCAGGTGCGGTCACGGGTCAAGGCGATGGTGGCGCGGCTGGAGGAAGACCTGGGCGGCGACGGTACCGAGAACGAAGATATCGATTCCGCTTCACTCGATTCGATGTTCGAAATCATCGATCGCGAACTCGAAGGATGAGGGCGCTCATGACGACACCCTCACGCGCGACAAAGGGGCTGGGCTCACGTGTCCACTGATGAGAAGACGCTGACGTACCTCAAGCGTCTCACAACCGACCTCCGCGAGACCCGCCAGCGTCTGCGAGAAGCGGAGGCGAAGGACCACGAGCCGATCGCGATCGTGGGGATGGGCTGCCGCTACCCGGGCGGTGTGTCGTCTCCCGAGTCCCTGTGGGAGCTCGTCGACTCGGCCGGCGACGGGATCACCGGGTTCCCGGCCGACCGTGGCTGGGACCTCGAGGCCCTGTTCGACCCGGACCCGGATCGTGCGGGCACCTCGTACGCGCGGGAAGGCGGTTTTCTGCACGACGCGGCCGAGTTCGATGCGGAGCTGTTCGGTATTTCGCCGCGTGAGGCCCTTGCGATGGATCCGCAACAGCGGTTGTTGCTGGAGACGTCGTGGGAGGCGCTGGAGCGGGCCGGGATTGATCCGTTGTCGTTGCGTGGTTCGTCGACGGGTGTGTTCGCGGGGCTGATGTACCACGACTACGCGTCGCGGTTGCAGGTCGCTCCGGAGGAAGTCGAGGGCTTTCTCGGGAACGGGAACGCGGGCAGCATTTTCTCCGGCCGTATCGCGTACGTGTTCGGGTTCGAGGGACCCGCGGTGACGGTGGATACGGCGTGTTCGTCGTCGTTGGTGTCCCTGCATTGGGCGTGTCAGGCGCTGCGCGCGGGGGAGTGTGGGATGGCGTTGGCCGGTGGTGTCACCGTCATGTCGACTCCGTCGACGTTCGTTGAGTTTTCGCGGCAGCGGGGTCTGGCCTCGGACGGCCGTTGTAAGTCTTTTGCGGATAGTGCGGACGGGACGGGGTGGGCCGAGGGTGCTGGGGTGGTGGTCCTGGAGCGGTTGTCCGACGCGCGGCGCCTGGGGCATCACGTGCTGGCGGTCGTACGTGGGAGTGCGGTCAATCAGGATGGTGCGTCGAATGGGTTGACGGCGCCGAATGGTCCGTCGCAGCAGCGGGTGATTCGTCAGGCGTTGTCGTCGGCCCGGCTTTCGGCGTCCGAGGTGGACGTTGTTGAGGCGCACGGTACGGGTACGCGGCTGGGTGACCCGATCGAGGCGCAGGCACTGCTGGCGACGTATGGTCAGGCGCGGTCCGAGGACGAGCCCTTGTGGCTGGGTTCGGTGAAATCGAACATCGGCCATACGCAGGCTGCCGCTGGTGTTGCTGGTCTGATCAAGATGGTGATGGCGCTGCGTGTGGAGCGGTTGCCGCGGACGCTGCACGTGGATGAGCCTTCGGCGCAGGTGGACTGGACGGCGGGTGCTGTGCAGTTGCTGAGGGAGGCTCGTAGGTGGCCGAAGGGGGAGCGTCCGCGCCGAGCGGGCGTCTCGTCCTTCGGCATCAGCGGCACCAACGCGCACATCATCGTCGAGGAAGCGCCCGAGTTCGAGCTCCAGCCCGAACCTGACGTGGCCGAAGAGCCGCCTTCGGGGCAGCGGCTACCGGTGGTGCCGTGGGTGCTGTCGGGCCGGAGCGCGCAGGCGGTGCGGGCGCAGGCCGGACGCCTGGCCGAGTCTGCCAAAGAGCAGGACTGCTCCGGTATCGACTTGGGTCTGTCGCTGGCGACGTCACGTGCTGTGCTCGATCACCGTGCTGTCGTGCTGGGCCGGAATCTGGAGGATTTGCGTTCGGGTGTCGCCGAGCTGGCCGAGGGCGGCACTGCCGTGGTGTCCGGCGTGGTGTCGGAGGGGCGTACGGGCTGGATGTTCACGGGGCAGGGCAGTCAGCGGCTTGGTATGGGGCGTGAGCTGTATGGCGTGTTCCCGGTGTTCGCGAAGACCCTGGATGAGGTGTGCGGTTTTCTGGACGCGGAGCTTGCGGGCAGGCCGGGGTTTGAGGTTTCGGTGCGGGAGGTGTTGTTCGCGGCGGAGGGTTCGGCGGAGGCGGCTCTGCTGGAGCGGACCGGGTATGCGCAGACGTCGTTGTTCGCGGTGCAGGTCGCGTTGGTGGAGTTGCTGCGGTCGTGGGGCATGGGTCCGGATGTGGTGTTGGGCCACTCGGTGGGTGAGTTTGTCGCGGCGTATGTGGCGGGTGTGTTCGAGTTGGCGGATGCGGCGCGGTTGGTGGGGGGTCGTGCGCGGTTGATGCAGGGGCTGCCCGCCGGTGGTGCGATGGCGGCGGTCGAGGGCGGGGAGGCGGAGGTCTCCGAGATTCTGCGGGGGCTGCCGGACTCGCAGCGGGTGGCGGTCGCGGCGGTGAACGGGCCGAGTGCGGTGGTGGTCTCCGGTGGCGAGGACGTGGTCGGGCGGGTGATGGCGGTTGCGCGGGAGCGGGGTCGGCGGGTGTCGCGGCTGCGGGTGAGTCATGCGTTCCACTCGCCGTTGATGGAGCCGATGCTCGCGGAGTTCGCCGACATCGCGTCGACCCTCACCTACCGGCAGCCGAGTCTCCCGGCGGTGAGCACGGTTACGGGTGAGCTGGTGGACGAAGGGGATTGGGCGACTGCTGACTACTGGGTGCGGCAGGTCCGTCGACCGGTTCGCTTCCACGATGCTTTTGAGAACGCCACCGGTCCACAGAGTGTCAGTCGGCTGCTGGAGGTCGGTCCGGATCCGGTGCTGGCCGCGCTGGCTAAGGCGGCTTCGGACGTGACTGTGGTGTCGGCCCTGCGTAAGGGGCGGCCTGAAGCCGAGACCGTGTTGGCTGCCGTGGCCGAGGTGTTCGTGCGTGGCGCGAAGGTCGACTGGGCGGCAGTCTTCGCCGGGACGGGCGCGCGACGGGTGGACCTGCCGACGTACGCGTTCCAGCGGCAGCGGTACTGGCTCGAGGCTTCCCGGCCGGTCACCGACGCTCGTGGCTTGGGCCTGGGCGCGGCCGAGCACCCCTTGCTCGGCGCCGCGGTGACCGTGGCCGGATCGGACGCGGTGCTGCTGACCGGGCGGCTCTCGGTCCCCTCGCATCCGTGGCTGGCTGATCATGCTGTGGCGGGCTCGGTGCTGGTGCCGGGCACGATGTTCGTTGAGCTTGCGGTGCAGGCCGGCGAGCGGGTCGGCTGCGAGCGGGTCGAGGAACTGACTCTGCAGGCACCGCTGGTGCTGCCGGAGCAGGGCGCGGTGCAGGTGCAGCTCAGCATCGACAGTGCCGAGGGCGTGGAGGAGGGCCGACGCGCAGTGCGCGTCTACTCGCGCCCGGAGGACGCGGCGGCCGAGGAGCCGTGGATTCTGCATGCCACGGGGACTCTCATCTCTGGTGGGGCTGTCGGGGATTGGGATCTGGCCGTGTGGCCGCCTGTCGGTGCGGAGCGGGTTCCGGTGGAGGGCCTGTACGAACGGCTCGCCGGTGGTGGCCTGGTGTACGGTCCGGCTTTCCGTGGTCTGCGGGAGGTCTGGCGGCACGGCGAGGACCTGTTCGTAGAGGCGGCTCTGCCCGAGTCGCTGTCGGGTGATGCGGCCGACTTCGGTCTGCACCCGGCACTGCTGGACTCCGTGCTGCACGCCTTGGGGCTGGGGGACCAGGTCGGCGAGGGAGTGGTGCTGCCGTTCTTGTGGTCGGGTGTGTCGTTGTCGGCGGTCGGTGCGGCCGCGGTGCGGGTGCGGCTGTCCGTGGGGGGATCTGGCGAGGTCGCCCTGCAGATCGCCGACGCTACGGGTGTTCCGGTGGCCGAGGTGGAGTCGCTGGTATTGCGGCCGGTGTCGACCGCGGATTTGGCCGCGGCGAACTCCCCGACTCGTGACGGCCTGTTCCGCCTCGACTGGATCCCCGCCCCCGCCCCCGCCCCCGCTCCCGGCGAACTCGGCGGGTCGGGTGCTGCCTGGGCCGTACTCGACGAGACCGATGAGTGGCGCGACGTGGGTGTTCCGGTGACCGGTTATGCCGATCTGGCCGCGCTGACCGCCGCGCTGGATGACGGTTCCGCCGTCCCGGACACCGTCGTGCTTCCGCTCCGCTCCTCAGACACCGAGGTCACCGACGCGGTGGCCGGTGTGCTGGCCGTGGTCCGCGAATGGTTGGCCGAGCGGCGCTTTGCGGGGTCGCGGTTGGTGGTGTTGACGTCGGGTGCGGTGGAGGTGGCCTCGGGCGAGGTTGGTGCTCGTGATGTGCTGGATCTTGCTGGTGCGGGTGTGTGGGGTTTGGTGCGGTCGGCGGTCAGTGAGCATCCGGGGCGGTTTGTGCTGGCCGATGTTGATGGTGTGCGGGAGTCGTATGAGGCCCTGGCTGTCGGCCTCGCCGGGCTGGGTGTGGACCAGGTCGCGGTCCGTGAGGGGCGGGTGTGGCTGCCGAGGCTGGTGCGGATGGCTTCGGGCGGGGTGTTGGAGCCTCCGGTGGGTGTGGGTTCGGCATGGCGGTTGGACATTGTGGCCAAGGGCCAGTTGGACGGTGTCGCGTTGGTGCCCGAGGAACCCCAGGTGCTGCGTCCCGGCGAGGTGCGTGTGGGTGTGCGTGCGGCGGGGGTCAACTTCCGGGATGTCCTCAATGTGCTGGGGATGTATCCGGGGGACGCTGGTCGGCTCGGGCATGAAGGTGCCGGGGTTGTGGTGGAGGTCGGTCCGGGTGTGGACGACTTCGCTGTGGGTGACCGTGTGATGGGTCTGCTGGACGGTGGGTTCGGGCCGTCGGCGGTGGCGGATGCGCGGATGTTGGCGCGTATGCCGGGTGGTTGGTCGTTCGAGCAGGCGGCGTCGGTGCCGATCGTGTATCTGACGGCGTATTACGCGCTGGTCGATCTGGCGGGGCTGGGGGCCGGTGAGTCGGTGTTGATTCATGCCGCTGCTGGTGGTGTGGGTATGGCGGCGGTGCAGTTGGCTCAGCATTTGGGTGCGGAGGTGTTCGCGACGGCGAGTCAGGCCAAGTGGCCGACTGTTCGTGGGCTGGGTGTTGCGGCGGACCGTATTGCTTCGTCGCGTACCACGGAGTTTGAACAGGTTTTCTCTGCGGCGACCGATGGTGTCGGGCTGGATGTGGTGTTGGACTGCCTGGCCGGGGAGTTCGTGGATGCGTCGTTGCGGTTGACGCGGCCGGGTGGTCGGTTTGTGGAGATGGGCAAGACCGATATTCGGGATGCGGGTGAGGTGGCTGATGCTCATCCGGGGGTGACGTACCGGTCGTTCGATGTGATGGATGCGGGTCCTGAGCGGATCGGCGAGATGCTGGCGGCGTTGTTGGGGTTGTTCGAGAAGGGTGTGCTGCGGCCGGTTCCGGTCACGGCGTGGGACATTGCGCGGGCGCCGGAGGCGTTGCGTTTCCTGGGGCAGGCGAAGCATGTCGGCAAGGTTGTGCTGACCTTGCCGGTGCCGTGGGGTGAGCGTGGCACGGTGTTGGTGACCGGCGGTACGGGTGGTCTCGGCGCGGTCGTGGCCCGGCACTTGACCACGGAACACGGGGTTCAGGACCTTTTGCTGCTCTCCCGGCGTGGGCCCGACGCGCCGGGGGCGGGTGAGCTCGAACGGGAGCTGACCGCTCTCGGTGCGCGGGTGACGATCCGCGCGTGTGATGTCAGCGACCGGCAGGCGCTGGCGGATGTATTGGATGCGGTCCCCGACGATGCCCCGTTGAGGGGCGTGGTGCACACCGCTGGGGTGCTCGACGACGGGATGATCGCGGAGCTGACTCCGGAACGGCTTGCCGGGGTGCTGGCGGCAAAGGCCGATTCCGCCATTCATCTGCACGAACTCACCGCGGACCGTGATCTGGACGCGTTCGTCCTGTTCTCCTCCTTCGCGGGTGTGGTGGGCAATGCGGGCCAGGCAGCCTACGCCGCGGGCAACGCGGTTCTCGACGCCCTCGCGGTATCCCGGCGAGCCCAGGGGCTCCCGGCTGTGTCGCTGGCGTGGGGCATGTGGGAGAACTCCGAAGGCATGGGCGGCCGACTCGGCGAAGCCGACCTGAGCCGGATGCGGCGCCAGGGCTTCCCGGCCCTGGGGACCGACCACGGGCTGGCCCTCCTCGACATCGCCCTGCGGATCAACGAGCCGGTCGCGGTGCCGGTCGCCCTACGGACCTCGGCACTCGCCGCGGTACGCGACAGCCTGCCCGCCGTGCTGCACGGACTCGTCCCGGCGATGCGGCAGCGCCGGACCGCCGCCGGGCAGGTTGCCGCCGCCGGCGGCGGGGAGCTGGCCCGCCGCCTGGGCGGACTGCCCGCCGCCGAGCAGGACCGGCTGCTGCTCGACCTCGTACAGACCCAGGTGGCCGGGGTGCTGGGGCACACGTCGGGCGCGGAGGTCGATGCCGGACGGGCATTCAAGGACCTCGGCTTCGACTCGCTGACCGCGGTGGACCTGCGCAATCGCCTCACCACCGCGACCGCCGTCCAGCTGCCCGCGACCCTGATCTTCGACCACCCGAACCCCGCCGCGCTGGCGGACCACCTGCGTACGCGGGTCCTGGGCGCGGTGGCCGAGCAAACCGCTTCGCCCGTCCGGAAGACGACGACGTTCGTGGACGACGACCCCATCGTCATCGTTGGTATGGGCTGCCGGTATCCGGGTGGCGCGACCTCGCCGCAGGCGCTGTGGGACCTGGTCGACTCGGCCGGTGACGGTTTCTCCTCGCTGCCCGCCGATCGTGGCTGGGACGTGCGCACGCTGGTCGACACGACCGGCGTCAGTGGTGGCGGATTCGTACCGGACGTGGCGCGGTTCGACGCCGAGCTGTTCGGGATCTCGCCGCGTGAGGCCCTGGCGATGGATCCGCAGCAGCGGCTGCTGCTGGAGACCTCGTGGGAGGCGCTGGAGCGGGCCGGGATCAATCCCCTGTCGCTGCGCGGCTCGGCCACCGGCGTGTTCGCCGGGGTGTCGGCGAACGGGTACGGCGGGAACCTGCACGAGCCGGAGGGAGAGACGGAGGGCTACCTCCTCACCGGCAGCACCCCGAGCGTCGCATCGGGCCGTCTCGCCTACTCCCTCGGCCTTGAGGGCCCCGCGGTGTCGGTGGACACCGCGTGCTCGTCCGCGCTGGTGGCGTTGCACCTGGCGGGCCAGGCGCTGCGGGCGGGCGAATGCGACCTGGCCCTGGCCGGCGGCGCGACGGTGATGGCCACCCCGGGGATCTTTCTGGAGTTCTCGCGGCAGGGCGGGCTGGCCGGTGATGGTCGGTGCAAGTCCTTCGCGGAGGCCGCGGACGGTACCGGGTGGGCCGAGGGGGCCGGCGTGCTGGTGCTGGAGCGGCTGTCCGACGCGCGGCGCCTGGGGCATCCGGTGCTGGCGGTCGTATGCGGCAGCGCGGTCAATCAGGACGGTGCGTCGAATGGTCTGACGGCGCCGAACGGTCCGTCGCAGCAGAGGGTGATCCGGCAGGCGCTCGCCGCCGCGCGGATATCGCCGTCCGAAGTGGACGCGGTCGAGGCCCACGGCACCGGCACCACGCTCGGCGACCCGATCGAGGCGCAGGCACTGCTTGCGACCTATGGGCAGGACCGCGATCATGCCGAGCCGCTGTGGCTGGGCTCGGTGAAGTCGAACATCGGGCACAGTCAGGCCGCGGCCGGCGCGGCCGGGCTGATCAAGATGGTGATGGCGCTGCGCGAGCAGCGGCTGCCTCGGACGCTGCACGCCGACGAACCTTCGTCGCATGTCGATTGGGACTCCGGTGCGGTACGGCTGCTGACCGAAGCTCGCGCGTGGCCTCGCGGCGGCCGCCGCCCGCGCCGGGCGGGTGTTTCGTCCTTCGGTATCAGCGGGACCAACGCGCACGTCATCATCGAGGAGGCCGAGGAAGCTCCCGCGATCGAACCGGCCACGGGCGGCGAGCGGCCGACCTCGGAGCCGGCCGTCGTGCCGTGGGTGCTCTCGGGCCGGACCGCGGAAGCCTTGCGCGCGCAGGCTGGGCAGCTGGCGGCCTTCCTCGACGAGGAGGACGCCACTCCCGCCGATATCGGGTTGTCTTTGGCGGCCACGCGCGCTGTGCTCGACCACCGTGCCGTCGTACTCGGCGCCGACGGGGACACCCTGCGCGCAGAGGTGACCGCTCTGGCCGAGGGTGGCACTGCCGTGGTGTCCGGCGTGGT
>NZ_JBIRQF010000045.1:0-9216 GCF_044333065.1 Streptomyces sp. NPDC021115
CTAAACCGTAAACAACCCGACGCCCGCGCCCTCGCCAACACCCTCGCACGGCTCCACACCACCGGAACCGACATCGACTGGACACCCTGGTTCCCGGCCGACCCCACGCCACGGACGGTGGAGCTGCCGACGTACGCCTTCCAACGACAGCGGTACTGGCTGGCCGCCGCCGGTGGTGTCGGCGATGTCGCCGCCGCTGGGTTGCAGCGTGTGGAGCACGCGTTGCTGCCTGCGGCAGTCGGGTTGGCCGAAGGCGGGGTGGTGCTCACCGGCCGTATCTCGGCCGTCGGCGCAAGGAACTGGCTGGCCGAACACGTAATGGCGGGCGCGGTACTGGTGCCCGGCGCGGCGCTGGTGGAGTGGGCGCTACGGGCGGCCGACGAGGCGGACTGCGGTGGGGTGGAGGAGTTGGCGCTCCAGGTCCCGCTGCTGCTGCCCGTGTCCGGTGGGCTGCGCGTACAGGTGGTGGCGGAACCGGCCACCGCGGACGGGCGGCGTGATGTGCGGATCTACTCCCGCCCCGACCGCGACGCCGCATCGGGCACCGACCCGGGGTGGGTGTGCCATGCGGAGGGTGTGCTGAGCCCGCCGTCCGCCGAGCGCGAAGGGGAGCAGCTGTCCGGGGCGTGGCCTCCTGCGGGGGCGGAGCCGGTGGACGTGTCCGCTTTCTACGAGCGCGCGGCGGCGGCCGGATACGCGTACGGGCCGTCGTTCCAGGGCGTACAGGCCGTGTGGCGGGACGGAACGGACATCGTCGCCGAGGTGGCGCTGCCCGAGGCCGCCGCTGACCGCGACGGCTTCGGCATCCACCCCGCGCTGCTGGACGCCGCCCTGCACCCGGCGTTGCTGCTCGACCCGTCCGGGCCGGAACGGGACGGTACCCGGGTGTGGCTGCCGTTCGCCTGGCGGGGCGTGTCGTTGTGGGCGGCCGAGGCGACCACGGTCCGGGTCCGGCTGTCCCCTCACGAGGAGAGCGCGGACGGCGAACGAGCACTGCGCGTGACCGTGGCCGACACGGTGGGCGTTCCGGTGCTGACGGTCGACGGGCTGGTGATGCGGTCGGCCGACCCGGATGAGCTGAAGGCAGCCGCAGGACCGGACGTGGACGGGCTGTTCACCCTGGACTGGACCCCGATGCCGATGGCACCGGAAGGCCACGACGCCGACATGACACAAGCCGACTGGGTGGTCCTGGGTCAGGCGGAGTCGAACTCGATCGGGGACGGAGGGGTTTGCCATGCGCACCTGGAATCGCTGATCGCCGCACTCGACGGCGGTGCGCCCGCTCCTTCGGTGGCCCTCGTCTTCCCACCACTGTCCTCCCCGGGTCGCGACGTGGCGGATGCCGGATTGGCCCTGACGAACGAGGCGTTGGCGCTGTTGCAGGGCTGGCTGGCCGAGCCCCGGCTGGCCGATGCTCGGTTGGTGGTCGTCACCCGGGGCGCGGTCGCACTTGCCGCATCCGACGGCGAAGAGGACAGCGACGGTGGCGGGAACGCGGCCGGTGCCGCCGTGTGCGGGCTGGTGCGCAGTGCGCAGGCGGAGAACCCGGGCCGTTTCCTTCTGCTCGACCTCGACCCCGCTGGCGAACCGTCCGGCGCGGTACCCGGACACACCATCGTGGACGGCGTCCTACGGGCCATGGCCATGGACGAGCCCCAGGTGGCGCTGCGCGCCGGGCGCATTCTGGTGCCCCGGCTGATGCGCGCCGGCGGGGCGAGCAGCGGGGGAGTGGTGGGGCTCGCCGGGCAGCCCGCGTGGCGGCTCGAATTGACCGGCGCGGCGACGCTGGACAATGTGAAACCGGTGCCCTGCCCCGAGGTGCTGGAGCCGCTGGGCGCGGGACAGGTGCGGGTGGCCGTGCACGCGGCGGGCATCAACTTCCGCGACGCCCTGATCAGCCTGGGGATGGTCCCGGGCCAGACCGGGCTGGGCGGCGAGGGCGCCGGTGTGGTGGTGGCGGTTGGCCCCGGGGTGACCAAGGTGGCGGTGGGCGACCCGGTCATGGGGGTCTTCGACCGTGCGTTCGGGCCGCTGGCGGTGACGGACGCACGTATGGTGGCGCCGATCCCCGACGGGTGGAGTGTCCGGCAGGCGGCCGCCGTGCCGGTCGTGTTCCTCACCGCGTGGTACGGGCTGGTGGAGCTGGGTGGCCTCCGGCCGGGCGAGTCGGTACTGATCCACGCGGCCGCCGGTGGTGTCGGTATGGCGGCGGTGCAGATCGCCCGCCACCTGGGCGCCGAGGTGTATGCCACGGCGAGTCCCGGCAAGCACGTGGTGCTGGACGCCATGGGCATCGACGCCGCACACCGGGCATCCTCCCGCGACCTGGACTTCGAGCAGGTCGTACGGGAGGCCACCGGCGGCCGTGGCGTGGACGTCGTACTCAACAGCCTCGCCGGACCGTTCGTCGACGCTTCGCTGCGGCTGCTGCGCAAGGGCGGCCGGCTCCTGGAGATGGGCAAGACCGACATCCGTGACCCGGAGCGCATCGCGGCCGACCATCCGGGTGTGCGCTACCAGGTCTACGACCTGATCGGGGACGCCGGACCGGAGCACATCGCCCGGATGCTGGCCGAACTGGGCGCGCTCTTCACGGCGGGGGTCCTGGAACCCCCGCCGCTCCGGGCCTGGCCGCTGGACCGGGCGCGGGACGCGCTGCGCCACCTCAGCCAGGCCAAACACACCGGCAAGCTCGTGCTGGACATCCCGGCCCCGGTGGACCGGGATGGCACCGTACTGATCACCGGCGGCACCGGCACCCTGGGCGCCCTGGTCGCCGAGCACGTGGTCCGCACGTGGCAGATCAGGAATCTGCTCCTCGTCAGCCGCCGCGGCCCCGATGCCCCGGGCGCGGAGGAGCTGACGGAACGGCTGGGCGGACTGGGCGCACGGGTACGGATCGAGGCGGCCGACGTCACCGAGGCCGCCGCCGTGGCCGCACTGGTGGCGGGCGTCGGCCCGGAACATCCCCTGACCGGGGTGATCCACGCGGCCGGTGTCCTGGACGACGCGGTGCTCACCTCGCAGACCCCGGAACGACTGGCCCGGGTATGGGCGGCCAAGGCCACGGCGGCGGCCCATCTCCACGCGGCGACGGCGGACCTGCGGCTCGGCATGTTCGTGATGTTCTCCTCCGCGGCCGGGGTGATGGGCAGCCCCGGTCAGTCCAACTACGCCGCCGCCAACGCCTTTTGTGATGCGCTGGCCTCCCATCGGCGGACGCTCGGACTGCCAAGCGTGTCCGTGGCCTGGGGGCTGTGGGCCGAGTCCAGTGAGATGACCGGAAGCCTCACCGAAGCGGATCTGGCACGGATGGCCCGCTCCGGTATCGCCGCGATGACCGGCGACCACGCCCTGGCGCTGCTCGACGCCGCGGTCCAGCACGGCGGTCACCAGCTGATCGCGGCCGATGTGAACACGCGCGTGCTCGCCGCCCAGCCCCCGGACGCCCTGCCCGCCGCGCTGCGTGCCCTGGTCGCGGCGAGCGCCGGTGCCGGGCGTACGACGGAACGGCGTACGGCGGCGGCCGCCGGTGCACAACCCGCCGACTGGACCGACCGACTGGCGGGCATGTCAGGCGATGAGCGGCGCCGGGTGCTGCTCGACCTGGTCCGTGGCCACGCGACCACCGTGCTGGGCCACGCCGATGCGGAGTCGGTCCAGGCGGACACCAGTTTCAAGGATCTGGGCTTCGACTCGCTGACGGCGGTGGAGCTGCGCAACCGGCTCTCCGCCGCCACCGGCCTGCGACTGCCCGCCGCCCTCGTCTTCGACTACCCCGAGGCGGCCGTCCTGGCCGACTATCTGCTGGAGCGCCTCGCCCCCGACGAGGACGGCACGCCGGGCCGGTCGGGGGTCGATCCGGCCCTCAACGAACTGGCCAAGCTGGAAGCCACGTTGGCCCGTATCGATGTGGCCGACGGCGAGGCCGGGGCGGTCACGGCCCGGCTGGAGAGCTTGCTGGCCACGTGGAAGGCGACGCGGAACCTGGTGGCCACCGGGGCGACCGCCGCGGAGCGGCTGGAGTCCGCCTCCGCGGCGCAGGTTCTCGACTTCATCGACAACGAGCTGGGTGTGTCCTGAATGTGCCGGGCGCGACGACCGCTTAAGGCCGGGTGAAACCTCATGGTGAATGTGAACGTCAACGAAGAAAAGCTGGTCGAATACCTCAAGCGCGTGTCCGCGGATCTGCACGACACACGGCTGCGCTTACGTGAGGTGGAAGAGCGTTCCCAGGAGCCGGTGGCCGTGGTGAGCGTCGCCTGCCGCTTCCCGGGCGGAGTGGACACGCCCGAGGCCTTGTGGCGACTGGTGTCCGAAGGGGGCGACGCGATCGGAGACTTCCCCACCGATCGCGGCTGGGACCTCGAGGGTCTTTACCACCCGGACCCGGACCACCCCGGCACCACCTATGCCCGCCGGGGCGGATTCCTGGACGACGCCGACCAGTTCGACCCCCAGTTCTTCGGCATCAGCCCGCGCGAGGCGCTGGCCACCAGCCCACAGCAGCGCCTGTTGCTCGAAACCGCATGGGAGGCCTTCGAACGGGCCGGTATCGATCCCCTGTCGCTGAAGGGTTCCCCCACGGGGGTGTACGCCGGTACGGCCACCACCGGCGGCGCAACTGCCTCGGGCGACGCCTCGGAGACGGCATCCGAGGGATACGCGGGCAACGCCCCGAGTCTGCTGTCGGGTCGGGTGTCCTACAGCTTCGGCCTGGAAGGGCCGGCCGTCACCGTGGAGACGGCGTGCTCGTCCTCGCTGGTGGCCATCCACCTGGCCATGCAGGCGTTGCGGCAGGGCGAATGCACGCTCGCCCTGGCCGGTGGGGTCACGGTGATGGCCATGCCCGAGGTGTTCACCGGATTCTCCCGGCAGCGTGGACTCTCCCCGGACGGCCGGTGCAAGGCGTTCGCCGCCACCGCCGACGGCACGGGATGGGGCGAGGGCGTCGGGCTGGTGCTGCTGGAGCGGCTGTCGGAAGCGCGGCGCAACGGCCACCAGGTGATGGCCGTGATCCGTGGATCGGCCATCAACCAGGACGGCGCCAGCAACGGATTCACGGCGCCGAACGGACCGTCGCAGCAGCGCGTCATCCGCCAGGCGCTGGCCACCGCCCGGCTGGCCCCGTCCGAGGTGGACGCCGTCGAGGCCCATGGCACCGGTACCACCCTCGGCGACCCCATCGAGGCGGACGCGCTGATCGCCACGTACGGCCAGGACCGGCCCGCCGACCGGCCACTGTGGCTGGGTTCGTTGAAGTCCAACATCGGCCACACACAGGGCGCGGCGGGCGTGGCCGGTGTGATCAAGATGGTGATGGCGCTACGGCACGAGATGCTGCCCGCGACCCTGCACATCGATGAGCCGACCCCGCACGTGGAGTGGGAGGGAGGCGGCGTACGGCTGCTGACCAAGCCCGTCGAATGGCCGCGCCGTGACGACCGGCCTCGGCGGGCAGGGGTGTCCTCTTTCGGGATCAGCGGCACCAATGCGCACGTCATCGTGGAGCAGGCCCCCGACGAGCCCCAGGCGGAACCGGCGCCCGAGCGTGGTGGCGTGGTGCCGTGGGTGCTATCGGGGCGGAGCGAGGATGCCTTGCGGGGGCAGGCGGGTGCTTTGTTGGGGCGCCTGGCTGAGGTGCCGGGGTTGGTGCCGGTGGATGTGGGTTGGTCGTTGGTGAGGTCGCGGTCGGTGTTTGAGCATCGTGCGGTGGTGGTGGGTGAGGGCCGGGTTGAGCTGGTTGCGGCGGTGGAGGCGTTGGCGGCGGGGCAGTCGCATCCGGGTGTGGTGTGTTCGGGTGTTCCGGTGCTGGCGGGTGGTGTGGGTCCGGTGTTGGTGTTTCCGGGTCAGGGGTCTCAGTGGGTGGGGATGGGCGCGGGGCTGCTCGATGTGTCGTCGGTGTTTGCGGCGCGGGTGGCGGAGTGTGAGCGGGCCCTGTCGCCGTATGTGGATTGGTCGCTCAGGGACGTGTTGCGTGTGGGTGATCTGGGCCGGGTGGATGTGGTGCAGCCGGTGTTGTGGGCGGTGATGGTGTCGTTGGCGGCGGTGTGGGCTGAGCATGGTGTGCAGCCTGCGGCGGTGGTGGGTCATAGCCAGGGTGAGATCGCGGCGGCTGTGGTGGCGGGGGCGCTGTCGTTGGAGGATGGCGCGAAGGTGGTGGCGTTGCGGAGTCGGGCGTTGCGCAAGCTGGCCGGTGGTGGGGCGATGGCGTCGCTCGGTGTGGGGCAGGAGGGGGCTGATCGGCTGCTGGCCCGGCTTGGTGACCAGGCCGCTGGGGTGGGTGTGGCGGCGGTCAACGGTCCGTCTTCTACGGTGGTGTCGGGTCCGCCGGAGCAGGTGGCGGCGGTGGTGGCCGCATGCCGGGAGAGCGGCGATCGCGCGCGGTTGATCGATGTGGACTACGCCTCGCACGGCCCGCAGGTCGATGAGATCCGCGATGAGCTGATGCGCGTACTGGACGGCGTGGCCCCGCTCGACACCTCCGGAACGGGAGTCGGGTTCTACTCCACGGTGACCGGCGGCCGGATCGCCACCAGCGATCTCGACACGGCGTACTGGGTGACCAATCTGCGGGAGCAGGTCCGTTTCGCGGATGCCATCGAGGCGTTGTTGGCCGATGGGCACAGGGTGTTCATCGAGGCCAGTACCCATCCTGTGCTGACTGTTGGCATGGAGGAGACGTTCGAGCGGGCGAGCGTCGAGGCGGTGACCGTGCCGACGCTGCGCCGCGACCATGGCGGTCAGGACCAGCTCGTACGGTCCCTCGCCCAAGCCTTCAACGCGGGCATCCCCGTGGACTGGACGACCCTGTTCCCAGCCGACCCGACGCCGCGGACGGTGGACCTGCCGACGTACGCCTTCCAGCGTCGGCGGTACTGGGCGGCTACCGGGAGTGGCCGGGTGGGCGATGTGGCCGCGGCAGGGTTGCAGCGTGTGGAGCACGCCTTGCTGCCTGCCGCGGTCGGGCTGCCCGATGGCGGGTTGGTGTTGACCGGCCGGGTCTCGGCTGGGAGCGGTGGCTGGCAGGCCGAGCACGCTGTCGCGGGCGCGGTGTTGATGCCCGGTGCGGCGCTGGTGGAGTGGGCGTTGCGGGCGGCCGATGAAGCCGGGTGCGGCGGCGTCGAGGAGCTGGCGCTTCAGGTGCCCTTGGCCCTGCCCGACTCGGGCGCCTTGCGCGTACAAGTGGTGGTGGGCGAGGCGGCCGAGGACGGCAGGCGCGAGGTACGGGTGTACTCGCGCCCCGACCGCAACGCCGAACCGGGCAGCGACCCGGGATGGGTGTGCCATGCGGAAGGCGTGCTGAGCCCGACGTCCCCGGGCGACCCGGCGGAGGAACTGCCCGGCGCATGGCCCCCGGCGCACGCGAAGCCGCTGGACATGGCGGGGTTTTACGAGCAGGCCACGGAAACGGGGTACGTGTACGGCCCGTCCTTCCAGGGACTTCGCGCAGTGTGGCGCGATGGCCAGGATCTGCTGGCCGAGGTGGCGCTGCCCGAGGCCGCCGGACACCACGACGGCTTCGGCATTCATCCCGTCCTCCTCGACGCGGCTCTGCACCCCCTCCTGCTGGCTGACCGGTTCGCCGCCGACTCCGAGCCGACGGAGGCCGAGCAGCTGTGGTTGCCGTTCGTCTGGAGTGGCGTATCCCTGCACGCCACGGACGCGACCACGCTACGGGTACGGCTCACCCGCCGCCGGGAGAGCCCGGCGGGTGAGCGCGGGCTGCGGCTGCTCGTGGCCGATGCCGGGGGTGCTCCCGTGCTCACCGTCGGCTCCCTCACGATGCGCCCGGCCGACGCCGAGCAGCTTCGGTCCGTGGGCGGGCGTGACGTCGGTGGGTTGTTCACGCTCGACTGGACGCCTCTGCCTGCCGAGCCGGTCATGTCGGACGACGACGACGGCTGGGTGGTGATGGGCCGGGACGATGGTGCGGGCGGTGCGGCGTGTCACCCGGATCTGACGGCGCTGGCTGCCGCGATGGACGACGGCACCCCCGCTCCGACGATGGCCTTGACGTATCTGCCCGACGATGACCTCGTAGCGGATGCGACCGATGGTCTGACCGCCGTCGAGTACGCGCTGCACCTGGTGCAGGGCTGGCTCGCCGAACCACGGCTGGTCGAGGCTCGGTTGGCGGTGGTGACGCGGGGGGCGATCGCGCACGCCGAGGAAGGTGCCCCGGACCTGGCTGGTGCCGCCGTATGGGGCCTGCTGCGGAGTGCGCAGGCGGAGAACCCGGACCGGTTCATCCTCCTCGACACCGACCCGGATCCCGACACCGAGGTCACGCATCGTGGTGTGGCCGATGCCGTGGCCCGTGCCGTACGAGCGGACGAGCCACAGGTGGCTATGCGGGCCGGGCAGTTGCTGGTGCCCCGTCTGGCCCCTGCCCGCGCGGGCCGTGAGGCGTCCACCGCCGAGGGTCCAGCGGACACGCCCGGTGCCCTCGACCTGGATGGGACCGTGCTGATCGTCGGCGGTACGGGCCTGCTCGGCGGCCTGGTCGCCGAACACCTCGTACGCACCTGGCAGGTCAAACATCTGGTGCTGGCGAGCCGCCGGGGCCCCGAGGCGCCGGGCGCGCGAGAACTCACCGACCGGCTGCGCGACATGGGCGCCCAGGTACGGATTCTCTCGGTGGATGTCACGGACGCGGACGCGGTGGCCGAGCTGGTGGCCGGGATCGCCCCGGCACACCCGCTGACCGGAGTCATCCATGCCGCGGGTGTGCTGGACGACGCGGTGCTCACCTCGCTGACTCCGCGGCAAGTGGCGAGGGTGTGGGAGGCCAAAGCCACGGTGGCGGCCCATCTGCATGCGGCGACGGCGGATCTGCCGCTGGGCATGTTCGTGACGTTCTCCTCGGCCGCCGGGGTGGTGGGCAACGCTGGTCAGGCCGGATATGCGGCAGCGAACGCCTACGTCGACGCATTGGTCGCCCACCGCCGTGGCCGCGGGTTGCCCGGGCTCTCGGTGGCGTGGGGGCTGTGGGAGCAGGCCAGCGCCATGACCGGACACATGGGCCGGACCGATCTGACCCGGCTGCGCGGCATGAGGCCGTTGTCGTCCGGGCGCGGACTCGCCCTGTTGGATGCCGCGTGCCGACTGCAGTTTCCGTTGTTGGTGGCTGTGGATCTTGATGTGGTGGGGGTGGTGGGTGGTGAGGTGCCTGCGGTGTTGCGTGGGCTGGTGGCGGGGCGTGTGCGGCGT
>NZ_JBIRQF010000046.1:0-7765 GCF_044333065.1 Streptomyces sp. NPDC021115
ATCGTGCCGACGGTGCTGGGGTTTGATTCCCGGCGGCGGGTGGATGAGTTCCTGACCGCGTTGCAGTCGGTGGTCGACCGTCACGACATCCTGCGTACGGCTGTGCTGTGGGAGAACCTGTCTCAGCCCCTGCAGGTTGTCCAGCGGCGGGCGGTGCTTCCTGTTGATGAGGTGACCCTTGCCCGGGGTGCGGATGATGATGTGCTGGCCGCGTTGTTGGCGGCGTGTCCGGCGGCGATGGATATCCGTCGGGCGCCGATGATTGATCTGACGATCGCTCATGACGTTGTGGGGGATCGGTGGCTGATGGCGTTGCGGAGTCATCATCTGACGCGTGACCATCAGGCGTTGGAGATTCTTCTTGATGAGGTGCGTGCGCATCTTGAGCATGAGCAGGAGCGGCTTTCCGAGCCGGCGCCGTACCGTGATTTTGTTGCGCATGCGCGTCTGGCTGTTTCGGCGGAGCAGCATCAGGAGTATTTCGAGCGGGTGCTGGGTGAGGTGGAGGAGCCGACCGCTCCGTATGGTGTCCTGGACATCCGTGGTGATGGCAGTGGGACCAGTGAGGCGGTGCTGGAGCTTGATGGGGTCGTGGCTGAGCGGTTGCGGGTGCAGGCGCGTCGTCATGGTGTGAGCGCGGCGGCGTTTTTCCATCTGGCATGGGCGCGGGTGGCGGCTGTGACGTCGGGGCAGACGCATCCGGTGTTCGGCACGGTACTGCTGGGGCGGATGGATGCGGGGGAGGGGTCGGCCCGTACTCCTGGTCTGTTCATCAATACGCTGCCGATCCGGGTGGACGCGACGCAGGGGCTGGGTGCGGGGCTGGAGGTAATGCAGGTCCAGCTGGGTGAGCTGTTGCGGCATGAGCATGCGCCGCTGGCGCTGGCGCAGCAGGCCACCAGTGTGCCGGCACAGAGTCCGTTGTTCACCTCACTCCTCAACTACCGTCACAGCAGGCCCAGTTCAGATTCCTTGACGGGTCGGCTTCCGGATACCGGGATCGCGGGGATCGATATCCTGCATGCTGAGGAGCGCAACAACTACCCGCTGACGGTGTCGGTCGATGACACGGGTGTCGGGTTCCGGCTGGTGGTGCAGGCGGCAGCTCCGATGGATTCGGGTGTGGTCTGCGGGTTGTTGAACACGGTTGTGACGAATCTGGTCGCTGCTCTGGAGGACGACCCGGGTACCCACCTCGACCGGATCGGGGTCCTTGATGGCCGGCAGTACGAACAGCTGCTGACCGCCTGGAATGACACGGCACGCGAGGTGGCACCCGCGACCCTGCCGGACCTCTTCGAGGCACAGGCCGCCCGGACGCCCGACGCCGTCGCCGTGGTCGATGCACGGGGGAGCGTGACGTACGCGGAGCTGAACGCGCGGGCCAACCGTCTGGCACACCTGCTGGCGGCCGGAGGCATTGGACCCGAGGACGTGGTCGCGGTGTGCCTGCCCCGGTCTGTCCGGCTGATCTCCACGCTGCTGGCCATAGCCAAGGCGGGTGCCGCCTCCCTGCCGCTGGACGCGGACTATCCGGTGGAACGGTTGGCTGCGACGCTGGCGGACAGCCACCCGGCTGCCCTGATCACGACCGGCACCGACACCGACGCCAGCGTTGCCACCAACACGCGGCGTATCGACCTGGATGCTCCAGGGACGATCAGTGCGCTCGGCCGGCAGCCGGTGTCGGACCCGGTGTGCTCGAGTCGTCGCCCGGAGAACCCTGCCTACATCATCTATACGTCCGGTTCCACAGGCCACCCCAAGGGCGTCGTCATTGAGCACCGTGCCTTGGCCCACTACCTGCTGTGGAGCCTGGACGCCTATCCGTCCTTGGCCGGGCAGGCCCTGCTGCACACGTCGCCCGCATTCGACCTCGCGGTAACGACGCTGTACGGGCCGCTCTGTGCCGGCGGACGCATAGTCATCGGCTCCCTGGACGAGGATGCCGAGGCGGCCCGTGAGGTGACTTTCCTCAAGGGCACGCCCAGCCACATCCCGCTGTTGCGCGGGCTGCCGCACTTCCTTTCCCAGGGCGGTGAGTTGGTCGTCGGCGGCGAACAGCTCACTGGGGAAACGCTTGCCCCGTGGCTTACGGCCCATTCCGCAACGGCAGTGGTCAACGAATACGGTCCGACGGAGGCCACCGTCGGATGTATCGAGTTCCGCATACCGCGGGGTGAGGGTGTTCCGGCCGGGGTTGTGCCGATCGGTCGGCCGCTGTGGAACACCCGCGTATATGTGCTGGACACTGCGCTGCGGTCAGTGCCGGTCGGTGTGCCAGGTGAGCTGTACATCGCAGGTGCGCAGTTGGCCCGGGGGTATCTGAACCGTCCAGGACTGACCGCGGAGCGGTTCGTCGCCTGCCCGTTCGGGGCTCCCGGTGAACGTATGTACCGCACCGGCGACCTGGCGCGCTGGCGTGCGGACGGAGCGCTGGACTACCTGGGCCGTACCGACGACCAGGTCAAGGTCCGGGGATACCGCATCGAGCCGGGCGAGATCGAGACAGTTCTGGTCGGGCGACCGGATGTCGCCCAGGCCGTAGTGGTCGTCCGCGAGGATGTCCCAGGGGACAAGCGGCTCACCGCCTACCTTGTTCCGAGCGTCGACACCGTGGTGGACCCGTCCGCGGTGCGGACCGGTCTCGCGGGTGCCCTGCCGGACTACATGGTCCCGTCCGCGATCGTCGTACTGGACACGCTGCCGCTGACTGCCAACGGCAAGCTGGACCGGCGTGCCCTGCCGGCACCCGACCACGCGGCGGTACTGGAGGCCTCCTACCGGGCGCCGCGCACAGCTGACGAGCAGCTGGTCTGCGAGGCATTCGCCGAGGTACTCGGCCTGGACCGGGTCGGCATTGACGGTAACTTCTTCGAACTCGGTGGGCACTCGCTCCTCGCAGTAACGTTGGTCGAACGCCTGCGCACGCGTGGCCTGCCGATATCCGTGAAGGCCTTGTTCCAGTCGCCGACCCCTGCCGGGCTGGCCGCTGTTGATGCGACCCAGTCCTTTGTGGTGCCGGAGAACCGGATTCCCCGGGGGGCCACCGTGTTGACTCCCGAGATGATCACTCTCGTGGAGCTGAGTGACGCCGACCTTGGGCGGATCACTGAAACTGTTCCGGGGGGTGCGGCGAATGTTGCGGACATTTATCCGCTGGCGCCACTACAGGAAGGTATCTTCTTCCATCACGTACTGGATGCCGAGCAGGGCCGCGATGTCTACGCCCTGCCGACAGTGCTGGGCTTCGACTCGCGACAGCGTGCCGACGAATTCGTGAACGCATTGCAGTCGGTGGTGGACCGTCATGACATCTTGCGCACCGCCGTGCTGTGGGAGAACCTTCCCCAGCCCCTCCAGGTCGTCCAGCGGCGGGCCTCGCTGAGGGTCGAGGAGGTCACCCTCCCCCGGAGCGCTGATGATGACGCCCTGACTCTGCTCCTCGCGGCCTGTCCGGCAGCGATGGACATTCGCCACGCGCCGATGATCGATCTGACGATCACTCACGACGCTGAGGGGGATCGTTGGCTGATGGCGTTGCGGAGTCATCACCTGATACGCGACCACACGGCCCTGGAGATCCTCCTCGACGAGGTGCGGGCGCACCTCGAGCACGATGAGGAGCGACTGCCCGAGCCGGCTCCGTACCGCGATTTTGTGGCCCACTCGCGCCTGGCAGTGCCGGAGGAGCAGCACCGCGCCTACTTCGAACGGACTCTGGGCGAAGTAGAGGAGCCGACTGCTCCTTACGGCGTCCTGGACACCCATGGTGACGGAACCGAAGCAGGCGAAGCCACCCTGGAACTCGCCCCGGGCACTGCGGAGCGGCTGCGGGTGCAAGCGCGTCGACACGGGATCAGCGCGGCCGCGTTCTTCCACCTTGCCTGGGCACGCGTCGCCGCCGCGACCACTGGCCAGACTCACCCCGTCTTTGGCACCGTCCTTCTCGGGCGCATGGACGCAGGAAACGCTTCCCACCGCACCCCCGGCCTCTACATCAACACTCTCCCCATCCGCATCGACACCACGCAGTCCCTGACCAACAGCCTCATCGCAGTACAAGTACAGCTGGCCGAGCTCCTCCGACACGAACACGCCCCCCTCGCTCTCGCCCAACAAACCACCAATATCCCCGCACAAAGCCCTCTGTTCACCTCCCTCTTCAACTACCGCCACAGTCCAGCGGCCACCTCCGAGGAGACCGGTCTGGTGGAGAGCGGGGCCGCCGGCATCGACATCCTCTATGCCTCCGAACGCACGAACTACCCGCTGACGGTGTCGGTCGATGACACGGGTGTCGGATTCCGGTTCGTGGTGCAGGCGGTCGCTCCGATGGATTCGGCCGCGGTGTGTGGTCTCTTCGAGACCGCTGTGACGAACCTGGCCGAAATGATTGAGGAGCGGCCTGACACTGCGGTGGATCGGGTTCCGGTTCTCGACGACCGGCAGCACGAACAGCTGCTGACCGCCTGGAACGACACCATGTCCGAGGCGGCGCCCGCGACCCTGCCGGAACTCTTCGAGGCACAGGCCGCTCGGACCCCCGACGCCGTCGCCCTCGTGCGGACCCGCAGCATGGACGAAGGCTCCGCGCGTGGCGCGCTCCCGGAAGGCGGAACGGACCACGAGACGGTGACGTACGCCGAACTCAACGCCCGCGCCGACCGCCTGGCCGAGATCCTGTCCGGTTACGGGGCGGGGCCGGAGACGCTGGTCGCGGTGTGCATGCAGCGTTCCACGGAACTCGTCACCACCTTCCTGGCAACGGCCAAGGCCGGTGCGGCGTTCGTCCCGTTGGACCTGCGCTCGCCGGTCTCGCGCATGGTAGCCATTCTGTCGGACGCCCAGACGCACCTGCTGCTGGCCGATCCTGGCCTGCGGGAGCACGACATCGTGCGTGCGGCGGAGGAGCAGGGCACCCAAGTCGTCTTCATCGACTCTGATACGTTCGCCGAGCCGGGAACGGCGGACGCGAAAGCCGTTTGCCCGGCGCGGGTGCTGCCGAATCAAGCCGCCTATGTCATGTACACGTCCGGGTCCACCGGTACCCCCAAGGGCATCGTCACCACCCATGCCGACGTCACCACCCTCCTGCGGGACTCCCGCTGGAACATCGGCCCGGCGGACCGGGTTCTCTTTCACGCCCCTCACGCATTCGACGCATCCACCTACGAACTGTGGGCCCCCCTCGTGCACGGCGGCAGTGTCTCCGTCGCCCCTGAGGTCAAGTTCGACAGCGCCGCTCTGCACCACCTGATCACCGACACCCGGGTCACCCACATCCACGTCACCGCTGGGCTGTTCCGCGTCATCAGCGAGGAGCAGCCCGAGATCTTCGCCGACGTGACGGAGGTTCTCACGGGAGGCGACGTCGTACCGCCCGCAGCGGTCATGCACCTGCTCAAGGCTGTGCCGCACCTGACGGTGCGCCACCTGTACGGCCCCACCGAGACCACCCTGTGCGCCACCCAGCACCTGGTGACCACCGAAGCCGACCCTGGTCCTACACTTCCCATCGGAAGTCCGATGGAGGACACACGTGTGTACGTGCTGGATGCTGCGCTGCAGCCGGTGCCGGTCGGTGTGCCGGGTGAGCTGTACATCGCTGGTACTGGTCTAGCGCGGGGGTATCTGAACCGTCCGGGGCTGACGGCGGAGCGGTTCGTCGCCTGTCCGTTCGGGGCTCGCGGTGAACGCATGTACCGCACGGGCGACCTGGCGCGGTGGCGTGCGAACGGGACGCTGGATTATCTGGGCCGTACGGATGACCAGGTGAAGGTCCGCGGCTTCCGGATCGAGCCGGGTGAGATCGAGGCGGCCCTGCTCGACCGGCCCGGTATAGCCCAGGCCACCGTGATGGTCCGTGCGGACACCCCCGGCGACAAACAGCTGACCGCCTACGTTGTGCCCGTCGAGAGCACGGTCGTGGACACGTCCGAAATCCGGACCGCCCTGGCTGCGGTGCTGCCGGACTACATGGTCCCGTCGGCGGTCCTCGTACTGGACACGTTGCCGTTGACGGTGAACGGCAAGCTGGACCGGCGTGCTCTGCCGGCCCCGGACCACACCGCCGCACTGGAGGCGTCCTATCGGGCCCCGCGCACGCCGGACGAGCAACTTTTGTGCGAAGCGTTCGCCGACATCCTGGGGCTGCCGCAGGTCGGCATCGACGACAACTTCTTCGAACTCGGCGGCCACTCCCTCCTTGCCACTCGGCTCGTCAGCCGCGTTCGCTCGACCCTGCAGGTCGAACTGCCCCTCCGGGCCATCTTCGAAAGTACCACCGTGGCCGCTCTGGCCCCCCGGCTGACCGAGGTCGACCAGGCGGTACCGGCACTGGTGGCCACGGCTCGGCCGGACGTCGTGCCGCTCTCCCTGGAGCAGCGACGGATGTGGTTCCTGAGCGAGCTGGAGGGAACGAACGCGTCCTACAACATCCCACTGACACTCCGGCTCGAAGGTCCGCTGGACCGGGCGGCACTGGAAAGCGCCCTGCGGGATGTGGTGGAGCGCCACGAAATACTGAGAACGGTGTTCCCGGCTCCGGAAGGAGAGCCGCGCCAGCACGTCCTCAGCCCGAGTGACTACCACTGTGACCTGACCGTGGTCGAGACCGCGGAGGCGAACCTCGGTGCCGCCTTGGCGGAGTTGGCTTCGCGCCCCTTTGACCTGAACACCGAGATCCCGATCCGGGCGAACGTGTTCGCGGTCGGGCCGGACGAGCACGTGCTTCTGGTGGTGATCCATCACATCGCCGGCGACGGGTGGTCGATGCGGCCACTGGCACAGGACCTCTCGGCCGCCTACGGGATGCGCCGCCTCGGCCGCACGCCTGACTGGGTACCCCTCCCGGTTCAGTACACCGACTACACGATGTGGCAGCGCGAACTGCTCGGAGCGGATGACGACCCGGAGAGCGTGGTGTCACGCCAGCTCTCCTACTGGCAGAAGACCCTCGACGGCGCCCCCCAGCAACTCGACCTGCCCACGGACCGTCCTCGCCCCACGGCCCTGACTCACCGTGGCGACGTCGTGGAACTGGCCATCTCCGCAGAACTGCACGAGGACCTGGCCCGGCTTGCGCGTGCAGAGGGAGTGACCATGTTCATGGTGCTCCAGGCTGCCTTGGCCACGCTGTTGTCCCGGCTTGGCGCGGGTACGGACATCCCGCTCGGTACGGCGGTTGCCGGTCGGACGGATTCGGCTATGGAAAGCATGGTGGGCTTCTTCGTCAACACTCTGGTGCTGCGGACGGATCTCTCGGGTTCGCCCACGTTCTCCGACCTCCTTCACCGGGTTCGGGAGGCGGGACTGGAGGCGTTCGCGCACCAGGACGTCCCCTTCGAGCGACTCGTCGAGAGCCTGGCCCCCGCTCGTTCGCTGACCCATCACCCCCTGTTCCAGGTCATGCTGGTCCTGCAGAACAACGAGAGCGCCGCGCTCGACCTGCCCGGTCTGCGCGTCAGTGGTATGCCGGTCAGCAGCAGGCCGGCCAAGTTCGATCTCGACTTCACCTTCGAGGAGTACTTCACGGCCGATCGGCGCCCTGATGGGCTGCTGGGCCGGATCGTCTACGCCCAAGACCTCTTCGACCAGCGGACGGTTGAAGAGTTCGGCTCCAGGCTGCACCGCGTACTGCTGGCCATGGCCACGGATTCCGGCCAAAAGGTCGGTGGGGTGGAGGTGTTGGGTGAGCGGGAGCGTGAGTTGGTGGTGTCGGGGTGGAATGACACGGCGCGTGAGGTGTCGGCGGGGACGTTGC
>NZ_JBIRQF010000047.1:0-7129 GCF_044333065.1 Streptomyces sp. NPDC021115
GGCTGCGGGTGAGTCATGCGTTCCACTCGCCGTTGATGGAGCCGATGCTCGCGGAGTTCGCCGACATCGCGTCGACCCTCACCTACCGGCAGCCGGTGCTTCCGGCGGTCAGCACCGTCACGGGTCAGCCCCTCGCCGATGGCGACTGGACGACCCCCGCCTACTGGGTCCGTCAGGTGCGCGAGCCGGTCCGCTTCCATGACGCCCTGCTGACCGCCACCGGCGAACAGGCGGTGGCCCGGCTGCTCGAAATCGGTCCGGATCCGGTACTGACCGCGCTTGCGCGGTCCGAAGGGTCCACCGTGGTTTCGGTGCTGCGCAAGGGGCGCGAAGAGGTCGGCACCGTGCTGACCGCCGTGGCCGAGATGTTCGTACGAGGCGGCAAGGTGGACTGGCCCGCTGTCTTCGCTGGGACCGGCGCGCGGCGAGTGGATCTGCCGACGTACGCGTTCCAGCGGCAGCGGTACTGGCTTGAGGCTTCCCGGCCGGTCACCGACGCCCGGGGGCTGGGTCTGGGTGCGGCGGGGCATCCGTTGTTGGGTGCTTCGGTTGCGGTGGCGGGTTCGGATGCGGTGCTGCTGACGTCGCGGTTGTCGGTGCGGTCGCATCCGTGGCTGGCTGATCATGTGGTGGCGGGTTCGGTGTTGGTGCCGGGTACCGCGTTCGTTGAGCTTGCTGTGCAGGCGGGTGACCGGGTCGGCTGTGACCGTGTGGAAGAGTTGACCTTGCAGGCGCCGTTGGTCCTTCCGGAGGACGGCGCGGTTCAGGTGCAGCTCAGCATTGACGCGCCGGAGCCCGGTGAGGAGCAGCGTTCGCTGCGTGTGTACTCGCGCCCGGACGGCGCCTCGGCCGACCGGCCGTGGACGTTGCACGCCACTGGCACCCTTACGGCCGAGCGTGCCGCCGCTGACTGGGACCTGAGTGTTTGGCCGCCTGCCGGTGCGGAACCGGTCGCGCTGGACGGGCTGTACGAGCGGCTGACCGGCGCCGGGCTGGTCTACGGGCCCGCGTTCCGGGGCTTGGGGGAAGTCTGGGCGAGCGGCGGCGATGTGTTCGTGGAGGCGGCCTTGCCGGAGGAGGTGGCCGGGGAGGCGTCGGCGTACGGTCTGCATCCGGTGCTGCTGGACACGGTGCTGCACGCGCTCGGGCTCCAGAACCCGGACGCCGAGGGCACGATGCTGCCGTTCCTCTGGTCCGGCGTGTCGCTGTCCGCCGTCGGCGCCCCTGCCGTACGGGCCTGCCTGTCGCCGCGAGGGACCGGCGAGTACGGGCTGCGGCTGGCCGACGCCGCTGGTCAGCCGGTGGCCGACATCGACTCGCTGGTGCTGCGACCGGTTACCGCAGCAGACCTCGCCCGGGCGGGTTCTGCCCCCACGGACGGTCTGTTCCGGCTGGACTGGGTTTCCGCGCCGACTCCGGCCGAGCCGGGCGAACCCGGCGACTGGGCCGTCCTCGGCACCGATGCGCAGACCGAGGACGAGTGGCGTGCCGCCGGTGTCGCGGTGACCGGCTACCAGGACTTGGGAGCGCTGACCGCTGCCGTGGCCGGGGGCGCTGCGGTTCCCGGCACGGTGGTCCTGCCGGTGGTGGCGGATTCTGGTGATCTCATTGGTGGGGTTGCTGGTGTGCTGGCGACGATGCGGACGTGGCTGGCTGAGAAGTGTCTGGCGGATTCGCGCCTGGTGGTGTCGACCACGGGTGCGGTCGCGCTGGATGCTGCCGCCGACGCGAGTGAGCTGGATCTCGCGAGTGCGGGTGTGTGGGGTCTGGTGCGGTCGGCGATCAGCGAGCACCCGGGCCGGTTCGTGTTGGCCGATGTGGACGGCGAGCCGGACTCCTACCGGGCTGTGGCGGCGTACGCGGCCGAATCCGGCGAGAGCCAGTTCGCGGTGCGCGAGGGGCGGATCCGGCTGCCCCGGATCGTACGGATGACCGTTCCCGCCACGGACGAGGACGTCCCGGCCACACGCTGGGACAAGGGCACGGTTCTGGTGACCGGTGGTACGGGTGGTCTGGGAGCGGTGGTGGCCCGGCATCTGGTCGCCACGCATGGTGTCCGTGATCTGTTGTTGCTTTCCCGGCGTGGTGTCGGGGCGCCGGGTGCGGAGGAGTTGCGTGATGAGCTGACCGGGCTGGGTGCGCGGGTGACGATTACCGCCTGTGATGTAAGTGACCGGGCGGCGCTGGCTGGTGTGCTGGACGCGGTCCCGGAGGATGCGCCTCTTAGGGGCATTGTGCACACCGCTGGTGTGCTTGATGACGGAGTGATCGCTGATCTGACGCCGGAGCGGTTGGCCCGAGTACTCGCGGCGAAGGCGGAGTCGGCGGTGCATCTGCACGAGTTGACGGCCGACCGGGACCTGGCCGTGTTCGTCCTGTTCTCGTCGATTGCCGGTGTGGTGGGCAACGCGGGTCAGTCGGCGTATGCGGCGGGTAACTCGGTGCTGGACGCGCTGGCGGTGTCCCGGCGGGCTGGGGGGCTCGCCGGGACATCGCTGGCGTGGGGTATGTGGGAGCAGGCCGAGGGCATGGGGGGCCGTCTGAGTGAAGCGGACATCGCCCGCCTTCGGCGTCAGGGATTTCCACCGCTCTCTACCCAGGACGCGCTCGCCCTGCTGGATGCCGCACTGCAAGTCGACGAGCCCTTCACGCTACCGATGGCGTTGCGGACCAGCGCGCTCGCCGGGCGGCGAGACACGCTGCCCAGCGTGCTGCGCGACCTTGCTCCGACCACCGGCCAGCGGCGCTCCGTCGGCCATGCCGCGGCCGCCCACGACTCGGGGCCGGCCCACCGCCTGAAGGAGCTTTCGCCCGCCGAGCGGGACCGGATGCTGCTCGACATGGTGCAGACTTCCGTCGCCGCCGTGCTCGGCCACGCCTCACCCGCATCGATCGATCCGACACGCGCGTTCAACGACCTCGGCTTCGACTCGCTGACCGCGGTGGACCTGCGCAACCGGCTCAGCTCCGCCACCGCCCTGCAACTGCCCGCCACCCTCATCTTCGATCACCCCACGGTCCTGTCCCTGCGGGACTACCTGCGGGCGGAGTTGGTGCCGGAGGACGACGGTGGCGCCGGATTTCTCTTCGGGGAACTCGAAAAACTCCAGTCGATCCTGGCCGAGACGGTGCCCACCGATGAGGCCGTCCGAGCCGAAGTCGGCACCAAGCTACAGAAACTGCTGGCTGTATGGGCCGAGAGCGACGGCGGCCCGGAGACGCGGGCGGGCACCGAGGAAATCGAGGACGCGACCGACGACGAGCTGTTCTCTCTGATGGACAGCCGGCCATGGGCGAACTGAGCCTCGCGGCTCAGGCTTCGGCTCTATCTGAAGGATAAGGAACGCATGGCGAACGAAGACAAGCTCCGGGAATATCTCAAGCGCGCGATCGCCGATGCTCGGGATGCTCACCTTCGCCTGAGTGAAGCCGAAGCGAAAGACCACGAGCCCATCGCGATCGTGGGCATGGGATGCCGGTACCCGGGCGGGGTGACCTCGCCGGAGGATCTGTGGCGGCTGGTCAGCTCGGCGGGGGACGGGATCACCCCGTTCCCGACCGATCGCGGCTGGGACCTTGAGGCCCTGTTCGACCCGGACACGGACCGCGCGGGCACCTCGCACGTACGCGAGGGCGGGTTTCTGCACGACGCGGCCGAGTTCGACGCCGAGCTGTTCGGCATCTCCCCGCGTGAGGCCCTGGCCATGGACCCGCAGCAGCGGCTGCTGCTGGAGACCTCGTGGGAGGCCCTGGAACGGGCGGGGATCAACCCCCACTCGCTGCGCGGCTCGGCCACCGGTGTCTTCGCGGGGCTGATGTACCACGACTACGCGTCGCGCCTGAGCGGTGTGCCCAAGGACGTCGAGGGCTTTCTCGCCAACGGCAACGCGGGCAGCGTCTTCTCCGGCCGCATCTCGTACGTGTTCGGGTTCGAGGGGCCCGCGGTGACACTCGACACCGCGTGCTCATCCTCGCTGGTCTCCCTGCACCTTGCCTGCCACGCGCTACGGACCGGCGAGTGCGGGATGGCGCTCGCCGGTGGCGTCACGGTGATGGCCGGCCCGACGACGTTCGTGGAGTTCTCCCGGCAGCGTGGCCTCGCTGCCGACGGCCGGTGCAAGCCGTTCGCCGAGGCTGCGGACGGCACCGCCTGGGCCGAGGGCGCCGGTGTGCTCGTACTGGAGCGGCTGTCCGAGGCACAGCGGCTGGGCCACCAGGTGCTGGCGGTGATCAGCGGCAGCGCCGTCAACCAGGACGGCGCCTCGAACGGGTTGAGCGCGCCGAACGGGCCGTCGCAGCAGCGCGTGATCCGCCAGGCGTTGAAGGCCGCGCGGATCCCGGCGTCCGAAGTGGACGTGGTGGAGGCGCATGGCACCGGAACCCGGCTCGGCGATCCCATCGAGGCACAGGCGCTGCTCGCGACCTACGGCCAGGGGCGCGACGGCGCCGAGCCGCTGTGGCTGGGCTCGGTGAAGTCGAACTTCGGACACACCCAGGCCGCCGCTGGCGTCGCCGGTGTCATCAAGATGGTGATGGCCCTCCGCGCCGGGGAACTGCCCCGGACTCTGCACGTGGGTGAGCCCTCGTCGCATGTCGACTGGGACGCGGGCTCGGTGCGCCTGCTGACCGAAGAGCGGCCCTGGCCCCACGCCGAACATCCCCGTCGCGCGGGGATTTCTTCGTTCGGTATCAGTGGTACCAACGCCCATGTCATCCTTGAGGAACCGCCTGTCGCGCCAGGCGGTGACAGTGGTGACGGTGACGGCCAAGAGAGCGGCACCGCCTCCGACGAGGCCACGTCGGACCTGTCGGCGATGCCGGTGGTGCCGTGGGTGCTGTCCGGCCGGAGCGCCCAGGCGGTGCGGGCACAGGCCGGACGCCTGGCGGCCTTCCTCGACGGGCGGGACGCCGCCCCGGTCGACGTCGGCTTCTCGTTGGCGACCACGCGGGCGGTCCTGGAGCACCGGACTGTGGTGCTGGGCGCGGACGGGTCGGCGCCGCTGACCGGCTTGACAGACCCGGCCGGTGGCGACGCCGCGATATCCGGTGCGGTGACCGACGGCCGGACGGGCTGGATGTTCACGGGGCAGGGCAGTCAGCGGCTTGGTATGGGGCGTGAGCTGTACGGCACGTTCCCGGTGTTCGCGAAGACCCTGGATGAGGTGTGCGGTTTTCTGGACGCGGAGCTTGCGGGCAGGCCGGGGTTTGAGGTTTCGGTGCGGGAGGTGTTGTTCGCGGCGGAGGGTTCGGCGGAGGCGGCTCTGCTGGATCGGACCGGGTATGCGCAGACGTCGTTGTTCGCGGTGCAGGTCGCGTTGGTGGAGTTGCTGCGGTCGTGGGGCATGGGTCCGGATGTGGTGTTGGGCCACTCGGTGGGTGAGTTCGTCGCGGCGTATGTGGCGGGTGTGTTCGAGCTGGCGGATGCGGCGCGGTTGGTGGGGGGTCGTGCGCGGTTGATGCAGGCGTTGCCCTTGGGTGGTGCGATGGCGGCGGTCGAGGGTGAGGAGGCGGAGGTCTCCGAGATTCTGCGGGGGCTGCCGGACTCGCAGCGGGTGTCGGTCGCGGCGGTGAACGGGCCGACGTCGGTGGTGGTTTCCGGTGGCGAGGATGTGGTTGAGCGGGTGATGGCGGTTGCGCGGGAGCGGGGTCGGCGGGTGTCGCGGCTGCGGGTGAGTCATGCGTTCCACTCGCCGTTGATGGAGCCGATGCTGGCGGAGTTCGCCGACATCGCCGCGAGTATCACCTACCGGCAGCCGGTGCTTCCGGCGGTCAGCACCGTCACGGGTCAGCCCCTCGCCGATGGCGACTGGGCGACCCCGGAGTACTGGGTGCGCCAGATCCACGAGCCGGTCCGGTTCCACCGGGCTCTGGAGACCACCACGCGCGAACAGGGCGCGACCCGGCTCCTGGAGATCGGCCCCGATCCGGTGCTGACCGCGCTGGCCAAGGCCGCCGTCGACATTGATGTGGCGTCGACACTGCGGAAGGGCCGCGGCGAAGCCGAGACCGTCCTGTCGGCGGTCGCGGAGATGTTCGTACGCGGCGCGCAGGTCGACTGGCCCGCCATGTTCGCCGGGACCGGCGCGCGACGGGTGGACCTGCCGACGTACGCCTTCCAGCGGCAGCGGTACTGGCTGGATGCCGCGCGTCCGGTCACCGATGCCCGGGGGCTGGGTCTGGGCGTCGCGGGGCATCCGTTGTTGGGTGCTTCGGTTGCGGTGGCGGGTTCGGATGCGGTGCTGCTGACGTCACGGCTTTCGGTGCGGTCGCATCCGTGGCTGGCTGATCACGTCGTCGCCGGTTCGGTCCTGGTGCCGGGCACGGCCTTCGTTGAGCTTGCGGTGCAGGCGGGCGATCACGTCGGGTGCGCCCGGGTCGAGGAATTGACCTTGCAGGCGCCGCTGGTCCTCCCGGAGGACGGTGCTGTTCAGGTGCAGCTCAGTATCGACGGTGCCGAGGATGGCCGTCGTGGCTTGCGGGTCTATTCGCGCGCGGAGGAGGCCGACGCCGAGCAGGCGTGGACTTTGCATGCCGTGGGTGTTCTGGCTGTTGAGGCTCCTGCTGTTGGGTGGGATTTGCGGGCGTGGCCGCCGGTGGGTGCGGAGGCGGTTGTGGTGGATGGGTTGTATGAGCGGTTGTCGGGTGTGGGGCTGGCGTATGGTCCGGCGTTCCGTGGTCTGCGGGGGGTGTGGAAGCAGGGGGAGGACCTGTTCGTGGAGGCCGCTCTGCCGGAGGAGGTCGCGGAGGACGGGGCTGGGTTCGGGCTGCATCCGGCGCTGCTGGACACGGTGCTGCACGCGCTGGGACTCGGCGAAGCCGATGCCGGCACGGACAAGGCATTGCTGCCATTCATGTGGTCGGGCATGACCCTGTCCGCCGTGGGCGCCTCCGCCGTACGGGTACGCCTGTCTCCGCGAGGCTCGGGCGAGGTGGCGCTGCGGGTGGCCGATGACGCCGGTGACCCGGTCGCCGAGGTGGCGTCGCTGGTGCTGCGCCCGGTCTCGGTCACCGAGCTGAGCGCGTCCGCCTCTGCCACGGCGGAGAGTCTGTTCCGGCTGGAGTGGGTTCCTGCGCCGGTGGCCCGGTCCGAGGAGCCTGTGGAGTCTGCTGGTTGGGCGGTGCTTGGTGA
>NZ_JBIRQF010000048.1:0-6539 GCF_044333065.1 Streptomyces sp. NPDC021115
CCAACACCACCGCCACCTCACCACACACCACATCCACCAGAACCCGCCCCTGCTCCGCACGCGACAACCCCGACAACCGACCGGCCAGGGAGTCGTGCTGCGTCGTGGCGGCGGTGGACTGGGCGGTCCGTCGTGGCTGGCGGACCAGCCCGCGCAGGATGGACGGGAGTCGGCCGGCCTGGGCCTGTGCCGTCAGGGCGGCGAAGTCGAACTTCACCGGCACCAGCACCGAGTCGTCCGTGCTCAGGCCGATGTCGAAGAGCGCCATGCCCTCGTCGGAGGAGAGCGGCTGCACCCCGCCACGCCCCATCCGGGCCTGGTCGGATTCGCTCATCGCCTCGATCATGCCGCCGGACTGCGCCCAGAGCCCCCACCCCAGGGACACCGTGGGCAGCCCCTGCGCCCGACGCCACTGCGCGAACGCGTCCAGGAAGGCGTTCGCCGCCGAGTAGTTGCCCTGCCCCGGACCGCCGACCACTCCGGCCGCGGAGGAGAACACCACAAACGCCGAAAGGTCCAGGTCACGCGTCAGCTCGTGCAGCATCAGCGCCGCGTCGACCTTCGGCCGGAACACCGCACCCAGCCGCTCCGGCGTCAGGCTCGCGATCACACCGTCATCGAGCACACCCGCCGTGTGCACCACACCCGTCAGCGGCGCATCCGCCGGGATGCCCGCAAGAAGCTTCTTCGCCGCTCGACGCTTCGATACGTCACACGCCACGACGGTGACATCCGCGCCGAGCTGCTCCAGGTCGGCCGTCAGCTCTTCGGCGCCTTGGGCCTCCGGGCCCCGGCGACTCACCAACAGCAGTTTGCGCACGCCGTGTTGGGTGATGAGACGGCGGGCCACCAGACCGCCCAGCGTCCCGGTGCCGCCCGTGATCAGCACCGTGCCGTCGGGGTCCAGGCGCGGAGTGGGGTCGGCCTCGGCGGACGTACGTACCAGCCGAGGGATCCACACCACCCCGCCGCGCACCGCCACCTGCGGTTCTTCCGCCGCGAGCACGCCCGCCATCGCGCTGCGCGAGTCGTGGTGCTCGTCCACGTCCATCAACACGATGCGGCCCGGGTTCTCCGCCTGCGCCGAGCGCACCAGTCCCCACACCGCGGCACCGGCCGGGTCGGTCACCTCGGCATCGCCGGACACGCCGACCGCGCCCCGGGTGGCCACCACCAACCGGCTGGCCTCCAGCTCCGGAGCGGCCAGGAACGCCTGGATGATGCCCAGCACCCTGCCCGCCAGGCCCCGTGCGCGCTCAGCGGTCACGACGCCGTCGATCGCGTCGACGACCAGCACCTCCGGTAGCGCCGCACCGGAGCTGACCAGCTCCTCGACGTCCCAGGACATCGACACCGGGCGGGGAGCGACGGCACTCGCCGCGGCGTCGACCGGCAGCTCCGCCCACTGGAGGCGGAACAAGGAGTCCGCCCCGGCCGCCTGTCCGGCCGCCTGCATCTGGTCCGCGGCGACGGCGCGCAGCACCAGCGACTCGACCGATGCCACCGGGGCGCCGTCGCGGTCGGCGATCTCCAGCGCGACGGATTCCGGGCCGGTCGGTGTCATGCGCACCCGCAGCGCCGACGCGCCGACCGCGTGCAGGGCCAGGCCACTCCACGCAAACGGAAGAATGACCTTCCCGGCCTCGGCCTTCCGCTCGGTGAAGGCACCACAGTGCAGCACCGAGTCGAGCAGGGCCGGATGCAGCCCGAACCCGGCCGCCGCCTCAGCCTCGTCCTCGGGCAGAGCGACCTCGGCGAAGATGGTCCCGTCCAGGGTCCAGAGGGCCTTGAGCCCCTGGAACAGCGGCCCGTAGGCGTACCCCGCCTCCCGCTGCCCCTGGTAGAAACCCTCCAGCTCGACGGCTTCCGCGCCCTGCGGGGGCCAGACATCGAAGGAGCGGGCGGGGGCCGGTACCTCGCTCGCGAGCTGGCCGCTGGCGTGGCGAGTCCACGGTGTCTCGGACACCGCGTCGTCGGGCCGCGAGTACACCGCGACCGAACGCACGCCATCAGCCTGCGCGCCTCCCACCGAGACCTGCACGCGCACGGCACCCGAGTCCGGCACCACCAACGGCGCCTCGATCACCAACTCCCGCAGCGATCCGGCGCCGACCTCATCCCCAGCACGGATCGCCAGCTCGACCAGACAGGTGCCGGGCAGCATAACCACGTCCGATACGACGTGATCGGCCAGCCAGGGCTGCGTTGTCAGGGAGAGCCGACCGGTGCACAGCACACCACCGGTGTCCGGTACGGCCACCACCGTGCTGAGCAAGGGGTGCTCGGCGGCCAATGCTCCATCGGCCGCCGGGACGCCGGACGTCAGCCAGAAGCGCTGCCGCTGGAAGGCGTACGTCGGCAGGTCGACGCGACGCGCGCCCATCCCCGCGAACACCTGCTCCCAGTCAACCGCAACCCCGCGGACGTGCAGTCGTCCTACGGCGGTGACCAGCGCGCGGCGTTCATCGGCCACATCGGGACGCAGGGTCGGCACGCCGTCCTGCCCCACCATCGCGGTCAGAACACCGTCCGGGCCCAGCTCCAGGAATGTGGCCACTCCTTGCTTCCGCAGGGCCTCCACACCGTCGGCGAAGCGGACCGTGCCACGCACGTGCTCGACCCAGTACTCCGGCGAGCACAGGCGCGCAGGCTCGGCCACCTCACCGGTCAGGTTCGACACCACCGGCAGCTGTGGCTGGGCATAGGACAGACCAGCCGCGACCTGACGGAAGTCATCCAACATCCCGTCCATCAGCGGCGAGTGGAAGGCATGCGACACCCGCAACTTCTTGGTCCGGCGCCCCTCAAACCGTCCGGCCACCGCCATGACCGCACCCTCGACGCCGGACAGCACCAGCGACGTCGCACCGTTGATGGCCGCGATACTCACACCATCCGTCAGCAGCGGGGCGACCTCATCCTCGGTGGCCTCGACGGCCACCATCACACCGCCCGCCGGGAGCGCCTGCATCAGGCGGCCCCGAGCCACCACCAACGCCGCCGCATCCTCCAACGACCACACACCCGCCACATACGCGGCCACAACCTCACCGATCGAATGCCCCGCGACAAAGTCAGGCCGCACACCCCACGACTCCACCAGCCGGAACAGCGCCACCTCCACCGCGAACAAGGCAGGCTGCGCGAAACCCGTCTCGTCCAGCAGCTCGGACTCGCCGAAGACGACCTCCTTCAACGACCGGCCGAGCAGCCCATCCACGGCAGCGCACACCGCATCGAACGCCTCCGCGAACACCGGGTACGCCGCGTACAGCTCACGCCCCATACCGACCCGCTGCGACCCCTGACCGGTGAAGACCACACCCAACCGGCCAGTGACCACCTCCTCGCCGCGTACCGTGGCCAGGGCGTCCCGTACCGCATCGGCAGAGTCCGCCACCACCACCGCGCGGTGGTCAAAGTGCGCCCGCGACACCGCCAACGAGTAAGCGATGTCCGTCAAGCTCACGGCGCCGTCAGCCTCCAGATAGGCCGCCAGCCGCTCCGCCTGCGCGCCCGCCGCCTCCGCAGACTTCCCCGACAGAATCAGCGGCACCACAGCACCGGAAACAACCCGCTCAGCAACGTCTTCCTCGGGAGCGGCCTCCAGCACCACGTGCGCGTTCGTCCCGCTGATGCCGAACGAGGACACCGCCGCACGCCTCGGCCGATCCACCTCCGGCCACTCACGCGACTCCGTCAGCAGCTCCACCGCACCCGCCGACCAATCCACCTTCGGCGACGGCGCATCGACGTGCAGGGTCTTCGGCAGCACACCGTGCCGCATCGCCTCGACCATCTTGATGATCCCGGCCACACCCGCCGCAGCCTGCGCATGCCCGATGTTCGACTTCAACGACCCCAACCACAGCGGACGATCCGCCGCACGCTCCTGCCCGTACGTCGCCAGCAACGCCTGCGCCTCGATCGGGTCACCCAGCGACGTACCCGTACCGTGCGCCTCCACCACATCGATGTCCGCCCCGGTCAACCGGGCATTGGCGAGCGCCTGCCGGATCACCCGCTGCTGCGACGGACCATTCGGTGCCGTGATGCCGTTCGACGCACCGTCCTGATTCACCGCGCTCCCGCGCACCACCGCGAGCACCTGGTGACCGTTCGCCCGCGCATCCGACAACCGCTCCAGCAACAGCAGCCCGACACCCTCGGCCCACGCCGTCCCGTCCGCACCGGCCGCGAACGACTTGCACCGACCATCCGGAGCAAGACCACGCTGCCGCGAAAACTCAATGAAACTCCCCGGCGTCGCCATCACCGCGACACCACCGGCCAACGCCAGCGAACACTCACCCGACCGCAACGCCTGAACCGCCGAATGCAACGCCACCAACGACGACGAACACGCCGTATCCACCGTCACCGCCGGGCCTTCAAGGCCAAAGGCATAGGACACACGGCCCGAGACGAGACTTCCTGCCGCTGCCGCCGCTTCATAGTCGTGGTACATCAAGCCGGTGAATACGCCGGTTCGGCTGCCCTTCAGCCCGGTGGGGTCGATACCGGCCCGCTCCAGCACCTCCCACGACGCTTCCAGCAGCAGGCGCTGCTGCGGGTCCATCGCCAGCGCCTCACGCGGGCTGATTCCGAAGAACGCTGGGTCGAATTCGTCCGCGTCGTGCAGGAATCCGCCCTCCCGCACATACGACGTGTCCGGCTGGCCGGATGTGGGGTCGTAGACCTTGTCGATGTCCCAGCCACGGTTCACCGGAAACGAGGAGATGCCGTCGCCGCCGTCGGCCACCAACTGCCACAGCTGCTCGGGGGAAGCGACGCCGCCCGGCAGGCGGCAGGCCATCGAAACGATCGCGATGGGCTCGGCCGCGGCCGCCAAGGCCTGGTCTCGCTCTTCCTTGAGCTGCTCGTTCTCCATGAGCGAGGCGCGCAAGGCGGTGATGAGCTTTTCCTCGGACACAGACATTTCAGTTCCTCCGTAGCCCGCGACGGGGTCAGTTGTTGGTGGTGCCCATCGCCCGTTCGATGAGGCTGTCGACATCCATGTCTGCGATGAGATGCGATTGGCTCTCCCGCACCTGAGGTGCCGCCGTCCCGGAGTTCATCAGCTCCACCAGCTTTTCCAGCACCCCCAGATCCTGGAATCGCTGGAGCGGCACGGCCGCCAGCACACGGCGCAGCCCGGCCTCGTCCACTTCGGAAATGTCACGTATACCCGCCTCCGGCACCAATTCCGTGCGCAGGTGCTCGGCGAGAACCGCGGGTGAGGGATAGTCGAAGATCAGCGTGGCGGGCAGCCGAATTCCCGTCGTAGTGGCCAGGCGATTACGCAGCTCCACGGCGGTGAGCGAATCGAAGCCGAGTTCGCTGAATGCCTGTCCCGGCGCGATATTCGTCGCGTCGGCGTGCCCCAGCACCACGGCGATCTCTCCGCACACCAGCTCCAGCAGCAGTGTCGTCTGCTCCTCGACCGGCAGCGCCGTCAGTCGGTCCGCCAGGGACTCGCCCGTCACGGCAGCGCCACCCGCGGCACGGCGTGGCTGACGCACCAGCCCGCTCAACATGGGCGGCAGATGTCCGGCCCGGGCCTGTTCCGCCAAGCCGATGAAGTCCAGCTTCACCGGCACCAAAACCGGCTCCTCAGCTCGCAGACCGGCGTCGAACGCCGTCATGCCTTCTTCGGTGGACAGCGGCCGCACTCCGCCGCGGTTCATCCGGGCCTGGTCGGCCTGGTCGAGCGTGCCGGTCATGCCGCTGGTCTCACCCCACAGGCCCCATGCCAGCGACACCGCGGGCAGTCCTTGCGCCCGACGCCACTGCGCGAAGGAATCCAGGAAGGCGTTCGCCGCCGAGTAGTTGCCCTGGCCCGGACTGCCCAGCACGCCGGACGCGGAGGAGAACAACACGAACGCGTCCAGATCCAGATCCGCGGTCACCTCATGCAGCGCCCAGGCCGCGTCGACCTTCGGCCGGAACACCGCACCCAGCCGCTCCGGGGTCAGGCTCGCGATCACCCCGTCGTCCAGCACACCCGCCGTGTGCACCACACCCGTCAGCGGCGCATCCGCCGGGATGCCCGCAAGAAGCTCGCGCAGAGAGTCACGATCGGCCACGTCGCAGGCGACGATGGCGACCCGGGCGCCCAGGGCCTCCAACTCGGTCCGCAGTTCCTGCGCACCGTCCGCCGCCGGTCCTCGGCGGCTGGTCAGCACCAGGCTCCGCACACCGTGCGTCGAGACCACATGCCGCGCGATCGCTCCACCGAGCGTGCCGGTTCCCCCGGTGATCAACACGGTGCCTTCGGAGTCGAAGGCGGGCGACGATTCCTGCTGGGGAGAGGCCGGGGTCGCCACGAGCCGGGGCGTGTATGCGGTGCCTGCCCGTACGGCTATCTGGGGCTCGTCCGAGGCCAGGACGGTCGCGATCAGCTCATCGGACGGCTCGTCCTGATCCACATCCAGCAACACCACGCGACCGGGGTTCTCCACCTGCGCGGAACGCACCAACCCCCACACCGCCGCACCAGCCGGATCACTCACTTCGGCATCACCCGCCACACCCACCGC
>NZ_JBIRQF010000049.1:0-5297 GCF_044333065.1 Streptomyces sp. NPDC021115
ACCGTCGGCCACTCAAACACCGCCCGCAACGGCAACTCCACGCCCAGCACCGACCGCACACGACTCACCAACCGAGTCGCCAGCAACGAATGCCCACCCAGCGCGAAGAAGTCATCGTCGATCCCCACCCGATCGACCCCCAACACCTCCGCGAACAACCCGCACAGGAGCTCCTCCCGCGCCGACCGCGGCCCCCGCACCGACCGCGGCGCATAGTCGGGGGCCGGGAGCGCTCTCCGGTCGAGCTTGCCGCTGGAGGTGAGGGGGATCGTGTCGAGGGCGATGACGGCGGACGGCACCATGTACTCGGGCAGCCGCTCGCGCAGGGCGTCCCGCAGTCCCGCGAGTACGCGGCCGGTCGTCCGGGAGCTCAGGGGGTTGTTCACCAGGGCCGACAGGGGCTTGTGCGGGGGGTGCGCCGGGCGATGCACGTCCGTGTAGACGGCGCCAGCGTGTCCGCCGGGGACGAGTACGGCGTCGAAGGCGTCCGGTGCGCCGGGCGACCAAGTGGTGAGCACCTGGCACCCGCGCCGCTCGCCCCAGCTGTGCAGGGTCTCGGGGTCGATCCCGGACGGGTTCCTGTCACCCGCCTCCTCACGGAGGTATTCCGCGGCCGCGACCTCCCCGGCCAGACGACTGTTGACGAGACCCGTAATGCGGATCGACGCCGCCCCGGACGTGAGGTCGTCGAGGTCCTGGAGGCTCGTGAGGTCGCGGCCCCAGACGAACTCCGCTGCGTTCGCGAGGGATTCGGCCCGGTCGGGTCCGTCCGCCTTGTGGAGTACGACCTCGTAGCGGTGCCGCGTCAGTTCGTTGTGGTGGGTGCCGCGCTTGAGGCGGATGTCGACGCCGGCAACCGCGTCGGTGTGGCGCCTCGCCCAAGCGGTGAAGAAATCCGGGTCGATGACCAGTTCCTTCTCCATGATCACCGCGTGTTCCACGGCCGCCCTGAGCTGTTCGCCGGTGGCGTCCTCAGCGGCGTGGCCGAGGTGGATCCCGGTCTGGAAGGCACGCAGTGAACCACGGTGGCGTACGTCGCCCACGACGATGCGTCCACCGGGGGCGAGCCGGCCGAGTGCGCCGTCCAGGACCCGGGCCAGGTAATCGGCGTCGGGGAAGTACTGGACGATCGAGTTGAGGACGACGGTGTCGAAGTACTCGGCCGGGATGCCGTCCATGACGTCGGCGGGCCGGCACAGCAGCCGCACCCGGTCGGCGAGTCCGGCGGTCTCCACCTGGGCGGTGAGGCGTTCGATCACGGGTGCGGAGAAGTCGGTCGCCCAGTAGCTCTCGGTCCGCGGGGCCAGCGGGCCGAGGAGCAGGCCCGAGCCGACACCGATCTCCAGGATGCGCCGGGGCGAGCGTTCCACGACACGTGTCACCGCGGCGTCACGCCAGGCGCGCATCTCGTCGAGCGGGATCGGCTGTCCGGTGTAGGAGCTGTTCCAGCCGGTGAAGTCCTGGCCGAGCGCGTGCAGTTCTGCCCGGGCGCCGCCGTAGACATCGTCGTAGATCTCGCGCCACTCGTCCACCTGGTCGTCCTCGGCGGCCTCGCCCTCGGGCACGACGTACCCCACGAGCCGCGGGTCGCCGTCCCGGTCCTCCCGGACCACCACCACGGCCTGGGCGACGCCGGGCTGCTCGCGCAGCGCGGACTCGATCTCGCCGGGCTCGATGCGGAAGCCGCGGACCTTGACCTGCTGGTCGGCGCGGCCGATGTAGTCGAGCTGTCCCTGCGCCGTCCAGCGCACGAGGTCGCCCGTGCGGTACATGCGGGTCCCGGCCGGGCCGAAGGGGTCGGCCACGAAGCGCTGGGCGCTGAGTCCGGGCTGGTCGAGGTAGCCCCGGGCCAAGCCCTCGCCCGCAAGATACAGCTCGCCGGGGACGCCCGGGGGCACCGGCCGCAGGCGTTCGTCGAGGACCCGGACCTGGGTGTTGTCGACGGGGCGTCCGATCGGGACGTCCCGGCCGGCCAACGGTTCGCTGATCGCGGCGCAGACGGTGGACTCGGTCGGGCCGTAGGCGTTGACCATACGGCGTCCGGCCGACCAGCTCTGCACCAGGTCGGGGCCGCATGCTTCGGCTCCCACGATCAGGGTACGGAATCCGGTGAGCGCCTCGGCGGACCCGGCCGGCAGGGTGCCCAGCACCGAGGGCGGGATGAGCGCGTGGGTGATCCGGCGATCGGCCAGGACGTCGGCCAGTTCGGCGCCGACGAGGCGGTCCCGGCCGCCCAGGACCAGGGCGGCACCGGCCGCGAAGGCCATGGTCAGTTCGAGTACGGCCGCGTCGAAGGCGGCCGACGACAACTGGAGTACCCGGGAGTCCGGGGTGACAGCGCACTGCCGTACCAGAGTGCTCGCCAGGCTTCCGAGGCCCTGATGGGTGACGACGACGCCCTTGGGCACACCCGTGGAGCCGGAGGTGTAGATGACGTAGGCCGGGTGGCGGGGGTCCAGGGTGCCGGGTCCCGGGTCGTGGTCGGGGCAGGCCGCCAGGGCGGCGGCCGTCTCGGGGGCGTCGGTGGCCACGACATCGATGCCGTCGGGCACGGTGCCGAGCGTGCCGACGAGTGCCCGGGTGGACAGGAGCAGCTCCGGGGCGGCGTCGGCCAGCATGTGGCCGACTCGCTCGCCAAGGTATTCGGGGTCGAGCGGCAGATAGGCGCCGCCCGCCTTGAGGACCCCGAGGACGGCCGCGACCTGGTCGGGCGAGCGGTCGTACAGGATGGCCACGTGGTGCTCGGGGCCGATGCCCCGGCCGCGCAGCCAGTGGGCGATCCGGTTGGCGCCGGCGTCCAGCTCCCGATAGGTCAGTTCGGCGTCTCCGCAGATCAGAGCCGTTGCGTCGGGCGTGCGGGCGACCTGCTGCGCGAAGAGGACCGGCAGGGTCGGCGCGGTCGTGTCCTCGGTGCGGCCAGTGTTCCACTCGGCGATCCGTGCGTGCTCCCGAGGGGTGAGGATGTCGGCCGCGCCGATGGGGCCCTCGGGGTCGCGGACCAGGGCGCGCATGAACTCGGTCCAGCGGTGGATGAGGGTGTCGACCGTGGCGGCGTCGAAGAGTTCCGTGGCGTACTCGACGTAGGCGTCGATGCCGATGGGCTCGCCGTTCTCGCTGTGGCTCTCCGTCAGACTGAAGAAGAGGTCGAAACGAGATGTCCCGGTGCCGACGAGCTCGGGGCGGACACGCAGGCCGGGCATGCCGAACCGAGCCTGTTCGTTGTTCTGGAGGGTCAGAGCCACCTGGAACAGCGGGTGGTGTGCGGTCGAGCGCTGCGGGTTGAGCTCCTCCACCAGGGACTCGAACGGGACGTCCTGGTGGGCGTAGGCCGCGAGGCTGGTCTCCCGTACGCGGGCGACGAGTTCGACGAACGACGGATTGCCGGAGGTGTCCGTACGCAGAACCAGCATGTTGACGAAGAATCCCACGAGCCGGTCCAGCGCCTCGTCCGTGCGCCCGGCGATACCGCTGCCGAGCGGGATGTCGGTGCCCGCGCCGAGCCGGGAGAGCAGGGCGGCGAGGGCCGCCTGGAGCATCATGAAGACGGTCGCGTCGTGGGCACGGGCCAGCTCGCTCAGCGCACGGTGCAGATCCGGGTCGAGCACGAAGGGCGTGACGTCTCCTTGGTACGACGCCACAGCGGGCCGCGCGCGGTCGGCGGGGGCGCTCACCTCCTCCGGGAGCTCGGCCAACGTCAGGCGCCAGTAGTCCACTTGCCGTCCGAAGAGACTGCCGGGGTCGTCCGCCTCACCCAGGAGGTCCCGCTGCCAGAGGGTGTAGTCGGCGTACTGCACCGGCAGCGGCTCCCACCCCGGCACCGCACCCTCCAGGCGCGCCGCATACGCCTCCGCCAGGTCCCGGGCCAGCGGCACCATCGACCAGCCGTCCCCCGCGATGTGATGCAGCACCACCAGCAACACATGCTCCGACGGACCGGAGGCGAACAGCCAAGCCCGCACAGGGATTTCCGCCGCCAGATCGAAGGCATACCGAGCTGCCTCCACCAACTCCTGCCGCACCTCGGCAGCTTCGACCTCGCGGGTCTCCAGCGAGACGGAGGCGTCTGCCAACACCCGCTGGCACGGCTCCCCGTCCACCTCCACGAACACCGTCCGCAACGACTCATGCCGAGCCACCACATCGTTCAACGCGGCCGCGAGTGCGTCCGGGTCCAGGTCCCCCGACATCCACAGAGCCAGGGGCACGTTGTACGTCGCCGACGGACCCTCCAACTTGTGCTGGAACCAGAGACGTTGCTGGGCGAAGGACAAGGGCAGGACGTCCGGGGGCGGAACGGGCGCAAGCCGTGTGCGTCGCTCTTCGGTCCCGTGGCCGACAGCACGGGCGAGGGCGACCGGGCTCGGGTGCTCGAACAGCGTGCGGGGCTGGAGCTCGGCGCCGAGAACGGCGCGGACGCGGCTGATGAGGCGGGTGGCGAGGAGGGAGTGCCCCCCAAGGTCGAAGAAGCTGTCGCCGGGCGCCACACGTGTGAGGCCCAGCAGTTCGGCGAAGAGACCGCAGAGGACCGCCTCGTGGACGTGCGGCTCGTCGGCGCCGAGGATCTCGGAGGGGGCTAGGTGGGCCGGCACCCGGTCGCGGAGTTCCTGGAGGACCTCGGGGGACGGGCTCGGCAAGACGTACGCCACCAGCCTCGCCTCGGGCTGCCCAGCCGTCACTGCGGTGCCGTCGGAGTGCACCAGGGCGGTGATCGCGTGCGTGACGGCGGGGTGGCTGAGCAACTGCTCACGCAGTTGGTCAAGCAGGAGACGGCCTCGCCGGTCCTCCCGGCTGCCGGACAACAGGTCGATCAGGGGAGGAAGTTCGGTACCGGTGGCAGCGGTCCGGCGTGGGCGGCGCACGAGCCGGCGCAGAACGGCGGGCAGCGGCTCGGTGGAACGCTCGCGCAGGCCGTCGATGTCGAAGCGCACGGGAGCCACCACGGGCTGAGGTGCGCGAAGCGCGAGGTCGAGGAGGATCAGGGCCCGCGGGGTGGGGAGGGGCAGGACGCCGGAGCGCCGGATGCGGTCGAGGTCGCCCTCGTCGAGAGCGCCGGTCAGGCCGGAGGCCTGCTCCCACAACCCCCATGCGAGAGAAACACCCGGCAGCCCCTGAGCACGCCGCTCATGCGCCAACGCGTCCAAGAACGCATTCGCCGCGGCGTAGTTCGCCTGCCCAGCACTCCCCACCACACCCGAAACCGAAGAATAAACCACAAAAGCCAGCAAATCCGGACACCGCTCCCGCGTTACCTCATGCAACACCCACGCACCATCGACCTTCGACCGCAACACCTCCCC
>NZ_JBIRQF010000050.1:0-4652 GCF_044333065.1 Streptomyces sp. NPDC021115
GTGAAGTCGAATATTGGTCATACGCAGGCTGCGGCGGGTGTCGCGGGTGTGATCAAGACGGTGATGGCGATGCGGCACGGGGTGCTGCCGCGCACGCTGCATGTGGATGCTCCGTCGTCGCATGTCGACTGGACGGCCGGGGACGTCGAGCTGGTGCGGGACAATACTGCTTGGCCAGCTACCGGTCGTCCGCGCCGGGCGGGGATCTCGTCCTTCGGCGTGAGCGGCACCAACGCGCATGTGGTCCTCGAAGCCGCGCCTTTGGCGGAGTGGCCTGCCGAGGACGTGGAGGCGGTGCCGGGTGTGGTGCCGTGGGTGGTGTCGGCGAAGACCGAGGCCGCTTTGGATGCACAGGTTGACCGGGTCAGGTCGGCTGCGGCCGAGCATGCTCTCGCGTCCCTTGATGTTGGTGTTTCGTTGGTTGCCGGGCGGTCGGTGTTTGAGCATCGGGCGGTGTTGGTGGCTTCTGAGGAGGGTGTGGTCGAGGCTGCTCGGGGTGCGGTGGGTCAGGGTTCGTTGGCTGTGGTGTTCTCGGGGCAGGGTGCGCAGCGGTTGGGTATGGGCCGGGAGTTGTATGGCCGGTTCCCGGTGTTCGCACAGGCGCTGGATGTGGTTCTGGCGCACCTGGATGACTCGGTGCGCGGGGTGATGTGGGGTGAGGACGCGGAGGCGCTGAACGGCACCGGGTCGGCTCAGCCCGCCCTGTTCGCGGTTGAGGTGGCGCTGTTCCGGCTGATGGAGTCCTTTGGAGTGCGGCCGGACTTCGTGGGCGGGCATTCGATCGGCGAGGTCGCGGCTGCCCATGTGGCGGGTGTGCTGTCGATTGAGGACGCCTGTCGGTTGGTGATGGCGCGTTCTCGGTTGATGCAGGACCTCCCGTCGGGTGGGGCGATGGTGGCGGTGCAGGCCACCGAGGACGAGGTTCGGCCGTTGCTCTCCGAGCGAGTGTCGATCGCGGCGGTCAACGGGCCGTCGTCGGTGGTGGTCTCCGGTGACGAGGATGCTGTGCTGGAGGTTGCGGCACGGTTCGAGGCCGGCGGACGGCGTACGAGCAGGCTCGCGGTGAGTCATGCGTTCCACTCGCCACTCATGTCCTCGATGCTCGACGGCTTCCGTGCCGTCGTGGAGGGGCTGGAGTTCCGTGAGCCGGTGGTTCCGGTGGTGTCGAATCTGTCCGGTGCCCTCGCTACGGCGGAGGAGTTGTGTTCGCCGGAGTATTGGGTGCGGCATGTGCGGGAGACGGTGCGGTTCGCTGATGGTGTTCAGGCGTTGTCGGATGCCGGGGTGGGGACGTTCCTGGAGCTGGGGCCGGACGGTGTGCTGTCGGCCCTGGTCCGGGAGTCGGCACCGGATGAGGCTGTGGTCGTGCCGGTGCTGCGTAAGGACCGGCCGGAGGAGACGGCGGCGGTTACCGCGCTCGCCAACCTGCACGTGACCGGCGTGGCCGTGGACTGGCGGGCGTTCTTCGCGGGTACGGCCGCGCGGCAGGTCGAGCTGCCCACCTACGCCTTCCAGCGGCAGCGGTATTGGCCCACAGTTGCGGCTGTTCCAGGTGATGTGCGGGCCGTCGGTCTCGCCTCGGCTGAGCATCCGCTGCTCGGCGCGGCGGTGTCGTTGGCCGACTCGGACGGTGTGGTGTTTTCCGGGCGCCTGTCGTTGGCATCGCATCCGTGGCTGGCCGATCACGCGGTGATGGGCCGGGTTCTGGTGCCGGGGACCGCTTTTGTGGAAATGGCGATCCGGGCCGGTGACGAGTTCGGGTGCGATCTGCTTGAGGAACTGACCCTGGCTGCGCCACTGGTGCTGCCCGAACGGGGCGCGGCACAGATTCAGGTGTTCGTCGGTTCCGCCGATGACTCCGGACGGCGGTCAGTCAAGGTGTTCTCCCGGGCGGATGAGTCCGATGAGCCGCAGTGGACGCAGCACGCCACGGGGGTCCTGGCCGTAGTGGACGACCTGGCCGGCACCGGGTTCGACGCGGCCAACTGGCCGCCTGCGGGCGCTGAGCCGGTCGACCTCGATGAGTGCTACGAACGATTTGCTGACTCCGGGTTCGAGTACGGCCCGGTGTTCCAGGGGTTGCGGGCGGTGTGGCGGCTGGGCGCGGAGCTCTTTGCCGAGGTGGCCTTGGGCGAGGGCGCCGATGTCAGTGGGTTCGGGGTGCATCCCGCGCTTCTGGACGCAGTGCTGCACGCCGCCGCTTTCACCGGTGGCACAACGGATCGCGGTCTGCCGTTCGCTTGGGAGGGTGTTTCGTTGCACGCTTCCGGGGCGACGACGGTGCGGGCTCGGCTGTCGTATGACGAGCGGGGGGCGGTGTCCGTAGCGGTCGCGGATGTGGTGGGTCGTCCAGTGGCGTCCGTCGCGTCTTTGGTCACGCGTCCACTTGCCGCTGAAGAGCTCGCGGACGGTGATAGCCGGGATGCGTTGTTCCGGGTGGAGTGGACCCCGGTGGCCGGTGAGACGGGCGCCGGGCCGTCGGTGGTTGCGGTGGTCGGCCCGGATGGAGGTTTGGCCGGGATGCTGCGCGGTGCCGGGTCGGGCGTTGTGGTGTATCCGGACCTGGCCTCGTTGGCTGTGGCGGATGGGCCGGTGCCGGACGTGGTGTTGGCCGAGGTTGCAATGGAGCGGCCGGGTGACGCAGTGGTGGATGGTGTCCACGACTTGGTGGCGCGGGCTTTGGGCTTGGTTCAGGGGTGGTTGGAGGGGGAGCGGTTCGCTGGGTCTCGTCTGGTTGTGGTGGCGCGTGGTGCTGTCAGCGATCTGGCGGTGGGTTCGGCGTGGGGTTTGCTGCGGTCGGCGCAGTCGGAGCATCCGGACCGGATCACGTTGCTGGACCTTGGTGACGGTGCCGTGTCCGGGGCGGTGTTGTCGCGGGCGTTGGCGCACCCCGAGCCGGAGCTGATGGTTGGTGATGAGCGGCTCTTGTCCCCCCGCCTGACGCGGGTGCCCGTTCCGGAGCTGGGTGCGGCGTCGTGGACGCCGCACGGCAGGGTGTTGATCACGGGTGGTACGGGTGGTCTGGGTGCGGTGCTGGCGCGGCATCTGGTGGCCGAGCACGGCGTACGGGACCTGCTCCTGCTGTCCCGGCGTGGCCTGGCCGCGCCGGGCGCCGGGGGCCTCGTCGCCGAACTTGCCGGATTGGGTGCCCGCGCCGAGGTGGTGGCGTGTGATGTGGCTGATCGTGAGGCGCTGGCCGAGGTGCTGGCCGTGCATGAGGTGTCGGCGGTGGTGCATACCGCCGGGGTGCTGGACGACGGTCTGATCGGGGTTCTCACTCCGGAGCGTGTTGATGCGGTGTTGCGTCCGAAGGTGGACGCGGCGTGGCATCTGCATGAGTTGACGCGGGGCTTGGACTTGTCTGCGTTTGTGGTGTTCTCTTCCGCGGCGGGCACGTTCGGTGGTGCGGGGCAGGGTAATTACGCTGCGGGGAATGCGTTCCTGGACGCGCTGGTGCGGTACCGGCGGGACCGGGGGCTGCCGGGTGTCTCGCTGGCGTGGGGCCCGTGGGAGCAGGCCGACGGCATGCTCGGTGAGTTGAGCGCCGCCGATCGGGAGCGGATGCACCGCTCGGGATTCCCGCCCCTGTCCACCGAGCAGGGTGTGGCGCTGTTCGATGCCGCTGTGGGGGCTGGGGAGCCGGTGGTGTTGCCGGTGCGGCTGGATCTGCCGGCGCTGCGGGCTCGTGGTGAGGTGCCGCCGCTGTTGCGCGGTCTGATCCGTACGCGCCGCACGGCCGGACGGATCCCGTCCACCGGGCTGGTGCAGCGGGAGATGGTGCTGGATCTGGTGCGGGACCAGGTCGCGGCGGTGCTGGGGCACGAGAGTGCCACGGTGGTGGATCCCGCCCGCGCGTTCCGTGATCTCGGGTTCGACTCGTTGCTAGGGGTGGAACTGCGTAACGCGTTGAGTGCCGCGACGGGTTTGAGGCTCCCGGCGACGCTGGTGTTCGACTACCCGAGCGTGGAGGCGTTGGCCGCCCACTTGCTCGATGAGTTGCTGGGGAGCAGGACCGGGGTCGCTGTGCCGGTGGGTGCGCTGCCGCCGGTCGCGGATGATCCGGTGGTGATTGTGGGGATGGCCTGCCGGTACCCGGGCGGAGTGTCGTCTCCGGAGCAGTTGTGGCAGCTGGTGACGGCCGGGGTGGACGCGATTGGCGATTTCCCCGCTGACCGGGGCTGGGACCTGGGTAGTTTGTACCACCCGGATCCCGGCCATCCGGGCACGTCCTCGACCCGTGCGGGTGGCTTCCTCCGGGACCCGGGCGAGTTCGACGCGGCGTTCTTCGGGATGAGTCCGCGTGAGGCGTTGGCGACTGATGCGCAGCAGCGGTTGTTGTTGGAGACGGTGTGGGAGGCCGTTGAGCGCGCCGGGATCGACCCGGTGTCGCTGCGGGGCAGCAGTACCGGCCTGTTCGCCGGTGTGATGTACAACGACTACCGCAACCTGCTGACGGCCCGGGAATTCGAGGCGTTCCGGGGCAACGGTAGTGCGCCGAGTGTGGCGTCGGGCCGGGCGTCGTACACGTTGGGGCTGGAGGGTCCGACGGTCACGATCGATACGGCGTGTTCGTCGTCGTTGGTGGCGATGCATCTGGCGGCGCAGGCGTTGCGTGCGGGTGAGTGTTCGCTGGCGTTGGCTGGTGGTGTGAC
>NZ_JBIRQF010000051.1:0-4257 GCF_044333065.1 Streptomyces sp. NPDC021115
CGGCACGGGCCGTGCGGAGCCGTTGTGGCTGGGGTCGATCAAGTCGAACATCGGGCACGCGCAGGCGGCCGCGGGCGTGGCCGGGGTCATCAAGACGGTGCTGGCGATGCGGCACGGGGCGCTGCCGCGGACGCTGCATGTCGAGGAGGCGACGCGGCATGTGGACTGGTCGGCGGGGGCGGTGGAGTTGCTGGCCGAGGCCCGGGAGTGGCCCGCGGCGGGTCGGCCGCGGCGTGCGGGGGTGTCGTCGTTCGGGATCAGCGGGACGAACGCGCACGTGATCGTGGAGGAGGCCGCTGAGGCTCTTGAGGCTTCTGCGGCTGCTCTTGGGACTTCTGAGGTTCCTGAGGTTGTTGTTGCGGCGGAGGCTGACTCCACTCAGGGCTCGGCCCGGGGCTCGTCCCGGGGTTCGGTCGCGGTGCCGTGGGTGGTGTCGGCTCGGTCGGTGGAGGCGTTGCGGGAGCAGGCCGGGCGATTGCTGGGGCATGTGGGGGAGTTGCTGGGAGCCCGGACCGGTGATGTGGGGTGGTCGCTGGTCTCGCAGCGGTCGCTGTTCGAGCACCGTGCGGTGGTGACGGGTGCGGGGCGTGAGGAGTTACTGGCGGGGCTGCGTGCCCTGGCCGAGGGCGGTACGGCGGACAACCTCACCGTCACACCCCCCACCACACCCCCCGACGGCCCGAACAAGCTCGCCCTGCTCTTCACCGGCCAGGGCGCGCAACGCCTCGGCATGGGCCGGCGACTGCACCGGGACTTCCCCGTCTTCGCAAAGGCGTTCGACGATGTGTGCGCGTACCTGGACCCGCATCTGCCCCTGCCCCTGAAGGAAGTCGTCTTCGGTACGGACGCCGAACTCCTGAACCGCACCCTGTACGCCCAACCGGCCCTGTTCGCGCTGGAAACCGCGCAGTTCAGGCTCCTGGAGCACTACGGCGTCAAGCCCGACCACCTGCTCGGACATTCGATCGGCGAGGTGGCCGCCGCCCATGCCGCTGGCGTCCTCGACCTGCCGGATGCCGCGCTCATGGTGGCAGCGCGGGGACGGCTGATGGAGGCGGCCCGCAGCGACGGCGCCATGATCGCCTTACAGGCCACCGAACAGGAGGTCCTGGCGGTCCTCGGCGACCGTGACGACCGGGCCGGCATCGCCGCGATCAACGGTCCGCAGTCCGTCGTGATCTCGGGCGACGCCGCGGTCGCCGTCGAGGTCGGGGACCACTTCGCGGCGCTGGGGCGCAGGACCAGGCGGCTGCGGGTCAGCCATGCCTTCCACTCTCCGCACATGGACAGCGTGCTCGATGAGTTCCGCGCCGTCCTCGACGGCATGCGCTTCGCTGAACCCGCCCTCTCCGTCGTGTCCAACGTGACCGGTCGGGAGGCCGCCGCCGAGCAGCTGCGTTCGCCGGACTACTGGGTGTCCCACATCCGCCGTGCCGTCCGGTTCGGCGAGGGGATCGACTGCCTAGCCGGGCTCGGGGTGGGCACCTACCTCGAACTCGGCCCCGACGGCGTACTGACGGGCCTGGTCCAGGACTGTCTGCCGTCCAGCACCGACGCCGTCGCGCTGCCGCTGCTGCGTGCCCGGCGCCCGGAGACCGGCGCCCTGCTCACCACGGTGGCGCAGACGGCCTTTGCCGGTCATCTGCCCGACTGGTCGCCACTCTTCCCGGGGGCGCGGCCGGTGGAGTTGCCGACGTATGCCTTCCAGCACCGGTCCTACTGGCTGCGGGAGGACGCGGCCGTGGTGGATGTGGCGTCGGCGGGGCTGGAGGCGGCGGGGCATCCGCTGCTGGGCGCGGCGGTGGAGCGGCCCGACGGGAGGGGCTGGGTGCTCACCGGCCGCCTCTCGCCGACGACCCACCCCTGGCTGGACGACCATGTCATCGGCGACGAGGTGCTGCTGCCCGGTGTGGCGCTGGTCGATATCGCCCTGGCGGCGGGCGCTCGGGTCGGCTGCCATCGACTGGACGAACTCACCCTGGAAGCACCGCTGTCCCTCCACCGTGACACGCCGGCCGACCTCCGTGTCGTAGTGGACCCGGAAGACCCGGAAGAAGAAGGCCGCTGGTCGCTGGCCGTGTTCGCACGCTCCGGCGACACCTGGACGCGCCACGCCACCGGCGTACTGGTGGCCGAAGCCCAGGCTGAAAGGGAGGCCCAAGCAGAGGCCACAACCGCCGGGAAGACGCTGACGGAATGGCCGCCGAAGGATGCGACCCCCCTCGACATCGCCGACGCGTACGAGGTTTTGGCCGCCTGCGGCTACGACTACGGGCCGGCGTTCCAATGCCTGCGCGCCGCCTGGCGCGACGGCGACGCGCTGTGTGCGGAGGTGGGGCTGCCCGTCGGCGTGGACCCCTCCGGTTTCGGAGTGCATCCGGCTCTGCTGGACGCGGCGTTGCACCTGCTCGTCCTGCAGGGCGACCGGGCGGCCGGACTGCGGCTGCCGTTCGCTTGGTCCGGGGCCGAACTGCACGCCACCGGGGCCACCGCGCTGCGGGTACGGCTCACGCCCACCGGTACCGACACCGTGGCCATGGACCTCGGTGACGCCACCGGGGCGCTGGTCGTCACCGTCGCCTCGCTGACCCTACGGCCCTACTCCGCGTCGCGCGGGGACCGGACGTCCCAGTTCGCCGTGGACTGGGTTGCCGTGCCGGAGCCGGCCGCCGAGACCACCCCGGCCGGACCCGTCCCGGACCTGAGGACGGACCGCTGGGCCGTCCTCGGTACGCGCGGCCCGGACCTTCCAGGCGTGGCACGTCACCCGGACCTCGCCGCGCTGTCCGGTGTGATCGAGACCCTCGACGTGGCGGTCGTACCGTGGACGGCGGACGCGCCGGAGCACGACGTGGTGGCTGAAGCCCATGCCGCCGCCCTCGAGGTCCTGTACCTGCTGAAGAGCTGGATGGCCGACGATCACGCGACCTCCGCGCCCCTGGTGATCCTCACCCGGAAAGCGGTGGCCGCCGGAGTCGGCGAAGGCGTCGGGGACCTCGCGGCATCCGTGCTGTGGGGCCTGCTGCGCACCGCCCAGACCGAACACCCCGGCCGGTTCGTCCTCCTGGACGTCGACACCGACCCGACCCCCGGCCTGGTGGCCGCCGCCCTCGCCACCGGTGAACCTCAATTGGCCTTGCGCGACAACTGTTTGAAGGCCGCCCGGCTGGTCCGGCACACATCCCGCGAGCTGCTCGCGCCCCCGGAGGGCGCGCCGGTCTGGCGAATGGAACCGGGCCCCAGCGGCTCGCTCGACGCGCTGTCCCTCCGCCCCCGCCCCGAGGCGTTCGACCCCCTGCTCCCGGGAGAGGTTCGCGTCACCGTCCGCGCCGCCGGCCTCAACTTCCGCGACGTGCTCAACGCCCTGGGGCTCTACCCGGGCGACGCGGGCCCGCTCGGTATCGAGGGCGCCGGTGTGGTCACCGAGGTCGGCCCCGGGGTGACCCGGTTCGTGCCCGGTGACCGGGTCATGGGCCTGCTGCCCGGCGCGTTCGGACCGGTGGTCGCGACCGACAGCAGGATGCTCGTCACCGTCCCGGACGGCTGGACGTTCGCCCAGGCGGCAGCCGTTCCCGTCGTCTTCCTGACCGCCTACCACGCGTTGACCGACCTGGCCGCCCTCGCTCCCGGCCAGTCGCTGCTGGTCCACGCGGCGGCCGGCGGCGTCGGTATGGCAGCTGTTCAGCTCGCCCGTCATCTCGGAGCGCAGGTCTTCGGCACCGCGAGTCCCGGCAAGTGGGACACGCTGCGCTCCATGGGCCTGCGGGACGAGTGCGTCGCCTCCTCCCGGGACCTGCTCTTCGAGCGGAAATTCCGTCAGGTCCTCGGCGAGGACGGCGGGTTCGACGTCGTGCTCAACTCGCTGGCCCACGAGTACGTGGACGCCTCACTGCGCCTGCTGCGGCCCGGCGGCCGGTTCCTGGAGATGGGCAAGACCGACATCAGGGACCCCGCGTCCTTCGCCCACGTCTCCTACCGGGCGTTCGATCTCATGCGGGTCGACGCCGACCGCATCCAGGAAATGCTCACCGACCTCATGGGCCTCTTCGCACGCGGCGTGCTCACCCCGCTGCCGCTCACCGCCTGGGACATCCGCCGCGGCAAGGACGCCTTCCGCCACATCAGCCAGGGCCGCCACACGGGCAAGAACGTACTCACTCTTCCGGTGTCGTTGGATCCTGAGGGTGTGGTGTTGGTGGTGGGCGGTACGGGGGTGCTGGGGTCGCTGCTGGCGCGTCATCTGGTGGTGGGGTGTGG
>NZ_JBIRQF010000052.1:0-4198 GCF_044333065.1 Streptomyces sp. NPDC021115
TGACCACACCATCGGAACGCCCCACCGACACCGCACCCCGCGTGGCCACCCACAACGGCGCACCGACACCCGCATCACCCAACGCCTGCGTCAGCACCGTCGTACGCGACAACGCCTCACCGTCGGCGCCCACAGCCAGCAGCGACACCACACCTGTCACCGCATCGTCGCCCACGACCGTACGCAGCTCATCCGCCGCCCCGGCCCGATCCGCAGCGTCCAGCTCGGCGACGCGTACGTCGACACCACGGTCGTTCAGCATCCCGACGACACCGGCGACCCACGCGTTCTCGGCTGCCTCGGCCGGTACGACGACCAGCCAACGGCCGCTCAGGGAAGCGGTAGAGCGGTCGGTGACCGGCTTCCACGACACCCGGTAACGCCAGCCGTCCACCGTCGAACGCATCGACTGCCGCCGCCGCCAGGACGACAACGCAGGAAACACCTCAGCCAGCGAAAGCCCCGGATCCACCGCAAGCTCCCCGGCAAGCGCGGCCACATCCCCGCGCTCCACCACATCCCAGAACCGACCGTCAACGGCACCGGCCGAAGCAGCCTCCGCCGCCGGAGCCTCCTCCCACCAGAACCGCGTGCGCTGGAAGGCGTACGTCGGCAACTCGGCCGACTCCACCCGGGCGGCACCGGCCCCGGCGAAGACAGCCGTCCAGTCCGGCGTCACCCCACGCACATGCGCCCGCGCGACAGCCGACAACAGCGCCTCAGCCTCAGGGCGATCCTTCCGCAGCGCGGCGGCGAACGCGGCGTCGGTGTCCTCACCGGTCACGCACTCCTGCGCCATCGCCGACAGCACACCGTCAGGGCCGAGCTCGACGAACGTCGTCACGCCCTGCGCTTCCAACGCGCGCACGCCGTCGAGGAAGCGCACCGCCTCCCGGACATGCCGCACCCAGAAGTCCGCAGTCGTGATCTCCTCCGCGGAGACCAGCTCACCGGTCAGGTTGGAGGCGATCGGAATGCGCGGAGCCTCGTACGAAAGCCCCTGCGCGACCTCCCGGAACGCGTCCAGCATCCCGTCCATGCGCGGCGAGTGGAACGCGTGGCTCACGGTGAGACGCTTGACCTTGCGCCCCTGCGCCTCGAACGACGCCGCGATCTCCAGCGCCGCATCCTCATCACCCGCGATGACCACCGACGCCGGGCCATTCACGGCGGCGATGCTCACCCGCTCGGTGAGCAGCGGCAGCACCTCGTCCTCCGACGCCTGCACCGCGACCATCGCGCCACCGGCCGGAAGCTCCTGCATCAGACGCCCACGCGCGGCCACCAGCTTCGCCGCATCCGCCAGCGACAACACACCCGCCACATGCGCGGCAGCCAACTCACCGATCGAATGACCCGACAGGAAGTCCGGCGTCACACCCCAGGCCTCCACCAGCCGGAACAACGCCACCTCGACCGCGAACAGCGCAGGCTGAGTGAACCCGGTCCGATCCAGGACAGCCGCGTCATCCCCGAACAGCACATCCCGCAGCGGCCGCTCCAGATACAGATCCAGATGCGCACACACCTCATCCAGCGCATCGGCGAACACCGGGAAGGCGTCGTACAGTTCACGCCCCATCCCGAGCCGCTGGCTGCCCTGTCCCGTGAAGAGGAAGGCCAGCTTGCCCTCCGCGACCGAACCTTCGACCAGGCCCGGGACAGACTCCTCCCGCTCCATCGCACCGAGTGTCCGCAGCAGCTCGTCCCGGTCACCAACGGTGACCACCGCACGCCGCTCCAGAGCACCGCGACCAACGGCCAAGGCATGAGCGACATCCAGAGGTGCCGACTCCGGACGCGTCTCGATGTGAGTGCGCAGCCGCGCGGCCTGCTCCCGCAGCGCCTCGGCGCTCTTGGCCGACAGCACGAACGGCAGCACACCACCGAGACCACGCGGCTCGGCCACCTCACCCGGTTCCTCGACCAGCGGCGCCTGCTCAATGATCGTGTGCGCGTTGGTGCCACTGATGCCGAACGCCGACACACCCGCACGACGCAGGCGACCCGTCTCAGGCCACTCCACCCGCTCCGTCAGCAGCGACACCGCGCCCGCCGACCAGTCCACGTGCGGCGACGGCTCATCCACATGCAACGTCTGCGGCAGCACGCCGTGCCGCATCGCCAGCACCATCTTGATGATGCCCGCAACACCAGCAGCAGCCTGCGTGTGACCGATGTTCGACTTGATCGAGCCCAGCCACAACGGCCGGTCCCCAACCCGTCCCTGACCGTAGGTGGCCAGCAGCGCCTGCGCCTCGATCGGGTCACCGAGCGTGGTCCCCGTACCGTGCGCCTCCACCACATCCACATCACCGGCCGACAGCCCAGCCCCGGCCAGCGCCTGACGGATGACGCGCTGCTGCGACGGACCGTTCGGCGCCGTCAGACCATTCGACGCACCATCCTGGTTAATGGCCGAACCCCGCACGACCGCCAACACCGGGTGGCCGTTCTTCTGCGCGTCCGACAGCCGCTCGACCAGCAGCATGCCCGCGCCCTCACCCCAACCGGTGCCATCGGCCCCGGCCGCGAACGCCTTGATCCGACCATCCGCCGCCAGCCCGCGCTGACGACTGAAGTCGATGAAGTTCTCGGGGGTGGACATCACGGTGACGCCACCGGCGAGCGCCATGGAGCACTCACCGCTCCGCAGCGCCTGCACCGCCATGTGCAAGGCCACCAACGACGACGAACACGCCGTATCGACGGTGACGGCCGGGCCTTCGAGCCCAAAGGTGTAGGCCACCCGCCCCGACACCACACTCGCCGCGTTGCCCGTGCCCAGGTGGCCCTCAAGGCCCTCGGGCGGGGTGGAGACGAGCGAGGCATAGTCCTGCCCGTTGGTCCCGGCGAACACACCGGTACGGCTACCGCGCAGCGTGGCCGGGTCGATGCCCGCCCGCTCGAACGCCTCCCACGACGTCTCCAGCAACACCCGCTGCTGCGGATCCATCGCCAGCGCCTCACGCGGCGAAATACCGAAGAACGACGCATCGAAGTCGGCGGCGTCGTAAAGGAAGCCGCCCTCACGTGTGTACGACGTCCCCGGGCGGTCCAGCTCCGGGTCGTAGAGCGCGTCCAGGTCCCAGCCACGGTCGGACGGGAACTCCGCGATCGCGTCGCCGCCCGCCGACAACAGCTGCCACAGCTCCTCGGGCGAACGCACCCCACCCGGGAAACGGCAGCTCATCGCCACGATCGCGATCGGATCGTCATCGGTCGCCACCGACACGGGCACCGGGCCCGAGGTGTCGACGGCGGTTTCCTCACCGACCAGTTCGCTGCGCAGATAGCCCGCCAGGGCGGATGCCGTCGGGTAGTCGAAGACCAGCGTCGCGGGCAGCTGAACACCCGTCGCCGCGTTCATCCGGTTCCGCAGCTCGACCGCCGTGAGCGAGTCGAAGCCCAGCTCACTGAACGCCCGCTCGACCCCGATCGACTCCGAACCGTCATGCCCCAGCACCGCGGCCACCTGCGTACGCACCAGATCCAGCAACAGCCGGTCCCGCTCATCCGCACCCAGCCCGGCCAGCCGCGCCACCAGCGAGGAGCCATCACCGGCGGACTCGGACTCACCGGCGGACTTCACCACCACCGCACGCGTCTCCGGGAGATCCGCGAACAGGCGGCTGGGCCGTACAGCGGTGAACTCCGGCGCGAAACGACCCCAGTCGACATCGGCGACGGTGACAGCGGTCTCATCGAGTTCAAGCGCCCGCTGGAGCGCGCCGATCGCCAACCCGGCGTCCATCGGCGGCAGCCCACCACGACGCAGCCGCTGCTCCAGTCCGTCGTCAGCGGCCATACCGCCCTCGGCCCACGGGCCCCAGGCGATCGACGTGGCAGGCAGCCCCTCGGACCGACGCCGCTCGGCCAGCGCGTCCAGGTAGGCGTTGGCCGCCGCGTAGTTGCCCTGCCCGGCGGCACCCAGCGAACCACTGATGGACGAGAAGAGCACGAACGCCGACAGATCCAGCTCACGCGTCAGCTCATCCAGATGCGCCGCCGCGGCCACCTTCGCCCGCAGCACACTGGTGAAACGCTCCGGGGTGAGCGAGTCCAGCACACCGTCGTCCAGCACACCGGCCGTGTGTATGACACCGGTCAGCGGCAGCTCCTCCGGCAACGACGCCAGCAGCTCCGCGAGCGCGTCCCGGTCCGCCACGTCACAAGCGGCAACCGTCACCCGAGCACC
>NZ_JBIRQF010000053.1:0-3902 GCF_044333065.1 Streptomyces sp. NPDC021115
GGCGCAGACCTCGTCGAAGGCTTCGGCGAAGACCGGAAACCGGTCGTACAGAGCCGCCCCCATACCGGGACGCTGGCTGCCCTGACCACTGAACAGAAACACCGTCTGACCTGGCGCGGTTGGAGTGTCTTCGGCGTACGTCACTCCGGGGTGTGGCGCACCGGTCGCCAGCGCCCGCAAGCCCGCTGCCAGGTCCTCGCGGCTTTCGCCGATCACGACGGCTCGGTGGTCGAAGAGCGAGCGGGTCTTGAGCAGTGACCAGCCCACCTCCACCGGCGATACGTCCCTGTCCGGGGCGGTCACCCGGTCGAGCAGCGCAGCCGCCTGGCCGCGCAGCGCGTCCGTACTCCGTGCCGACACCACCCACGGCAGGACCCCGCCCACCTCAACGACCGATGGCGGAGTGACCTCCACGGCGTCCTGCGGGGCCTGCTCCACGATTACGTGGGCGTTGGTGCCGCTGATGCCGAAGGAGGACACACCCGCGCGGCGTGGCCGTTCGGCCTGCGGCCATGGGACGGGTTCGGTGAGCAGCCGTACCTCACCGGCCGTCCAGTCCACGTTGGGCGTTGGTGCGTCGATGTGCAGCGAGGCGGGGAGCAGCCCGTGGTGCATCGCCATCACCATCTTGATCACACCGGCCACGCCCGCGGCTGCCTGGGTGTGGCCGATGTTGGACTTGATGGAGCCGAGCCACAGGGGCCGGTCCTCCGGTCGCTCCTGGCCGTACGTGGCCAGCAGCGCCTGCGCCTCGATCGGGTCGCCGAGCGTCGTCCCGGTGCCGTGCCCCTCCACCACATCGACCTCGGCGGGCGAGAGACGGGCGTTGGCGAGCGCCTGGCCGATGACGCGTTGCTGGGAGGGCCCGTTCGGGGCGGTGAGGCCGTTGCTGGTGCCGTCCTGGTTGACCGCCGAGCCGCGCATGACCGCCAGCACCCGGTGGCCATTGCGACGCGCGTCCGACAGCCGTTCCAGCAGAAGCAGTCCGGCTCCCTCGCCCCAGCCCGTGCCATCGGCCGCCGAGGCGAACGGCTTGCAGCGCCCGTCCGCCGCCAGGCCGCGCTGCCGGGAGAACTCGATGAACGTGGTCGGGGTGGCCATCACGGTGACCCCGCCCGCCAGCGCGAGGGTGCATTCGCCCTGCCGTAGCGCCTGCGCCGCCAGATGCATCGCCACGAGCGACGACGAACACGCCGTGTCCACCGTCACCGCCGGTCCCTCCAGACCGAAGGTGTACGCCACGCGCCCCGACATCACACTCGGGGTGCCGCCCGCGAGGAGATAGCCCTCCACCTCCTGGGTCGACGAACTTCCGATCGCGCCATAGCCCTGATAGGTGCCGCCCGCGAAGACGCCGGTGTTGCTGCCACTGAGGGTGCCACGGTCGAGACCGGCGCTTTCGAAGGTCTCCCATGCGGTTTCGAGGAACAGCCGCTGTTGGGGGTCCATGGCGAGTGCTTCGCGGGGGCTGATGCCGAAGAAGGCGGCGTCAAACGCGGCCGCGTCGTACAGGAACCCGCCCTCTCGCGCATAACTGGTTCCGAGACGTTCGGGATCGGGATCGAAGAGCGTGTCCAGGTCCCAGTGCCGGTCGGTGGGCATTGCCGCTACGGCGTCCCGGCCCTCGGCGACCAGCTTCCACAACTCCTCCGGGGAGCGCACCCCGCCGGGGTAACGGCAGGCCATGCCGATGATCGCGACGGGTTCGTCGACGGCGGCCACGGAGGACGACGCATAGGTGCCGACAGGGACCTTCTGACCGGTGAGTTCGGTGTGCAGATACGTGGCGAGCGCATTCGGCGTGGGATGGTCGAAGACGAGAGCGGGGGCGAGTTCCAGACCGGTGGTGGCGACGAGCTGATTGCGCAGCTCGACGGCGGTGAGCGAGTCGAAGCCGAGCTCCTGGAACGGCTGCGCGGCCGGAACCGCGTCGAGACCGGGATGGCCGAGGATGGCGGCGGCGAGGGTCTGGACATGGCGCACCAGGAGCTGCCGCTGTTGGTCCGCCGTGGCGGCGGCGAGCTGCTGCCGCAGCGGAGTGGCCGCGGCGGCGGGTGCGGTGGGGACGGTGTCCTTTACGGCACTCACCATCACGGGGGTGAGGAACGGGCTCGGGCGCTGCGCCGTGAAGGCGCTGGCGAACCTCTCCCAGTCCACATCGGCCACCGTGACGGTGGTGTCGTCGTGTGTCAGGGCGTGGTGCAGGGACTTGATGGCGAGATCGGTGGTCAGCGGGGAGAGGCCACGCCGCCTGAGGTGGGACAGCGTGTTCTCGTCGGCGGCCATGCCCGCCTCGCTCCACGGGCCCCAGGCGATGCTGGTGGCGGGAAGCCCTTGGGCCCGTCGGTGTTCGGCGAGGGCGTCGAGGTATCCGTTCGCCGCGGCGTAGGCGCCCTGCTGTCCGCTGCCCCAGGTCGCGGCGTTCGAGGAGAAGAGCACGAAGGCGTCGAGAGCGAGGTCCCGGGTGATCTCATGCAGATGAGTGGCGGCCAGCGCCTTGGAGTGCAGCACGTACTGCATCCGCTGGGGGTCCAGCTCGGCGATCGGGCCGAGATCCATGGTTCCGGCGGTGTGGATGACGACGGTCAGCGGGTGTTCAGCGGGGGTGCCGTCGATGAGGTGGTGCAGTGCGGCGCGGTCCGAGACGTCGCACGCGGAGATGGTGACCGAGGCACCCAGGGCGTTGAGTTCTTCGCTGAGCTGGTCGGCCCCGGGCGCTTCGGGTCCGGACCGGCTGATGAGGTGGAGATGCGGTGCGCCCTCGCGGGCGAGCCAGCGGGCGATGTGGGCACCGAGCCCGCCAGTGCCACCGGTGATGAGTGTCGTACCGGTCGGCCGCCAGGGCGTGGGGTGCGCGGACGCCACGGGAGCGGCGTGGCTGAGGCGGCGGGCGTAGGCGCCGGTGGTGCGGATCGCGACCTGGTCCTCGGGCTGTCCGGGGACCAGCAGGGCGGCCACTCGACCCGCGGTGTGGTGGGTCACGGTGGTGGGCAAGTCGAGCAGCCCACCCCATCGTTGCGGGTGTTCGAGGGCTGCGACCCGGCCCAGCCCCCAGACCTGGGACTGGCTCGGGTGGGGGAGCGGATCCGTACGACTGGTGGCGACCGCGCCCTGCGTGACGCACCACAGGGGAGCGGTGATGCCGGTGTCGCCGAGCGCTTGGAGCAGGGTGACGGTGCCGATGAGCCCGACGGGGACGGCGGCGTGTCCGATGTGGGCTGCCGTGCTGAGAGCGAGCAGACTGAGCACACCCGAGACCGGGGCATCCTCGGCCCACTGGGCCAGCTGCTCGGAGAGGTCATCGCGACGTAAGTCCTCCGTAGGGAGCGCATGGACGGACGCGGCGGCGCCATGGGCTTGAACGGCCTGGACGACGATCTGGACCGCGGAGTGGTCTTCGTGGCCGACAGGGACGAGCACCAGCCAGGTGCCGCTCAGGGCAGCCGTGGCGGAGTCGGGCAGCTGCTGCCAGGTGGTTCGATAGCGCCAGGAGTTGATGACCGTCTGCTCGCGATGCTGCCGCCGCCAGGCCGACAGAACGGGGAGCGCGGGCAGCAGCGCATCGATGCCGGGGCTGTCCTGGTCCAGCTGGAGCGTGCTGGTGAGGGCGTCGATGTCCAGCTCTTCGATGGCATGCCACAGCTGCCCCTCGGCCGGATCCGCTCCCACACCGGCGCCGCCGCTGATACGGGCATCGGGCGGGGCGAGCCAGAACCGCTGATGCTGGAAGGCGTACGTCGGCAACGCGACATGCCGCGGCGCCGGGCTGGTGGGGTACCAGGGCGTCCAGTCGATGTCCATCCCAGCGGTGTGGAGTCGTGCCAGGGCGGTGGTGAAGGCGTGGACTTCGGGTTGTTTGCGGTTGAGGGTGGCGGTGAGGTGTGGGGATGGGTGGTTGGTGT
>NZ_JBIRQF010000054.1:0-3811 GCF_044333065.1 Streptomyces sp. NPDC021115
ACACCAACCACCCATCCCCACACCTCACCGCCACCCTCAACCGCAAACAACCCGAAGTCCACGCCTTCACCACCGCCCTGGCACGACTCCACACCACCGGAGTCACCGTCGACTGGGCGCCCTGGTACCCCGCCGTCCCGACGCCCCGCACCATCGAGCTGCCCACCTACGCTTTCCAACGCCAGCACTTCTGGCTCGCCTCCTCCGAGACGGCCACGGCCGTCACCGAGACCGCGCAGGCGGACCGGGCGTTCTGGGAGGCCGTGGAGCGCCAGGATCTGGAATCTCTCGCCGCCACCCTCGACTCCCCCGCCGATCAGCAGCCCATGCTGGGCGCCGTACTGCCCACGCTGTCGGCCTGGCGACAGCAGCACCGCGAGCAAGCGGTCATCGACTCCTGGCGGTATCGGGCCACGTGGAAGCAGTTCCCCGCGCCCGTCGCGCCGCCCGCCGCGCTCTCCGGCACCTGGCTGGTGCTCGTCCCGTCCGACCACACCGACCACCCCACCGTGGCGACCGTCGTCCAGGCCCTCACCACACACGGCGCCACGCCCCTCCCCCACACGCTGGACACCCGTCAGGTCGACCGCAGCGCTCTGGTCGAAGAACTCACCCGGCTCACCGCCGACAGCGAGCCGGCGGGGATCGTCAGCCTGCTCGCGCTCGCCCAGGAGCCGCATCCTGGCTACGCCGCAGTGCCCTCCGGGCTCGTCGCCACCACCGCCCTCGTCCAGGCGCTCGGCGACGCCGACATTGCCGCGCCCCTGTGGTGCCTCACCCAGGGTGCCGTTTCCCTCCATCCCGCCGATCCGCTCCCCAACCCGCGCCAGGCGCAGACCTGGGGGTTCGGCCGCGCGGCCGCGCTGGAACACTCCCGTCGCTGGGGCGGCCTGATCGACTTGCCGACCGTCATCGATCACCACACCTCCGACCGTCTCGCGGCGCTTCTCGCGCCCGGGCAACCCGAGGACCAGGCCGCGATCCGCGCCACCGGCACGTACGCCCGCCGCCTCAGCCGCGCTCCACTGCCGTCCACGAACCGCCTGCCGTGGCAGCCGACCGGTACGACACTCATCACCGGCGGCACCGGCGGACTCGGCGCCCACATCGCCCGCTGGCTCGCCCGCAACGGCGCACCACACCTCCACCTCACCAGCCGCACCGGACCCAACGCACCACACGCCGACCAACTGACCCAAGAACTCACCGACCTCGGCACCACCGTCACCATCACCGCCTGCGACGTCTCCGACCGCACCACCCTCCACCACCTCATCGAAACCATCCCCACCGAACACCCCCTCACCACAGTCATCCACGCCGCCGGGGCCTCAGACACCGAGCTGATCGCCGATCTCGACCAGGAACGCCTTCAGCATGTGCTGGCAGCCAAGGCCCTGGGCGCCGCGCATCTGCATGACCTGACGAAGGAACTCGACCTCAGCGCCTTTGTGCTCTTCTCCTCCGGCGCCGCCTCCTGGGGCGGCAGCCGGCAGGCCGCCTACGCCGCCGCCAACACCTACCTCGACGCCCTCGCCGAACACCGACGCGCCCAAGGACTCCCCGCCACCAGCATCGCCTGGGGACCCTGGAGCGACGCGGGCATGGCCGCCGACGAGACGGCGCTCTCCTTCTACGGGCGACGGGGACTGGCTCCGCTCAGCCCCGATCGCGCGGTCGCGGCGCTCCATCAGGCGCTCATCCATCGCGACACGACGATCACCGTCGCGGACATCGACTGGGAGACGTTCCCCGCCACGTTCACGGCGCAACGGCCGAGCCCGCTGCTCTCCGACCTGATGGGGTCCGCCGTAGACCCGGCGGACCGTCACCGTGCCCCGTCCGCTGTCACACCGCTGCGCCAGCAGCTCGACTCCAGCACGGCCGCCCAGCAGCATCAGCTGCTCCTGCACCAGATCCAGTCCCTGGCGGCCGCGATCCTGGGTCACATCGGACCTGATGCCGTCCCCGCCACTCAGCCGTTCCAGGAGCTGGGCTTCGACTCCCTCACCGCCGTCGAACTCCGCAACCAGCTCGCCACCCTCACGGGCATCGACCTCCCGCCCTCCCTCATCTTCGACCACCCCACGCCGCACGCCCTCGCCACTCATCTGTGTGCCGACATCCTGGGGCAGCAGACGGCTGTCGCCGCCCCTGCACCCACCGCGGCCGCGCTCGACGAGCCCATCGCGATCGTCGGAATGGCGTGTCGCTATCCCGGTGGCGCGCGCAATCCGAAGGATCTGTGGGAGCTGGTGGTCGCACACCGCGACGCCATCACGGAGATGCCCACCGACCGGCACTGGGACCTCAACGCGCTCTTCCACCCCGACCCCGACCACCCGGGTACGAGTTATGTCCGAGAGGGTGGCTTTCTGCACGAGGCGCCCGCGTTCGACGCGGCGTTCTTCGGCATCAGCCCGCGCGAGGCAGTCGCCATGGACCCCCAGCAGCGGCTGCTCCTCGAAACCGCGTGGGAAACCTTCGAGAACGCGGGACTCGACCGTGACGCACTGAGCGGCAGCAACACCGGCGTCTTCGCTGGAGTGACCTCCCAGGACTACCTGTCGCTCACCGGTGATACGGCAAGCGATGTCGAGGGCTACGTCGCCACGGGGAACATCGGCAGCGTGGTGTCCGGCCGGGTGGCGTATTCGTTCGGCCTGGAAGGGCCCGCGGTCACGGTCGACACGGCGTGCTCGTCGTCGCTCGTGGCGATGCATCTGGCGGCCCAGGCGCTGCGGCAGGGCGAATGCGGCCTAGCCCTGGCTGGTGGGGTGACCGTGATGGCCACGCCCGGCGCGTTCGTCGAGTTCTCCCGCCAGCGCGGCCTGGCCCCCGACGCCCGGTGCAAGCCGTTCGCCGCGGCCGCCGACGGCATGGTGTGGGGCGAGGGCGTGGGCCTCGTCCTGCTGGAACGGCTGTCGGACGCCCGGCGCAACGGCCACCGCGTACTGGCGCTCGTACGGGGCTCGGCGGTCAACCAGGACGGCACCAGCAACGGCCTCACCGCGCCGAACGGCCCGTCACAGCAACGGGTGATCCGGCAGGCACTCGCCAATGCCCGTCTGACGCCGTCCGAGGTGGACGCCGTCGAAGCACACGGCACCGGTACGACGCTGGGTGACCCGATCGAGGCGCAGGCGCTGCTGGCCACGTACGGCCAGGAGCGGCCGGAGGACCAGCCCCTGTGGCTCGGCTCCATCAAGTCCAACATCGGCCACACCCAGGCAGCCGCGGGCGTGGCCGGTGTGATCAAGATGGTGATGGCGATGCACCACGGGCTGCTCCCCGCCTCGCTGCACATCGACGCACCCAGTCCGAACGTGGACTGGACGGCCGGTGAGGTACGGCTGCTCACCGAACCCGTCCCATGGCCGGAGGGTGAACAGCCGCGCCGCGCGGGTGTGTCCTCCTTCGGTATCAGCGGCACCAACGCCCATCTGATCCTGGAGCAAGCGCCCCAGCCGGTAGCGCCGCCTTCTCCGGTCGGCGGCGTCGTGCCGTGGGTGGTGTCCGCACACAGCGCGGAGGCGTTGCGCGGGCAGGCCGAGGCGTTGGCCGGGCATGTCGGCGCTGAGGATGACGTAGCGCCGGTGGAGGTGGGCTGGTCGCTGCTGAAGACGCGCTCGCTCTTCGACCACCGGGCTGTCGTGATCGGAGAACACCCCGCGGAGCTGACGGCCGGGTTGGAGGCGTTGGCGGCCGGTGAGCCCCACCCGGGAGCAGTACTCGGGGGCGGGATGGCGTCCGGGAAGGTCGTGTGGTTGTTCAGTGGGCAGGGTTCCCAGCGTGTGGGGATGGGCGCTGG
>NZ_JBIRQF010000055.1:0-3656 GCF_044333065.1 Streptomyces sp. NPDC021115
TTCGGCGCCTCGGGCACCAACTCTCACCTCATCTTGGAGCAGGCCCCGGACACCCCCGAAGCCGAGCCGGTGCCCGTGTATGAAGGCGTCGTGCCCTGGGTGCTGTCGGCGCGAAGCGCGGAGGCGCTGCACGGGCAGGCCGCGGCGCTGGCCGGTCATGTCTGCGCTGAGGATGGCGTGTCGCTGGTGGAGGTGAGCTGGTCGCTGATCAGCACGCGGTCGGTGTTCGAGCATCGGGCGGTGGCGCTGGGGAGCGACCGGGCGGAGTTGGTGGCGGCGGTCGAGGCGCTGGCGGCGGGGGAGTCCCACCCGGATGCGGTACTCGCGAGTGCCTCCGCACCCGCGGGCGAGATGGGCCCGGTGCTGGTGTTCCCCGGTCAGGGCGCCCAGTGGGCCGGAATGGGAGCCGCGCTGCTCGATGCGTCGCCAGTGTTCGCGGCGCGGGTGGCGGAGTGCGAACAGGCGCTGTCGCCTTACGTGGACTGGTCGCTCACCGACGTTCTGCGCGGCACCGAGGGCGCGGGCGATCTGGGCCGGGTCGATGTGGTGCAGCCCGTGCTGTGGGCGGCCATGGTGTCCCTGGCCGCGGTGTGGGCCGGGCATGGCGTGAAGCCCGCGGCTGTCGTGGGTCACAGTCAGGGGGAGATCGCGGCGGCGGTCGTGGCCGGGGCGCTGTCGCTGGAGGACGGCGCGAAGGTGGTGGCGCTGCGCAGCCGGGCGTTGCGCCAGCTGGCCGGTGGCGGAGCGATGGCGTCGCTCGGCGTAGGCCAGGAGCAGGCCGAACAGCTGCTGGTCGGGCTCGGCGAACAAGCCGCCGGAGTGGGCGTGGCGGCGGTCAACGGGCCCTCCTCCACGGTCATTTCGGGCCCACCACAGCAGGTGGCCGACGCAGTGGCCGCATGCCAGCAGAACGGCGATCGCGCACGCCTCATCGAAGTGGACTACGCCTCGCACGGCCCCCAGATCGATGAGATCCACGACGAGCTGTTCCGTGAACTGGACGGTATCCAGCCGAACGACACCCGGGGAATGGGCAGCACGTTCTACTCGACGGTGACCGGCGGACAGGCCGATACGGCACAGCTGGACACCGCGTACTGGGTGGCGAATCTCCGCGAGCGCGTACGGTTCGCCGACGCGCTCCAGGCGGCATTGGCCGACGGGCACCGGGTGTTCATCGAAACCAGCACCCACCCCGTGCTGACCCTCGGCATGCAGGAAACCTTCGAGTGCGCGGGTGTCGAGGCCATCACGGTCCCCACGCTGCGCCGCGACCACGGAGACCGGGCTCAGCTGCTCCGGTCGCTCGCCCAGGCGTTCATCGCCGGAGTCGACGTCGACTGGACGACTCTGTACGACGCTGCGCCCCCACCCCGGGCCGTGGAGCTGCCCACTTACGCCTTCCAACGTGAACGGTACTGGCTCGACGGCCCCAGCGGTCGTGCGGGCGACCCCGCCGACCTCGGCCTGACCTCCGCCGACCACCCCCTGCTGGCCGCCGCGGTGGAGCTTGCGGATGGCAACGGCCATGTGCTGACGAGCCGACTCTCGGCGCGTCAGCACGCATGGCTCGGTGAGCATGTGGTGGCGGACGCGGTGCTGGTGCCTGGCGCGGCCCTGGCCGAGTGGGTACTGCGGGCCGCTGACGAGGTCGGCGCCGGTGGCGTGGAGGAGCTGGCGCTCCAGATCCCGCTGGTGCTGCCCCCGTCCGGTGGGGTGCGGCTTCAAGTGGTCGTCGGCGCGCCCGGGGACGACGGGCGCCGCGATGTGCAGGTGTACTCCCGTCCCGACGGCGATGCCGACCCCGGCGCGGTCTGGATGTGTCACGCGGAGGGCGTACTGAGCCCGCCCGCCGACCGCACCGACGACGAGGCGGCCGGACTGAGCGGCCCATGGCCCCCCGCGGGTGCGGAGCCGCTTGCGACCGAGGGATTCTACGAACGTGTCGCGGCCGCCGGGTATGCGTATGGGCCGTCGTTCCAGGGGCTGCGGGCGGTGTGGCAGGACGGCGCGGACGTGCTGGCCGAAGTGGTGCTGCCGGAAGCCGCGGGCGAACACGGCGGCTTCGGCATCCACCCGGCACTCCTCGACGCCGCCCTGCACCCGGCCCTCCTGATCGACCAGCTCACCACCAGCACGGACACCGAGGCCACCTCCGGCCAGATGTGGCTGCCGTTCGCATGGAACGGTGTGACGCTGTGGGCGGCCGAGGCGACCACGGTCCGGGTCCGGCTGTCCCCCCACGAGCAGAGCGCGGACGGCGAACGAGCACTGCGCGTCACCGTGGCCGATGCGGTCGGTGCGCCGGTGCTGACCGTGGATTCGGTGGCGATGCGCCCGGCGAGCGCGGACCAGTTGCGGGCGGCGGACACCCGCCGTACGGACAGCCTGTTCACCCTCGACTGGACCTCCCTGCCCCTCACCGTGGACACCACGGACCCGGCGGGCGGCGACGGCCACTGGGCGGTGCTGGGCACCGATTCCCCGCACCTTGCCGTGCCGGACGCGCACCACTTCGCGGACCTCCCGGCGTTGATCGACGCGCTCGATCGCGGGGAGCCGATCCCGTCGCTGGTCCTCGCCGACGTACCGTCCACCGGCGTCGGCGACAGCCACGACATGGCAGCCGAGGGCCTGGCCGGCGCGGAACGGACCCTGGCCCTGCTCCAGGGCTGGCTGGCCGAACCACGGCTGTCCGAAGCCCGGTTGGCGGTCGTGACACACGGCGCGGTCACGGCTGACGGCCCGGCCGAGGACGGTGTGCGGGTGGCTGCCGCCGCCGTGTGGGGCCTGGTACGCAGCGCCCAGTCGGAGAACCCCGGCCGTTTCCTCCTGCTCGACCTCGACGGCGAGGCCGGCGCCGACACCGTACGGACCGCCGTCATCCACGCCGTGGAGCGGGACGAACCACAGCTCGCCATGGGTGGCGGGCGGGTCCTGGTGCCTCGCCTCGTCCGGGCCGGGGCCGGTGGCGCGGGCCTCGTGGGCCCGGTGGAGCAGCCCGCGGCATGGCGGTTGGACACCGTCGGCACGGCCACCCTCGACAACGTGGCGCCGGTGCCCTGCCCCGAGGTGCTGGAGCGGCTGGGCGAGGGCCAGGTGCGGATCGCCGTCCGCGCCGCCGGTATCAACTTCCGGGATGTCGTGGTGAGCCTGGGTATGGTCCCGGGGCAGACCGGACTGGGCGGCGAAGGCGCCGGTGTGGTGGTGGACATCGGTCCCGGAGTCACCGACGTGGCGGTGGGAGACCGGGTCATGGGCGTCTTCGACCAGTCCTTCGGCCCCCTGACGGTCACGGACGCACGGCTCGTGGCCCCCGTACCGGACGCATGGAGTTTCCAGCAGGCCGCCGCCGTACCGGTGGCCTTCCTCACCGCCTGGTACGGCCTCACGGACCTCGCCGCACTCCGGCCGGGCCAGTCCGTGCTGATCCACGCCGCGACGGGTGGTGTGGGGATGGCGGCGGTGCAGATCGCCCGCCATCTGGGTGCGGAGATCTACGCGACGGCTTCGCCTGGCAAGCACACGACTCTCGAAGCCATGGGTATTGATCAAGCGCATCGGGCTTCTTCGCGTGATCTGGACTTCGAGCGCGTTGTTCGGGAGGCCACGGGTGGCCGTGGTGTGGATGTCGTGCTGAACAGCCTGGCCGGGCC
>NZ_JBIRQF010000056.1:0-3170 GCF_044333065.1 Streptomyces sp. NPDC021115
GGCGGGGCCGTAAACGGCCTAAATTGAATTCCTTTCGGAATTCAATGCCCACCTAAATTCCCCTTCGGGGAATTCTCTGTGGTTTATGTCGCGCCCCTTCGGGGCGCTTGGTTGGGGGTTTTGAATTCCCCTTCGGGGAATTCTGGTTTATGGGTGGTGAGGGTTTTTGCCCCTTCGGGGCGAGGGAATTCCCCTTTGGGGGAATTTGGGGTGGTGGGGTGCGTCCGCCGTTGGCGGTCACTTGGTGGGGTGTCAGGTGTGGGCCCCTTCGGGGCCGGTGTGGGGAGGGGCATCGGGTGCGGTGTGGTGAAGGTATTGGAGTCTCAGTATGTGCTGTGAGCTGGTGTGTTGCTGTGGTGGGGTTGGTTCTGAGTGGGGGCCCCTTCGGGGCTTTGGTGGTGGGTTCGGCGAGGCCTTCGGCCTCGCCGAGGAGACCGGTTTATGGGAGTCGTGACGGATTGTCGGGGCGGTCTCTGTGGTGGTGTCGTCTGGGTGGCGGTGGCCGGTTTTATTGGGGTCGGTTGATTCCCGTTCCGTAAATCTGTTGCCGTACTCGCACTCTATTAAACGGTCCCGTTTTACACTCGTCACATATTCATCATGCGCGAGTTTACCGGGCAGGCATGTATTACTGCGTGGTGCTGCCACACGACTGCCACGAAGAAAGCATAGATGACGATATTTTAGCTATGCATTCTAGATGGAATAGGAGCGAGAGAAATTCAGGGGCCGTTCCGGAGGGAGCGTCAGGGGCAGCTCACGAGGGGGCCCTTCGGGCCCGGCAACCACACCCCGCAACGGCCACCACCACCACCACCAACCCGAAGCCACCAGCACACACCCAGGTTGCAAGTTGCAAGCCAGAAACCACCCGATCCGGGCCACCCACGCCCAAGCCCATCCAGTGGCGCGAAGTGGCGTTTCACCAGCGGGCAGTTACTGGCATCGTTTGGCTGTCCGGGACCGAACAGCCAAACCGATTCCTCCGCGTCACCTTCCCCAGGATGACGACATCAAGATCACTTCGACCATGAGGAGGGAACATGCGTACACGAGTCTGGCTCACCAGCATCGCCGTGGGGGCCGCCATACTGGTTGGCACTTCTTCCGTCGCCACCGCGCAGGCGGCACCCACACCTTCCGAAACCGGCACCGCATCGAGTACCGCGGTCAAGACTTGGATCTACGTCGGTACCTACTCCAGCTTGGAGAGCTGCCAAGCAGAAGGGCAAAAGTACCCCGACGAATGGGTGTGCCAGCGGGGCAGCAGGTACTGGGACCTCTACGTGTGGTTGTAAAGGGATACGACGCCCCGCCTCACAGGCCTCCGGACACTGAGCCCAACCCCGCAGATGGCGGGCGCCGGGCCGAACTGGCGGCGCGAGCCCCTGGACCACAGGCACAGCAGCCGCTCGACCGAGGGACACGGCCACGCAGCAGTTCTCCATCGCCCCCGAACTGCCCCCTCCGGCCTGTGGAAGCAGAGCTCTACATCACGCTGACGGCCGCGGGAACAACGAATTCTGGACTCCTCCGCGCATCGGCCGATAGTCGTCGATGCGTCACCGGAACGGTTTCGTCCGTCCGTTTTCCTGTGCAATCTAGTGCGCACCCTGGCTCAGCACTCGTTCTTCGCGACACGGACACAGGAGGACCATATGAAGCTGAAGAATCGCCTCGCGATCGCCGGAGCCACCGCGGCCCTTGCGGTCGGCGTTTCTCAGGCACCCGCCAGTGCCAACGAGGCCGGCGTCCAATGGATCGTCAGCGGACTGAGCGACTTGAAGTGCGCTGAGGCGGATGGGGACTACGTCTACAGCGCGATTGAGAACGGCACCGGATTCCGCGCCTCGTACAACATCTCCGTCTCCACCACCGGCAGGTGCAGCAGCTCGGTGATCGCCCACCTCCGTATCCAGTACAAGCAGTGGGACGGCATTGGCTGGGATGAGGCCCCTTACACCTGGACGACCATCGCTTCGAGCAATGGAAGCGGGTGGGCCGCGGACAGCCACTACCAGGTCAAGGACGTCCATTTCGCCGTCTGCGAATACACGTCGAGCAAGGGCAACTACAACTGCAATTACGTGTCGTGACGGCGCTCATCGAGCCGGTGCCGGTATTTCCTGCACGTCGCTGAGCAGCTGTTTCTCCGCCGAGCGGTTTCAGGAACGGTACGCGAACGAAAGAGCTGGGGCGGTTGTTTCGCTTGAGGCAGGAGTCAAATCCACCACAGTCACTTTGCCCCGGCCCCCGCATCAGTGGCCGCCAAGACGCTCTGGAGACGCCCACCACCAGCGTACCGGCGCACCCTCCCCGAAGGGCTTAGGAACAGCTTCTGAGCCTTTTTAGCAAGCGCATGAGCTTGCTAATCAGTGAGCGCTCTATGGGCGTTCGACACACGAAAAGGGGTCCCTCACCGGTCGGTGCGGGACCGCTTCTTGAGCGCTCACGACCACCTGGTGGGCTCGCGCAGCAGCTCGACGAGCATGCGACCGCCGTCATCGGTGAGGTACACGGTGTGGGACTCGCCGCTGTACCCGCCCAAGACCTTCACTCCGACTTCCTTCAGGCTCGCCGATAGCGAGGTGGTCTTGACGGCCAGCATGGCGCCGAGCTGTTCGGCGTCGGCGGGCGATAGGTGCACGCTGGTCTCTCCGTTGGGTCCGCGCTTCGCGTGGCTGTCGTTGAGGCCGGCGTCCGCCAGGGCCTGCGTCAGGGCGGTGATCACTTCGTCGTGCAGCACGGTGCCAGCGCTCACCGCGGCGCGCAGCTTGTCCACCACGTCCTCCAGGCGGTCGGCCCACGCGGTGGCCCGGTCGACGAGGTCGCCATCGTCGTCGTCTTCCCCCGAGCCGATCGGGATCTCGGTGCCGACGACGTAGGCGCCAACGTCGTGGAACAGCAGGTCGTCCATCTCGCTTGCCGTCTCGCAGAGTGCTTCCACGACGTCGCCGTGCTGGTGGCTCCACTCGACCGGTGGCTCCGTTACCGGCCCGAGTTCCTGCAACAGCTCCGGCCAGGTGAACGTCTCTGGCCGAGTGCCGGGGATCCTCGCGGGGTCCATCCGAGGGACCTAGCTGTGTTGTCCCGGCACGTTGGTGACAGGCGACGCGCCGTGAGTGGTGCTTGAACGAGGCGAGGGCCTCTGGTTTCGGTGTGGATTGCGA
>NZ_JBIRQF010000057.1:0-3169 GCF_044333065.1 Streptomyces sp. NPDC021115
CACGAGCCCGCAGCGCCGGCAGATCCAGCCGCACCGGCAACACCACCGGCTCCCCAGCCCCCACAGCGGCATCGAACAGCGCCACACCCTGCTCGACAGACAACGGCGGCAGACCCGCACGCGACATCCGCTCACGATCACCGGCAGTCAGATCACCGAGCATGCCGCCAGGCTGATCCCAGGGCCCCCACGCCAACGACACACCCGGCAACCCCTGGCCACGCCGATACTCCACCAACGCATCCAGGAACGCATTCCCCGCCGCATAACTCCCCTGACCCGCGCTGCCCAACGTCCCCGCCACGGAGGAGAACACCACAAACGCAGACAAGTCCAGGCCCCGCGTCAACTCATGCAGATGCCACGCCGCATCCACCTTCGGACGCAACACCGCAGCAACACGCTCCGCAGTCAACGCACCCATCACACCGTCATCGAGCACACCGGCCGCATGCACCACAGCCGAAATCTCCCGCCCGGACAGCACCTCCGCCAACGCATCCCGGTCGGCCACATCACACGCCACCACCTCAACCCACGCGCCCAACCCCACCAACTCAGCCACAAGCTCCGCCGCACCCGGAGCATCGTTCCCCCGCCGGGACACCAGCAGCAGATCCCGCACGCCATGCTCGGCCACCAGATGCCGCGCCACCACCGCACCCAAACCACCCGTACCACCCGTGACCAACACCGCACCGGAGCCACCCCACACCCGCACCACAGAGTCGGACACACCCACCCGAGCCAACCGAGGCACCACCAACCGCCCCTCCCGCACCGCCAACTCCGGCTCACCCACAGCCAACGCCCGCGACAACACCGCCCCCGACACGGCACCGTCACCAAGGTCCAGCAAGGTGATCCGATCCGGATGCTCCGACTGCGCCGACCGCACCAAACCCCACACCGACGCCACCGCCAGATCGCTGACAGCACCACGCGCCACCACAACCAGACGAGACCCAGCGAACCGCTCCCCCTCCAACCACCTCTGGACCAGGCCCAGAGCCTGCGCCACCGTGGCGTGAACGGACTCCACCACCCCGTCACCGGGCCGCTCCGCCCCCACCACGGCCAACACCACATCCGGCACCGGACCCTCAGCCACAGCCAAGGCCGCCAGATCCACGCACCCCGCTACCGAGACCCCCGCACCCCGCAACCCATCGCTCAAGCCACCATTCGGGCCGACCACCCCAACCACCGACGGCCCGGCAACCGCCCCCTCAGCCACCGGGACCCACTCCACCCGGAACAACGAATCCCGGCCGACCATCTGGCCATCACCGAACTGTCCGGCCGTTACCGGGCGGACCAGGAGGCCGTCCACCGAAGCGACCGGCGCGCCTGCCGCATCCGAGACCGCGATCCTGATCGCTTCCTGCCCGCTGTACGACAGTCGAGCACGCACCGTCGTCGCCCCCGAGGCGAACAACGACACACCCTCCCAGGAAAACGGCAGCACCCCGTTCTCAGCGCCCTCGTCGCCACCTGCAAACACCCCCGCGTGCAATACCGCGTCCAGCAGAGCGGGATGCACACCAAACCCACCGGGCTCAACCTCTTCTGGCAGCGCAACCTCGGCAAACACCGCATCACCGCGCCGCCAAGCAGCCCGCAGCCCCCGAAACACCGACCCGTACTCAAAGCCAGCCTCGGCCCGGTTCTCATAAAAGCCGTCCAGATCGACCGGCTCGGCGCCAACCGGCGGCCACACCGCGGCATCGAACCCAACCCCGGGCAGCTCGTCCGCCGCAGCGAGCACGCCCGTGGCGTGCTGGGTCCAGGACAGTTCGTCGGCGCCATCCGGCCGGGAGAAGATCTTCACCGACCGGTGGCCAAAGTCGTCAGATTCACCGACGAACACCTGGATCTGCGCCGCGCCCCGCTCGGGCAACACCAGCGGTGCGGACAGGGTCAGTTCCTCGACTCGGTCACACCCGACCTCGTCACCAGCCCGGATCGCCAACTCCACGAACGCCGTACCCGGCACCAGAACGCGACCCATCACCACGTGATCGGCCAGCCACGGATGCGAGGCCAACGACAGACGACCGGAGAACACCACACCGTCCGAGTCGGCCAACGGCACCGCCGCACCCAGCAACGGATGCTCAGCCGAGGCCAGGCCGGCAGCCCGCACATCACCCGGAGCAGCCACAGCCGCAGGCCAATACCGCTGCCGCTGGAAAGCGTAGGTGGGCAGCTCGACCTGCCGCGCACCCGTGCCCGTGAAAAACGCCCGCCAGTCCACGCCCACACCGGTCACGTGCAGACGAGCCAGACTGGTGGCCAAAGCCAGTTCTTCGCCACGGTCCTTACGCAGCACCGGAACGACCACGGCCTCATCCGGTGCCGACTCCCGGACCAGGGCCGACAGCACACCGTCCGGCCCCAGCTCCAGGAACGTCCCCACCCCCGCATCCGACAACGCCTGAACACCATCAGCGAACCGCACCGTCTCCCGCACATGCCGCACCCAATACTCCGGCGAACACAACTCCTCCGCCGTAGCGAGGGCACCGGACAGATTCGACACCACCGGAATCACCGGCTCACGGAACTCCAGCCCCTCCACGACGGCACGGAAGCCGTCGAGCATCGAGGACATGAGTGGCGAGTGGAACGCATGACTCACCGCGAGCCTGCTCGTACGCCGTCCGCCGGCCTCGAACCGTGCCGCAACCTCCAGCACAGCATCCTCGTCACCGGAGACCACCACCGACGACGGCCCGTTGACCGCCGCGATCGACACCCGATCGGACAACTGGGGCCGGACCTCGTCCTCCGTTGCCTGCACCGCCACCATCGCACCACCGGCAGGCAGCGCCTGCATCAACCGAGCACGCGCCGACACCAAAGCACACGCGTCCTCCAACGACAGCACACCCGCCACGTGTGCTGCCGCGACCTCACCGATCGAATGGCCACCCACGAAGTCCGGCCGCACCCCAAACGACTCGACCAGCCGGAACAGCGCCACCTCAACCGCGAACAGGGCGGGCTGGGCCGACCCGGTGCTGTTCAGGGCCTCCGCGTCCTCGCCCCACATCACCCCGCGCACCGAGTCGTCCAGGTGCGCGAGTACGGCATCCAGCGCCTGTGCGAACACCGGGAACCGGCCATACAACTCCCGGCCCATCCCCAACCGCTGCGCACCCTGCCC
>NZ_JBIRQF010000058.1:0-2813 GCF_044333065.1 Streptomyces sp. NPDC021115
CGGGAGTGGCCCGCGGCGGGTCGGCCGCGGCGTGCGGGGGTGTCGTCGTTCGGGATCAGCGGGACGAACGCGCACGTGATCGTGGAGGAGGCCGCGGCGGTCAAGAGTCCCGTGGCTGAGGGCGTTTCGGGTGTGGTGCCGTGGGTGGTGTCGGGCCGTTCGGTGGAGGCCTTGCGGGAGCAGGCGAAGCGGTTGGCACGTCATGTGGGAGAGCAGTCGCGTGTCGGGGACGTGGGCTGGTCCTTGGTCTCACAGCGATCGCTGTTCGAACACCGCGCGGTCATCACGGGTGCCGACCGTGAGGAGTTACTGGCGGGGGTGCGTGCCCTGGCCGAGGGCTCTACGGCGGACAACCTGACGGTGACGCCCCCCACCACACCCCCTGACGACAAGCGCGGCATCGTCTTCGTCTTCCCCGGACAGGGCTCCCAGTGGGCGGGCATGGCAGGGGACCTGCTCGCCCACTCACCGGCTTTCGAGGAGCAGATCCGGGCCTGCGACCGGGCCCTCGCTCCGTACGTCACCTGGTCCCTGCTCGACGTACTGAACGGTGTGGACGGCGCGCCTCCGCTGCAACGGGTCGACGTCGTCCAGCCCGCTCTCTGGGCCGTCATGATCGGACTGGCCGCGGTATGGCGGTCCTTGGGCGTACGGCCCGACGCGGTTGTGGGCCACTCCCAGGGCGAGATCGCTGCCGCCCATGTCGCGGGAGCGCTGTCCCTGGAGGACTCGGCGAAGATCGTCGCGGTCCGCAGCCGGGCCCTGCTGCGTCTGGCGGGCACCGGCGGCATGGCCTCCGTCGCCGCCCCGGCCGACGACGTGCGCACACTGCTGGCCACCCTGGGCGGACACGCCGAGATCGCTGCGGTCAACGGCCCCTCCTCGACCGTCGTGTCGGGCGAACCCGAGCCACTCGACGCGCTCATGGCCCGCTGCGAGGCGCGCGGGATCGTGAGCCGCCGTGTCGATGTCGACTACGCCTCCCACTCCACGAGTGTCGAGCCATTGCGCGAGCTGCTCCTCGCGGAACTCGCCGGGGTCACCCCCACAGCGTGCGACACCGCCTTCTACTCCAGCGTCACCGCGACCGCTCTCGACACCGCGCGGCTGGACGCCGGCTACTGGTACGAGAACCTCCGACGGACTGTCCGGTTCCAGGAAGCCGTCCAGGCTGCCGCCGACGCCGGCCATGGATACGTCGTGGAGTCCAGCCCGCATCCCGTACTGACCGCGGGCGTTGCGGAGACGCTCGGTGGCGAGCGGACCGTCGTGGGTTCCTTGCGCCGAGACCATGAGGCCGTACAGCAGATCCTCACGAACGCGGCCCGCCTCCACGTGAGCGGCCTGCCCGTCGACTGGTCGCCGCTCTTCCCCGGGGCGTGGCCGGTGGAGTTGCCGACGTACGCTTTCCAGCGCCGTTCCTACTGGCTGCGGGAGGACGCGGCCGTGGTGGATGTGGCGTCGGCGGGGCTGGAGGCGGCGGGGCATCCGCTGCTGGGCGCGGTGGTGGAGCGGCCCGACGGGAGTGGCTGGGTGTTCACCGGCCGACTCTCGCCTACGGCCCACCCCTGGGCCACGGACGTACCGCACACCGTGCTGCTCGAACTGGCCCTGGCCGCCGCCGACCAGGTGGGCTGCGACCGGCTGGAGCGGCTGACCGTCGAGACACCCCTCCGGGTCGGGCGGATCGCCACCGATGTACGGGTCGTGATCGACACGCTCGGCCGCGGACGCTGTTCCGTCACGGTCTTCTCGCGCACCTCCGGTACCTGGGTCCGGCACGCCACCGGGGAACTGACCGAGACCACCGTCGGCCTCGTCCGGGCGGACGTGGATCCTCCAACTGACGCCGCCTGGAGTCAGGTTGAGCTTCCGGCCGACACCGACCCCGCCGGATACGGCATGCACCCGGCGCTCCTCGCCGCCGCACTGCGCCCGCTCACCGACACCGGAGTACCCCGCGCCTGGTCCGGAGTCGAGCTGTACGCCACCGGCGCAACCACACTCCGCGTGCTGCTGACGCCCACGGGAGCCGACACCGTACGCCTGTCTGCGGTGGACGCCATGGGCGAGCCCGTGCTGAGCATCTCAGAAGTGACGGTACGTCGGCTGAGTTCGGAGACTCCTGAGGCGCGCCACCCCGCCCACGACCACGACGACCTGTTTCACCTGGACTGGACCGCCCTCGGCAGCCACGCCCCCCTGTCTTCCTCCGACTCCTGGTGCGTGCTCGGCTCCGAGGCGCTGGCCCTGTCCGGTGCCGTGGCCTACCCCGACCCGGCCACGCTGGCCCGGTCCGCCGATGTGCCCGACACCGTGCTCCTTCCCTGCATGGACACGGACGCGGACTTGGACGGCGCCGCGCGGGAAATGCCCGGCGCGGCCCATGCCACCGCCCAGCGCGTACTGGCCCTGCTGCGAGGCTGGTTGGCCGAGGACCGGCTGGCCGACTCGCGCCTCGTCGTCCTCACCCGTGGAGCCGTGGCCACCGCTCCCGACGAGGGCGTGAGCGCGCTGTCCGCCTCGGTTCTGTGGGGTCTGCTGCGCTCTGCCCAGACCGAACACCCCGGCCGCTTCGTCCTCTTGGACGTCGACACCCACCCGGACCAGGACAGCCTGGCCGCCGCCCTCGCAAGCGATGAACCCCAACTGGCCTTGCGTAAAGGGACCTTGCTGGCTCCCAGGCTCACCCGGACGACACCGGGCGCCCTCCAGGCCCCGGTGTCGTTGGATCCTGAGGGTGTGGTGTTGGTGGTGGGCGGTACGGGGGTGCTGGGGTCGCTGCTGGCGCGTCATCTGGTGGTGGGGTGTGG
>NZ_JBIRQF010000059.1:0-2791 GCF_044333065.1 Streptomyces sp. NPDC021115
CCGAAATCGAACCAGCGCCTCGTCTCGTCAAACAGGCGCACAACGTTCTGGTGCGGGACGACCACACCCTTCGGGCGGCCGGTCGAACCGGAGGTGTAGATGACATACGCGGCGTTCGCCGATGACAGCGTGCCGGGGAGATCTGCCGCCAGCAACACGTCGTCCCCGCCGTTCGACAGTTCCGCACTCGTCTCCGGGTCGTCCAGAACCACCCGGCGGACGGTCTCCTCGTGCGCCACTGCCGCCATCGACACCGTGGAGGTGATCACCAGGGACGGAGCGCAGTCCGCGAACACGAAGCTGATTCGGTCCGACGGCGAGGCCGGGTCGACGGGAAGGTAGGCGCTGCCGGCCTTCAACACGGCCAGCAGCGCGACGACCAGGTCGAGGGATCGTTCGAGGCAGACGGCGACCGTCGTCTGCGGACCGGCGCCGTGCCGAACGAGCAGGGCTGCCAGGGCGTCGGAGCGCTGCGCGAGTTCCGCATAGGTGAGCCGCTGGTCGCCGCAGACCGCGGCGATCGCGTCCGGTGTGCGCTCCACCTGGGCCGTGAAGAGTTCCGGCAGGGTGGCGGCTGCCCGTTCGCTCCGCGCCGGCGTGTTCCACTCGTCCAGCAGGCGTCGGCGCTCGGCCGGGCTCGTCACCTCCAGCCGGTCGATGCGCTGCTCCGGGTTCGAGATCACCGCGTCGAGGACCCGGACAAAGCGCTCCGCCATGTCCGCGACGGTTGCCTCGTCGAACAGGTCGGTGGCGAAGGTGATGCTACCGGACATGCCGACGGGCCGTCCCTGGGCGCCCAACCGCTCGCTGAGCTGGATATCCAGGTCGAACTTGGCGGGACGCTGTTCCCCGCTCAGCGGTTCGACCTCCAGGCCGGGGAGCTCCAGCACCGCGTCCGCGTTGTTCTGCACGCTCAGGGTCACCTGGAACAGCGGATGCCGTGCCATCGACCTGACCGGCGCCAGGTCCTCCACGAGCCGCTCGAACGGCAGGTCCTGGTTCGAAAATGCCTCCAGCGACGTCTCCCGGACCTGCTGCAGGAGCTCCTTGAAGGAGAGCTCGTCGGCCACGCGCGTGCGGAGCACCAGCGTGTTGACGAACAGTCCCACCAGGTCGTGCAGGGCCTCGTCCAGGCGTCCCGCGATGGGCACGCCGATCGGGATGTCATCCCCTGCTCCGAGCCGCGACAGCAGTACGGCGAGGGCCGCCTGCGCCACCATGAACACGGTCACGCCCTCGGCCTTGGCGGTCTGCGCCAGCCGCTCGTGGAGGTCGGCGGGAACGGTCAGCTCCACCACGCCGCCCGCGTGGGTGGACCGGAGCGGACGCGGCCGGTCCACCGGGAGTTCGAGCTCGTGCGGCATGCCGGAGAGCGCGCGACGCCAGTGGGCGAGCTGCTCGTGGAGGAGGCTCTCCGGGTCGTCGTGATCGCCCAGCAGGTCTCGCTGCCACAGGGTGTAGTCGGCGTACTGCACCTCAAGCGGCATCCACTCCGGCGGTTTTCCGCCGCAGCGAGCCGCGTAGGCGATCGAGAGGTCACGCGCCAGCGGCCCCCTCGACCACCCGTCGCTCGCGATGTGGTGCACCACGACGATGAGCGCATGGTCGTCCGGCGCCATGGCGAACAGCCAGGCGCGCAGCGGAATGTCGGACTGCAGATCGAAGGTGTGACTCGATGCCTCGGCCAGTGCCGTCGGCAAGTCCGCAGGGTCCACCTCAGTCGTCGGCAGATCAATGCGCGCCAGGTCGGGGGCGAGGATCTTCTGGTACGGCTTCCCGTCCTTGGCCGGGAAAACGGTACGGAGTACCTCATGGCGCTCCACCACGTCCTGCAGGGCCTCGCGCAGCGCCTCACGGTCGAGGGCACCCCGCAGTCGCAAGGGAAGCGCGATGTTGTAGGTGTCGCTCGGTCCTTCCAACTGTCCAAGGAACCACAGTCGCTGCTGGGTGTACGACAACGGGATCATCAGATCTCCTCCTGCCTGGAGCGACGACGCAGGGCAGGCCTGGTTCGCTTGGGACGATTGAAATGGGATGAAAGGCCCGCCACTGTGGGGCTTTCGAAGATTGCCCGAAGGGGCAGTTCGACCTGCAGAGCCGAGCGGATACGGCTGACCAGCCGGGTGGCGAGGAGCGAGTGCCCGCCGAGTTCGAAGAAGTTGTCGTCGATGCCCACCCGCTCCAGGCCGAGGACCTCAGCGAACGCCTCACACACCAGCCGCTCGTCCGACGTCCGCGGGGCGCGGTAGGACACCTCCAGGGCGGCAGTGTGGTCCGGGGCCGGCAGCGCACGCCGGTCCAGCTTGCCGTTGACCGTCAACGGCAGCCCATCCAGGACGACGATCGCGGACGGCACCATGTACTCCGGCAACACCGCCCCCACACCCGCGCGCAACGCGGACGTGTCCACAACCACACCCTCGGCCGGCACCACATAAGCGACGATCCGCTTGTCCCCGGGAACATCCTCACGAACGATCACGGCCGCCTGCACCACACCGGGCCGGCCGACCAGCGCCGCCTCGATCTCCCCCAGCTCGATCCGGTAACCACGGACCTTGACCTGGTCGTCGGTGCGGCCCAGATACTCCAGCGTCCCGTCCCCACGCCACCGCGCCAGATCACCCGTGCGATACATCCGCTCACCCGGGCCCCCGAACGGACACGCCACAAACCGCTCCGCCGTCAACCCCGGCCGGTTCAAATACCCCCGCGCCAACTGCACACCCGCGAAATACAACTCACCCGGAACACCCACCGGAACCGGCCGCAACCGCGCATCCAACACATA
>NZ_JBIRQF010000060.1:0-2591 GCF_044333065.1 Streptomyces sp. NPDC021115
ACCGACACACCACGGGAACGCAGCTTCTCCGCAAGCCTGACGGCCAGGAGTGAGTGTCCGCCGAGGTTGAAGAAGTTGTCGTCGATGCCGACCCGCTCCAGGCCGAGGACCTCGGCGAACGCCTCACACACCAGCCGCTCGTCCGACGTCCGCGGCGCCCGATAGGACACCTCCACGGCAGCGGTGTGATCCGGAGCCGGCAGCGCACGCCGGTCCAGCTTGCCGTTCGCGGTCAACGGCAACGCATCCAGCACAACAATCGCGGACGGCACCATGTACTCCGGCAACACCGCCCCCACACCCGCGCGCAACGCGAACGTGTCCACAACCACACCCTCGGCCGGCACCACATAAGCGACGATCCGCTTGTCCCCGGGAACGTCCTCACGGACGATCACGACGGCCTGAGCGATGCCCGGCCGGCCGACCAGCGCGGCCTCGATCTCACCCAGCTCGATCCGATAACCGCGGACCTTGACCTGGTCGTCGGTGCGGCCCAGATACTCCAGCGTCCCGTCCCCACGCCACCGCACCAGATCACCCGTGCGATACATCCGCTCACCCGGGCCCCCGTAGGGGCACGCCACGAACCGCTCCGCCGTCAACCCCGGACGGTTCAGATACCCGCGGGCCAGTCCGCTGCCGGCGATGTACAGCTCGCCGGGCACACCCACCGGAACCGGCCCCAGCGCGGCATCCAGCACGTACACACGGGTGTTGAGGAGGGGCCGGCCTATGGACACGGGAGTGTCCGCCGTGACGGTTGAAACAGTGGACCAGATGGTCGTTTCGGTCGGGCCGTACAGGTTGGTGACGGAGGCCGTCGTGCCGGCCAGGGTGCGGGCCAGCTCGGCGGGGAGTGCCTCGCCACCGACGAGGACGTGTACGGACCTCAGGGCGTCGTCGCCCGCCAGCGCCTGCCACAGGCTGGGGGTGGCCTGCATGACGGTGACGGACTCGCGCGCGGCGAGGGACCGAAGGGCGTCCGGGTCGCGGACCTCATCGCGGTCGGCGAGGACGACCGTGGCGCCGGACACCAGCGGCAGGTACAGCTCGAGCCCGGCGATGTCGAAGCCGATCGTGGTGACGGCGAGCAGGCGGTCGTTCTCCGTGAGCAGAAGGCGGTGGCTCATGGCCGCGAGGAAGTTGGTCAGCGCGGCGTGCGGCACGACGACGCCCTTGGGGCGGCCGGTGGAACCGGAGGTGAAAATGACGTAGGCCGGATTCTCCGGGCGGTGGCCCCGGCGCGCAGGATTCGGCACGGGCTGCCGCGACAGGAGGTCGGTCACGGCAGGGTCGTCCAGCTCGATACGGCGTACGCCCACCTCCGCTCCCAGGCCAGCGTCCGTCGTCGTGCTGGTGGTGATCAGGGCCGTTGGGCGACCGTCAGTCAGCATCATCGCCAGACGATCGGCCGGGTGGTCCGGGTCGAGCGGGAGATAGGCCGCACCCACCTTCGTGACGGCCAGGAGTGAGGCGACCAGCTCGACCGAGCGCGGCAGGCACACCGCGACCAGGTGCTCGGGCCCGACACCGTCGGCCGCCAGCAGATGCGCCAGACGGTTCGCCCGCGCATTCAGCTCCGCATACGTCAGGCTCTCGCCCGCATGAACCACCGCGACCGCGTCCGGAGTCCGCGCCACCTGCGCCTCGAACAACTCCGGCAACGTCCCGGCCGGCACGTCGCGCCCCGTGTCGTTCCAGGCGGTGAGCAGCTGCTCGTGCTGCCGGTCATCGAGGACGGGAATCCGGTCGAGCGACGTCTGGAGGGCCCCCTCGGCGGCACCGATCAGGTTCTCGACGGCGGTGTGCAGCAGCCCGCAGACGACGTCCGGGTCGACCGGGTGACCCGCCTGCACGGAGAGCCGGAACCCGATGCCAGTGTCGTCGACGGACACCGTGAGCGGGTAGTTGGTGCGCTCGTGCGAGTGCAGGAGCTGGATGCCCTTGAGGGCGGCCCCCTCAGACACGGCCGCCGGGCTGTGGCGGTAGTTGAGGAGTGAGGTGAACAGCGGGCTCTGCCCGGGCAGGCTGGCGGCCTGCCGGGCCAGGGTCAGCGGCGCGTGCTCATGCCGCAACAACTCACCCAGCTGCTGCTGCGTGACGCTCAAACCACTGATCACACTCTGCGTCGAGTCGATGCGGATCGGGAGAGTGTTGATGTAGAGACCCGGGGTGCGGTGAGCGGTACCACCCGCCTCCATACGCCCCAGCAGAACAGTGCCGAACACCGGATGGGTCTGACCGGTCGTCGCAGCGGCAACACGCGCCCAGGCCAGATGGAAGAAAGCGGCCGCACTGACACCGTGACGCCGGGCCTGCGCCCGAAGCCGCCCAGCCGTCCCCACGGCAAGCTCCACGACCGCCTCACCCGCACCCGTGCCATCACCATGCGTGTCCAGCACACCATACGGAGCGGTCGGCTCCTCCACCTCACCCAGCACCCGCTCGAAATACCCGCGGTGCTCCTCCGCACTCACCGCCAGACGCGCATGCGCAACAAAATCACGATACGGCGCCGGCACCGGCAGCCGCTCCCGCTCCCCCTCAAGATGCGCACGCACCTCATCAAGAAGAATCTCCAACGCCTG
>NZ_JBIRQF010000061.1:0-2405 GCF_044333065.1 Streptomyces sp. NPDC021115
GTGTCGTGGGAGGTGCTGGAGCGGGCCGGTATCGATCCGACCTCGCTGCGCGGGAGCCGGACCGGAGTCTTCGCCGGAGCCATGTACCACGACTATTCCGAGGCCGTCGCCGCGGGCAGCCTGGTCTCGGGCCGCGTGTCCTACGCCCTTGGCCTCGAAGGCCCCTCTGTGACGGTGGATACGGCGTGCTCGTCGTCGTTGGTGGCATTGCATTCCGCCGTCCAGGCCCTGCAATCCGGAGAATGCTCCCTGGCCTTGGCAGGCGGCGTGGCCGTCATGTCGACGCCCATCGCCTTCGTTCAGTTCTCGCAGCAGCGTGGTCTTGCTACGGATGGTCGGTGCAAGTCGTTCGCGGCCGGTGCGGACGGGACGGCGTGGGCCGAGGGCGTTGGGCTGTTGTTGCTGGAGCGGTTGTCGGATGCTCGGGCGAACGGTCACCAGGTGCTCGCGGTGGTGCGGGGCACCGCGGTGAATCAGGACGGTGCGTCGAACGGCATCACGGCGCCGAATGGTCCGTCGCAGCAGCGTGTGATCCGGCAGGCGCTCGCCAATGCTCGCCTGACGGGCACGGACATCGACGCGGTGGAGGCGCACGGTACGGGTACGTCGCTGGGTGACCCGATCGAGGCGCAGGCGTTGCTGGCGACGTACGGGCAGGAGCGTGCGGCGGATCGTCCGCTGTGGTTGGGGTCGTTGAAGTCGAACATCGGGCATGCGCAGGCTGCGGCGGGTGTGGCCGGGATCATCAAGATGGTCGAGGCGATGCGGCACGGTGTGCTGCCGAAGACCCTGCACGTCGATGCGCCGTCGCCGAAGGTGGATTGGTCGGCGGGTGCGGTGGAGCTGCTGACGGAGTCGCGTGAGTGGCCGGAGGTGGATCGGCCGAGGCGTGCGGCGGTGTCTTCGTTCGGTATCAGCGGGACGAACGCGCACGTGATCCTTGAGGCCGCCGTCGAGGAGGACGTTGCCGAGCGTGTGGTGTCCGGTGGGGCGGTGCCGCTGGTGCTGTCGGGCAAGTCGCCGGAGAGCTTGCAGAAGCAGGCGGAGCGATTGGCTGCCCATCTGGAGGCGGACGACGCCCTGAGCCTGGTGGACGTGGCGTATTCGTTGGCGGTGTCGCGGGCGCACTTTGATCACCGTGCGGTGGTGGTGGCGGACTCCGCCGATGCGGCGCGGGGTGCGCTGGCCACGGTGCGCGGTGAGGCGGCGGCTTCCGGTCGGCTGGGCATCGCCTTCACGGGTCAGGGGTCGCAGCGGATCGGTATGGGGCGTGAGCTGTACGCGGCGTACCCGGTGTTCACGGAGGCGTTCGACCAGGTGTGCGCTGCGGTGGACGTTGTCCTCGGTCGGTCGTTGAAGGAGGTCGTCTTCGGCGAGTCCGAGCTGCTGGACCAGACAGGATTCGCCCAGCCTGCTCTGTTCGCGGTGGAGGTGGCGCTGTTCCGGCTGGTGGAGTCGTGGGGTGTGCGGCCTGACTTTGTCGCGGGGCATTCGATTGGCGAGGTTGTGGCCGCGTATGTGGCGGGTGTGTGGTCGTTGGAGGATGCGGCGGCTTTGGTGGTGGCTCGGGGCCGCCTGATGCAGGCGCTTCCCGAGGGCGGTGTGATGGTGGCGGTCGAGGCCACCGAGGACGAGGTTGCCCCGCTGTTGACCGAGGGCGTGAGCATCGCAGCGATCAATGGGCCGACGTCGCTGGTGCTGTCCGGCGTCGAGGATGCGGTCATGGCGGTGGCCGGACGCTTTGAGGGGCGCCGGACCAAGCGGCTGCGGGTGTCGCACGCCTTCCACTCGCCGCTGATGGACGGGATGTTGGATGACTTCCGCCAGGTCGCGGCCGGTCTGTCGTACAACCCGCCGAGCCTTCCGGTGGTGTCGAACCTGACCGGCGAGGTGGCCGACCCCGAGCGTCTGTGCTCGCCGGAGTACTGGGTCGAGCACGTCCGTGGGACGGTCCGCTTCGCCGACGGCGTGGAGGTCCTGCGGAAGCAGGGAGTGGCCACCTTCCTGGAGCTGGGCCCCGACGGCGTCTTGACCGCGATGGTGGGGCAGGACGGCGTACCGACCCTGCGCCGTGATGTCGCCGACGAGGCTCGTGCGCTGCTGACTGCCGTCGGGCGGCTCCATGCGCGTGGTGTCGAGGTGGATTGGGAGCAGGTGTTCGCGGGGACGGGTGCGCGTCGTGTCGACCTGCCGACGTACGCCTTCCAGCGGCAGCGCTACTGGCTCATCCCGGACGAATCTGCGGGCGACCTCGCCCTGTCGGTAGGCCATCCATTGCTCAGCTCCGTCGTGAGTGTTCCCGACTCCGGGGGTGTGGTGTGCAGTGGTCGGTTGTCGTTGGCTGTTCAGCCGTGGCTGGCTGATCACGCGGTGTCGGGTGTGGTGCTGCTGCCGGGTGCGGCGCT
>NZ_JBIRQF010000062.1:0-2036 GCF_044333065.1 Streptomyces sp. NPDC021115
CCCAAGTAGCACGGGGCCCGAGAAATCCCGTGTGAATCTGGCGGGACCACCCGCTAAGCCTAAATATTCCCTGGTGACCGATAGCGGATAGTACCGTGAGGGAATGGTGAAAAGTACCGCGGGAGCGGAGTGAAATAGTACCTGAAACCGTGTGCCTACAAGCCGTGGGAGCGTCGCGCAGAGACTTGTCTCTGCGTCGTGACTGCGTGCCTTTTGAAGAATGAGCCTGCGAGTTTGCGGTGTGTTGCGAGGTTAACCCGTGTGGGGAAGCCGTAGCGAAAGCGAGTCCGAATAGGGCGATATAGTAGCGCGCTCAAGACCCGAAGCGGAGTGATCTAGCCATGGGCAGGTTGAAGCGGAGGTAAGACTTCGTGGAGGACCGAACCCACCAGGGTTGAAAACCTGGGGGATGACCTGTGGTTAGGGGTGAAAGGCCAATCAAACTCCGTGATAGCTGGTTCTCCCCGAAATGCATTTAGGTGCAGCGTCGTGTGTTTCTTACTGGAGGTAGAGCACTGGATAGGCGATGGGCCCTACCGGGTTACTGACCTTAGCCAAACTCCGAATGCCGGTAAGTGAGAGCGCGGCAGTGAGACTGTGGGGGATAAGCTCCATGGTCGAGAGGGAAACAGCCCAGAGCATCGACTAAGGCCCCTAAGCGTATGCTAAGTGGGAAAGGATGTGGAGTCGCAGAGACAACCAGGAGGTTGGCTTAGAAGCAGCCATCCTTGAAAGAGTGCGTAATAGCTCACTGGTCAAGTGATTCCGCGCCGACAATGTAGCGGGGCTCAAGCGTACCGCCGAAGTCGTGTCACTGCAGCATTACCTCCAACGAGGGCTGTGGTGGGTAGGGGAGCGTCGTGTGCCGGGTGAAGCAGCGCCGGAAGGTAGTTGTGGACGGTTCACGAGTGAGAATGCAGGCATGAGTAGCGATACACACGTGGGAAACGTGTGCGCCGATTGACTAAGGGTTCCTGGGTCAAGCTGATCTGCCCAGGGTAAGTCGGGACCTAAGGCGAGGCCGACAGGCGTAGTCGATGGACAACCGGTTGATATTCCGGTACCCGCTTTGAAGCGCCCAATATCGAATCCTCTGATGCTAAGGCCGTGAAGCCGCCCTGATCTCTTCGGAGTTGAGGGGAGTGGTGGAGCCGCTGATCCAAGGTGGTAGTAGGTAAGTGATGGGGTGACGCAGGAAGGTAGTCCAGCCCGGGCGGTGGTTGTCCCGGGGTAAGGGTGTAGCCCGAGGAGTAGGTAAATCCGTTCCTCATGTGGGTGAGACCTGATGCCGAGCCGATTGTGGTGAAGTGGATGATCCTATGCTGTCGAGAAAAGCCTCTAGCGAGTTTCATGGCGGCCCGTACCCTAAACCGACTCAGGTGGTCAGGTAGAGAATACCGAGGCGTTCGGGTGAACTATGGTTAAGGAACTCGGCAAAATGCCCCCGTAACTTCGGGAGAAGGGGGGCCATTGCTGGTGATGGGACTTGCTCCTTGAGCTGGTGGTGGCCGCAGAGACCAGCGAGAAGCGACTGTTTACTAAAAACACAGGTCCGTGCGAAGCCGTAAGGCGATGTATACGGACTGACGCCTGCCCGGTGCTGGAACGTTAAGGGGACCGGTTAGCTCTGATTCGTCAGGGCGAAGCTGAGAACTTAAGCGCCAGTAAACGGCGGTGGTAACTATAACCATCCTAAGGTAGCGAAATTCCTTGTCGGGTAAGTTCCGACCTGCACGAATGGCGTAACGACTTCTCGACTGTCTCAACCATAGGCCCGGTGAAATTGCATTACGAGTAAAGATGCTCGTTTCGCGCAGCAGGACGGAAAGACCCCGGGACCTTTACTATAGCTTGATATTGGTGTTCGGTTCGGCTTGTGTAGGATAGGTGGGAGACTGTGAAATCATGACGCCAGTCATGGTGGAGTCGTTGTTGAAATACCACTCTGGTCGTGCTGGATGTCTAACCTGGGTCCGTGATCCGGATCAGGGACAGTGTCTGGTGGGTAGTTTAACTGGGGCGGTTGCCTCCTAAAG
>NZ_JBIRQF010000063.1:0-1855 GCF_044333065.1 Streptomyces sp. NPDC021115
CTGGCCGATCACGTGGTGATGGGTCGCGTTCTGGTGCCGGGTACGGCGTTCGTGGAGTTGGCGATCCGGGCTGGTGACGAGGTCGGGTGTGACCGCGTCGAGGAGCTGACCCTGTCGGCGCCATTGGTTCTGCCGGAGCGCGGCGCTGCGCAGATCCAGGTGCGGGTAGGGGCCGCCGATGGAGATGGCCAACGCGCTCTCACCATCCACGGGCGGCCCGAGCATGCGGTGGACGCGCCCTGGGCGCAGCACGCTTCGGGTGTGCTGGCCGCGAGTGGAATCAACCGGGGGGACGTCGGCTTCGACGCGGCTGTATGGCCGCCGCACGGCGCCGAACCGGTCGATCTCAGCGACCGCTACGAGCGGCTTGCGGAGATGGGTTTCGACTACGGGCCGGTGTTCCGAGGTCTCCGGGCGGTGTGGCGGCGCGGTGATGTGGTGTTTGCCGAGGTTGGACTGCCGGAGGAGATTGAAGCTGGCGAGTTCGGCCTGCATCCAGCTCTGCTGGACGCGGTATTCCAGGCGGCGGGGTCGGCGGGATCCGGTAACGACAATCTGGATCTAGAGAGTACGGCGCTGCCGTTCTCCTGGGACGGCGTGTCGCTCTACGCCTCCGGCGCCACGACTGTGCGGGCACGACTGTCGCCCACCGGCCAGAGGGCGGTCTCGGTCGCGATAGCGGACAGTGATGGCGGCCTTGTCGCTTCCATTGATTCTCTCGCTACCCGCCCGGTAGCCCCAGGACAGCTGGGTGACGCGGCTTCCGGGGCGGGTAGTGACTCGCTGTTCCGTATCGACTGGGCTCCCCTGCCATCCGGGTCGGTTGAGACCGGGGTCGCCGCGGTTGCGGTGGTCGGCGCGGACGACGCTTTGGCTGCCGCGCTTCGGGACGCGGGTACCGAGGTCCGGGTGTGCGCGGATCTCGCGGCGCTGTCCGCAGCGGATGAGTCGGTGCCGGACGTTGTGTTGGCTGTGCTGCCCGGTGCGCGGTCCCAGAACGACGTGGTGGACGCTGTCCACGCGAGTGCTGCTTCCGCTCTGGAACTGGTGCAGGACTGGCTGGTGGAGGAGCGTTTCACCCGGTCCCGGTTGGTGATGGTGACCCAGGGTGCGGTCACCGCGCGGAACGCCGATGACCTGGCGGTGGCGTCGGTGTGGGGTTTGGTGCGGTCGGCGCAGTCGGAGCATCCGGATCGGATCACCTTGCTGGACCTTGGTGACGGTGCCGTGTCGGGGGCGGTGTTGTCGCGGGCGTTGGCTCAGCCCGAGCCGGAGTTGGCGGTGCGGGAGGGGCGGTTGGTGGTGCCTCGGTTGGCTCGGGTGGGTGTGTCCGACTCTGTGGTGCGGGTGTTTGATGGGTCGGGCAGGGTGTTGATCACGGGTGGTACGGGTGGTCTGGGTGCGGTGGTGGCGCGGCATCTGGTGGCCGAGCGTGGTGTGCGGGATCTGCTGCTGGTGTCGCGGCGGGGGATGGCTTCGCTGGGTGCCGAGGAGTTGGTCGCGGAGTTGGCGGGGTTGGGTGCGCGGGTTGAGGTGGTGGCGTGTGATGTGGCTGATCGTGAGGCGCTGGCCGAGGTGCTGGCCGGGCGGGAGATTTCGGCGGTGGTGCATACCGCCGGGGTGCTGGACGACGGTCTGATCGGGGTTCTCACTCCGGAGCGTGTTGCTGCGGTGTTGCGTCCGAAGGTGGATGCGGCGTGGCATCTGCATGAGTTGACGCGGGGCTTGGACTTGTCTGCGTTTGTGGTGTTCTCTTCCGTGGCGGGCACGTTCGGTGGTGCGGGGCAGGGTAATTACGCTGCGGGGAATGCGTTCCTGGACGCGCTGGTGCGGTACCGGCGGGACCGGGGGCTGC
>NZ_JBIRQF010000064.1:0-1689 GCF_044333065.1 Streptomyces sp. NPDC021115
GTGGGTACGGCTGCTGGAGCAGGTGACCACGGATCCGGAGGCGCCGGTCAGCCGGGCCGACATCCTCACCCCCGACGAACGCCACCAACTCCTGCCGGAGCGGGACGACACCGGCCGGCCCGCGCGAAGCCTGGTCGCGGCATTCCGGGCGCAGGTCGAGCGGGCTCCGGACGCCGTCGCGGTCGTCGCCGACGGCACTCGGCTCACCTACGCCCAACTCGACCAGCGGGCCGACCGCCTCGCTCGGGAACTGATCGGTCGTGGGGTCGGCACGGAACGGCTGGTGGCCGTCGCCATGCCGCGGTCGATCGGCTTCGTGGTCGCGGTGCTGGCCGTGATCAAGGCGGGCGGCATGTATCTGTCGCTCGATGCCCGTTACCCGGAGAGTCAGGTGCGCGGGATGTGGGCGGACAACAGCGTCGGCCTGCTACTGACCGACTCGCTGACCCGGGCCCCGGCCTTCGTACCCCGGGACCAGGTGCTGCTCGTCCAGGAGGAGGCCGCGCAGGTCCTGGCCCAGCCGTCCGGTGTGTCGCCTGACCCCGAACAACTCGCCTGCGTCATCTACACGTCCGGGTCCACCGGCACCCCGAAGGGCATCGGGCTCACCCACGCCGACATCACCTCCCTGGCCGAGGACCCGGCGGTGGGAAGGTACCCCGCACGGGTGCTCCTGCACTCGCCGACCGCCTGGGACGCCCTGCCGTTCGAACTCTGGATGCCCCTTCTGCAGGGCGGACAGGTGGTCATCGCCCCTGACGTGCCGCTCGACGGACCGCATCTGCGGGACATCATCAGCGACCACGGCATCACCTCCATGTGGATCACCGCAGGGCTGTTCAAGGCACTGGCCGAGGAGTATCCCAACACCTTCGCACCCATGAGCCAGGTCTTCACCGGCGGCGAGGTCGTCCCGCCGGACGCGGTACGACGCGTCATGGCGGCCTGCCCGGCCCTCACCGTGGTCAACGGCTACGGACCGGGCGAGACCACCACCTTCGCCACACTCCACGAGATGGCGCCCGGCCATGATCCCGAGCCCTCCCTCCCGATTGGCCTGCCGATCTCCGACAAGCAGGTCTACGTCCTCGACGAGCACCTCGGCCTGATGCCGCCCGGCGTGGTGGGCGAGCTCTATGTCACCGGCGCCGGAATGGCCCGGGGCTACCTGGGACAACCGGGCATGAGCGCCCAGCGCTTCGTGGCGAACCCGTACGGTCCCGCAGGCACGCGCATGTACCGCACGGGAGACCTCGCTCGCTGGAACAAGGACGGTCGGCTGGAGTTCGCCGGCCGGGCCGACCAACAGGTCAAGGTCCGGGGCTTCCGCATCGAGCCCGGCGAGATCGAGTCGGGGCTGCGGCGATGCGGTGGCGTGGCCCACGCCACCGTCGTCGTCCACACCGTCCGGGAAGACGACGTCCGCCTCGTCGCCTACGTGGTGACCGAGCCCGATACCGAGTTTGCCCCCTCCGCCGTCGCCGAGGAACTGCGCGGGCAACTGCCTGAGTACATGATCCCCTCGCTGATCACCGCTGTCCCCGCCATACCCTTGACGCCGAACGGGAAGGTGGATCGGGGTGCGTTGCCGGTTCCTGATTTCGGGGTGTTGGTGTCGGCGGGGGGCCGGGAGCCTCGTTCGGCGCGTGAGGTGGCGTTGTGCGGGGTGTTCGCGGAGGTGTTGGGGGT
>NZ_JBIRQF010000065.1:0-1626 GCF_044333065.1 Streptomyces sp. NPDC021115
GCAGGTGACCACGGATCCGGAGGCGCCGGTCAGCCGGGCCGACATCCTCACCCCCGACGAACGCCACCAACTCCTGCGCGCCTGGAACGACACCGGCCGGGACGTGCTGACGGTGACCGTCGCGGAGTTGTTCGCTGCGCAGGTGGTGCGGACCCCCCAGGCCACGGCTCTGGTCGCGGGTGACACGCGGTTGAGCTACGCGCGGCTCAACGCCTGGGCAAACCGCATCGCCCACTGGCTCATCGGTCAGGGAGTCCGGCCGGGCGACACGGTGGCCGTGGCGCTGCCGAGGTCGGCTGAGCTGGTCGTCGCGCTTCTGGCCACCCACAAGGCAGGGGCCGCGTATCTGCCGCTGGACCTGGACTATCCAGCCGAGCGTACGGAGTTCATGAGCCGTGACGCGGAGCCCACGTACACGATCGACGACCTTGATCTCCTCAGGGGGCTGAGGGACGGCGAGGCCATGGACCCGGCCGTCGCGCAGGACCCGAGCCTTCCCGCCTACGTGATCTACACCTCGGGTTCCACGGGGCGTCCCAAGGGGGTCGTTGTTCCGCACCGGGCCATCGTCAACCGACTGTTGTGGATGCAGGACGAGTACCGTCTCGGTCCTGACGACCGGGTCCTCCAAAAGACACCGGCGAGCTTCGACGTCTCCGTGTGGGAGTTCTTCTGGCCGCTCGTCACCGGCTCCACCCTGGTGGTGACGGAGCCCGGAGGCCACAAGGACCCGGCGTATCTGAGCCGGCTGATCCAGGCCGAGGGTGTCACGACCGTCCATTTCGTGCCGTCCATGCTGGACGCGTTCCTCGCCGACGCGTCCGCCGGGCTCTGCACGACCCTGTCCCGGGTGATGTGCAGCGGAGAAGCGCTTCCGGCGGACCTGGCCGCTCAGTTCCACCGCACGCTGCCCCACGCGGAACTGCACAATCTCTACGGCCCGACCGAGACCGCGGTGGATGTCACGTCCTGGCACAGCGTCGCCGACTCGGGGGTCGTGCCCATCGGCCGGCCGGTCTGGAACACTCGCCTGTATGTGCTCGACGCCGCGCTGCGCCCGCTGGCTCCCGGCGTACCCGGTGAGCTGTACATCGCCGGGGCCCAGTTGGCCGACGGCTATCTGCGACGGCCGGGAGTGACGGCCGAGCGGTTCGTCGCCAACCCCTTCGGTGCGACCGGCGAACGCATGTACCGCACGGGCGACCTCGCCCGCTGGACCGCCGACGGTGCCCTTCAGTTCCTCGGCCGGACGGACCAGCAGGTCAAGGTCCGGGGCTTCCGCATCGAGCCCGGCGAGATCGAAGCGGCTCTCACCGCGCATCCGGCAGTTCACCGGGCCCTGGTGGTCGCCCGGCAGAACAACCTGGTGGCCTACGCGGTGCCGGAGGAGGGCGGCGAGGTCGACGCCCAGAACATCCGGGAGCAGCTGCGCGCCACTCTGCCGGACCACATGATCCCCACGGCCGTCGTCCCCATGGACCAGCTTCCCTTGACGCCGAACGGGAAGGTGGATCGGGGTGCGTTGCCGGTGCCTGATTTCGGGGTGTTGGTGTCGGCGGGGGGCCGGGAGCCTCGTTCGGCGCGTGAGGTGGCGTTGTGCGGGGTGTTCGCGGAGGTGTTGGGGGT
>NZ_JBIRQF010000066.1:0-1428 GCF_044333065.1 Streptomyces sp. NPDC021115
TCCCTAAGAATGTTGGCGGTCCGGGAGGACCGGGTGTGGCTGATGAGGTGTTGCCGTTGATGGCTCAGGGAGAATGGCCGCCCGGTCCTCCGGGACGCTCCGACCACTGATTGAGAACTGCGGTCATCGCTGGTTAGGGACCTGTCGGCGGAGTGTTCTCCGGGCCATGGAAGTGCTGGTCACGGTGGAACGGAGCGACGGACTTGAGCACGCGGCAGGCGCGGATATGGGTCGGCATCGATGCCGGGAAGGGACATCACTGGGCGGTGGCCCTGGACGCCGACGGCGAGACGCTGTTCTCGACGAAGGTGATCAATGACGAGGCCCAGGTCCTCGCTCTCATCGAGACTGCCGGTGAGCGGGCCGACGAGGTGCGGTGGGCGGTCGATATCTCCGGCCGGGCCTCCACGCTGCTGCTTGCCCTGCTGATCGCCCACGGCCAGCAGGTCGTCTACGTGCCGGGCCGGACGGTCAACCGCATGTCCGGCGCCTACAAGGGCGAGGGCAAGACCGACGCCAGGGACGCCCGTGTCATCGCCGACCAGGCCCGTATGCGCCGGGACTTCGCCCCGCTGGACACCCCGCCGGAGCTGGTCTCCACGCTCCAGCTGCTGACGAACCACCGGGCCGACCTGATCGCCGACCGGGTCCGGCTGATCAACCGGCTCCGCGACCTGCTCGTGGGCATCTGCCCCGCGCTGGAGCGGGCTTTCGACTACTCCGCTGCCAAGGGGCCGGTCGTCATGCTCACCGAATACCAGACCCCGGCTGCCCTCCGGCGGATCGGCGTCAAGCGGCTGACGGCCTGGCTGGAACGCCGCAAGGTCCGCGGTGCTGCCGAGGTCGCTGCCAAGGCCGTCGAAGCGGCTCAGTCGCAGATGACCGCTCTGCCCGGTGAGAAGCGGGCCGCCAAGCTGGTCTGCGATCTCGCCCACCAGCTCCTGGCCCTGGATGAGCGGATCAAGGACACCGACCGGGAGATCCGCGAGACCTTCCACACGGACGACCGCGCCGAGATCATCGAATCGATGCCCGGCATGGGCCCGATCCTGGGCGCCGAGTTCGTCGCCATCGTCGGCGATCTGTCCGGCTACCGCGACGCGGGCCGGCTCGCCTCCCACGCCGGCCTGGCCCCAGTCGCCCGGGACTCCGGCCGCCGGACCGGCAACTACCACCGGCCCAAGCGCTACAACCGGCGGCTGCGGCACATCTTCTACATGTCGGCACAGACCGCGATGATGCGGCCCGGGCCATCGCGCGACTACTACCTCAAGAAGCGATCCGAGGGCCTGCTGCACACCCAAGCCCTGCTCTCGCTCGCCCGCCGCCGAATCGACGTTCTGTGGGCAATGCTGCGTGACAAGAGGTTCTTCACCTCCGCCCCGCCGGTCACGCAGGCGGCTTGACACGATCATTGAGATTCTCCTT
>NZ_JBIRQF010000067.1:0-1331 GCF_044333065.1 Streptomyces sp. NPDC021115
GCGAATGCGTTCTTGGACGCGTTGGCGCATGAGCGGCGTGCTCAGGGGCTGCCGGGTGTTTCTCTCGCATGGGGGTTGTGGGAGCAGGCCTCCGGGATGGCCGGAACCCTCGACGACACGGCCCTCCAGCGCTTCGAGCGGTACGGCATCGGGAAGATCCCTTCCGAGCACGGCATGGCCCTGTTCGACCAGGCCTGGCAGGGCAGCGAGCCGGCCGTGGTGCCGCTGCTGATCGACTCGGCGCGCCTGCACCAGAGGGCGGCTGCGGGCGATCTGCCGCCCCTGCTGCGCGGCCTCGTCTCCACCCCGCCTCGGCGTACGGCTGTCCCGGCCACGGCGACTGCGGCCGCGGGCCCCTTCTCCTGGACCGACCGGGTCGCACAGGCACCTGGCAGGCGCGGCCTCGATGTCGTGAAGAGCCTCCTGTGCCAGGAGATCGCCGACGTCCTCGGGCACGCGGGAGCCGAAGACATCGACACCGAAGCGGAGTTCCGGGTGCTCGGCCTGGACTCCCTGACCCTGGTCGAACTGCGTAACCGGCTCAACGCGGCGACCGGACTCAGGCTCCCGGTCAATGTCCTCTTCGACCGGCCCACACCGGACGATCTGGCCTCCCACCTCCTGGCGTCCCTCCAGCCCGATCAGCCCGATCAGCCCGATCAGCCCGATCCGGTCCAGCGCGTCCTCGCCGACGCCACCCGGATGGAGGAGGCCCTGAAGCTCTTCGACGGTGACGGCGAGGACCGTACGAGGATCACCACCCGACTGAACCAGATCCTCCGCGCCTGGCACCGGGACCAGGGCGAGATCGACGCATCCGCCGACGACCTCGACCACGTCACGGACGACGAACTCTTCGACGCTCTCGACAACGAACTGTCGCGCTGAGGGATGGGAAAAGTGAGCGCCATGTCCAACGAAGCCAAACTCCGCGACTACCTCAAGCGCGCGACTGCCGAACTGCGTGAGGCCCGGCAACAGACCCGGGAGCTGGAGGAGAAGGCCCACGAGCCCATCGCGATCGTGGGGATGGGCTGCCGGTATCCGGGCGGGGTGGAGTCCCCGGAGGACTTGTGGCAGGTGGTGTCGGAGGGGCGCGATGTGATCTCGGGTCTCCCCGAGGGACGGGGGTGGGACCTGGACCGTGCCTACGACCCGGACGCGCACGGGCGCGGGCGGATCCGCACGCGGGGCGGGGGTTTCCTGCATGAGGCGGATCTGTTCGATGCGGGGTTTTTCGGGATCGCGCCGCGTGAGGCGGAGGCGATGGATCCGCAGCAGCGGTTGCTGCTGGAGGTGTCGTGGGAGGCGTTGGAGCGGTCCGGGATCCG
>NZ_JBIRQF010000068.1:0-1159 GCF_044333065.1 Streptomyces sp. NPDC021115
CCAACACCACCGCCACCTCACCACACACCACATCCACCAGAACCCGCCCCTGCTCCGCACGCGACAACCCCGACAACCGACCGGCCAGGGAGTCGCCGGTAGCGGTGTTGCCGGTACCTGCGGTGCGGCGGCGCGGCTGGCGTACGAGTCCACGCAGCATCGCGGCCAGTTGGCCCGTCTCCGCGTGGTGTGCAAGGGAAGTGACGTCGAACTTCACCGGCACCAAAGCCGATTCCTCGGCGCCGAGGCCGATGTCGAACAGCGCCATGCCCTCATCGTTGGACAGCGGCTTGATGCCACTGCGGACCATCCGGGCCTGGTCGGCCTGGTCGAGCGTGCCGGTCATGCCGCTGGTCTCGCCCCACAGGCCCCATGCCAGGGACACCGCGGGCAGCCCCTGCGCCCGACGCCACTGCGCGAACGCGTCCAGGAAGGCGTTCGCCGCCGAGTAGTTGCCCTGCCCCGGACCGCCCAGCACGCCGGACGCGGAGGAGAACACCACGAACGCGTCCAGATCCAGGTCACGCGTCAGTTCGTGCAGCATCAGCGCCGCGTCGACCTTCGGCCGGAACACCGCACCCAGACGCTCAGGCGACAGGCTCGCGATCACACCGTCGTCGAGCACACCCGCCGTGTGCACCACACCCGTCAGCGGCGCATCCGCGGGGATCGATGCCAGCACATGGCTCAGATCCTCACGGTCGGCCACATCGCACACGACCACTCGGACGTTCGCACCGAGCTGCTCCAGCTCGGTGTTCAGCTCCCCGGCCCCGGCCGCGGCCATGCCCCGGCGGCTGGCGAGCACCAGGTTGCGTACGCCGTGCTCCGATACGAGGTGGCGGGCGACCACACCGCCCAAAGTCCCCGTACCCCCGGTGATCAGAACCGTGCCCTCGGGGTTCAACGGGGATGCGGACGCGGCCTTCTTCGCGGTCGTGCGCACCAGCCGGGGTGCGTATGCGGTGCCTGCCCGTACGGCCATCTGGGACTCGTCCGAGGCCAGGACGGTCGCGATCAGCTCATCGGACGGCTCGTCCTGATCCACATCCAGCAACACCACACGACCGGGGTTCTCCACCTGCGCGGAACGCACCAACCCCCACACCGCCGCACCAGCCGGATCACTCACTTCGGCATCACCCGCCACACCCACCGC
>NZ_JBIRQF010000069.1:0-1081 GCF_044333065.1 Streptomyces sp. NPDC021115
CCTAGCTGTGTTGTCCCGGCACGTTGGTGACAGGCGACGCGCCGTGAGTGGTGCTTGAACGAGGCGAGGGCCTCTGGTTTCGGTGTGGATTGCGACATCTTCACCGGCACGCAGGAGGCCCTCGTTGATCCACCGTAACGCCCCGCTGACTCCGACCGGCAGGCTGCGTCTGGCCCGGTGCGTCGTCGAGGACAACTGGCCGCTGCGACGAGCGGCCGAACGCTTCCAGGTCAGCCACACCACCGCCGCCCGCTGGGCCCACCGCTACCGCCACCAGGGAACAGCGGGCCTGCACGACCGCTCCAGCCGCCCGCATCGCTCACCGCGCCGAACGCCGGCCGCCCTGGAGGAACAGGTCCTGCACAGGCGCCGTGAACACCGCATCGGCCCACTGCGGCTGGCGGCCCGCACCGGCATCGCCGCCTCCACCGCCCACCGCATCCTCCAACGCCACGGCCTGCCACCCCTGGCCACGCTGGACCGGGCCACCGGCGAACCCGTCCGCCGCTACGAACGCTCCCGACCAGGCGAACTGGTCCACATCGACGTCAAGAAACTCGGCCGCATCCCCGACGGCGGCGGCCACAAAATCCTGGGCCGAGCGGCCGCCCGCAAGAACAAGCGCGGGACCGGCTACGCCTACCTGCACACCGCCCTGGACGACCACTCCCGCCTGGCCTACACCGAACACCTGCCCAACGAGACCGCCCCCACCTGCGCCGCCTTCCTGGCCCGCGCCACCGCCTGGTTCGCCAACCACGGAGTCACCATCGAGCGCGTGCTGACCGACAACGCCTGGGCCTACAGCAAGAACACCTGGCGCCAGACCTGCCGCGACCTGGGCATCAGCCCACGCTGGACCCGCCCCTGGCGCCCCCAGACCAACGGCAAAGTCGAACGCTTCCACCGCACCCTGCTCGACGAATGGGCCTACCAGCAGCCCTACACCTCAGAAGCCAACCGCCAGGCAGCGTTTCCCGACTGGCTGGACTGGTACAACTACCACCGACCCCACACCGGAATCAGCGGCCACACCCCAGCCAGCCGCGTCACCAACCTCCCCGAACAGCACACCTAGCGC
>NZ_JBIRQF010000070.1:0-1058 GCF_044333065.1 Streptomyces sp. NPDC021115
CGGTTCAAATACCCCCGCGCCAACTGCACACCCGCGAAATACAACTCACCCGGAACACCCACCGGAACCGGCCGCAACCGCGCATCCAACACATACGCCCGCGTATTCCACATCGGCCGACCAATCGGCACAGTCTCCGACGCACCCACCCCAACAGGCAGGACATAGTCAGTACACCCCACCGTCACCTCAGTCGGACCGTAATGATCCACCACCTCCACACCCACATGCCGACCACGCCACTCCGCCACCACCGCACCCTGGACCGCCTCGCCCCCCACCATCAGACGACCCGACGGACTCACCCCACCACCCAACGAATCCAACACCGCCAACGCACTCGGCGTGACCTTCATAAACGACGGACGCCGACCACCCAACGCACCCGACAACCCGTCATCCAACGCCGCAACCACCACCTCACCACCACACACCAAAGCCCCATACAACCCCGTCACACCCGCATCAAACGACACCGACGCATGCAACACCGTCAGCCCCGCAACCTCCGGATACGCCTCCACACACCGCACCACATAATTGACCAGCCCCGCCTGCGTCACCACCACACCCTTAGGACGCCCCGTCGAACCCGACGTATAAATCACATACGCCGGATGCTCCGGACAATGCCCCACACGCACCGGATCCACCACCGACTGCAGGCCAAGCGCACCGACCGTCCCGGCAGCATCCAGATCGATCCGCCGCACCCCCACCCCAGCACCCACACCCGCATCCAAGGTGGCACCCGTCGTGATCAACACAGCCGGACGGCCATCAGCCAACGTCGCCGCCAGCCGCTCAACCGGATAATCCGGATCCAACGGCAGATACGCAGCCCCCGCCTTGCCAACAGCCAGCAACGACACCACCAGATCAACCGAACGCGGCAAACACACCGCCACCAGATCCTCCGGCCCCACCCCCTCACCCACCAGCAGACGAGCCAACCGATTCGCCCGCGCATTCAACTCCGCATACGACACGGACTCCCGCTCCGCACCACCACCGAACACCACCGCAACCGCATCAGGCGACCGCACCACCTGCGCCTC